>NZ_JBIWNS010000003.1:0-561948 GCF_044767325.1 Herbaspirillum sp. NPDC101397
ACACTGCTAACAGAATATTTTTTCTCATAAGCAAGACGAAGATTGGCAACTTGTCTATTCAGAATTGGCGTCCGCTGCTGGCCGATTGCGGACCTCTCTAAGTAGCTTTGCGGAAGAAATGCCACGCCACGAGCAGTAGAAGAATTGCCACTACTGAACACTGAATCATGAATACAGCATCGGGGCCAAGCAGCGGCTTATCCAAGGAAACGCTGGCAGGGTCTCTATACTCTAAAAAGCCAGATGTGCCCGGGCCGAAGGTGAGTGCCACGAAGGCATAGATGATATTAAGGACCACGGTCGAGAGAATGACAAACAACCATGGTCGATTGAGGCTGTTCCAAGTGACGCACGAGAAGCCTATTGCAAGCACGGATGGCAAGGCGATGAACAGAAAGAACATGAATCCCCTTTTTTTATTTAGGTATTTGGCTGCTTCTGGCCGGTTGCGGACGTAGATTGATAAGATGAAAGGCTAGAAACCTCGCCCTTCACTGTAGATGAGTGGAAGAAATTTCGAAAGACATCCAGGCATCTCGGTAATTCGCTCTTGTACGGATTTCTCCTTTAAGCAGGCAAATGACTGGTTTATCTTTAGGAAGCGAATTCGAAGCCCCTCCACCTCACAATCAAATGCCGCTTGGCGGGCATCTAATGCCAGAGTGCCGGCCAAACCGCATTCGGAACTGTTGTAAGTTACCCATGTCTTTTGCGCAAAATTCAGGTCGGAAATGACCCTATCGTAGTACGAGGCCATCACTTCAGAATCAGCACTTTGCATTTCTTGCAGAAGAACTTGAAGTCGCTCATAGGCGGACGTCATTAGAAATTCATATTTCTCTTTTCGTTCAAGCGGACTTAGCCATCCGCAGATGCCATCATCAGTCTCTACATATTCGCATCGACCATGGCCATCTATTCTTTCTGATATCTGCTGCGCATTACTAACACCGTCCCCTGAGCAGAAAAAAACGATTAGGGAGCAAGAAAATAATTTGGCCAGCGATCTAAATGGAGGTTGATGCATGTCTTGATCTTTAAAAATGGCTATCTGATTCCAAGTTGAGTGGCTGCTGCTGGCCGATTGCTGACTTCCGAAACAAGGAATACAGCTATTTAACCGCCTTGGTGATGGATTAAGACCTGGATTTCATCAGCCCGCCTAGCCCGTTCGACTACATTGCAGTGGTTCGCAACCAATCGATCCAAAGTGCCGTTGAAATCTTCTCTGTCAAACCAAAAGCCGCATTTCGCTTCTATATATTCCAACCATTTCCGCTGCACTGTGCGAAGCTCCTCGGCTTTGCTTTTCGGAAGAAGAGGCAGAAGCGACCGATATGCCGAATTCAATCGGCGGTCTTGCCGCTCAAATTCAGCAGCTTCACAATCTTGTAGTCGAGAGGTGTTACTTTCGGCACGAGCCCCGCATTTCTCGTAATCAGCCGTGAGCTTAACGGTCTCTGCTGCGAAAGCGGGAAGCTGGTTAAGAACCAACACAACAAAGGATAAGAGCACTGCCTTTTTTATTTTCATATAGACCGATTAAAGAGTGATATTACGTACGATTTTCCTCGATAAACTATGTTCAGCCAACGGCAGCTCCTGGCCGATTGCGGACCTTCGGAAATAAAATTCATGGCAAGCGAAGGTTGATGCAGCGGTGCTCCGTAAGTTCGCGCGGGTGTGAGGGAAGCGAAGGCCCCTCCATGTAGGGGCCATCAATGTTTGGGACTATTCAACTCGGATGATTACGGTACCCTCTCCATAATCAACTTCTCCGTATTGCTTGTTAAGCACTGTAGAGGTCGGAAACTCGAAACTTCGTTCAATCAAATCGAAGTCAATTGGTTTCCTCAAGATTGCAAAATAGCCTGTCGGATTGCTTCCCCATCGGTAGGTTGTCGCGAGCTGATTACCGTGTGCAAGTAACAAGTCTAATATTGGGTCCAATAATGTATATCTTGGCAACCCGACAAAATCATCCCTACTTAGCTTTACTTTCATTACCTTCTCTTTCTGGCCGATTGCGGACTCACGTGTCCGCTGCAATCAATTCACGCAATATTGGCAGCAACTCTCGGTAGCTGTTTAAGTAAGCTTCACTATCCATGTGTCGGGATGCTCGAGCTGCGGTGAAAAGCTCATTCCGAACATCAATCAATGTCGCACGCTTGCGTTGTTTGGCAGCTGTCATAGAAGCAGAAAATGAGCCGAAATGCTCGTAGCCATTGAATGACATAGCAAAGGCAAAGACAGCCTGTGAGTTGTCAGGGTCAGGAAGGTCTTCTATCGCTAGTCGGTTCATATTTTAGGATTCCTGAAATCGTCCGCTTCTGGCCGATAGCGGTCACCCCATTAGCTTGCTAAACACTGTGATATCGCTGCTAGTGGCGAAGACAAATGAGTTTCCGCTAAACGAAAATCCAAATGCACGGAAGTCGTCAGATGCGATATGTACACAGCCAGTCTGATGGCCCTCGACCAAAGCAGACTTATAGGGACCGCAGAAGAATAAATCGAATTTAGGCCAGTTCGGCGCCGCACTTTCTAACGACTCGCCGCTTCTGTTGGAAAGTGGCAAGCCACCACCTGCTAATCCGGCAAGTTGTACCCGCTCGTCTTTTAAGGGGCCGATGCCTTCACAAATCAAGGAGGATGCGGAATACCAGTCGCCATCGACCTCGTCGTCACGTGCAATTTTTTTCCCCTGCGTGCAATCGATCACACCTCTGCCGGCGCTGGAAACAACCAAAAGTAACTCAGATCGTTGCGAGAAGCCAATTTCGGTTAGTCCCCCAACGGCGAATGTACCGATCTTTCGCCAGCCAGATGGACACGGTTGAGATGGAATCTTCGATAATAATTGGATGAGTCTTGTACGATTATTTTTTTCGTATTCGTTCATGATGCGCCAATACATTCTTCGTTACAGGAGAGTCCGTTTCTGGCCGATTGCGGACTTTATCGGCGGAGATTCCATTCTTCGTGGCTTTATTCCAGTTTTGCATCCAACTGGTTGACGAAGACCGTTAGCATTTCCTGAGTCGCGCGAAATGGACTGAATAAATATCTACAATTCTGCTCTTTCTCTTCCTGCGTCCATTGTGGCCATTTTGAGAGGAACGCATTCGATGCGAAATCGTACGCCATTTTCCATTCACGTCGTTCAGGCGTAAGACTGCTCCAGCGTGTCCAAGCCTCTTGCGCTTGCTCTTTTCCGTGCAGCTTCTCTTCTTCCAAAAGAACAAGCTCACCAATTCTATGGGATACGTCAGCTAAAAATGGACTCGTCATGAGGGCGACATCTTCCAGCGGGCTGGAGGAAAACTTCGCCTCACGAATTGCAGCGAATAGAGCTCTGAGCTCCGAAGGATGTTCTATGTTGAGCTTCATATCGCTATCAATGTCAATGTAGGTATCCGCTTCTGGCCGATTGCGGACTAACAGTTGATCGGGCCTAATTCGAAATAGGTATCTTGCTTGAAAGGGATTATCTGCGGTCCGTAATTCACTCCGTTCACCGAAATCGATGGGAGTTCGACAGTCCCACGTATGAGTCCCGTAGGTAATCTAGAAAAACGGTTTGGCTTTCCATTTTCCATAACGGTAAAGAAATACCATACGTGGTCTCCATTTTTACTACCTCCCATCAACGGCCCAAAATTATCAGGTGATGAATACGGATCGGGCAGTGTTCGTAACTCCTTAGGATAGACGGCACCAATCGAGCCTTGCCGAGCTGCGATGAGCTTTCCTGAGAAGCCACCGAATGTTTCGTCCCCTGAACGGCCTTCGATCTTGATTACGTTGTCAGTAAGTTGAGCGACCTCACCTGCAGGAACATGCAATCCCAATCTCAATGTTCCGGTGATATTCAGCGATATGTAGATGCCGTGAAACGGATAGTAGATAACAGAAGTCGCCCCCGCACCACCAAAGCATCTGCTCTTAAAGTATTTGGAGTCCGGTGCTTCCAGACGTGAGTAGAGCAATGTGTGCGGAATGCAACCTTGGAGCAAGGTTCCAACGACGGCAATTATGGCTATTCTTTTTTTCATGTGTGCCTGTTAATTTGAGTGTCGGCTTCTGGCCGGTTGCGGACGTCAGTTAGATTTGCGAATTATGAGTAGAGCAATCGCACTAACAAGGCATACATTCGCGAGCACAGGTAAGTAGCAAGAGAGAAGAAATCCTAATGGTGCATCGTCATAAAAAACGGCAACTGGATTGATAGTTAACGGTTGGCCGGGCAATGCGCCATTTGGGAGGAATAGAAAATTCCAAATTGTTGAAAAAAGGAACGCGCAGAAAAACAGGACAGCAATACTCTTCAAACTATTTGACCACGACAGCCAAGCTGCTCCTAGCCACAACACTGGAATAATCCAACCCGCAATTCGCCATAAAGAATAAGCAAAATGTTCCATCTTCAGAAACCCCTTCTTTTTGTTTGTTGTTAGTCCGTTATTGGCTGGTTGCAGACTCTTGTTCAAGAGATAGCGGTCGCGAACGCCCCTACGTTTCTTTACTTGCCGTCAGGGTACGCTCGAACAAGCATGCGAAAACCGGATGCATGACAATGGCTCAGCTACTTTTTGATTAGAACGATAATGCCGCCCGCGCCGGCATTGTCTTTGTTGACCCCCTTCAGGACGTTGTTGCTGATCTTGTTGAGCGTGTAATTGTCTGCGTTGTAATTACCGCTACCTGACACAAACACCGGGTTACTGCCATTGATGGCGATCGTTTCCCCCTGCACAGTAATCAGCGCATCTTCCTGAATCTGCTTGGTGACGCCACTGAAGGTATACGACAGCACGATAACGCCACGGAAGACACCATCGCCGACGGCGTTCGTTACGCGCACGATGCCGTTTGCCGAATAGCCGCGCGCCGTGGTGTAATCCAGCGTCCACTCGCCCAGCATGGTGAATGCATTGCCATCTTGCTTCGGCGTTTTTGCATTGGCTTGTCTGTCGTTCGCCTTTATCGTGTCGCAGCCCCACGCGCGCACAATGCAGCTGGATCCACCCTGGTTTCGGCATTCGGATAGGGCTCGCTGTTGCACGACGGCGCTGGTGGCCGCACCCTGCCACCAGCCGTAAACGGTGGAGCCGGCAGCCTGATCGGCAGCAAACGCGGCGCATTGGTTTTCAAAGCGTTTCACAATGTTGCAATCCGGGCCGCACTCTCTCTTTGCACGCTCGTCAGCGACGCCGTACGACGGATGGTTGAAAGAGAATCCGTATTCCTTGCCCTGCAGTGTGTCAATGGCCAGCGAGCCAGCTGCGAAAGCTGTGCCGGCGACAATAGCCGTAATCACACCAATCACACCTGCTGCAATCTTTATCACTCCACCGTGCATACATTTCCCCTTTTTTATTGTTGCCTTCTGTGAAGGCGGCTTTTGCATTATTTTTGTACTGTTTTCACTGCCGCTTACTGCGACTGATGTCGTCTCTGAAGGCAGCACGGATCAATTTATCGGAATTGGTGCACTTAGACAAACATTTCCCTGTGCGACGCTTAGGTTGCGTGCCGTGGGGAAATTGTTACAGCGGATGAAAAGGCCCGCTCTTATCCGGGCATCAATCCTGCTGCACGATCGCTGTCGAGAACGTCGTCGCACGTTGCGATGTTGATCTGTCCGCAAGCCGGCAATTGCGCACTGCCGATTGGTGTTATTGATTTTTTCTACGTCGAACTTGTAATCAGGAGGGCGATTTCAAGTCCTGCAGCCAGCACCAGTATTTAGAAGGACCACCGTTCGGTGGGTCTTTTCTTTTTGCTCTGCGTTTTCGGCATTCGGAAAAATGTCAGTCGGTTCGACTCGCAGATAACTTCCGGAATTCGTCCTCGCCGGGGTGAGCCTCCGCTTACTTCTCGCGGTAAAAAATCATGCCGCCGTGATGCAGTTCGTCATCGCCGACAAAGTCGCCGTCCGCTGTAAATCCGGTGTCGTCCCAGTAGTCGATATGCTTGCTTCTGACTTCATACCGCCCTTGGTACATGCTTTTTCTGGCGCCCCGCGCCTCGTCATACCGTCCGTTCGACAGCAGTTCCTGGCGGATACGGCCGTCTTTGGTGACCCACATGCCGATGTAGGGATGTTTTTTCATCGTGGTTCCGTAGTCTGTTTTGTTGATGGTCGGGTTGATGTTCGATTGGTCGGCGACCGAAGGCGCATGCACGAATGTGCAGCACGCAGCGCCGGCCAGGACGAGGCCTGGCCAGGCAGGCGCTTTGCGGACCACGGTTCACTTCCTGTCGGTCAACGTGGCATTGCCGAAGATCAGCTGCTGCGCCATCGGGCGTCCGATAAAGCGCTCGGGAAAGATCGGCGCCGGCGCGCTGGCTTGGTTCAGGCGAGTCAGTTGATCCTCGCTCAGCGTCACTTCCAATGCGCCCAGATTGTCTTCCGCCTGGCGCAACGTACGCGCGCCGATGATCGGCGAGACGACCGCCGGATTGTTCAACGTCCAGGCAATCGCGACTTGCGAACGCGAGACGCCCAGCTCCCCGGCGACGACGCCGACCACATCGGCAATATCCAGCGAGCGCTGGTTCAGATGGCCCGTCGACGCGATCACACCTTTGCGGCTGGTGGCGACGTCCGCTTCGTTTTCATCGGAGAGATCGGCGCGGCCGTATTTGCCGGTCAGGATGCCGCCGCCCAGCGGAGACCAGGGCAGTACGCCAAGTCCCAGCGCTTGCGCCATGGGCAGAAGCTCGTGCTCCACGATTCTTTCCACCAGGCTGTACTCGATCTGCAGCGCAACCAACGGCGACCAGCCGCGCAGGTCGGCGAGGGTCTGCAGCTCCGCCACGCGCCAGGCCGGCGTATTGCAGATGCCCAGATAGAGGATTTTTCCTGCGCGCACCAGATCGTCCAGCGCGCGCATGACTTCATCCGGCCTGGTAGTGAAATCCCACGCGTGGACGTACATCAGATCGATGCGATCCGTGTTCAGCTGGCGCAGGCTGGTTTCGACCGAGCGCACGAGATTGAAGCGGTGGTTGCCGCCGGAGTTGATATTGGCCAAGTCGCGGGCCATCGTGAACTTCGTGCCAATTACGAGCTGGTCGCGCTTGCCTTTCACAAAGCTGCCGAGAATGCGCTCGGAGGCGCCGTTCGTGTAGTTGACTGAGGTGTCGATGAAGTTGCCGCCGCGATCCACGTAGGCATCAAAGATGCGTCGTGCTTCTGCGTCATCGGCGCCCCAGCCCCAATCGGAGCCGAAGGTCATCGTCCCGAGCGACAGCGGCGAGACCCGCAGGCCGGAGCGTCCGAGAAGGCGGTAGTGGTTGAGTGAGGTCGGTGTGGTCATGGTCGTTTTCTCCGTATGAAGATGATTGAGTTGAGTAGCTTCCTGCGTAGAGCCGGTTCAAAAGCACTCTTCGCCTTGGGTCCATTCTCTTGATTTCAGGGAGAGCACCGGTAGACGGAATTTCCGGTAAGCTTGCACGATCGTCCGAGGTCGCTGAAAAGAGCGCCCTCGCTACCCAAAATCCGTGGAATGGAAACCCATGAGCCAGTCCGAGCTGTTCAGGAACGCCGTCGCGCGCCATGCCTTGACTGACGGCACGTTTGAATGCGCCCTTCCCGGCGTGAAGCTGATCCGCTGTTCGGCGCCGACCATGCCGATGCCGGTCATCTACGAGCCGACCGTCTGCTTCGTTGCACAAGGGCGCAAGCGCGCCTCGCTGGGCGCCAGTATTTTTCACTACGACCCGGCCAGCTATCTGGTGGCATCGGTCGGGCTTCCTGTGGTGGGCACGGTCGTCGAGGCGACCCGGGAGCATCCGTACCTGAGTCTGCAACTCGACCTCAATTCACCGGAACTAACGGAGCTGGCGTTGAGGCATCCGCGTCAGGCCGGGAAGGGTGGCCTCTCTGCAGGTCTGACCCTCAATGAAATGACCGCGGGCCTTCTCGATGCCGCCACACGCCTCGTGACGTTACTGGATACGCCTGATGACATCGAGGCGCTCGGACCGCTGGCGGTACGCGAGGTCTTCTATCGGCTGCTTTCCGGGCCAGGTGGCGGGGTCATTCATGCGGTCACGCAGTCCGACAGCCGGCATGGACAGATCGCCCGCGCGATCATCTGGATCAGGGCGCATTTCAAGGAAGTCTTTCGCATCGACGAGGTTGCCAAAATCGCCGGAATGAGTCGTTCGACGTTTCACGACCACTTCAAGGCCGTCACGGCAATGAGCCCGCTGGAATTCAGGAATCAGTTGAGAATGCAAGAGGCCCGTCGCCTGATGGTCGGCGATGGCCTGGATGCGGCAAGCGCGGGATATCAGGTGGGCTACGACAGTCCCTCCCAGTTTAGCCGTGACTATTCGCGCCTCTTCGGCGCCGCGCCGGCGAAGGATGCCAGCCGTTTTCGTCTGGCGGCCAAATGATTTTTTTCAGCGGGCATTGAACCGATGAACAGCCTTCGGAATGGCAGCGAGACAGTACGCCTGTTCTTTGTATTTCTCAAACTTGGCCTGACGGCATTCGGCGGACCCGTCGCGCATCTTGGCTACTTCCGGCAAGAGTTCGTCGTACGCAGAAACTGGTTCAGCGAACAGGCCTATGCGGATATCGTCGCGCTGTGCCAGTTCCTTCCCGGCCCAGCGAGCAGCCAGGTCGGCATGGCGGTCGGCATCTCGCGCGCCGGTATTCCTGGAGCCATCGCGGCCTTCATGGGGTTTACCTTGCCCTCGGCGCTTGCACTGGTCCTGTTCGCGATCGGATTGAGTCACTTCAGCGCCCAGTTGGGCGTGGGCTGGATACACGGTCTAAAAGTCGTGGCGGTATCGGTGGTGGCGCAGGCGCTGTGGGGAATGAGCAGGACGCTCGCGCCAGACATGAAACGCGCCGTGATGGCCGGGGTCGCTGCCGCCGTCGTCCTGACGGTGCCGTCGTCAATCGGGCAGGTCGCCGCAATTGCCATCGGCGGCTTGTACGGGTTCGCGTTTCTCGCAACACCAACCGCGCCCCACGACGCGAGACTGCATGTCACGATCAGCCGTACCACAGGCATCGCAAGTCTGTTCCTTTTTATCGGTTTCCTGATCATCTTGCCGATCATCGCCGAAGGATCCGGCATCTATGCACTGAAGCTGTTCAGCGGCTTCTATCGCGCCGGCGCCTTGGTATTTGGCGGCGGCCACGTCGTGCTGCCGCTGCTGCAAGCCGAAGTCGTGCCGGCCGGATGGGTGTCGAACGACGCATTCCTCGCCGGTTACGGCGCGGTGCAGGCTGTTCCCGGCCCTCTCTTCACGTTCGCCACGTTCCTGGGAGCGATATCTTCGCAAACGCCGAATGGATGGACGGGCGCGGCAATCGCGACGTTTGCCATCTTCTTGCCGGCCTTCCTGTTGATCGTCGCTTTCGCGCCGTTCTGGGAGTCGCTGCGTCGATACGGGGCCGTGCGAAGGGCGATGCTGGGCATCAACGCCGCCGTGGTCGGGATACTCCTGGCGGCATTCTACAATCCCGTCTGGAGCAACGGCATCCGGTCCTGGAACGATTTCTGGCTCGGACTCGCCGCCTTTTTGTTGCTGGCGTTCGGGAAGTGGCCGCCGTGGCTTGTCGTCCTCTGCACGGCTGTTGCTGCCGGACTACTCTCGGCATAGCGCGCTCCCACCATCGGCTTGATGCAACGCATCAACGCCGTGTCATCACGCAACAGCCCCTGATCGTTTTCGGGACAAGCAATCACGCTTTTGGGACAAGCGCCGCCGGCGACGAATCAAGCGCGCAGAGCTCATGCAGAATCCGGGCATACGGTGATACACCGCATCTACATGGAGTCTGTATGGAAACTGCCTCAACCAGCCGTGCCGCCGTTCCGGCCGCGCGCACGCAATCTGTCCGTCATATGCCGATCGGTCTGTTCGGCTCCGTCATGAGCATCGCCGGCCTTGCGCTGGCCTGGCGTCTGGCCGGCAAGGCCTACGGCGTCAACATCGCCGTGTCCGAGACCATCGGTGTCGTCGCACTGGCGCTGTTCGTCGTGCTGGCGCTGTCCTATCTCGGCAAGCTGGTTCTGCATCCGGAAATCGTCAAGGCGGAGTTCGCACATCCTGTCAGCGGCAGCTTCTTCGGCACCGTCGGCATCAGCATCATGCTGCTCTCGAGCGTGATCGGCAGCTACAGCAGCACAGCGCAACTGGTGGTCTGGTGCATCGGCACCCTCATCACGCTGGCGCTGAGCGTGCTCATGATCTCGCGCCTGCTGAACGGCAACGCCGCCCCGGCGAGCGCGGTGCCGGCTTGGCTGATCGGCGGCGTCGGCAGTCTCGACATCGTGGTCACGGGCGGCAGCTTTACCGCGAGCTGGACGCATGAGGTGAATCTGTTGGCGGCCGCCATCGGCAGCGTCAGCGCGATTGTTTTCTTCATCCTGATTTTTTCGCGCCTGATTCATCACGATCCGCTCGGCGCCGCCATGCGTCCGTCGAAGATGATCCTGATGGCGCCGTTCGCGGTCGGCTTCATCGCTTACGTCAACCTGGCGCAGAAGGTGGACATGTTCGCCGCGCTGCTGTTCTACTTCGGCCTGTTCCTGTTTGCGATCATCCTGTACCGCCTGCTGGTCAAGCCGGCGCCGTTCTCGTCGACATGGTGGGGCATCGGCTTCCCGATGGCGGCCATGACCAATGCGGCGTTCATCTACGCCGGTGCAGTGGGAGGGAAGGGGTTGGGATTCATCGCGGCGCTGCTGCTGTTTGTGCTGACGACCTCGATCATCGTGCTGTCCTTCCGCACACTGCACGCCTTGCTTACCGGACGCTTGCTGAGCGCATAGTGCGGTCTCAGTCTCAGGTACGATCCGCGCGAAAACCGTCTCTGTAAGTTTTCGGCGTGGTGTTCAGCTGACGCGAAAAGATCATGCGCATCTGTGTCGCGTTGCTAAAGCCGCAGCGGAACGCCACGGTCTTCAGCGGCACGTCGGTTTCCTCCAGCAGCTTACGCGCGAAGTCGATGCGGACCTGTTCGACGAACACCGACGGCGTCACGTTTGCATGCTTGGCAAAGGCGCGTGAGAAGGTGCGGCGGCTGACCCCCACCGCATCGGCGATTTCTTCAATGGTGAGGGCGTCGCTGATGTGGTCGGTCACGTATTTCAGCACCTTGGCCACCAGCGAATCCTCATTCGGTCCGACCGCAAGATAAGGGCTGTATTGCGACTGTCCACCCTCGCGGCGGATGTAGACGATCAGCCGCTTGGCCACCTTGATGGCGAGTTCGTGGCCCCAGTCTTCGGCCACCAGCGCCAGGCACAGATCGATGCCGGCGGTGACGCCGCCGCAGGTAAACAGATTGCCGTCGCGCACGAAGATCTTGTCGGGCCGGACGTTCAGTTCGGGGAATTGTCTGGCGAGACGCTCGGCATGATCCCAATGCGTGGTCACTTCGCGACCGGCCAGCAATCCGGCGTGGCCCAGCAGGAAGACGCCGTTGCAGACTGCGCCGAATTTCGCGGCGCCGCGCGCGCGGTCATTCAGCCAGTCCATGAAGGCTGGATCGGGCCGGTATTCCGGCACGCGCGGCCCGCCTGCCACCAGCAGCAAGTCGCTGTCGGCGTGGAAATTCGGATAGTCGACATGGACCCGGAACTCCATCCCGCTGGAGCACATGACGCTGTCCGGCCGTTCGCCCACCAGCGTAATCTGGTAATGATCCTTGGCCGGCAGCAACAGGTTGGCCTCCGAGAACACATCCAGGGGACCAGCCACGTCCAGCGCTTGTACGCCGTCAAAGACAACCAGGGTCAGCTTCTTCATCACATCGTTCCTTGCGGCTCAGCATGCCGGGTTTTTATTGTTGGCCCGGCGCGCGCATACGGCCGGGGTCCAACTTTATCAGGAAATCCCGGCGTTTCTATCTTGCTTCCCTTCATTTCTCCCAACCGCGCGGACGCGACAATTCAAAGTTGGCGTCGCTGCGCGTGCGGCCATACCAGTCGCCGCCCATACGCGCCAGCAAATTGAGTTTGACCGGGTCGGGCAGTTGCTTGTCGTTGAGGATGCTCTCGTCGAAATGCGCGGCCAGCACGCGGCCCAGCAGGATGTGGCAAGACGGCGCGTCGGCGGGATAGGGCGTGCAACTGACCAGTTCGCATTCGAGGCTGACCGGCGCTGCCGCGACGCGCGCGGGCCGCACCAGCGTCGACGGTGCGGTGGCGACGCCGCAGCGCTCGAATTCGCTGACGTCGGCGTCGTATGAAAACGAGGTTTCGTTCATGGCGTCGGCCATGTCGAAGCCGACCAGGTTCACCACCAGCTGGCCGGTCTCTTGTGCATTGCGCACGGTGTCCTTGATGCCGCCGTCGCGTTGCACCAGCGGCGAAATCATCACGGTCGGCGGCTTGCCCGTGATCATCTGGAAGAAGCTGAACGGCGCCAGATTGCTCACGCCCGCCGCCGACACGGTGGACACCCAGGCCACCGGCCGCGGGATGACGGCCGAGGCCAGCCAGCTATACGCCTGGCGCGGATCAACCTGAGAAAAATCAAGAAACATGCAGACTCCAATGTTGGCAAGGGTGGGCGCACAGGACGTTTGGCGGCGCGGCATCGTATACTCTAGCCCAATATTCCCCGATGGCGTGCGCGCAAGCCGCAGCGCCGTCCTCCGGCAAATACATGCAATGACCTTTTCCAGCCTCGCAGTACAACTGATCAACGGCCTTGCCGACGCCTCCGCCATGTTCCTGGTGGCGGCCGGCCTGTCGCTGATTTTCGGCGTCACGCGCATCGTCAATTTCGCCCACGGCTCGTTCTACATGCTCGGCGTATTCATCGCCTATACGCTGGTGAGCCTGATCGGCGCCAGCGGCGTCGGCTTCTGGAGTGCGGTGCTGCTGTCGGCCTGCGTGGTGGCGCTGCTCGGCGCGCTGGTCGAGATCACCGTCCTGCGCCGCATCTATCGCGCGCCCGAGCTGTTCCAGTTGCTGGCGACATTTGCGGTGGTGCTGGTGCTGAAAGACGCCACCCTCTACCTGTGGGGACCGGAGGACCTGTTCGGTCCGCGTGCGCCCGGCCTGGCCGGCTCGGTGGAGTTGCTCGGACGTCGCCTGCCGCAATACGACCTGGTGCTGATCGTCATCGGCCCGGTCGTGCTTGGTCTGTTGTGGCTGCTGCTCAACCGCACGCGCTGGGGCACGCTGATCCGCGCGGCGACCCAGGATCGCGAAATGGCCGGTGCGCTCGGCATCAACCAGTCATGGCTGTTCACCGGCGTGTTCGCGCTCGGCTGCTTCCTCGCCGGCCTGGGCGGCGCGCTGCAGGGGCCGCGCATCCCGGCCACCCTGGCGCTCGACCTGGAAACCATCGGCAACGCCTTCGTGGTGGTGGTCGTCGGCGGCATGGGTTCAATCGGCGGCGCCTTCCTGGCGGCGTTGCTGATCGCCGAAATCAAGGCGCTGTGCGTGGCCTTCGGCCAGGTCTCGATTGGCGGGGTCGTGGTCTCGCTGTCCAAGTTGACGCTGGTGGCCGAGTTCCTCGTCATGGCGCTGATCCTGGTGCTACGACCCTGGGGCCTGCTCGGCAAGCCGCAGGTCGCCAATCGTGTCGCCGGTCCGCCCGAGGCGCCGCTGCGCCCGGCAAACACCCTGCAACGTCGTCTTGGCGTGGCCGGGTTTGTCTTGCTGCTGGCAGCGCCGCTGCTGGCCGGCAGCTTCCCTTACCTGAGCGTACTGATGGTGGAAATATTCATCGCCGTGCTGTTCGCCGCCAGCCTGCATTTCATCATGGGGCCGGGCGGCATGCATTCCTTCGGTCATGCCGCGTATTTCGGCTTGGGCGCCTATGCGGCGGCGCTGGTGTTGACCGGCCTGCACCTGCCGATGGAAGTGGCGCTCATCGCCGGCCCGCTGGCGGGCGCAGTCGGTGCGCTGCTGTTCGGCTGGTTCTGCGTGCGGCTGTCGGGCGTCTACCTGGCGATGCTGACGCTGGCGTTCGCGCAGATCGTCTGGGCCATCGTATTCCAGTGGGACGAGGTCACCGGCGGCAGCAACGGCCTGGTCGGCATCTGGCCTTCGGCCTGGGCGGCATCGCCGACAGCTTTTTACTATCTGGCGCTGGCGTTCAGCGTGGCGGGCATGTTGCTGCTACGGCGCGTGCTGTTTGCGCCGTTCGGCTACGCCATGCGCGCCGGCCGCGATTCGCCATTGCGCGCCGAAGCGATCGGCATCGACGTCAAGCGCGTGCAATGGATGGCCTTCATCGTTGCCGGCTTGTTCTGCGGCATGGCCGGTGCGCTGTTTGCGTTTTCCAAGGGCAGCATTTCACCGGAAGCGATCAGCGTGAGCCGCTCGGTCGATGGCCTCGTGATGGTCATGCTGGGCGGCATCCAGACGCTGTTCGGGCCGGTGGCCGGTGCGGCCGTGTTCACCTGGCTGCAGGACGTGATCGCGCGCGAGACGGATTACTGGCGCGCCCTGCTGGGAGCGGTCATCCTGGCGCTGGTGCTGTTGTTCCCTGCAGGTATCGCCGGCTTCTCCAGCAAATGGCGCAAGAACCCAGGGGAGGCCGCATGAGCCTGCTGCAAGTACGCGACCTCGGCAAGAGTTTTGGCGGCGTCAAGGCGCTGGACGGCGTGTCGTTCGACCTGCCTGAGGGACAGTTGCTGGCCCTGCTGGGGCCGAACGGCGCCGGCAAGTCGACCTGTTTCAATATCCTCAACGGCCAGTACAAGCCCGACGCCGGCACGGTGCACTTCGACGGCCGCGAGATCAGCAACGCGCGCAGTAGCATGCAGCCGCGCGATGTCTGGCGTCTGGGCGTCGGCCGCACCTTTCAGATCTCTGCCGCCTTCAGCTCCCTGACCGTCGTCGAAAACATCCAGATGGCGCTGATCTCGCGCGAGCGCAAGGTGTTCAGCCTGTGGCGTCCGGCGGCCAGCAGGCATCGCGATGAAGCGATGGAACTGCTGGCCACGGTCGGTATGGGCGCACAGGCGCAGCGTCCCTGCGGCGTATTGGCTTACGGCGACGTCAAGCGCGTCGAGCTGGCGATCGCGCTGGCCAACCGTCCGCGCCTGCTGCTGATGGATGAGCCCACCGCCGGCATGGCGCCGGGTGAGCGCAACGAACTGATGGCGCTGACCAAGGAGCTGGTGGTCGAGCGCAAGCTCTCGGTGCTGTTTACCGAGCACAGCATGGACGTCGTGTTCGCCTTCGCCGATCGCATGATCGTGCTGGCGCGCGGCCGCATCATCGCGCAAGGTGACGGCGAAACCATCCGCAATCATCCGCAGGTGCAGGAGGTGTATCTGGGCACCGGCAAGACATTCGAAAAGGAAGCGCGATGAGCGGCGTGCAGACGGACAGCCTGTTGCGTGTCGAGAATCTCAACGCCTGGTACGGCCAGGCCCACATCCTGTTCGACGTCGGCCTGGAAGTCCGGCGCGGCGAAGTGGTGGCGCTGATGGGCCGCAACGGCGCCGGCAAGTCGACCACGATGAAGGCCGTCATGGGATTGCTCGATCGCGCCGACGGCAAGGTCGTGTTTCGCGGCCAGGATATCAGCCGTACGCAGCCGCACAAGATCGCGCGCATGGGCATGGGTTACGTGCCGGAGGACCGGCGCATCTTTTCCGAGCTGAGCGTGCTCGAGAATCTCGAAGTCGGCCGCCAGCCGCCGCGGCCCGATGCCTTCGTGTGGACGCCGCAGCAATTGTTCGAGTTGTTCCCCAATCTCGGTGAAATGCCGCAGCGCGCCGGCGGCCGCATGAGCGGCGGCGAGCAGCAGATGCTGACCGTCGCGCGCACGCTGATGGGCAATCCTTACCTGGTGCTGCTGGACGAGCCGTCCGAAGGCGTGGCGCCGGTGATCGTCGAACAGATGGCCGACATGATCCTGCGCCTGAAGCAGGCCGGCATGGCGATCCTGCTGTCGGAACAGAACCTGCATTTCGCCGGCCTGGTCAGTGACCGCGCCTACATCCTCGAAAACGGCCACATCCGCTACCAGGGCACCATGCAGGAACTGGCGCGCGATGACGCCGTGCGCCGCGCTTACCTGGCAGTGTAGTGACGCCAAACTGCGTATACTTGTGGTCATGACTACGCCCCCTTCCTCCGCTTCCCCCTCAGAAATTTCTGCCGCCTCCGTCCAGCGCCACGTCGTCGTCATCGGCGCCGGCGCGGTGGGGTTGATGAGCGCGCTGCATGCGCTCGACCAGGGTTTGCAGGTGACCATCGTCGATCCGGGGCAGCCGGGTGGCGAGCATGCCTCGAGCTACGGCAACGCCGGCTGGTTGTCTTCGCATTCGGTGCTGCCGCCTTCCGAGCCTGGCGTGTGGAAGAAGGTGCCGGGTTTCCTGGCGGATCCGCTGGGGCCGCTATCGGTGCGCTGGCGCTACCTGCCGCGCACCTTGCCGTGGCTGTTGCGCTATCTGGTGGCCGGTTCGACGACAGCGCGCATCAGCGCGGCTGCAGCGGCATTGCGGCCGCTGCTGCAGGGCGCGGCGCCGCTGCATAAAGAAATCGCGGACCGCGCCGGCGTCGGCGACCTGATCGACCTTGGCGGTCTGCTGCACATCTATCGTTCGCGCGAGCACTTCGAAACCGACGCGCGGGGCTGGGGCATTCGCCGCAAGCTTGGCATCGGCTGGCAGGAATTGTCTGCGCAGGAACTGCACGCACGCGAACCGGACCTTGATCCGTCCTACGGTTTCGCCGTGCTGATTCCGGAAGCCGGGCATTGCCGCAATCCCGGTGCGTACATCGCGGCGTTGGCGGCGCATGCCTGCGCACGCGGCGCACGTCTGAAGGCGACGACGGCAACAGGTTTTCGTTTTGAAGGGAAGAAACTGGTGGCGGTGCAGACCGACGCCGGTGACATCGTTTGCGACGCCGCCGTCATCGCCGCCGGCGCGCAGTCGAAAGCATTGGCCGCGCAAGCCGGCGACAAGGTGCCGCTGGAAACCGAGCGCGGCTACCACGCCATGGTGCTCGCGCCCGAGGGCCGGCCGCGTACGCCGATGATGATCATGGACCGCAAGGTCATCGCCACACAGACGGAAGAGGGCTTGCGCGTGGCGGGGCAGGTCGAGATCGCTTCCTTCGACGCCGCACCGGACTGGCGCCGCGCCGAGATCATGCGCGACCTCGCATTGAAATTATTCCCGGCGCTGCCGCGCGATCTGCCTGCGAATCGCGTGCGCTACTGGCTGGGCCGTCGTCCCAGCATGCCGGACGGCTTGCCCTGCATCGGGCCGTCGTCGCGCAGCGCCGACATCATCCACGCCTTCGGCCACGGCCACATCGGACTCGGATCATCGGCGCGTACCGGGCGCCTGGTCGGGCAGTTGCTGGCCGGGCAACTGCCCGAGATCGACCTGGCGCCGTTCAGTGCGCAGCGCTTCTGATCTGGTAGCTCTGCCGGGCCGGTTTCAATTCAGATAAGTCAAAAATTCCTCCGCCGCCACCGGCCGTGCGAAGAAATATCCCTGCACTTCATCACAGCCCCAGTCCTTCACCAGGCCCATGATCTCTTCGGTCTCGACGCCTTCGGCGACGATACGGTAGTCGAGGTCTTTGGCCAGCGCGATGATGGAGCGCACGATGCGCTGGTCGCGCTGGTTGGCGTGGACATTGCGGATCAGCGATTGATCCAGCTTGACCGTGGTCGCCGGCACATATTGCAGGTAGGAGAAATTGCTGTAGCCGGTGCCGAAGTCGTCGAGCGCAATGCTCATGCCAAGGCTGCGGATGTCATGCAAGGTCTGCAATACCTTTTCGCTGTTCATCCACAAGCCTTCGGTGCATTCGATCTCGATCTGCGACGGTGAAATGTCGTAGCGATTACACAGTTCGGCCAGGCGGGCGCAAATGTTGGGCTCTTCCAGGTTGCGCGCCGAGACGTTGAGCGCGATCTTCGGACGTTTGCCGATCGCGGCCCAGGCACGCATCTGCCTGAACGCGCTTTCCAGCACCCAGTCGGTCACGGGTTTGACCAGCGCGGTCTTTTCCACCAGCGGAATGAACTCAGCCGGCGAAATCGCACCGAGTTCGGCGTGCGTCCAGCGCAGCAGCGCTTCGGCGCTGTGACAGGTATTGCTGGCGAGATCCAGCTTTGGTTGAAACACCAGGCGGAATTCATCGGCATGCAGCACCTGCGGAATATCGTTCAGCAAGCGGAATGCGCGCCGGTGGGTGTCGTCTTCCTGCTCGTTGTAGATCGACCAGCGGCGTTGCTCGCTCTGAGCCTGCTTGATCGCCGCCAGCGCCTTGCGCGGCGCATCGAGCACGCCTTCGCGGTCGGTGTTGAAGCTCACCATCCCGGCGTTGAGCGCCAGGTTCAACGGAATGTTCTGGATATGCAGCGGTGCATCGAAGGCGTCGTCCATGCCGCCCAGAACCGTGTGGAAATTCTCCACGTCATGCGCATGTGACAGCAGCGCGAAGCGCGTGCCGACGATGTGGAACACCGTCGCATGTTCATGCATCATCGTTTGCAGGCGTCGCCCGGTATTGCGCACCAGTTCATCGTAGGCCGCTGCGCCGAGCGCACTGGCAATGTCATGCGCGGCAGCGGCATCGGGCATGTCGAGATAGACCAGTGCCCGTTTTTCGGCGACGCCCATGGCAGCCAGCAGGTCGAGCTCATCGGCCAGCTGATGCGAATTGGCCATGCCGGAAATCGGATCGAGCCGGTCGACTGCGCGGCGCAGCGACAAGTGCGACATCACCAGCGAGGCCAGGCGTTGCAACTGGGCGCGGTCGTCTTCGCTCATCGTGCGCGGCACCTTGTCGGCGATACAGAAGCTGCCGATGGCGTGGCCGTCGGCGGTCAGCAGCGGCGCGCCGGCATAGAAGCGCACCGCGCTCGGACCGGTCACCAGCGGGAAATCGCGGAAGCGCGGATCGAGGTGGGTGTCTTCGATCACCATCGGTTCGGCAGTGCGGATGGTGTAGTCGCAGAACGATTCCTTGCGCGGCGTCTCGCGCATGGTCATGCCGACGCTGCGCTTGATCCACTGGCGCTCGCCGTCAATCAGCGAGATGAAGGCCATCGGCACCTTGAAATGGCGCGCCGCCAGGTGGGTGATGTGTTCCAGTCCGTCCGCAACCTTGCTGTCGAGCACGGCCAGCGCATCAAGTTGTCGCAAGGCCAGAATGCGCTCTGTT
This sequence comes from Herbaspirillum sp. NPDC101397, assembly GCF_044767325.1. Lineage (NCBI taxonomy): Bacteria > Pseudomonadati > Pseudomonadota > Betaproteobacteria > Burkholderiales > Oxalobacteraceae > Herbaspirillum > Herbaspirillum sp. NPDC101397. Next base: position 19,140 of record NZ_JBIWNS010000003.1, read on the forward strand.
TCTCGGGTATCCATTACTGCTGCCTGTAGGTAATTTTTATGATGGGTGCATAGCTATGCATTGGTAGGAATGCCAGCCTGCGCCGGCTGCAACCCCCTCGCAACCGTACTGACCGCACATGATAGCGGTTGCCGAAAAAACAAGCATGACGCCACCCAATTTCTCTGAAGAAAGCATGTGCTTTCATCCACTCAGGAAAAGCCCGATATTCGCCCGCACCGATTTATCTGAAAATCTGTTCACCCACTAGAAACATCCAGCAGTCCCGGCAGTCCCCTCACACAACCCCAAGGGAGAACAACATGAAAAACTGGAAAATCGGCGTACGCCTCACTATCGGTTTTGGCATCGTCCTGGCACTGCTGGTCGCCGGAGCAACATTCGGCCTGCGCCAGGTCGCCAAGCTGAACGATCGTGTCGAATTCATCACATCGGTCGATGAAGGCAAATTGTTGGCGCTGAGCAAGGTTCAGTTCGCCGTCGGCCTGCGCGCCATCGCAGCCCGCAACCTGGTGCTGGTGACTGACCCGGCGCAGCAAAAAGGCGACATCGAACTGATCACCAAAGCACAGAAAGACATCGACAGCGGCATGCAGGAATTGACCGCATTGACGAAGAACCCGGCTGACGCCACTGCCAAGGAGCGCGAGATGCTCGAACAGCTGCGCGCACTGGAAGGCAAATACCTGCCAATCGCCACCAAGATCGGCGCATTGGCCACAACCCAGCAGACTGAAGCAGCCAAGGCATCGCTGGTCGCCGACTGCATGCCGCTGCTCAAGCAAGTGATCGCCCATATCAACGAATTCAACGTCGTGATGCGTACCAGCGCCACCGAGAGCGTTACTGCAGCGCAAGAAGCCTACGAAGTGTCGAAGTGGACCATGCTGACCCTAAGCGCGGTCTCGCTGCTGCTCGGTTCGCTGATCGCCTGGTGGCTGACCCGCTCGATCTCGCGTCCTCTGAAGGAAGCCGTGACGATTGCACAAAACGTCAGCGCCGGTGACCTGACCAGCACCATCACGGTCGACAGCAAGGATGAACTGGGTCAGCTGAAACTGGCTCTCAAGGAAATGAACGACAACCTGCTGCGCATCGTCGGCGACGTCCGTCACGGCACCGACACCATTGCGACTGCCTCGAGCGAAATCGCCACCGGCAATCTGGACCTGTCGTCCCGTACTGAACAGCAAGCCGGCTCCCTGCAGGAAACCGCTTCGGCGATGGAAGAACTGACCGCCACCGTCAAGCAAAACGCCGAGAATGCACAACAAGCCAACAAGCTGGCGACAACAGCCTCCGACATCGCCGTCAAGGGTGGCGCAGTGGTGGCCCGTGTGGTGGAAACCATGGCCTCGATCAACGAGTCGTCGAAGAAAGTGGTCGACATCATCGGCGTCATCGACGGCATCGCTTTCCAGACCAACATCCTTGCGCTCAACGCCGCAGTGGAAGCGGCACGTGCCGGTGAACAAGGGCGCGGTTTTGCGGTGGTCGCTTCGGAAGTGCGCAGCCTGGCCCAGCGTTCGGCTTCGGCAGCAAAGGAAATCAAGCAACTGATCGGTACTTCGGTCGAAAAGGTCGATGCCGGCGCAGCGCTGGTTGACGAAGCCGGCGCCACCATGGGCGAGATCCTCGACAGCATCCAGCGCGTCACCGGCATCATGGGCGACATCAGCTCGGCCAGCGACGAGCAGACCCGCGGCATCGAACAGATCAACCACGCCATCGCCCAGATGGATCAGGTAACGCAACAAAACGCCGCGCTGGTGGAAGAGGCCGCCGCTGCTGCAGCATCGATGCAAAGCCAGACCAGCAGCCTGGCCGAACTGGTCAGCGTGTTCAAGCTCGACGATCAGCACATGGAATACGCAACAGAACAGGCAGCGCCGGCCCTGGCCTTGAACACAAGCCGCAACGTCGTGTCGTCTAAAGCGGCCCAAGTGCATCACCTGCCCAAGCCAGCCAGCGCACCGGCCTTGTCGCTGGACAACCTGAGCTACGCCGCGTAATTCGGAATACGGAATGCGGAATGCGGAAGACGCTGAAAGCAGGTCAATGAATTTGTAGTGGGGGTAGTAGCTGTAAGCAGCAAGCAGTTCTGTAGTGGGGTGAGGGAATGAGGTGCAGCATGCGCAAGCAAGGCCTCATGAACCGACGTGATGAACGTCGGTGTGCAGGCGGTTCGCAGCGATGCGATCCGCCTTTTTTTATTTCTGCCGGAACAACGGAAGAAAATCAGCGCGGCAGGTTGCCCAGCGGCAGCGCGGTCTTGTACTTGACCTGCTTGAGCGCGAAGCTGGAGCGGATGTTCTTGATGCCGGGGATCTTGGTCAGGTGGTCCAGCACGAAATGCTCAAGCGCCTGCAGGTCCGGCACCACCAGGCGCAACAGATAATCTTCGTCGCCGGTCATCAGGTAAACCTCCATGACTTCGTCGAAGGCGCTCACCGCTTCTTCGAACTGCGCCAGCGTGGCCGACTCCTGTTTCTCAAGGCTGATCTTGATGAAGACATTGACCTTGAGCCCGAGCAGGTGCGGATTGCCCAGCGCGACGTAACGCGAGATGATGCCTTCGTTCTCCAGCCGCTTGACGCGCGCCAGCGTCGGCGACGGAGAAAGGTTAATCTTGGAAGATAGTTCGAGATTACTCAGCGCGCTGTTTTGCTGCAGCATGCTCAGAATACGTAAATCGATGGCGTCGAGTTCCATATGCAGAATTTATCTCCGTGAATTTTGTGTGGGCGGCATTTTGTGCTGTTTATTGTATGCCAAAGCGTCGATTTCAGTGACTCATGCGGCCTGCTCAGGCGTACAGTCGTCAATTCACTCAGGAGGAGACCAGAAAGTGGATCTGTCATCAGCTAGCGGCATCGCCAAAGACATCGATATCGACGCACAAGAAACCCAGGAATGGCTGCAGGCGCTGCAAGGCGTATTGCAGGAAGTCGGACCCGACCGCGCGCGCTTTCTGCTGTCGCGCATGTCGGCCGCCGCCCAGCAATGGGGCATCAACTGGCGCGACGCCCGCAACACCCCTTACATCAACACCATTCGCCCCGAGCAAGAGCCTCCCTTCCCGGGCGGTTCCGACGCCCAGGCGATTGAAGAACACCTGGCCTCGGTCATGCGCTGGAACGCGCTGGCGATGGTGGTGCGCGCCAACCGCGCCTACGGCGAACTGGGCGGCCACATTGCCAGCTACGCCTCCGCCGCCGACCTGTTCGAAGTCGGGTTCAACCATTTCTTCCGCGCGCGCGACGAGCAGTTCGCCGGCGACCTGGTCTACTTCCAGCCGCATTCGGCGCCCGGCATTTATGCCCGCGCGTTCCTCGAAGGCGCACTGACCGAAGACGACCTCGGCTTCTATCGCCGCGAGATCGAAGCCAAGAAGCACGGCAAGCAAGGCCTGTCGTCGTATCCGCATCCGTGGCTGATGCCGAACTTCTGGCAGTTTCCGACCGGCTCGATGGGCATCGGCCCGATCAATGCAATTTACCAGGCGCGTTTCCTGCGCTACCTCGAACATCGCGGCCTGTTGCAAGACCAGGGCCGCAAGGTGTGGGGCGTGTTCGGCGACGGCGAAATGGACGAGCCGGAATCGCTGGCCGCCCTGAGTCTTGCCTCGCGTGAAAAACTCGACAACCTGATCTTCGTGGTCAACTGCAATCTGCAGCGCCTGGACGGTCCGGTGCGCGGCAACGGCCACATCGTCGACGAGCTGGAGACCATCTTCGCCGGCGCCGGCTGGAACGTTGTCAAGCTGCTGTGGGGTTCGGACTGGGACAGCCTGTTCGCACGCGACAAGGACGGAGAACTGATCGATGCGCTCAACCGCACCGTCGACGGCCAGTTGCAGACCTTCGCCGCCAACGACGGCGCGTTCAATCGCGAGCACTTCTTCGGCCAGACCGCCGGCACGCGCCGCATCGCCGAGACGCTCACCGACGAAGAAATCAATCGCCTGCGTCGCGGCGGCCACGACATGAAGAAGATCCATGCCGCCTACGCCGCCGCCGCCAACCATCGCGGCCAGCCGACCGTGATCCTGGCGCAGACCAAGAAGGGCTACGGCATGGGTGCGGCAGGCGAGGGCAAGATGACCACGCACCAGCAAAAGAAGCTCGACGAAGAAGTGCTGATCGCCTTCCGCAATCGCTTCAAGCTGCCGATCAGCGATGAGGAATGCAAGAATCTGGCGTTCTACAAACCGGCCGCCGACAGCGCCGAGATGAAGCATCTGCTGGCGCGCCGCGCCTCGCTGGGCGGACGCATGCCGCGCCGCGTCGCCAACGCCGACGACAAGGCGCAATTGCGCGTGCCGGCCATCGAGACCCACGCCAAATTCGCGCTTGAGGCCGAAGGCAAGGAAATGTCGAGCACCATGGCGCTGGTGCGCATGTTGGGCAGCATGCTCAAGGACGCCGATCTTGGTCGCTATGTGGTGCCGATCGTCGCCGACGAAGCGCGCACCTTCGGCATGGCCAACCTGTTCCGCCAGGTCGGCATCTATTCTTCGCAAGGCCAGTTGTACGAGCCGGAAGACATCGGCTCCATCCTGTCCTACCGCGAAGCCAAGGATGGCCAGATCCTCGAAGAAGGCATCACCGAAGCCGGCGCGATTTCGTCGTGGACGGCGGCGGCGACCAGCTATTCGGTGCACGGCCTGCCGATGCTGCCGTTCTACATCTACTACTCAATGTTCGGCTTCCAGCGCATCGGCGACCTGATCTGGGCGGCGGCCGACCAGCGTGCGCGCGGCTTCCTGATCGGCGCCACCTCGGGCCGCACCACGCTCGGCGGCGAAGGCCTGCAACACCAGGACGGCAGCAGCCACGTGACCGCCGCCGGCATTCCGAATTGCGTGTCCTACGATCCGGCCTACGCCTACGAGATGGCGGTGATCGTCGACGACGGCATGCGCCGCATGCTGGAGCGCAACGAAGACGTGTTCTATTACGTCACCGTCACCAACGAAAACGAAGAGCAGCCGAGCTTGCCGCAAGACCGCGACGTCAAGGACGGCATCTTGCGCGGCATGTACTGCCTCGCACTGCAAGCCGACGCGCAGGTGCGCCTGCTGGCCGCCGGACCGATGCTCAAGGAAGCGCTGTCGGCTGCACGCACGCTGCAGGAGCAGTTCGGCGTCACGGCCGAGGTGTGGAGCGTCACCAGCTTCACCGAGCTGGCGCGCGACGGCATCGCCGCCGAACGCCAGGCGCGTCTGCAGCCGGGCGTGAAGAGCGTGCTTCCGTATGTCACGCAGCAGCTGCAATCCGGCAAGGCGCCCGTCATCGCCGTCAGCGACTACGTGCGCACCTTGTCCGAAAGCATCCGCGCCTACGTGCCGGCGCGCTACGTCACGCTGGGCACCGACGGCTTCGGCCGCAGCGACACGCGCGCCAACCTGCGCGACTTCTTCGAAGTCGATGCTCGCTGGATCGCCTACACCGCGCTGACCGAAGTCTTCGGCGCCGATGCAGGCAAGCTCAAGGATGCCGCCGTCAAGCTGGGCGTCGATCTGGACAAGCCTTTGTCGACCTCGGTCTGAGCGATTAGCTGCAAACGGATTCGCCGCTTACCCAAGCAGTGAAGTGAACGCCATCTGCCGCCACGAGCGCAGGTGGCGTTTCTCTTTGCTGACGTCGGCCTGACGCCGGTCTGACTTATTGTCTGACTTAGTTCGAGAAAATCCCGCCAAGCACGCGGACTTTGGCGCAAAACCCCCACCTTCCGCGCCAAGCCAGTAAAATGCTGACTTCGCCCGGCCTTGCCGCCGGCAAACACCGATTTCCACCCACTTACTTTCCCTTACTCCCCCTCAGCATGGATACTCTCCTCGCGCTCAAAGCGCTCATCATGGGCATCGTAGAAGGCCTGACCGAATTTCTGCCGATTTCTTCCACCGGACACCTGATCCTTGCCGGCAGTCTGCTCAATTTCGCCGGTCCGGGCTTCTCCAAGGAAAAGGTCGACGTCTTCGAAATCGTCATCCAGGCCGGCGCCATCCTGGCCGTGTGTTGGGAATACCGCGTGCGCATCGCCTCGGTGCTGATCGGCCTGTTTTCCGATCGCAAGGCGCAGCGCCTGGTGATCAACCTGATCATCGCCTTCCTGCCGGCGGCGATCCTCGGTCTGTTGTTCAGCAAGAAGATCAAGGCCGTACTGTTCGCACCGGTGCCGGTGGCGATCGCCTTCATCGTCGGCGGCCTGATCATCCTGTGGGTCGAGCGTCGCAACAAGGGCCGCATGGGCTACTCCTCCTCGCGCATCGATTCGGTCGACGACATGACGCCGCTGGACGCGCTCAAGGTCGGCTGTGCACAGGCCTTCGCGCTGATCCCGGGCACCAGCCGTTCCGGCGCCACCATCATCGGCGGCATGATGTTCGGCCTGTCGCGCAAGGCCGCGACCGAGTTCTCGTTCTTCCTGGCGATTCCGACGCTGTTCGCCGCCACCATTTATTCGCTGTACAAGGAACGCGCGCTGCTGAGCGCCGCCGACGTGCCGCTGTTCACGATCGGCACCGTGGCCGCCTTCGTCTCGGCATTTCTGTGCGTGCGCTGGCTGCTGCGCTACATCAGCTCGCATGATTTCACTGCGTTCGCGTGGTACCGCATCGTGTTTGGCCTGGTGATCCTGGTTACTGCCTACACCGGCGTGGTGGCCTGGGTAGAGTAAGCTCATTGCATCAAGGGCGGCACATTACTGTGTCGCCCCGGCCAGGATTCGACCCAGCCTCGTGTAATTGATGTTTTTATTGGTTGTGGTCAGCAAGGGATGTCGCATCACATGTCAGAACTCGTTCAGGAGCAGCAGAGCAAAGCGCTGCACATACTCGAAACCGTATTCGGCTACTCGTCGTTCCGCGGCCAGCAGGCCGACATCGTCCAGCACGTGGTGCAGGGCGGCGATGCGCTGGTGCTGATGCCGACCGGCGGCGGCAAGTCGCTGTGCTACCAGGTGCCGGCGCTGGTGCGCGACGGCGTGGGCGTGGTGGTGTCGCCGCTGATCGCGCTGATGCAGGACCAGGTCGATGCGCTCGCTGAAGTCGGCGTGCGCGCCGCCTTCCTCAATTCCACCCAGACCTTCGACGAAGCGATGCAGATCGAGCGACGCGTGCGCAGCGGCGATATCGACCTGCTCTACGTCGCGCCCGAGCGCCTGATGACGCCGCGCTGCCTCGAGTTGCTGGAAGCCGCACATATCGCGCTGTTCGCCATCGACGAGGCGCATTGCGTGTCGCAATGGGGCCACGATTTCCGTCCTGAATACATCAAGCTGTCGGTGCTGCACGAGCGCTTCCCCAACGTCCCGCGCATTGCGCTGACTGCGACCGCCGACCAGCAGACCCGCGAAGAAATCATCCATCGCCTGCAGCTCGAAGACGCGCGCCAGTTCGTGTCGTCCTTCGACCGCCCCAACATCCGCTACCAGATCGTCGAAAAAGCCAACGGCCGCAAACAGCTGCTCGACTTCATCGAGAGCGAGCACCCCGAAGACGCCGGCGTGGTGTACTGCCTGTCGCGCAAGAAGGTCGAAGAGACCGCCGAATTCCTCAAGCAGAGCGGCATCAACGCATTGCCCTACCATGCCGGCATGGACTACGCCAAGCGCACCGCCAACCAGTCGCGCTTCCTGCGCGAAGACAAGATCGTCATGGTCGCCACCATCGCCTTCGGCATGGGCATCGACAAGCCCGACGTGCGCTTCGTCGCCCATCTGGACCTGCCCAAGAGCATCGAAGGCTACTACCAGGAAACCGGCCGCGCCGGCCGCGACGGCTTGCCGGCCAACGCCTGGATGGCCTACGGCCTGCAAGACGTGGTGCAACAGCGCCGCATGATCTCCGAATCCGAAGCCGACGAAACCTTCAAGCGCGTGCTCGGCATCAAGCTCGACGCCATGCTCGGCCTGTGCGAAACCCTGCATTGCCGCCGCGTGCGCCTGCTCGACTATTTCGGCCAGCACGGCCAGCAAGCCTGCGGCAACTGCGACATCTGCCTGACGCCGCCGGTGTCCTTCGACGGCACCCTGATGGCGCAAAAACTCTTGTCGACCGTCTATCGCGTCGAGCAGCGTTTTGCTGCCGGCCATGTGCTGGACGTCTTGCGCGGCATCGATGGCGAGAGAGTGAAGCAATGGCGTCACGACCAGTTATCGGTGTTCGGCATCGGCAGCGAATATGGCGAAGCCGAATGGCGCGCCGTGCTGCGCCAGGTCATCGCGCTGGGTTTGCTGAGCGTCGACCATGAAAACTACAGCTCGCTCAAGCTCACCGAAGAAGCCAAGCCGGTGTTGCGCGGCGAACAAAAGATCCAGCTGCGCCAGTACCAGAAACCGGTCAAGCCCAAGCGCACGTCCTCCTCCAAATCCAACTACGTCGAGACCGACCTTTCCAGCGAAGAACAGACCATCTTCGACAAGCTGCGCTGGTGGCGCGTCGAGACCGCGCGCAAACACAACGTGCCGGCCTACGTCATCTTCCACGACGCCACCATGCGCGAAATTGCCAAGGCCAAACCGTCTTCCCTTGACGACCTGCGCGGAGTCACCGGTGTTGGCGAAAAGAAACTTGAAACCTACGGCGCGGAAATCATTTCCCTGATCCGGGAAATTTCCGGCTAGGTCTTCAGCGGCGGGGTTCTCCTGCCGTTAATGTAATTATTCTGATAAGAAACCGACCGGCCGTGCGCAGCCGGTCGGTTCCGCTCGCTGCCATAGTTCCGCGCTGACATGCATGGAGGGTATATGAAGCTGACCGATTTCAGGATAGGCACGCGTCTGGGTTTGCTGGCGGCCTTATTGTTGCTGGCGACTGTTTTCGTCGGCGTACGCGGATGGATGACGCTCAACGAAAGCTTTGAGCAGAACACGCAGGCGATGCAAAAAGCCGGCACCATCGAGAAGGCCATCGACTCCGCCCGCAGCGCCCAGGTGCAATTCAAGATCCAGGTGCAGGAATGGAAGAACACCTTGCTGCGCGGCAAGGATGACGCCACCTTCAACAAGTACCGCCAGGCCTTCATCGACGAAGGCAAAGCCACCCAGGTCAACCTCGAGAAGCTCACCACCTTGCTGCCGGCGCTCGGCATGAGCACCGACAAGCTCAAGCAGGCGCAGAAGGCGCACGCCGATCTCGGCATCCACTATCTCGCCGCGCTCCAGAAAGAATTCAAACCGGAAGACCGCGACAGCGTCGGTCGCGTCGATGAGGCCGTCAAAGGCGCGGACCGCCTGCCGACCCAGATGATCGACGACATCGTCGCCGAGGTGCGCAAGTCCGCCGACAAATTCCGGGAAGAGATCGCCCTCGATGCCGCCGCCGATTATCGCGAAGCGCGCCTGACGCTGGTGGTGTCGATCGTGCTGGCGCTGATCCTCGGCAGCATCGTCACAGTCTGGCTGGTCACCAGCATCACGCGTCCGCTCAACACCGCCGTCCTGATCGCGCAGACCGTGGCCGCAGGCGACCTGCGCTCCGAAGTCATCGTCAGCGGCAAGGACGAGACCGCGCAACTGTTGCAGGCGCTCAAGGACATGAACGACAACCTGGTGCGCATCGTCAGCGAAGTGCGCAGCGGCACCGACACCATCGCCACCGCCTCCACCGAGATCGCCACCGGCAACCAGGACTTGTCCTCGCGCACCGAACAGCAAGCCGGCTCACTGGAAGAAACCGCCGCCTCGATGGAAGAGATCACCTCCACCGTGCAAAAGAACGCCGAGAACACGCAGCAGGCCAACAAGCTCGCCGCCGACGCCTCGGGCGTGGCCGTCAAGGGCGGCCAGATGGTCGCCGCCGTGGTCGACACCATGAGCGCCATCGAGCAAAGCTCGCACAAGATCGTCGACATCATCGGCGTCATCGACGGCATCGCGTTTCAGACCAACATCCTCGCGCTCAACGCCGCAGTGGAAGCAGCCCGCGCCGGCGAACAGGGCAGGGGCTTCGCCGTGGTCGCATCTGAGGTGCGCACGCTGGCCCAACGCAGCGCCACCGCCGCCAAGGAAATCAAGGAGCTCATCGGCGACTCCGTCACCAAGATCAACACCGGCACCAGCCTGGTCGGCAACGCCGGCCAGACCATGCAAGAGATCGTCGGCGCCGTCGCGCAGGTGGCCAGCATCATGGACGAGATCACGCGCGCCAACCGCGAGCAAAGCGCCGGCATCGACGAAGTCAATCGTGCGGTGGTGCAAATGGATATGGTCACGCAGCAGAACGCCGCGCTGGTGGAACAAGCCGCCGCCGCTGCAGAAAGCCTGCAGGATCAGGCGGCCGGATTGGCGCGCACAGTCAGCGTATTCAAACTGCGCGCCTAACCTGTCCGCGATCTTACTGCGAGGCCATGATCCGGCGTCGGGCGGTGCTCGGAATCCTCACGTACTCAAGTACGTTCCGGTTCCTCCGCTCCGTCCGCCACCGGCTGATGGCCTCTCGCTACAGATCGCAAACAGGTTAGAAGAGATCAGCCCTGCTTGATAAACACCAGATCCCACACCCCGTGGCCTAAACGCAGGCCGCGGTTTTCAAACTTGGTGACGGGACGGTAATCGGGACGCGGCGCATAACCTTCGGCGGCATCGGTGCTGTTTTTCAGCGCCGGTTCCGCACCCAGCACTTCCAGCATCTGGATCGCATACTCTTCCCAGTCGGTCGCGCAATGCAGGTAACCGCCCGGCGCCAGACGCGACGCCAGCAGGCTCACCAGCGGCCCCTGGATCAGGCGGCGCTTGTTGTGGCGCGCCTTGTGCCACGGATCGGGGAAGAACACATGCACGCCCGCCAGCGAGCCCGGCGCAATCATGTTGGTCAGCACTTCAACCGCATCATGCTGGATCAGGCGCATATTGCTCAGACTCTGTTCGCCGATCTGTTTCAGCAGGCTACCCACGCCCGGCGTATGCACTTCCACGCCGATGAAATTCTTCTCCGGCATATCCGCCGCAATCTTCGCGCTGGTGTCGCCCATGCCGAAACCGATCTCGAACACCGTCGGCGCCGCGCGTCCGAAAGCTGCATCGATATCCAGCGTCTGCTTCGCATACGGCAGCAGGAACTGCGGACCGAGCTCCTCAATGGCGCGCGCCTGCGCACCGGACAAGCGCCCCGCGCGCGTGACGAAGCTGCGGATGCGATGTTCGGTCGGATCGTAAAAAAGGGGTTTGCCGGACTTGTTTTCTGACATGAATGACTCGTGAAGCGAAAGATCGGAGGATGGAATTGTTATGCGGCGTGCAAAAGGCAGGTAAAAGGCAAATAGAGCAGCGAAGAAAAGCGCGTGATCCTCTAGCACCCTGGAGCGGGTGAAGGGGATCGAACCCTCGTCGTAAGCTTGGGAAGCTCTTGCAACTATCTAGTGTTCATGAGGGTTGTGGCCGTATTTTCATTCCGCAATTGTTACATTTTAACAGAACGAAATAGGCCTAAATTAATGCGATTCAACAGGTTTGCGGAACGATATCGAGGCGATTTTCATCCGTAAGATATGGCGCTTACGCTGAACAACTCCCGAAAAATTATAATTTAGGCAATTTTGTCTGATGAAGCTGTATGGCTTTCGCTATATCGTCATGGGGTGGATTAAATTGATAAATTGTTGCAACACGAAAGTATTTTCAATACAATTCCCATTACTGGAAACAATTATGGATTAATTATGACTTCCCCTCATACTCTTGGTCGAAAAGAATTAGAACGTCTTATCATCCATAATATTCCTCGCGACGCTTTTATGGCGTGTGAGGACGCCTACTATGGTGGAGATGTGAAGGGGCGTTCGCATGCCTCTATTTTTGAGAGGGGGCATCGACCTTCTGCGGCGGGAAGCGTAAAGCACTTTTTTATCAACGAATCATTTCACGAAGCTTTGGTAACTCTTGGAGCTGAACCGACGCCGCTTCGTGGCACGCGATTGGTTGTTGGACGGTTGGGTATTTTTAACGTTGCGCGGCTCAATGTGCCAGGACACAAGTGGGTGAATTTACAGCGCAGTGCGACCCGGAAAAAGCTCGCTGAACTTAACGACAGTATTGGTCGAAAATATGTGCAAAATGATTTTTTTGCAGAAGCCTCAGAGCCGACTGGTGGTACGATTTTCATCGTGGGTGTAATGGATGGCCAGGACGAAAATGGGATTTCCCAATTGACTCAAGTCATGTTGGCGTTGCCCGCTGCCGATATGAAATCTTGGCTATACATGAGTACAATCGCAGACTTCCTTAAACTTTACGACCGAGTTGAGGACATTGTTCAGCCGGACAATGCTAAGCCAAAACTTAAGCCACATACCAAGAAACAAACTGATAATGACCAAGGGAATCAATGACATTCAGCCCGCACGACTTGAGCAAGCACTTGCGGCGCGAAACCTCACCAAAGGACAGCTTGCAAGTCTTGTAGGCGTAGCTGCGTCAACAGTAACCAAGTGGTGTAAGGGCGATCAGGCTCCGGAAGCGGAGACGTTTGAGCGTTTGGCCTCCGTGTTAAACGTCCAGCCGGAATGGCTGACACGTAACGTGTTACAGCCCATATCTGCACCGCTTTATCGGAGTAACGCGTCAGCCCTTAAAACCGCACGTGCCAAGCTAGAGGCACGTACTGAATGGGCGCAGGAGGTGGCAGTTCTCCTTGAGGATTATGTAGACTACCCAAAAGCCAAATTGCCTGAGCGATCCTTTCAAGATCCCGAGCAAATTAGCATGGCGGACATTGAGGCAGCGGCTGAAGAGTGCCGTACCTTATGGCAGTTAGGCCGGGGGCCTATTCAGAATCTTACTTTGGCAGCAGAGGGTGCAGGTATTCTTATCGTCCGAGAAGAAACCGAAATTTCGGCGATCGAGGGCCTTTCGAGTTGGAGTGAATTACTTGGCCGCCCTATTGTGTTTCTGTCTGCGGATAAAGCGAATGCGTTCCGTAGTAGATTCGATTTGGCTCATGAAATCGGGCATCTCATTCTCCACAAGCATATTCCAAGAGCTGATGAGCGTGATCGCTATAATCAGATGGAAAAGCAGGCGCACCAATTTGCTGGTGCACTCTTGCTTCCTGCTGAAGTTTTTTCCGGTGAGGTTCGCATACCTCCCAATTTGGATAATTTGTTGATCCTCAAGCAGCGTTGGGGCGCATCTGTGGCCGCTATGATGATGCGACTGCATGCACTTAGTTTGCTCAGTGACGAGGAAAAATTGATTCTTTTTAAGCGTCGTTCCGCTCGCTGGGGCTCCAAAGCCGAGCCTGGCGATGATAAGTGGGAGATTGAGACGCCTCGTCTTTTGCGACGAACGGTGGAGCTTCTAGTTGGCGAAGGTATTTTGCCAGCAGAGGGAATGTCGCGTCATTTAGGCATATCTCCACGTGATGTAGAAAAGCTTTGCGGCCTTCGTGAAAATTATTTCAATGCATCCGCGGATGTGGTCGAACTCGCGACCTTGCGAGCCGCGAGAGCAGAGATGCCAGTAGTCAGGAAAACGGACGCTGGAACCGGTGAGGTTTTACCGTTCTCATTTTCTAGAAAATGAAATTTGAATCATCCGCCGTGGTTTAGATTTAGATAAATAGAGCTATACGGTTATTCAAGATAACCAACTGAGAACGTACAAAAGCCAGGCTATCAACCTGGCTTTTTTTTCATGAAAGCAAATTGAGTTGAGCAACTCGAACTATAAATAAGCCTCTATGTTGGAGATTGTTCGCCCTTATTGCCATGTGTTCGCACAAACCATTTCTCGAAAGTCTTCCAACTCTTTTTTTCTTTTTTTGCCCATTCTGCAACCGATTGTTCATCGCTAGGGTCAACTTGCATCGGAGAAGGTACTTTGCCGAGAAGAACCCACTGGGTGAACAATGGGCGAGCTTCACAGACAACCTTTACCATCTCTAGGGTAGGTTCTTCTAAGCGCATAATCACTTTTGACCACTGCGATGCACTTATCTTCTTCCCCGATTTTTCTTCCAAGTATTTCATCAGGTCTTCGCCCACAGGCGATGCCCATTCAGTGATTACCCAGTTCAGTCTGTCGGTTATTGTTTGCCCTTCCCAAGTAGTGGCCACTGGCGCAAGAAATGGGTAATCCGCTTCGCGAGGCTGAGCTTTTCCAGTCTTTAGCCATACTTCATCCTCAGGATAGCGCCTGCACCAAAAATCAATAATTTCGGCAGTGGCTTCCTGTTTTCGGTAGTACAAATTCTTCCACTTGGATTCGTTAATACCGCTCGCTTCTTCCAAGAGACGGAATTTTCCTCGCTCTCCGAATCGCCTAACTATCTGATCCCGCAACCTCTCTGAGAGTGCGATGTCTTTTAGTGCCTTTGTCATTTGGGTATTCCTTAAAGCTAATGAGCAATTGTCGCATATTGCATTTTTGTTGCAATAAATATGAAAACTGGGTATATTTTCTACACCGTGTATTAAATTTACACTTAGTGGTTAAATTTTGCACGGAAGCTGGCGCAAGACGCGCCTACAGGGAAATCCCGCTCATCACAATCTATAGAGGAACTCATGGATACCAAGCACCTACTCCGCATTGTCGGCTACAAGATTATTCCGTATCGCAATAAAAAAACGGGGGCGCCTGAGGAAATCCGTCTCGCACAGACAATTGTCACTTCCGAAAGCGTAGAGAAAGGCCAACAAGTGCTGGTCGGTGAATTGATGATGCCGAAGTCTCTGTGGGATACCCCAGCAGGTGAATATCTCGCGGAATTTGAGCTCGCTGTCGATCAGACGCTGCGAATCGGTGCGCGGATTTCCAAACTTCATCCATACGGTCAGGGCGCGTCAGTTGCCAGCAAGCCCGTTTCAAATTCCAAAGAACAAGATAAGAAGGCCGCCTAGTTATGTCGGCAGGATCGATACAAACACTGATCGTGTGCGTTCCATCTCAGTTCGCTCAGTCTCCCTGTCCCTCTGGCATGGCGATTTCCACTATTCAGGGATATGTCATCGATCCATCCCAGGCCCAAAACATCGAAGCTCAAAACGCACCATTCGACTATGTAGCTGCAAGCGGTTTATGGAGTTTGTCATTCTGCTTTGTAGTGGGGCTGTTCTTCGCCAGCAAAAAAATAGGAATTCTTCTTAGCTTCATACGTGGTCATTAATTTTTACCGTAGCCGGACGGCCTCCGGCAATTTTATGAGAGGTGTTTATGAACAAAAATATTCAACGTGGTTTGCTTTTGGTCGGAGCCTTGTCCGCGGCAACGGGTGCGATGGCTGCCGCCGCGCCAGATTTGTCGGGACTCACTGCAGCGGTCGATTTTTCATCCGTTTTGACCGGCGTGGTTGCAATTGGTGTTGCGGTCGCTGGCGTCTACGTTCTGATTCGCGGCGTGAAGATCATCTTGCCGTTGATTCGTGGCTAAGTAGATTCAGGTCGGCACAGGGAGCGGAGAGATTCGCTCCTTTTTTTTGGAAATAGATATGACGATCAATGAACTTTGGTATTTGACGTTTTTTATTTTTGGGCTGGCATGCGCTCGGGCGGTTATTGAAGGATTAGGGAGGAACTAAACATGGAATTCAATATTTGGCATTTCGTTCTGGTCGTTATCGGCGTTGTCTATTTTTTCGCGGTCTTTCACTTCGCAGTTACGGAAGCGATTCAGGAATGGTGGGAGCCAATTTTGATGCCCTTAATCCTGCCTATCATTTGGATCAGGGATGCTCACCTGATGGAGTTAATTGGCACATGTATTTTTTTAGCAATACCACTTCTGCTGTTCGCAGCTTTTGTGGGATTCATAAAGTTCGTCATTTTCATTGCGGCCTGACATGAAAAATCTGATCGGTGTTCTTGCCGTAAAAAAAATAATCGTACTGCTACTAGTCTTAGCATTGGTGTCAGAGCAGAACCCGACCCAGGCTCAAGCTCTTCCTGCGGTGACAAGAGTTGCAGTAGCGATGGGTGGAGTGGTAGAGCGATTTATGCTGCGAACCGGAATTGCGGCCAATGATTCGAGATTTTCCGCTACCCTCGGCGCCCTGGGATCAGCAGCAAATGACGCCGTCTTCGGTGCTGCTAGTACAGTGGGGATGGTCGCAGCAGGTATTGCAGGCGCACCAGTCTGGGCGACGGTGGCAGTTGGCCTTGGCGTGGGTGCATTGGCCTTCGGCGCATATAAACTTTTAACGGCAAATAGCTCATCCGGTATCGGAGTTGCGTTGCCAGGAACTGATCCGGCTTTGAAAACTAATAAGCCCGTCTCACCTGAGAGCGGGAAGGACGTTATATGTTTGCCCGGTCAGGCCGCATGCACACCTTTTAATGTTCCATTTCCGTCCGATGTGCAATATCGATATCGGATCAGTGGGGGTGCTGGAGCTGTCGTCGCGATTCGCAACTATGGCGATTTAAATAACGCTGTTTTGAATAACTCGGCCTGGTTGAGCTCAGGCTCTGGAGGCCCGAGTACCTTATCTATTACAGGCAACACGAAAACCGATACGTACATGATGGCTAACTATCGGCTGTCATATAGTTCCGGCGCGACGGTTGATAAAAGTGAGATTGCTACAGCAAATCCCAGCTTCGTTGCTACTCCGTGGCAACCTGAAACGGTCACTGCGCCGTTTGACCAAGTTCTATCTCAGATTCCTAGCAGTGCGTTGACTCAGCCAATCAGCAATCAGACTTTGGCAGATCTAACTAACGCAGCATTGCAGCGTGCTGCTTCAAAAGCTGACTATAAGGGCGCTCCTGTCTCGCTAACCAATCCTGTGACCGCAAAAGATGTCGCTGATTGGCTCGCTGCAAATCCTAGCGCAATGCCTACAGGTGCCGACTTGCTAAGTCCGCTTCCCAATGGAACGGTCTCTATGCCCCCGGCGTCAAGCAATCCCGGAACGACTACCCCCACAACGAATGTGACTATTGATCTTGGCCCAGATCCGGGAATTGGTGCTCCCACTCTAGAGCCGACACCAACAGCCCAGTCAATTCTGCAGCCGTTGTTAAATCTCATGCCTGATCTCAAACGGTACGCCGTTCCGTCTCATTCCAGTGCATGCCCGAGACCGGAAATTAATCTGCCATTGTTTGAGCGCACATTCAAGATTGAGGCGCACTGCGAAATTGCAGAATCAATGAGGACTTCCATCTACTCGATGATGGTCGCGTTCTGGACGATAAGTAGTCTTTTTATTGTGCTCGCAGCCTAAGGAAGCATCATGTTTGGAATACTTGTTTCTGCTCTGATGTCGATGCTGGGCTTCCTGCTTCGGTCAGTATTGGTCAAATTTGTGACGTTCTTCGCCTTGTGGTTTGTGGTTACGGAATTCGTTACGGTATTGCAGGGAGCGTCAGTTTTTCCTAGCGCGAACTCATTGAATGGTGCCTTTATCGGGCTGTCTCCTGGAATCTGGTTCTTCATGGATCTATTCGCTTTTCCGTTTGGTATTCCACTAGTCATAGCGGCCTCGGTCAGTAGATTCATCATTCGTAGAATTCCTTTGATTGGGTAAGCATGGCGATCAACAATTACACGGGACTTCAAGGATCCGGAAAATCATATGAGGTAGTGTCTACCGTAATCCTTGATGCTTTAGCAGCTGGTCGTCGCGTCGTTACAAATATTGCCGGAATCGATGCAAATCTGATTC
The DNA here is from genome assembly GCF_044767325.1 of Herbaspirillum sp. NPDC101397. Taxonomy (NCBI): domain Bacteria; kingdom Pseudomonadati; phylum Pseudomonadota; class Betaproteobacteria; order Burkholderiales; family Oxalobacteraceae; genus Herbaspirillum; species Herbaspirillum sp. NPDC101397. The sequence continues at coordinate 36,748 of NZ_JBIWNS010000003.1, forward strand.
GATGCTATCTGTTGGAGAAGCGAGATATTTCATCGGAGAGTCAAGGCTCACTTGTTCTGGTCTCCGATGAGCAGGTGCGACTGGACACATTCTTCCCCGACGAAAAATATCCAGACCTGGACTCCGTGGTGAAGGGCGGCGATTTAGTGTGCATCGATGAGGCTTGGCAGTTTTGGGGAAAGGAATTCAAGCTTAGTGAAAATCACATGCAATTCTTTCGGATGCATCGTCACTATACAAATCCAAACACTGGGGTTACATGTGATTTGGCAATAATGACGCAGGACGCTACCGGGATACATCCGAAGCTTCTAAACGTAGTTGAGATGACTACGCTCTGCACAAAAATGAAAGCGCTGGGCGCTCCCACTTCTTATCGCATTGAAATCTATCAAGGTAAGAAAGTCATGAAAAAGGCGCGCTTAGATGTTTTCGTAAAAAAATATAAAAAAGAATACTTCCCGCTATATAAGTCCTATGCCGCCGGCGCGGGCGTAGAAACGGCAATGGATAAACGGCAGAATGTACTGATGAATCCTCGTCTGTGGTTCATCGCTGTGTTGGTGGTGTTCGCGGTAACTATGGGGCCATATTTCGTTTGGCGCTCGCTGATCAATAAAAAATCGCCAGACACGGTTTCTTCATCTCCGGACTCGGTAACGACACCGCTAACGGCGCAGCAAACGAGTCATAGCGGGCTTGTGGTGTCGGATCAGGGGGAGGTATTTAGTGACGATTGGAGAATAGTCGGTAGGGTATCTTCAGGCGTGAAATCGTATGTCGTGATGTCTGATGGTGTCGGGCATCTTCGTGTCGAATCTCCATCGATGTTCACTAATGACGGCTATGCACAGATAGGAAACATTGGCGGCAAGAAGGTCACAGTATTTTCCGGTATGACGAAGTCAGGCTCGGCGATGCCTTTAGAGGGGAAGAAATGAAAAATATCGTCGCTGCCGTGTTGCTGCTTACTTCGTCACTGTCTCAAGCTGAGACCCCGGTTGTTCGATTGCCTTTACCGCCACAATTTTTTATTCAGGCGAGCGATCCTACACAGAAAAATATTCCCACGCCGCTTGTCCAGCCGCATAACTCGACAAAGTTTGATTTTCAATTTGTCAGTGTTTCTCAGGTCGTCAATTTAATCTATTCGGAGATGTTAAAGGAGCCGTTCGTAATTGATCCTGAAGTGTTATTGGACTCTCGAAGCGTGTCCTTCAGATATGAAAGTTCAAAAGGCGATGTACGTACCTTCATCCATAATTTTTTTAATTCGCTTGGTATAGCTATCGCGCGGCGTGATGGCGTGGATTTCATATTCAAGAAGAAAATTGAAGAGATCGAGGATACGAAGGAATTATTCTTGTACCGGCCGAAATTTCGCTCGGTCGCCTATCTCACAAGTCTTTTGCAGCCGCTATTAAAAGGCTCTTTCACGGTGAGGCGGGCTGTTCAATCCTTGGAGCCAGTGAAGACTGATAGCTACATTCCTCCTAGCTCTGCGGCATCCCTGGTCGATCAAAATTCAGACGTGTTGCTTTATTCAGGTTCGATTGCCGAGGTCGACATGATGCGTCGATTACTGCCACAGATTGACGTTCGTGCCGGGGAAGTGATGGTGAGGGGAATCGTTTATGAAGTGTCATCGGGTAATAAAGATGGGTCGGGTTTCTCGCTTGCGCTAAATCTGCTTGGCGGAAAGCTCTCAATGGCGAACGGAGCCGTAGCCCCAGTTGAATCATTTGTGCGGTTCAAAAATAGCACCATCGATGCGGTGTTCTCTGCATTGTCATCTGATGACAGATTCAAAGTCGTTAGCACGCCGTCTTTGCGTGTTAAATCCGGAGAGAGCGGGAGATTTATGGTCGGTTCCGACGTCCGTGTTCCCGGCTCCATCTCTTATCCCGGTAGCGGACAGGCACCGGTACAGTCGATTGAGAATCTTAGCTCTGGTGTCATTTTTGATCTGCTGCCAACTATTCGAGATTCCATCGTGGATTTGAATATCTCTCAGCAACTTTCGAATTTCACCGTCACGCAAAGCGGCAGCTCTTCTTACCCAACTGTTAATAAGAGAGAGGTAAAGACCGTGCTCAGCATGAATGATGGGGAAGTTGTATTGATCGGAGGTCTAGCAGAAACGAAGCAGACAGAGAGCACTACAGGGCTTTCGTTTCTACCTATGTTCATGAGATCAAAGACACAGGATTCCAGCACTGCAGAAATAATCTTGATTTTGCAGCTCACAAAAATTTGAAAATACGAATGATGTTTAGATACCGAAAAATTCGTCAGTCGAAATCGGGACGATTCAATTACGTGTTGGATAACGCAATCAAATTCGACTCAAAGAACGGTCGATACATGCTCAAATTTCCGGAAGAAATGATGCGGAAGTTTGGTTTGCACGCAGGATCAAAAATCGATATTCAGATTGTTCGAGAAAGAATTCTGCTATGTACGCCGCATGGACGTGCACGCCGAAAAAAAACGCTGATCGGCAGTTTCGCTATTTCCCGAAATCGATAGGCAGGAATGCTATTGCCAGGGCTATGGGACGCAGTGAGAGGATTTTTTTCCGTAGGAGAGGATGTGTCGGCGCGAAGCGGCTACGCATCCTTGAGCGGTTTACTCAGGTGCTTGGGAGGCGAATTAGTAGGGCCGCGCTATCGCGTGACGCCCGCAGCGGGAGCGAGGACGGAAGCGCGCGTAGCGCGCCTAAACTTGTATTAGGGACACTTAACGGATGGTAGAGAGTGGTTGACGCAGAGGGGCAGAAATTGCCTGCGGTTCCAAAATAGGTTTTTGGTTTTGAAAATAAAAAGAGACGCAACACCGGCAAGTGTTCGTCTCCATGATCAACGCAGAAATAGGGTTGCGCTAATGACTAGCAATATAGGCGATGGGTCTTCATTTAACAATGATTTTCAGCCAGATGGGTGCCGGCTTGCAACAGATGAGGAAACGGCATGTTGGCTATTGGATGATGGTCCAGTTCTTAAAACTACATGGATGGTATACGACAGGCAGTTTCCAGATGGGCAGCGGGAGATCTGCGCTAGCCGCTCTGTTCGCATAAAGCAAGACGGCCCGCTTCCATTTCCAAATAGGGCGAAGCGGGGAGAGTCGGAAAAACGTGCAGAGAATAATGATGACAGCGCTAAGCGTGCCAAACAGGCTGTGCGTCTTCGTTGCAAGTCAATTCGTGCAGACCGGATGCTGACGTTAACCTACAGAGAAAATATGAAAGACTGGACGCGGCTACTAAAGGATTGGGATTCATTTCGTCGATGCATGTCCAGATACAAGAAGTTCCATTATGTTGCGACTGTAGAGCGTCAAGATCGTGGCGCCTTCCATATTCACGTTGCCGTCCACGGGCGCCAGATATATCAGTTAATTCGCTCAATTTGGCAGCGGATTGTTGGTATTGGATCTGATGGAAAGCAAGGCGGCCAGATCAATGTTCGAGATCCTCACAAGTTTGGATTTGGTAAAAACGGTGCACATAAATTGGCCGGTTATATTAGTAAATACATATCGAAGGACCAAGAGGGGCATGGGCTCAATAAGAAGCGTTACTGGACTTCTCGTGGCATTGTCGTTCCAGAGAAAAATTTTTATCAGCTTCCCTACGGCACGACGGAGTTTGAAGCGTACTCGCATGTGATGCAAATTGCCGCTGATCACAACAATGACGGCATGAATTTCTTTTCCAATCGTGCGCTTGGTGTTTGCTGGATAGCGACAGCTGGAAACTTAAGGAGCCGAGCCATTGAGTAAATTTCTGGAGGCTTCTGACTTAGCTATTCTGACTGGGCGAAAGGTAAAGTCGAAGCAAATCGAAGTGTTGCGAAAAATGGGAATCGCTTTCTTCGTAAATGCATGTGGTAAGCCCGTAGTGGCTATTGCCGCAGTTGAGGGGCCGAAGAGATCTGCTTCCGTTCCTATTTGGACCCCGCCGAGGTAGGTATGGGAAGGTTGCCAACTGTGAATATGAATTTGCCGCCGCATATGCGAAAGCGGACTCGCCCAAATGGAAAGGTCTATTATTTTTTTGATACAGGTGCCAAGCCACGGAAGGAAATCAGCCTTGGTACAGATTTTATATTGGCGTTGCATAAATATGCCGAGTTGAATATCGACGCTCGCGATCGAGAGGTTTGTTTGTTTGGTGATGCAATTAACAAATTCATGTCTGATGAATTGCCGCTGCTTTCTAAGAATACTCAGCACACGCATAGATCAGATATTAAGCATATACGGGCTTTTTTTGAAACGGCTCCAATCGAACAGATTCGGCCGATGCATATTCGACAGTTTTTGAACCGCCATAGCGACAAACCTACCACCGCGAATCGTTGTAAGCGGCTATTCTCTGCAATTTGGAATCGAGCACGAGGTTGGGGCTATACGGATACGCCAAATCCCTGTGAGGGTATCACTGGCTATTCTTTGAAAAGGAGGACTGTATACATCACGGACGATGTATTCGGAGCCGTCCATTCTCATGCTTGCGTGCCTCTACAGCATGCTATGACCCTCGCATATCTAACCGGGCAGCGTCCTGCGGACGCATTGAGGATGACGGAGGACGACATCGTGGATGGTCATCTTATTGTGACTCAGGAAAAGACAAAGCAGCCTTTGCGCATCGTAGTTGTTGGCGAGCTTGAGGAGTTACTGAAGCGCATAAGTGTTCGGAAGAGAGGCTATATTAATGCCTCCTCATCACTTCTGACCAATCTGCAAGGCCGTAAGTTGAGCTATGCGATGCTGAGAAAGTATTTCGATAAAGCGAAGAAGGATGCTGCTCAGACTTTTCCTGAGATCGCTGATGCAATTTCAGAATTCTGGTTTTATGATTTGCGTGCGAAGGCTGCGGACGATACTTCTGACTTGCGCGGTGATCAGGCTGCGAGCGATCTTCTTGGACATGAAAGCGTGCGGACAACGCAGCGTCACTATCTACGTCGAGGAAAAATTGTCTTGCCCACCAGATAATCTATTTTGTATTTAATTTTGGTGGAATTTTTATAACTATAACGGGAAGGGGATTTACATGGCATTTCAAGCAACGGTCTATCGAATACTTATTGCCTCGCCAGGAGATGTTGGCATCGAGCGAGAATTGATTTCTGAAGTGATATATGAATGGAATGCGCTTCAAGCTTCGCGGGCAAATATTGTTGTGTTACCTGTGAAATGGGAGACGCATTCTGCTCCCCTGTTGGGTGATCGTCCTCAGGAAATCATCAATAAGCAACTCGTCCAAGAATGTGATTTGTTAGTCGGTCTATTTTGGACCCGGATCGGCACACATACTGGCGTATCCGAAAGTGGAACTGTCGAAGAGATTCAGCATTTTATCGATCAGGGTAAGCCGGTCATGCTTTATTTTTCGTCTAAGCCAATTGACCCGACTAAGATCGACATCCCTCAATATCAAAAGCTCGATGAGTTCCGAAAAAAGATGCGCCCCTTAGGTTTACTTGAGTCATATGAAAATGAAGCTGATTTTAAGGAAAAGCTCTCTCGTCAATTGACCATCAATATGCAGGGAATTCTAGATGGACAACCGATCAAGCCACCTACAAAACAAGAACAGGCACAACAGGCGGCCGTCGTGAAGGAGCTTATGAAAGCAGATTCTGTCTATATCGAAGATTATGAAAAGGACGGGAAAATAAAATCCTTCCTTGTAAAGGGAGACACGAAGAAGCTGAAGGATAAATACTTAGAAATGGGCGGGAAATGGAACGGATCACTTTGTGGATGGATTTTTCCAATCGCTCGGAAAATTGAAATCGCAGATTTCATTAAGAAGAACGCGTAGCTTCCGGTGGCACTTTGGAGGATTGCGGAAATCCTCCAAATTTGCGGAACTATAAATATCCAGATATCCCTTGATTTCCCTGGAGCGGGTGAAGGGGATCGAACCCTCGTCGTAAGCTTGGGAAGCTTCTGCTCTACGATTGAGCTACACCCGCGAACCCCGCATTTTACGCGGGATCTGGGGTGTTTTGTGAACTTGAAGGGTGTTCAGTGATGGATTCTGTGGTGGCCGCTTGCTCAAGCTGTTATCGCTTGTTTGGTACCACAGATTTACTGCAGCTTGACCGACGTGATGGATGCCTTTCCTTTGCCGGAAGTGCTGATCAACCCGCGCACCACGGCGAAACCGTATTGCTGCAAGAAAACGAATTGCTGTTTGGTATCCAGATTGCCGTTGAAGGACATCTCGCAGTCGACATCCACCGCGTTGCCGGAAAATGCCGGATGTACGGTATTTGCGGCATATATCTTGCCGGTGGTGCAGGTTTGCTTTCTGTCAAAAAAATTCACGATCTGCACCGACGTACCGCCGGCCCAATCTGCATCGTATTTGGCGTCTGCTTGCAGATTGGCGAAATTCTTGTCAAAGGATTTGAAGTGCTTGACTTCCATGATCATGTTGGCCAGGCGATTCACGTTGATTACGCGCTGGGAGCGCAACGGCACCAGGCCGCCGTAACGTAATTCGTAGCTGGTCGAGACTGGAATACCGTTATTGAAATATTCGGATAGCTCGCGGATAACGCCGTTGCCCAGATCTTCGTACTGAATGGTTGCCGATTCAGTTACTTTTTTCTCGCCCAGATTGGTCTCGAAGTCGAACTTGTATTCGATCGTGGCCTTGCGGAAGCGCGGAGCAATCTTCACTGCGGCCACGGTTTTGCCGACATCTGTCGAAAGAAGCGAGGGCGTAAAGTTCTTTTCAAGATAGCCGGTGCGGTCGGCAGTGATGTCCTTCACTTCCATCGGTGCGCAGCCGCTCAGGGCTGCGGCCAGCAATGCGGCGATCAAAAAGGGGCGAAATGTTGTGGTCATTGTTTTCTTTCTCTATTTATTGTTTGCTTTGGTGGATGAGACAACAGACAAATACAGCGGGGGAGGTGCCAGACTGGGCGACAATTCGATGATAGATGCGGATCACGCGCACGTATGGCTCAGACCAGTGGATACCCAGTGTCAGTGCGACGATCTTTGGCTTCATTGTTCTTGTTTATTGTTCTGACGCTAAATCCAGCCGAAAATTCTAAGCGAAAAGTCCCCCCCCGGAACACTCGCACTCATCTTTTTTTAACAATTATGTTGATCTTCATCGAAAGCTGACTCGCTCATTGGAGTGAACCCCTTGCTCCAGCCTAAGGGGGTCACTCCAATCAAAAGACAGTTTTCAAACCGCACAAAGAACCAATCCCACTTTGGGCAAGTGCGCAGCAAATAGCAAAAATGAGAAGCATTCTTAGAAAGCATTTACAATGCGGCTTTCAGTTTTTCTTCAATAGCCAGCCCGGTTCCGGTTGCCGCAATTATCTGCGGCGTGCTTGAACGTTCACTGCCAGCGACTTCATTTCTTAAAGGAAGCGACATGGCAGAACGGACGACAAGGCAACACCACGCACATCGGCAACGGCGCATTGGGTATCGGGGCGGGCAGCAGCGTGCCTGGCGCCCCGGCCTCTTGCCGGTGACACTTTCTGCACTGCTGGCCGGCGCCGTATTGCCGCAGGCGCAGGCGCAAGAAACCTTGCCGCAGATCGATGTCTCGGCAGAGAGCGACAAGGAAACCGCCAAGGGCCCGGTGCGCGGCTATGTGGCGCGGCGCAGCGCCACGGGTTCCAAGACCGACTCCGCTCTGATCGAAACGCCGCAGGCCATCAGCGTCATCACGCGCGATCAGATCGAAGACCGCGGCGCGCTCAATCTGCAGGAAACCATGCGCTACAGCGCCGGCATTCGCGCCGAGGCTTACGGCTTCGATAATCGCGGCGACTGGAGCACCGTGCGCGGCGTCGCGCCGGTGATTTATCTGGACGGTCTGCAGATGTCCTTCGGCAGCTATACCAATATTCGTCCCGACGTCTACATGCTTGAGCGGGTCGAAGTCTTGCACGGCCCGTCTTCAGTGCTATACGGCCAGGGCAGCGTCGGCGGCATCGTCAACATGACGTCGAAGATGCCGCAGGCCGAGCGCATGAACGAGATCGGCGTACAGCTCGGCCTGAACAATCGCAAGCAGATATCGGGCGACTTCACCGGCGCCTTTGATGACGACGGCAAGCTGCTGTACCGGCTGGTGGTGGTCGGTCGCGAGAGCGATACCGATGTCGATTATGTGCCCGACAACCGCACCCTGGTTGCGCCTTCGCTGACCTGGCGGCCGAACGCCGATACCTCGCTGACGCTGTATGCACGCTATCAGAAAGATGTCAGCGGCTCGTCGGTGGGCTTCTTCCCGTGGCGCGGCACCTTGTACGCTGCACCCAATGGCCAGATCTCCACCAGCCGCTTTATCAGCGAGCCCGGCTTCGACGATTTCACCGCCAAGCAGCGTTCGGCCGGCTATCAGTTCGAACACAAGTTCAGTCCCAATCTGGCTGTTCGCCAGAACTTGCGTTACACCAACAGCGAGGTGAATTACCAGAGCATCTACGCGCGCTTCGGTCCGGCGCCAGCGCTCAATGCAGACAATCGCAGCATCAACCGCACGGTGTACATCAACCGTCCGCAAGTCATCAGCACTGTGGCCGATACGCAGGTGGAAGCGCGCCTCAATAGCGGCGCCCTGCAACACACCTTGCTGGCCGGGCTCGACTATCAGCGCGCCGTGACCAATGGCGTCAGCGGTTCCGGCAACACCACGGCGATCGATGTCTACAACCCGGTCTATGGCAACTACACACTGCCGGTGCTGCGCCGCGCAGCAGAGGCAACTCAGCGCCAGACCGGCGTCTATCTGCAGGATCAGATCAAGTTCGGCGCCTGGACCGCCTTGCTGGCGGTGCGTCGCGACTGGTCCAAGTCGGACACCGCCAATACGCCGAGCGCCGCGCGTGACGACACCGCACTGACCAAGCGCGCCGGTCTGGTGTATCAGTTCGAGAACGGCATTGCACCTTATATCAGCTATGCCGAATCGTTCCAGCCGCTGGGCGGTTTCGACTTTTACAATACACCTTACAAGCCGACGCGCGGCAAGCAGACCGAAGTCGGCGTCAAGTTCCAGCCGGCCGGCAGCCGCTCCTCATACACCGCCGCGCTGTACGATCTGAGCGAACTGAATCGCAAGACCATCGACCCGACCAATCCCAGCAACAGCATTCAGATCGGTGAAGCGCAGGTGCGCGGACTGGAGCTGGAGGCGACCACCGAGCTGAACCGGCAGTGGACCATGACGGCCGGCTACAGCTATACCGACGCCAAAGTGGCGCGCAGCAACGGCACCGATAACGGCAAGCGTCTGGCAGGTATTCCTGAACACATGGCTTCGCTGTGGGCGACCTATCGTTTCAATGGAGCGTTGGCCGGCCTGACGCTGGGTGGCGGCGCACGTTATGTCGGCACATCCTACGACGGCATGGACAACAACCCGATTCCATCGGTCACGCTGGCCGATGCCATGATGTCGTACAACGCGGGTTCGTGGATGTATCGCTTCAACGTCAACAATCTGTTCGACAAGACTTATGTCAGCGTCTGCCTGGCGCGTGGCGACTGCTTCTACGGCGCCCGTCGCAGCGCGGTGCTGAGCGCCACCTATCGCTTCTGATCGGTTGCTGCCGACATGCACGAGGCCGTCTGCGGACGGCCTCGTTTTTTTGCGCGATCGAAATTCCGTCCCACGTTGGCCAGTTTGGCAACAGGCCTGGAAAGAGTCGGAAATATATTTAATCCTGATTGCTACGTTAAGGCGGTGGCACTTTCGGAGTGAAAAATTCATCGCGACCCTGTTCCCGAAGCATCAATGTTCGCCCCCGTCACTGATGTCATAATATCGACCCTCAGCCATGCATCGCGCACTGCGCGTCCCCACTACAGAAAGCACCACGATGACACGTGCGGCCCAAGAAACCAAGCCAGCCAAAACAACATGGACCAGCTTGCCCGACAGAAAGATCAGCGCCACCCGCATGACCATCGCCTATGTCATCGGCGTGGCAATGACGGCGCTGTTGTTCCTGGCGGCGTACTTTCTTCTCGACAACATCATCATCGAACAACGCAGTAGCGCACAGCGGGTTCATGTCGTCGAGCAGCAGCGCGCGCTGTCGCAACGCATCGCACTGCTGAGCACGGACCTGTATGTGGGCGATACGTCCACCAGCGAGGCCTTGCAAAATGCCGTCAGCGAGATGGAGCGCCTGCAAGATACGCTCAGCGGCAAAGCCGACCCCGCCGCCCGTCAGCTCACCGCGGCTGAACATGAACTGTATTTTGGCGGCAACGCACCGCTCGATGCCGAGGTGCGCAGCTTCCTGGACGACACGCGCCGCTTCATGGCGGCGACCACGATGAGCGCCGGCGACGCGGCCTACAAGGCGCTGCAACACCATTCCCGCGATCTGCTGTTGCCTGCGCTGGATCGTGCGGCTGCCTTGTTCGCCGGGCAAGCCGATGCCCGCATTGCACAGGCACGCCTGGCGCAACAGGTTTTGCTGGCGCTGCTGCTGATTGTGCTGGCGCTGGAGGCACTGCTGATTTTCCGTCCCCTGATCACGAAAATCCGCCTCTACAATGCGCACCTCTATGAGATGGCTACCCTCGACCCGCTCACCGGGCTGGCCAATCGGCGTCAATTCGACGAATACGCCAACCGCGAATTCCGGCTGGCGCGTCGCACCGCCAAACCCTTGTCGATGGCGATCTGCGATATCGATCAATTCCAGCAGATCAATGACAAGCATGGCCGCGCCGTCGGTGATGCCGTGCTGCGCCGCTTCGGCGAACTGGCGGCGCGCATCTTGCGCGACACCGACATCATCAGCCGCGTCGGCGGCGAAGAGTTTGCCCTGGCGCTGCCGGTCATGAATCTGCACGGCGCGATGATCATCGCGGAAAAACTGCGCCGCGGCATCGCCGACGATCGCAGCGACAATCTGCCGCCCTTCACCATCTGCGTCGGGGTCGCCGTCAGTGAGCATGGCGACAAGAATATGGACGCTCTCTTGCAGCGTGCCGACAGCGCCTTGCAGATGGCCAAGTCAGAGGGACAGAATCGGATTTCCTGTCTGAACAGGCCGATGACGGAAAAGCCAACGCCCAGCGATGCCGTTCCTCAAGATTCCTGAGTCAGACGCAGTAGTGAAGTGTTGAGGGATGGTCCGACGTAGTTGCTGCTGCTGCTGCTGCTGCTGTCGGCTATCCTGTTGATTCGATGTCAGGCAGTGAACGTCAACGTCATTCCCCGCAGTGCAATCCCGCCGAATTCCATATTCCAGATTTCTCCGGCGCTGACCGGAAACGCCGCAGTCAGCGTGCCAGTCGTGATGATTTCGCCGGCCTGGATCGGGCGGCGGATTTGCTGTTTCGCCAGCACGGCGATCAGATGCGCCGTCGCGGCGAGCGGGCTGCCGAGGGCGTTTTCGCCTTTGCCGGTTTCTCGCAGGGCGCCGTCGCAGAGCAGATCCACGGAACATGACGCCAGCTGCGTCAACGCCTCGCTGCCCAAGCCGGCCAGCGAGGTACGTTCTCCCACAAACAATCTTCCATGCAATCCACCGTCCGCAATGGTGTCAGGGGCTTTGAACTGCCAGCCCGGATAGTGCGACTGCACGATCTCAAACGCCGGCGCAATCCAGTCTATGCAATCGATCAGTGCGGCGATGTCCGCATCTTCGGGCGGCGCCTGATGAAAGTGCAGGGCGATCTCGGGCTCGATCTTCGGCTCGGCTAACTGAGCGACGCTGCATGTCCCTTGCGACCCGGCGACGTCGACGATGGTGCGGTCATACATGTGTCCCCATACCGGTGCCTCCACGCCGTACCTGGCCCACATCGCGGCGTTGGTGAAGCCGATCTTGCGGCCGGCGGCGAGCGCGCCTTGCGCCAGCCTTTGCTGGTGGATCAGGTCGGCGACTTGGTAGGCGGCAGCGACGTCGAAGCCGGGCGCCTGCGTGGTGATGGGCGTGATCTGCCGTACATGGTCTTGTGCCTGCAGCAGTTGCGCGGCGATGGCGTGCTTGTCGGGGGCGTTATCAGTTGTCATGCGGCCGGCTCCGGTATTGTGAACTCTTGGTTGTTATATGGCGGACGAGCTTGGAACGGCCATTCTGCGCGCACAGGTGCGGCGGCAACAAGAGAGAAAAATTCAGCGGAAGGTGGCGACGCGCCGTGTTTGTTTCAACAAATGAACAGCGTGTCGGCTTTGCATGAAAAAAACTACAGTGGGCCGCGCAGGCGTTGCACCTCGGCGATCACTTTTTGCGCCACCACTTCCGGTGCGCCCCAGTAATCGAAGATGCCGCCCTGGCCGGCGTTCTGACCGCAGACCACCAGGATGCCGGTGCCGATGGTGGCCTTGAGATGCGAGGCCAGCCAACCGACGAAACCGGAGTTGTCGAGCGCGGGCGGGAAGTGGAACGAGAACAGCACGAACTTATCCACTGCCGCCACCGTTGTATCGGCGGGCGCGAGGAAGCTCCACACTTCTTCGTCGCGCACGAAGGCCAGCGCATCGGCGACGCGGTGCGACGGGAATTGCGCGACCGGCGTTTCGTAAAACGCGTAGGCGCCGTCAAAGATTTCCAGCCTGGCTTGCGCCATGACCTGGCGCAATCGGGCGGTGGTTTGTTCCGGTGTTTCCTGGCTGACGTGCATGGTGAAGCGCTCCTGTGGAGTGAGGTGTTATTCGAAACCGCGAATGTCTTTGTCGTTGAATTTCGGCAGCGTCCAGTGATAGCGGATCGCCAGCAGCCGGAACAGGAATCCCACGCCCAGCGCCGTCAGCGTCGATATCGATGCATCGATGTTCAGCCACAGCATGCCGACGTACAAGCCGCCCGTGACGAGCGACACGCTGGCATACACTTCGCGTTGCAGCACCAGCGGGATTTCATTGCACAGCACGTCGCGCAGCAGGCCGCCGAAGACGCCGGTGATCATGCCGAATATCACCACCACAAACGGATTGAAATGCGCGAAGCCGCGTGCGATGTCGCAGCCGATGATGGTGAAGGCGACCAGGCCGAGCGCGTCGACGATCAGGAAGGCCGATTTGAAGTGATGCATCTTGCGCGCGGCCACGGCGGTGACGATGGCGGCGCAGATGGTGAAGGCGAGGTATTCCGGATGCGCGACCCAGCCCAGCGGATAGTGGCCGATCAGGATGTCGCGCACGGTGCCGCCGCCAAGCGCGGCGACGGTGCCAATCAGGCAAATGCCGAACAGGTCCATCTCGCGGCGGATGCCCATGATGGCGCCTGACATGGCTTCGGCGGAAATGGCGATCAGGTAGATGATATACAGCAGCATCAGCGTTGGCCTCGATTTGTGATTGTCAAAGAATACCGGAGATGCCGATTCTGTATCTCTCTAGTTCGAATTCACACCAGCAAATCCTGCCGCTCCTGCACAATTTCCGCCACCAGTTCGGCGATGCGTTGCACGCGTGGCGAGCGGCGCAGGTCGGGATGCACAGTGAGCCACAACTCGCGCTGCCACGCCGGCTGGCCGCTGTCGAACTCGGTCAGTTCGGCGTCGCCGCGTGCGATGAAATGCGGCAAGATGGTCAGGCCGAGGCCGGCACGGCAGGCCTGGTGCAGCAGCGAAAAATCATTGGCCGTCATGACATACGGTGCGCCGTCGGCGTACTGCGCCAGCCAGGCCTGGTGGGGACCGCCTTGCAATGCTTCGCCGTAGCCGATGAACTCACGTTTGCTGCGCGCGGTGCGCTTCCAGCGCGCATGGCCGTACAGGCCGTAGCCGGCGTTGCCTAGGCGGCGCGCCATCAGGCCGGGATCGTCCGGGCGCGACAGCCGCAACGCCAGGTCGGCGTCGCGACGGTGCAGGTTGGCGGCGCGGATTTCGCCGACCATGTCCAGCTGGATTCCTTCCCAGCGCTTGTGTTGCTGCGCCATCAATGGCATCAGGAAATGGCTGGTCAGGGCCGGTGGCGCCGACAGCCGCACCGTGCCTTGCATCGCCGTCATCCCTTGTACCGCGCGACCGAAGGCGTGTGCTTCGAGCTCGATGCGTTCGGCGGCGTCGAGCAGGGTCTTGCCTTCGTCGGTCAGTTGCCAGCCGCGCGGCAGGCGGTCGAACAGGCGCAGCTGGATCGCGCCTTCCAGCGCGCCAATGCGGCGCGACACGGTCGAGTGCTCCACCGCAAGTTCGCGCGCCGCCGCCGACAGGCTGCCCCCGCGCGCGAGGCTGAGGAAGTAGCGCACGTCATCCCACGACAGCTGCTCGGGCGATATGGTCGGTTTCGATGATTTTTGCACAGTACTTGCGCCTAAATAGGGAATTCCGTTCGATTTTGCACGAAGTTATTCTGAGCGTCCACCTTCCTCATTCATTACAGGAGCACAGATATGACCGCAATCTCCACCGTCACCACCCAGCTTATCGAACTGACCGCCTATGGCGATGCCGCCAACTTCGAACTCGTCACGCGCACCTTGCCGCCGTTGGCTGCGGGGGCGGTGCGCGTGCGCCAGCATGTCGCCGGCGTCAACTACGTCGACGTCTATCAGCGCGTTGGCCGTTATCCCTTGCCTTTGCCTGCGGTGCTCGGTGTCGAAGGCAGCGGCGTGATCACGGCGGTCGGTGCGGGAGTGGACGCGTCGCGCGTCGGCCAGCGCGTGGCGTGGTCGGCGACCAATGGCAGCTATGCGGAGGTGGTCGACGTCGCCGCCGAGCGCGCCATCGCGTTGCCGGACAAGGTCTCGTTCGAGCAGGGCGGCGCCGGCCTGTTGCGCAGCATGACCGGCTACCTGCTGCTGAACCACTACGGCCGCCTGCAGCCCGGCCAGACGGTGCTGGTGCATGCCGCCGCCGGCGGACTCGGGCTGGTGCTCACGCAATGGGCCAAGGCGATGGGCGCACGCGTGATCGGCACCGTCAGCAGTGACGAGAAGGCGGCATTGGCGCGCTCGCGCGGACTCGATCATGCAATCAATTATCGCGAGCAGGATTTCGTCGCGGCGGTGCGCGACTACACCGGCGGCGGCGGCGCCGACATCGTCGTGGACGGCATCGGCGGCGCGCATTTCCTGCGCAGCATCGAGGCCACGCGCAGCGGTGGCATGGCCATCACCATCGGCTCGATTTCGGGCGAGGGCGCACCGGCCGAGGCATTGGTGGCGGCGCAATTGCGAGGCGTGTTGATGGAGCGTCCCAGCATCCTGTCCTTCATCAAGGATCTCGCTCAATATCGCCTCGCCACTGCCGCCGCCACGACGCGCCTGGAGGCAGGATTGATCATCGACATCGCCGGCCGTTTGCCGCTGGCGCAGGTTGCCGCGGCGCATCGTTTGCTGGAGGCAGGTGCGGCGCAGGGCGCGTTGTTGCTGGAAATGAACTGACCGGCGCAGAGTCGACCGCGCAGTTGTGGCCGCCGCGCCACGCTGCGCGGCGATGTAGTGGCAGAACAGGAGGAGCAATACCACGCTCATTGTCGTAAAGACAATGGAGGCGCGCGCGCACAATCAATCGGTCATCAATGACGCCGTCGCCTTTGAGGCGCGGAAGCGGAAGCGGGAGGGGGGATCCGATGAAACTGACCATCTTGTTGCCGGCGCTCTGCCTGGCCGTTGCGGCGCACGCTCAATCCACCGGCGCGAACGAACAGGTGGTGCTGGTGGGTGTGGCCGCGCCGCTGACATCGCCGCGCACGGAGAGCGGCATCGCGGCCGTGCGTCTGGCTTTCGACGACGCCAACCGCCGCGCCATCCGCATCGGCGGCAAGCAGCTGGTGTTCCGTTTGCTGGTGGAAGACGACAAGGGTGACGCCCTGTTCGCCGCGCCCATTGCGCAATACTTCATCCGCTCCAAAGTGGTGGGCGTGATCGGCCATTGGAACAGCGGTCCCAGCATCGCCATGGCGGAGCTCTACAGCGCCGCCGGCATTCCGCAGATTCCTATGGCGACCACCAGCAGCCGCTTCACGCGGGAAGGCTTGCGCACCATCTTCCAGGTCCAGGGACACGATGGCGTCGGCGCCGTGCGCCTGGCGGAATTCATCGTTCGTCAGTTGCAGGCTGTGCGGATCGCCGTGATCGAGGATGGTACGGTGTACGGCACGGATTTCGCCGATTCCTTCATCTCCGGCGTGCGCCGCGCCGGCGGCGTCGTCGTCAGTCGCGAGGCCATCAGCAGCAAGACTTCCGATTTCAATCCGGTGTTGAACAATGTGCAGAAGATTAACGCCGACGTGATCGTGTTTGGCGGCGTCGTGACGCAAAGCGCCTTGCTGGCGCGCGGCATGCTGCGCCGGAACATGAACACCCGGCTGGTGGCCACCGGCGGCACTGCGACCGGTTTGTTCGTGCAACTGGCGGAGGGCGTGCAGGATAATGTATGGGCGCTGGAAACCGGCGTGCCGCGCGATCGCCTGCCTGGCTGGCGCGAGTTCAACGACAAGATGCGTGCCCACTTCAAGGGCGAGATCACGCACTACGCCCTGTTCGCCTACGACGCCGCCAATGTCCTCATCGCCGCCATCCAGAAGGCCGGCTCGCTCGACCCGAAAGCCGTCACTACCGCCTTGCATGAAATCCGCTACTCCGGACTGACCGGCATCGTGTCCTTCGATGCGAACGGCGCGCTGATCAATCCGGCCTACACGATCTATCGCCTGGAGCAGGGCAAATGGTCGGTGGAAAAAGTGCTGCTCGAAAAATAACCCGCCGGACCAAACTCAACCTGCGCGTGTGAGGCGCTGCAAACCGCGCCAGGTCGCCTGCGGCGACAGGCGCACCGGGTGCTCGATCTGCGCCGCTTCGATGCACAGCATGCGGGTCCAGTCCTGCGCCGGCATGTCGCCGAGCTGGGCCGCCTTGGCCGGACCCGGATTCCAGATCACGCTGTCGGAGAAACCTTGCTGCTCGAGATGCAGGAACGGCTTGCCGTCCTGCTGCAGTGCCAGCGCGGCCGGGGGCGCCCAATAGATGTTGTCGGTTTCGTCGGCGATGCGCAGCACGCTGCCGTCATGGATTGCTTCGTCGTTGCCGACGGTGGTGTCGGTGAAGCGCACGTTGCCGAGTTGCGTGACGCCGGCATTGCGTACGTCGGGTGTGGCCAGATAGGTGTGCAGCGCGGTGGTGAAATCGAAGGCGCCGTCGCCGGTGTTGGTGACGTTGAGCGCAACGCTGACCCAGCCGGCGCCGAGCTCGACCTGCAACTGCAAGGCGAAACTGTGCGGCCACAAGGCGCGCGTGGCGTCGGAGTCCGACAGCGACAGGCGTGCATAGGCGACATCCTGGTCGGCGCCGCTCAATACATCCCCATCGACCTGCCAGACCAGATTGCGCACCAGGCCGTGCTTGGGCAAGGCGCCGCGTCCGGAAAATTGCGGGAAGCACACCGGCACGCCGCCGCGAATGGACGCGCCGGTTTTGAGCGAAGGCTCGGGCGTGCAATACAGATGTTCGCAGCCGTCGACGGTTTGCCATGACAGCAATTGGGCGCCGTACAGGCTGATGACGGCGCTGTCGCCATGCGCGTTGTGCAGTTGCAAAAGACCGGCGACGTCGGGAAGTTTGGCGATAGGCAAGGGAAGTCTCCGTAATGAAAGCATGAATGCAAGCCCGTATTTTTACACATGGGTGGTTGTAGCGTGCCGGAGCTTGTCGTAAAGTGGCTGCTCCGCATTGCCGGACCCGCACATTCACACAATCCGGAGACGACTTCATGACCCCTGTTCGCCGCGCGTATTGCGCATTGACGTTCTTCATTGCACTGTTGGCGTTGTCCGGCGCCGCGTTTTCGACGCAGCAATTGCAGGCACGGCAGCCGCAGCCGCCGCTGTCACAACCATCGCCGTCGCCGCAGCAGGCACAGCCGGCGCAACACAGCGCGGCGCCGTTGCCGCTGGTGACCAAACAGGTCTTCACGCTGGCGTCCTACACCACCGTCGGCGGCCAGGAAATCCGCAACGTGCGCGTCGGCTATGAAACCTACGGCAAGCTCAACGATACCGGCGACAACGCCATCTTTGTCGCGCACTTCTATTCGGGCACCTCGCACGCCGCCGGCAAATACAAGGACAGCGACGCCGCGCCCGGTTACTGGGACAGCCTGATCGGTCCCGGCAAGGCGATCGACACGGACAAGTATTTCGTCATCAGCGCCGACACGCTGGTCAACATCAACACCAAAGATCCGATGGTGACCACCACCGGTCCGGCGTCGATCAACCCCGCCACCGGCAAGCCGTATGGCATGAGCTTCCCGGTGGTGTCGATGCGCGATTCGGTGCGCGTGCACAAGCAACTGCTCGACAAGCTCGGCGTGCGCCAGCTGGTGGCGGCGATGGGCGCGTCGGGCGGCTCGATCCAGGCGATGGAATGGGCGGCGCTGTATCCCGATTTCGTCAAGCGCGTGGTGCACGTCATCGGTCCCGGTTTTGACATCAGTCCTTACGTGATCGGCCTGCTTGACGTATGGTCGTTGCCGGTGCGGCTCGATCCGAAATGGCGGCAGGGCGATTACTACGGCAGCGGCGATCCGGACGACGGCGTGGCCGCTGCACTCAAGGTGGTGACCGTGCAGACGCGCCACTGGGACTGGGCGCAAGCCGCGTTCGGCTACGCTCCGGCCGATGCCGCCAAGCCGCCCGGCGCCGCCATGGGCAACCAGTTCAAGATCGAAGCGACGCTGGAAGCCGGAGCCCGTGCCCGCGCAAAAGTCGCCGATGGCAACAGCATCATCTACATGTCGAAAGCGAATCAGCTGTACCACCTCAGCGACGAGGAGGTCAAAGGCATCAAGGCCAAGATCCTGTTCATCCCGAGTTCCACCGACCTGGTGTTCCCGCTCAAGCTGTCTTCGGAGGCGCTGCAGCGTTTCAAGAAGCTGGGCGGGCGCGGCACGCTGTATTTGCTGCAAGGGCCGGGCGGTCACCTGGAAGGCGTGCTCAACATCGACAAGGCGGCGGGCATGATCGAGCGTTTCATCAACACGCCTTGATCGCGATGGCGCTCAGGTTTACAAATCTTTAAACCGTTTTACCTGGAATGACGTCTGCATGGGTTCCGGTCCGCGCAGCGAATGGCTATGCTGAACGCAGAAGAATTATCAACAACCTGCAGGAGTCAGCCATGAGCATCTCGTCCGTCACCTCGTCCTACAGCAACGCCATTTACGACAACGTCGTTGCTCCCGTCAAGAACGCCGCCGTCAAAGTCGGCAATGAAATCAGCGATACCGTCGACACCGCGGTCGATGCCGTCAAATCCGCCGCACATACCGTGGCCGACGAAGTGTCGGACGGCTTCAAGGCGATTGGCAGCATCATCGATACCTCTGCCTGAACACGTCGGCATGAACCACGGATGCGCAGCGATAGTTGATGCGCATCCGTGAATTATTTTCAATGCGGCAAGAGCGGTGATTTCTGTATGATGTGGCATCCATTGCCAAGAGGAAATCCCGTGAAAAAACTGTCCCGCCGCTCGCTGTCCCTTTCACTTTCTGCCGCCTGTATCGCCGCAGCGATGCTGTGCTCCGCGTCGCTGCAAGCCGCTGAAGTCGGCGTCGCACAAACTTCTGCCGCCGCCAAGGGCACGTTCAGGGAATGGGTCGAGGCCATCGCCATTCCCAACGATTCCATCGTCGCCGCCGACATCCAGCGCAACACCGCCTGGTTCGAGCAGGCCTTCAAACGCCGCGGTTTCCGCACGCAGCAATTGGCCAACGACGGCAAGCCGATGCTGTTCGCCGAACTGCCGGGTAACAAGGCCGGCGCCACCACTGTGCTGTTCTATGCCCACCTCGACGGCCAGGCAGTGACGCCATCCGAGTGGCAACAGGAAAGCCCATGGAAGCCGACGCTCAAGCAACGCAACGCCGCCGGGCAGTGGGAAGCGCTGCCGATCGAGCAGCTCTACGGCGCCAATCCGAATCCGGAATGGCGCTTGTTCGGTCGCGCGGCGGCTGACGACAAGGCGCCAATCCTGATGATGCTGGCTGCCTTTGATGCGTTGAAGGCGAGCGGCGTGACGCCGTCGGTCAACGTCAAGATCATCCTCGATGCGGAAGAAGAAAAAGGCTCGCCGTCGCTGGGCAAGGTGATCGACCAGAACCAGGCATTGCTCAAGGCAGACCTGCTGGTGGTGCTGGACGGCCCGATGCACGCCAGCAATCTGCCGACGCTGGTGTTCGGCAATCGCGGCGTCGCCCAGGCCACGCTGAAGGTGTTCGGGCCGCGTCAGGACAGCCACAGCGGCCATTACGGCAACTACGCCGCCAATCCGGCGCAGACCATGGCGCGTCTGCTGGCGTCAATGAAGGATGACGACGGCCGCGTGACGATCGCCGGCTACTACGATGCCGTCAAGCTCGACGACGAATCGCGTCGCGTCATGCGCGCGGTGCCCGACGATGAAGTCGCGCTGCGCAAGCGCCTCGGCATCGCCCAGTCCGAGAAGGTCGGACAGAACTATCAGGAAGCGATGCAATACCCGACCTTGAACGTGCGCGGCATGCAGGCTGCCGACGTCGGCGCCAAGGCGCGCACCATCGTGCCGGGCGAAGCCATTGCCGAACTCGATCTGCGCACCGTGCCCGAAACCGATCCGCAAGTGTTGCTCGGCCTGGTGAAGGCGCATGTCGAGAAACAGGGCTTCCACCTCGTGAATGGTCAGCCCACCGACGATGAGCGTGCGCGTTATCCGAAACTGGCCTCATTCGATTACGCCCGCGTGTCGGCGTCCAGCATGGCGGTGCGCACCGATCTCGCCTCGCCGATCGGCAAATGGCTGCGCAGCGCCTTCGTCAAGACCTACGGCAAGGAGCCGGTGCAGATCCGCATGATGGGCGGCACCGTGCCGACCGGCGCCATGGTCGGCGCGCTGAAGATTCCGTTCGTGATCGTGCCGCTGGTGAACGCCGACAACAACCAGCACAGCGCCAACGAAAACATGCGCCTGGGCAACTATATCGATGGCGTCCAAAGCCTGACCGGCATCCTCACCGAACCGTTCCCGGCGAAATAGCACGCGCAGGAACCCATATTTGGCGAAACAAAGCATCGTCGCCATGCAGTATTTTGTGGTTGCGCTAGAATCCCCTGAGGCTCAAATACTTCGGGGGATTCATTTTGCAGGTCGACGCACAGATCGTTAACGCCTTCATCGATGGCGCAGCCGGCGGCAATCCTGCCGGTGTTGTCCTCGACGCCGATGCATTCACTACCGAACAAAAACTCCACATCGCCCGCCAGCTCGGCTTGTCCGAGACCGCTTTCGTGTCGTCCTCGCAGAGCGCCACCGTCAAGCTCGAATTCTTCACACCGACGCGGCAGATCCCGCATTGTGGCCACGCCACCATCGCCACCTTCTCCTTGCTGCGCAAGCTGGGCATCATCGGCGAAGGCAATTTTTCCAAAGAGTCGATCGACGGCAACCTCGATATCCTGATTGCCGGCGAGATGGTGTTCATGGAGCAGCGCGCGCCCCAATACCGCACGTTGGATGCCGGCTCCGGACTGGTTGAGCGTATTGCAACCTCGCTCGGCCTCACGCCAGGACAGTTGCACGCCGATCTCGCGCCCACCGTGGTGAACACCGGCAACGCCTTCCTGATCGTGCCCCTGCCGGATGAACAGACGGTTTCGATTGTGCGTCCGGATTCGCTGCTGATTGAAGCGATCAGCAACGAGCTCGACGTCATCGGTTACTACGTGTACTCGGACATGACCACGGTGAGCGGACGCCATGCCGGCGTGCGCATGTTTTCACCGCGCTTTGGCATCCCGGAAGAGTCGGCCACCGGCACCGCAGCCGGACCACTGGCCTGTTACCTGCATGACCACGGCGGCGTGAAGGATTGCGAAATCATCATCGAGCAGGGCTACCTGATGCAGCCGCCCTCGCCGAGCGTGATCAAGGTCAAGCTGACCGTGGCCGACGGCCGCATCACGCAGCTGATGGCAGGCGGCACCGCCAAATCGACGCGCCTGATCAGGCTGGACGTATAAAAATCTTCTTATTGGCTCTGCTCGATCTCGAACATCAATCCCTGCTTGATGATCTCCGCCGACAATAGGCGCTGGCCGATGGCGATCGTCATGCGCTGACCGGGATTGTTGATGGCGTTGTTGACCAGGCGCTTGATCTGGTCGGGCAGCTTGGCCTTGTCGCCGTCGGTGAGGATGCGCGCCGCCGTTTCTGCACACAGGAAGAATTCATCGCGCGCGCCTTCGGTGCGGCTGGCCAGCAGGACGCCGATGGTCTTGAGGTCGCCATCCTTGGCCAGGCTGCCGATCAGCGAGGTTTGCGCCGGTCCGACCTGGGTCTGGAAAGTGTGCTTCTCGCCGCCCTTGTGCAATTGCGTGACGTCGATCGCATACAGTGGCGCCATGCGCGCGGCGTTGTCGTCCTTGCGGTCCTCCAGCACGTCGCGCACGCTGCGGTTGAATTTGGTGGCGAACAGCGTGGGCGAAATCCCCAGCGATTTTTCGGCGCTTGCCTGCGCGCTCAGCTTCTCGTCAACCGAGCGGTCGCAGGCGCCCAGCAAGGCCAGCGGCAGCAGTAAGGTCAGCAGTATTGTCGTGCTGCGGCGGATGATATTGTTCTTCATGATTTCCCCTCGTCGATTTTTCTTCATCTTTCCTGCCGTCATTATGTCTCCGCTTCGCCACGGCGTCGCTGCGATAAATCAAAGCACCAGCTTGCGCCTGTGATATCGTCATGCCCGCGTGTGCCGCGCCGGCAAAGACTTTCCGCCCGGTAACGTCTCACACGCAGGCTGGATTATTCCGGCTCCAACCCAAGCATACTCAAAAATTCTGGATTTTGTTGCCGGGAATAAACACGTATTCCTGCGCTTCATCCTTGGGACTTCAATTAATCAGATTGTTGATGGGGAATCAGCGTGCGCGCTTTGCATAAACAAAAAATAGGGGTACGCCTCGGCCTGGGATTCGGGCTGCTGGCTTTCATGTTGTCGGCCATGGCAATTTTTTCGCTGTTGCGCCTTGAGGCTATCCTCGACACCGTCCAGTACGGCGACCAGGTTCAGGCCGAAAAATTGCAGCCGCTGTACGTCGCGCGCGAAGCGTTGGCGCAGACCGGGCTGGCGGCGCGCAATGCGTTCATCTTCACCGACAACGGCGACGCGGCCAAGGAACTGGCTATCCTCGACGAACAAAAAGCGATCTACCTGGCCGCGCTCAAGACAATGACGCCGGCCTTCAAGGCCGATGCCGGTTTCGACAAGGTCAGCAGCGGCCTGCTGAAGATGGCGGAAGAACTGAACCGCCCGCGCAAATACCGCGAGGCCGGTCAGATGCAGGAGTTCGGAGAATTCCTGGTCAAGGAATGCAGCCCCCTGCGCCGCCAGATCGTGCAGGACATGGGCGCCCTCATCAAGACCACCGAGCAAGCCGTGGCCGAGGCCAGCAAGAATTCGGACCGTCTGTTCGATCGTTCCATCGCATGGATTGCGGGCATGACCGTCGCCGCGCTGCTGATCGGCGTCGCGGTGGCGGTGCTGATCACGCGCGGTCTGCTGCGCCAGCTCGGCGGCGAACCTGACTACGCCGCCGAGATCGCCGACCATATCGCCAAGGGCGACCTCGCCATCGAGATCCGCACCAAGGACGGCGACCAGTCCAGCCTGCTGGCGTCGATGAAGGAAATGCGCGATAACCTGGCCCACATCGTCGGTGAAATCCGCGAAGGCGCGCACACCATCGCCGCGGCCTCCGGCCAGATCGCCTCGGGCAACGCCGACCTCTCGGCGCGCACCGAAGAGCAGGCCGGCTCGCTCGAAGAAACCGCTTCCGCCATGGAAGAACTGACAGCCACCGTGCAGCGCAACGCCGACAGCGCGCATCAGGCCAACGAGCTTGGCGCGACCGCCTCGACGGTGGCCGAAAAGGGCGGCAGCGTGGTCGGCCAGGTGGTCGAGACCATGGGTTCCATCAACGCCTCCTCGCGCAAGATTTTCGACATCATCAGCGTGATCGACGGCATCGCTTTCCAGACCAATATCCTGGCGTTGAACGCCGCGGTGGAGGCGGCGCGCGCCGGCGAACAAGGGCGCGGCTTCGCCGTGGTGGCGTCGGAAGTCCGCAGCCTGGCGCAACGCTCGGCCGCCGCCGCCAAGGAAATCAAGGTGCTGATCGACGACTCCGTGCACAAGGTCGAAAGCGGCACCGAACTGGTCGAGCTGGCCGGCAGCACCATGGATGAGGTGGTCGCCAGCGTCAAGCGCGTGACCGGCATCGTCGAGGAAATCAGCGTCGCCAGCCAGGAGCAACGTCACGGCATCGTGCAGGTCAGCGGCGCGATTACGCAGATGGATGAAGTCACGCAGCACAACGCCGCACTGGTCGAGCAGGCCGCCAACGCTGCGCGCTCGCTGCAGGAACAGGCCGAGGCGCTGACGCGTGCAGTCAGCCTGTTCAAGCTGGCGCATGGCGGCGTGGTGGTGGGCGAGATCGACGGCAAGATGCTCAACGCTGTCGATGTGCCGCGTCTGGAAGGTGGCCGCCTGGCCATCGCTCACGAGGGAGTTGTTTCCAGTAAGGTTCGGCGCCTGTCTCGCTGATTGCATCCGCTTCAGCAAAAGCCGCAACCGTCCTCGCGACCGTTGCGGCCTTTTTACGGCGGGCGGGTGCAACGGCGCTCTTTCTTTAATATGCAATACGAATTACAGATCACCAAATCATATATTGGACAACTTGTTGTGCACGCGGCACTCTTGCGCACTTGATTCGTCAATCCGCTTTCTATTTCCACTCTGCATTCTGAGGAGACACCCACCATGCCAGTCTATCGTTCCCGCACCACCACCCAAGGCCGCAACATGGCCGGCGCCCGCGCCTTGTGGCGCGCCACCGGCATGAAGGACGGCGACTTCGACAAGCCGATCGTCGCGGTGGTCAACTCGTTCACCCAGTTCGTGCCGGGCCACGTGCATCTGAAGGACCTGGGCCAACTGGTGGCGCGCGAGATCGAAGCATCCGGCGGCGTCGCCAAGGAATTCAACACCATCGCCGTCGATGACGGCATCGCCATGGGCCACGGCGGCATGCTGTACTCGCTGCCGTCGCGCGACCTGATCGCCGACTCCGTCGAATACATGGTCAATGCGCACTGCGCCGACGCCATGGTGTGCATCTCCAACTGCGACAAGATCACGCCCGGCATGCTGATGGCGGCGATGCGGCTGAACATTCCGGTGGTGTTCGTCTCCGGCGGTCCGATGGAAGCCGGCAAGGTGGTCAAGGTCGTCAACAACGACCGCAAGGTCATCAAGCTGGACCTGATCGACGCCATGATCAAGGCCGGCGACAGCACCGTGTCGGACGCTGACGTCGCCGAAATCGAACGCTCCGCCTGTCCTACCTGCGGATCGTGCTCGGGCATGTTCACCGCCAATTCGATGAACTGCCTGGCCGAAGCGCTGGGTCTGGCGCTGCCGGGCAACGGCACCATCGTCGCCACCCACGCCGACCGCAAGGAACTGTTCCTGGGCGCCGGACGCCTGATCGTCGAACTGGCCAAGCGCCATTACGAACAGGACGACTACTCGGTCCTGCCGCGCAGCATCGCCAACAAGGCGGCGTTTGAAAACGCCATGGCGCTGGACGTCTCGATGGGCGGCTCCACCAACACCGTGCTGCACTTGCTGGCCGCCGCGCATGAAGCGCAGGTCGAGTTCACCATGGCCGACATCGACCGCATCTCGCGCAAGGTGCCATGCCTGTGCAAGGTCGCGCCGATGACCGACAAGTTCCACATCGAAGACGTGCATCGCGCCGGCGGCATCATCGCGATCCTGGGCGAACTGGCGCGCGCCGGTCTGCTCGACACCTCGCTGCCGACCGTGCACAGCAAGACCATGGGCGAAGCAATCGAAAAATACGACATCCGCATCAGCAGCGATGCGGCCGTCCACAAGCTGTTCCGCGCAGCGCCGGGCGGCGTGCCGTCGCAGACCGCGTTCTCGCAGGCCGAGCGTTACGAGCACGGCGACCTCGACCGCAGCGCAGGTTGCATTCGTGATATCGAGCACGCCTATTCGAAGGACGGCGGCCTGGCGGTCCTGTACGGCAACATCGCCGAAAAGGGTTGCATCGTGAAGACCGCCGGCGTGGATGAAAGCATCCTCAAGTTCTCCGGCAAGGCGCGCGTGTTCGAGAGCCAGGACGCCGCAGTCGAAGCCATCCTCGGCGACACCGTGCATGCCGGCGACGTCGTCATCATTCGTTATGAAGGTCCCAAGGGCGGCCCGGGCATGCAGGAAATGCTGTACCCGACGTCGTACATCAAATCCAAGGGCCTCGGCAAGGCGTGCGCGCTGTTTACCGACGGTCGTTTCTCGGGTGGTTCGTCCGGCCTGGTGATCGGCCACGCTTCTCCGGAAGCGGCCGAAGGCGGCGCCATCGGCCTGGTGGAAGAAGGCGACATGATCGACATCGACATCCCGGCACGCACCATCAACCTGCGCGTGACTGCCGAAGAGTTGGCGCAACGCCGCGCCAAGATGGAAGCGCTCGGTCGTGACGCATGGCAGCCGCTGGGCCGCGAACGCGTCGTGTCGCAGGCGCTGCAGGCTTACGCCGCGTTGACCACCTCCGCCGATCGCGGCGCAGTGCGCGACCTGTCGCAGCTCAAGCGCTAAGCCGTCCGGCAACTCGGTAGCAGTTGAACGGTACCGGGTAACTGACCCGCATCCAGCTGCGTTATTTCACGGCGCGGATGCGGGCAGTGCAGTCAATCCCAATTCTTATTTTCAGGCAGGCTCGGTCGCAACGCAGACGCGGTTGCGACCCAGGTTCTTGGCCTGGTACAAGGCCAGGTCGGCTTGCCGGATCAACGTCTCCGGCAAGTCGCCTGCGCGTGCCGGCGTGAGCGCATCGATGCCGGCGCTGACGGTGACGTTGCCGATCGGATTGCCGGCGTGCGTGATATTGAGCGCGGCGATCTTGCCGCGCAGCTCCTCGGCGATCTGCAATGCCGTGGCGACGTCGGCGCCGGGCAGCAGCACCGCCAGTTCTTCACCGCCGTAGCGCGCGGCCAGATCGCCGGTGCGGCGCGGCACCGCCTTCACCGCCCGGCCGATCTGGCGCAGGCATTCATCGCCGGCCGCATGGCCGTACAAATCGTTGTACTGCTTGAAGCGATCGACGTCGATCAGGATCAGCGCCAGCGAACTGGCGTTGCGCGTGGCGCGGCTTAATTCTTCCTGCAGCGCCAGGTCGAAATGGCGGCGATTGGCCAGGCCGGTCAGGCCGTCTTCGAGCGCCAGCCGCTGCAAGGTGGCGTTGAGCTCGTTGAGTGAATCGCGCGCTTCGCGCAGCGAGATTTCAGTCTTCGCACGCAGCCTGATCTGGCGCACCAGCCGCCAGCCGAGAAAGGCCAGCGTCAACACCAGGATGCCGATGCCGCAGGCGTGCATGATGGTGTCGCTGACCCAACCGGCCAGCACCTCATCGCGCGACAGCGCCGCGAAAATGAACAACGGATAATGTTGCAGATGTTCGTAGGCGGTCAGGCGCACTTCGCCGTCCACCGCCGATTTCATGGTCAGCAGGCCGGAAGTGTTCCGGGCGATATGGTCGCGGTAGATCGGCAGGTCGACCATGCTGCGGCCGACGTATTTTTCGTACAGCGGCCGTCGCACCAGCGTCGTGCCCGGGTTGGTGCCGAGGAAGATCACGCCCTTCTTGCCGATGTCAAAGGTGTCGTAGAACATGCGGAAATATTCCAGGTCCAGCGCCGCCATGATGACGCCCGCGAAGCTGCCGTCGGCGTGGTTGACGCGACGCGAGACGGTGATGATCCAGGTGTTGGTGGTGCTGCTCTTGATGAGCGCGCCGACATACGCATCGCGTGTGGGGTGGTCGCGATGATAACGAAAATAGTCGCGCTCGGAGACGTCCAGCTCTGCATACAGCGGGGTCGAATCGATCACCAGGCGGCCGCGTTCATCGCAAGCGAAATAGGCATGGACCTGGCCCAGCGTGGTGGCGCTCTGGCCCATCAGCGAGGCCAGCTGTTCGCGGCCCGCGGGGGTGTAGCCCTGATTCTCCACCAGCTTCACCATGCTGATCAGCGACACGTCCGCTGATTTGAAGGTGTCGTCGGCGTGGCGCCGTATGGCGCGCGCCACGTTGGTCAGCGCAACGCTGCTGTCGGCCAGCTGTTCGCGGCGTGCGACGCCGAGCTGGACCAGGTCGACGATGATGAACAAGGCGCACACCAGCAGAATGAAGGCGATCGCGAGGTTGGCGACGGCGGCGGGTTTGCGCGCGCCAGGTTCCGGCAGTGGCTCAGTGACGCCCAGATTCATGCAGCTCTCCCCGCTAGTGAAGATGGCACATGATACAAGAAGGCGAGCCCGTGTCGAAAAGCCGGGAAGGCGCCGCTCAGTGGCGGTATTTGCGCTGCAGCGGCAGCAGCATGTCGAGCAGCGCGGCGAAGGCGCCGCTGCCGCTGCGGTGATGGCCATGCTGCTTCTTGTCTTCGTACATGCGCGCATCGGCGCGTTGCATCAATTCAGTGATCGAGGTGGTGGCGTCGCTGTCGATGTGGCCGACGCTGTAGCACAACTTGTAAGCGCGTTTGGCGCTGCGGTTGTGCAGCTTCACCGCTTTATCCAGGAAACGCAGCGCGACTTCGGCTTGCTGCTTGCCGGTGTTCGGCAGCAACACCGCGAATTCATCGCCGCCCAGCCGTCCGACGATGTCGGACTGGCGGAAGCTGCGCGACAGGATCGCGCTGAAATCCTGCAGCGCGCGATCACCTTCGGCGTGGCCGAAACGATCGTTGATCTGCTTGAACAGGTCGAGGTCGAAGTAGAACAGCGAGACCGGCTTGTCGAGTCGTTTGCACAGACTCAAGGCTTGCTCCGACATGGCTTCGAAGCCGCGCCGGTTGGGAATGCGGGTAAGTTCATCAATGGTCGCGAGTTCCATGGCGAACAATTCCTGCTCGGCCATCTTGGCGAGATCGCGCAGCAGCGCCTGGTCGTCGTCGTCGAAGGCGCGCGGCTGGTCGTCGATCAGGCACAGCGTGCCGAGCTGGTCGCCGTTGCCGACGCGGATCGGACAGCCGGCGTAAAAGCGTACGCGGGACTCGCCCATGCGCAAAGGATTGCCCTGGAAGCGCTGGTCCAGCACGGTGTCCTGCACCACCAGCAGATCGGCGGCGGCGAAAGCATGCCGGCCGTCGTCGTGTTTCTGCAGCGGCCACGGACGATGCGCCTCCACCAGGCTGACGAACGCCACCGGCACGTTGAACAGCCGCTTGGCCAGACGCGTCAGGCGTTCGAAGCGGATCTCCGCCGACGAAGCGAGCAGGCCGAATGCATGCGATGCGTTCACTTGATAAAAATCATGCGGCGACATATCAGGCATCTTCATGGGCTGTACTCGATTCATGGCAACGGGCTAATCAAACTGGTCTTCTGCACAGCACGTTTGGCAACATTCTGAGCAGAAGGTATTCCCGGTAACGACAGGCTTGCCGTTTTCTGAAGCGAGGCGGATGAAATTTACACTTGTAGCGACGACATGTTTTACGGAAATATTTTTAAAAGGAAATTATTTGCCGCCGTGAAATGATGCGTTGATGCCATCAATCCGGCACAAAACGCTGCAGCACCGCAAACGCTTCATCACCCATCAACGGCCCGTCCACGATCATTGCCGGTGTGGCGTCCGCCAGCACCTCGGCGCTGCGCAGCGGCAGTAGCGGACCGCCCAGGGCTTCGGCGATCTGTGCCGTTGATGCTGCGTACACCACGCGCCGCACGCCGCCCCAGAACATCGCACCGCAACACATGGCGCAGGGTTCGCCGCTGGCGTAGACGGTGCTGCCGCGCAGGGCGCCGAGGCCGAGTTGCTTTTGTGCGGTGCGCACCAGCACCATCTCGGCGTGGCCGGTGCAGTCGGCGGCGCTGTTCTGGTTGTTGGCGGAGATCAGCAGGATCTCGCCCTGGGCCGACACCAGCGTCGCGCCAAACGGCATGTCGCCGTCGGCCAGTGCTTCCCTTGATGCTTCGATGGCCAGTCGCATGGCCTTGTTGTCGCTCTCGTTGAATGTCATGTTCATTTTATTGTTCTCACATTTCGTCGATGGGAGTCGAGCTGGCCTGCGCCTTCTCCAGCGAAAACCGCTCGCCGGTCTTGACGTAAAAACTGGCGCCGAAACGGCCGACCGGGTGGTAGTCCTGCAAACGCACGCGCCACAGTTCGGTGTCCACCAGGCCGTCGCGCGCCGCCAGCCATTTTACCCGGCCGATGAAAATGTAGCGGCTGGCGGTCTCCAGCTTCTCGTGCAGCACGCATTCGAAGGCCACCGGCGCTTCGGCGATGCGCGGCGGCGCCACGCTTTGTGACGGCACCGCATGCAGTCCCGCATGCGCCAGTTCGCTCACGCTCGACGGCAGCGCGTCGCCGCAGGCATGCATCTGTTCGCACATCGCTTCATCGGTCAGGTGCACCACGAATTCGCCGCTGCGCAGGATGTTGGCGGCGGTGTCCTTGAGGCCGCCGTCGTGCAGGCGGTTGATGCTCACCATCACGATCGGAGGATCTTCGCCGAGCATGTTGAACATGCTGAACGGCGCGGCGTTGATGGTGCCGTCTTCGCCCAGCGTGGTGATCAGCGCGATCGGCCGCGGCACGATCAGGCTGGCCATCAGTTTGTAGCGCTGGTAGACCCCCAGCGCCGAGAAATCGATTTCCGTCATGGTTGTTTTCCCTGTATGCCTTCCACGTACCACTTCATGGTCCACAGCTCGGACTCGGGCACGGCTTTGCCGGCCGCTACCTGCACCTGGCCGGCCTGGTTGTTGATCGGTCCGGCGAACGGCTGCAGCGCGCCGGCGATGATGGCCTTGCGGCGCTGTTCGACCAGCGCGACGACGTCCTTGGGCAGGGCCGGATTGAGCGGCGCCAGCTGCACGATTCCTTCCTTCATGCCCCATTTCGTGTCCTCTGATTTCCACTTGCCTTCCAGCACCTGGCGCACCTTGTGGACGTAGTACACGCCCCAGTTCAGCACGTTGCCGGTGAGGTGCGCATCGGGGCCGAAGCGCGTCATGTCCGAGTCCTGGCCGAAGGCGTACAGCTTGCGGCTTTGCGCCACCTGCACCGGCGCCGGCGAGTCGGTGTTCTGGTACAGCGTGTCGACGCCCTGCGCCACCAGCGTCTGCGCGGCGTCGCGTTCCAGGCCGGGGTCATACCAGGAATTGATCCACACCACCTTGGCCGTGACTTTAGGATTGACGCTGCGCGCACCCAGCACGAAGGCGTCGAGGTTGCGAATCACTTCCGGAATCGGGATCGGCGCGACGTAGCCGAGCGTATTGGTTTTGGTCATGCGCCCGGCGATGGTGCCGAGCAGGTAGGCGCCTTCGTAGAAGCGCGTCTGGTAAATGCCCACATTGCGCGCGCTCTTGTAGCCGGAACAGTGTTCGAAGATGACGTCGGGATATTCCGCCGCCACTTTGATCACCGGATTCATGAAGCCGAACGAGGTGGCGAAGATCATCTTGCAGCCGTCGTCGATCAGCTGGCGCATCACGCGTTCGGCTTCGGGGCTTTCCGGCACGCGTTCGACAAACACGGTTTCAATACGCGCACCGAATTCGCGCTCGAGCATGCGGCGACCGAGATCGTGCTGGAACGACCAGCCGATGTCGGCTACCGGACCAGGATAGATAAAGCCGATCTTGAGGCGCGGTGCGCTGGTGGCGGCGATGACCGGTGCGGACAGCGTTGATAGTGCAGACAGCGCGGTTGCGCCCGAGGCGAGCAGAAATTGACGGCGTTTCATGGCGGAAAGCTCCTTGCATGGATGGACAATGGTCGGGGCGGGGTTGCCCTTGAATTGTATACATGCAAATTAAGTGCCAGCCATTATAGTTACTTAACTATTTGATTTATATATGATTATCTGTATATATTAAATTGTATACATTTGTTGATTTTGGTGCGAAAGACGTGTTTGCACCAAGCGCGGGCGCACAAAAAGGGGCAAAGGGAGCGAGTGGGAAGCGAGGGAATGACTGAGGACGAAAAGAATCAGGCCGGCAATCGCAGCCGCGCTTCCAGCGCCAGCAGATGGCGCTCCATTTCATCCGCGGCGGCGTTGCCGTCGCGCAGCGACAGCAGTTCCACCAGGCGCGCATGCTCGTCGTGTTCGCAACTGGCTTCTCCGGGCGCTTCGTACAGGGCGACGATCAGCGAGCAGCGCGTCATCAGTTCGGTCAGCATGCGCTGCAGCACCGCGTTGCCCGACAGTTCCGCCAGCGCCAGATGAAAGCCGCCGGCCAACGCCACCCAGCGCGGATGGTCCTGATCGTGCAGGGCATCGTGTTCGGCGCGCAGGCGCTGCTTGAGGCGCTCGATGTCGCCGTGTTCGATACGGCGCGCTGCTTCGCGCACGATGGCGCCTTCGATGGCGCGGCGCGCGGCGAAGACGTCGCGGGTTTCCTTGGGGCTGGGTGTAGCGACGGCGGCGCCCTTGTTGGCGACGATGTCGACGATCTGCACTTCCGACAAACGGCGCAGCGCCTGGCGCACTACCGTGCGGCTGACGCCGAACTGCTCGCACAGGGTGGCTTCCTGCAGGCGCGTGCCGGGCTTCAGACGGCCGTGCATGACGCCGTTGAAGATGGCTTCGTAGACGCCCTGGTCGAGCGTTTCAGACGGTTCGGCGGGGCGCGATGCTTTCATGGAAGCCGAGTAAGGTGCAGGTGCGTGGTTGAGTGGTCGCCATCATAGCCTGAATCATCGTGCAAGATTGGCTCCGGCTCAGGACTTGGCCTCGTAAAACGCGCCACCCATGCCGTCGACGTTGAACTGCATGCGCAAGACGCGTTCGGCGCCGCAGAAGTACACGTGCCAGTTTTCAGTCCAGCTACCCTGGACCGGATAGGTGCCGGCTACCAGCGGTTGCTTAAGGGGCAGCCAGATGGCGTCGCCCACGGCGCTCACGTCCTTGATCGACATCAGGCGGAAATCCTTGCACTGCGTCGAGTTGGGCGTACCGCTGCGTTCCGCCGCCAGCCCGGCTGCGGTCATGACGGTGGGGATGGCGTCGGCGATCAGCTTGGGCGCCGCGCGCGATGGTCCGAGGGTGTCCACCTGTTGGGCCAGCGCCAGGTATTTCTGGTAGTTGGGCGAGAGGTCCGGAATGCCGTCGAGCAGCGTGCGAATCTGTTTGGTGGTGCCGGCGCCGCTTTGCTCCAGCAGCACGTTCGCCAGCATCAGTCGCGCCGGCAGGTAGCCGGCGGCAGCGGCGCCGGCCAGGCCGTCGATGGCTTCGATCTGATCGCCGCGTTCAGCGATGGTGCGGCGGGCGATGGCGTTGTACTTGCGGTCGTCGCCCTTGCCGTTGACCATGAACTGGTTGGCCGGATCGAGCGTATAGGCCTGCCACAGGCCGAAGCCGGCGCGCTGGTCGCCGCCGGCGATGGCCTTGCGCGTCCATGCGCGCGCTTCGGGGAAGTTGACCGGCAAGCCCTTGCCCGGCAGGTTGAGGTCGCCGTAGATCGCGGCGCAGGTCGGCTCGCCGCCTTCGGCGCACTCGCGCGCCAGCTTCGCGCCTTGCTTGACGTCGCGCGCGGTACCGAGGCCGCGCAAGGTCATCAGCGCAAGGAAGGACTTGGCGCGGTTGTCGCCCTGTGTGGCCAGTTGCGAAAACTCGCGGTAGGCGGCGTCATACTTTTGTTCGCCGTAGGCGTTGATGGCGCTGTTGATGTCGGCATGCGCCGGCAACGCGGCGACGGACAGCAAGCCGCCCAACAAGCAAGGCAAGGCGGCGCGGACGAGGGACTGCTTCATGGTGATTTCCGGTGGGGCGAAGCCGTCTATTCTAATCCGGCTCAATGGTTCGGCTTCAATACAGGCTTCAATACTGATCGTACTTGCGCGATTGCCCCCGGACTTTGTCGGCCGGATATTTTTCGCGGTTGAGCTGCATCTTCTCGATCACGGCGTCGTACAGATCGACATCAAGACGGTCGGCCAGGCGGATCAGGTAGACCAGCGAATCGGCCAGCTCGTGGCGCACGCCGGTGCGACGCGCCTCGTCGAGCTCATCCTGTTCACCGGTCTTGAGCCACTGGAAATGCTCAACCAGCTCGGCCACTTCGACCGACAAGGCCATGGCCAGATTCTTTGGGGTGTGGAATTGCTGCCAGTCGCGTTCTTCGGCGAACTGGCGGACGATGTCGCGCAGGGCGACAAGGTCGGAGGAGGGCGTGGTCATGGTCGTCCTCAGTCAAGGATGGTTGGACAAGCGCCACACTATAGCGCCGATTGCCCAGTTGTCAGTTGCGAGCGACGGATTCCAGAAAAAATTTGTAATTTTTTCAATTCGTTTATGATGTTCTTCATCGCATTGCAATGAGGATTCATTTCATGAAATCCCAGTTTTTTGTGCTGAGCGCGTTAGTCGCGGTCCTCTGTTGCATGCCGGCAAGCAAAGTTGTCGCCGGCGACGATATCAAAACCGTCGCGATCGGTTTTGCCGGCCCGCTGGCGGAAGGCCCGGCCCAAAGTGCGCGCGACGCGGCATTGCTCGCCATCAGCGAAATCAATGCGCGCCCTCTCCAGATCGCCGGGCAAAAAGTCATCTTGAAATTGCTCGATCATGACGACAAGGCAGACGTCAACATCGCCGTCCTGACTGCCCGGTATTTCGTCGCTTCCAAAGTCGTCGCCGTGATCGGGCATTGGAACACCGCAACCAGTATCGCAGTCTCCAACATATACAGCGATGCGGGAATTGTGCAGATCAGCCCGTCGTCGACCGGCAGCCAGTTTACCCAGCAAGGCTTGTCGAATACCTTCCGCATGGTCGGGCACGACGGCATACGGTCAGGTCACATCGGCGCTTATGCCATAACAACCTTGCGGGCGCAACGCATCATGGTCATCGACGATGGAACGGTGTTCGGCAGCGCGATGGCGGATCAGTTCAGCGTGTATGCCCGTGAAAATTCCGGCCGCATTGTCGGGCGCGCCACCATCAGCAACAAGACCTCGGATTATGCCCCGGCTCTGGACATGGTCAGGCAGACCAGGCCAGATCTCATCTTCCATGCGGGTCGCTTGTATTCCGGCGGCTTGAACCATAGCGAGAGTCTGCTCGCCGGTCTGCGCAGGCTGGGTTTCCCAAAAAAGATAATGCTCGCCGAAGTCACCGTCGACCCGGGAACGATGAAGGAGGCGGCGCTCGGCGGCATTGACGTGTTCGCCGTTTCACCGGGAATCCCGCTTGATAAACTGCCGCGCTGGAAGGCTTTCCAGAAAAGTTTTTCCAGCCAGTTCCAATCGCGTATCACTCCCTATACGCCGGCATCCTATGACGCCGTCAATGTGCTGGCGGAGGCGCTGCGGCAGGCCAATTCCCTGGAACCGAAAAAAATCGAATCGGCCTTGCGCGGCATCCGCTATGCGGGCGTGTCCGGGCTTATCTCGTTCGATGAAAAAGGCAACCTGATCAATCCGAGCTATACGGTGTATCAGATCAGGGAAGGCGCCTGGACCCCGATCGAACTCATCAGGAGATAGGACGTAGTGCGCGCCCCTTCATGAACTGAATTGAACTGAGTTTCGATCACGCATGCATCTCAGGCGCCGCGCTTCCCGCCGGCAGGATTCCTGCACGTCAAAAGGTGTAGTTCACGGCGGCCATCGTGCCGTAGCTGGTGCGCGCCTTCACAATCGGGCTGTCGCCGGCCTTTGTCATGTAGCGAGTCGCTTCAGTAGCGGCCAGCAGCGACCAGTTATCGTCGAAACGGTGGGTCCAGGTAATGGCGGCCTTGACGGCGTACAGACCGGAACCCGGCGTATATTTCCTGAAGCCGCTGGTCGCGCTCTGGTTGGCGGTGACGCCGAAATAACTCTGGTTGTAATCGTCGCTGCCGAACAGCGCGCTGCCGGCCACGGCGAGTTTGTCCCTGGGCATGGTCATCACCGTGGCGTCGACCTTGGCGTAATAGTTGCGACCGCGATCGCGGTTGCTGAGCGGCTGTGAAGCGCCGGCGCTGAGGGTCAGGTTTTGCGTGAGGCGATAGCCGAGGCTGAGGTTGAGCAGCGTCGCGCCCTTGACCTCGCCCATGCCCTTCAATTTGTCGGAACCGGGTTTGAAGTTCTGGTTGGAATCCTTGCGGCCGGCGTCGTAACCGAGCGCCGCCGAGGCGATGAACTTGTCGCCGAATGCATGGCGATAGCCGATGCCCTCGCCGGCATCGATGAAGCCGCCCCAGGGCGTGACTACGCTGATGACGGGCAGCGCGGCGGCCTTGTATTCGTCGCTGCCGGCATAGCGCGGCATGTAGGCCGCGCCCAGGCCCAGTGTGATTTTGGTGTCGCTGTTTGCGGCGGCGGTTTGTTGCGCCGATGCCGGAATGGCAACAGCCGCAGTGAGGGTGGCTGCTGCGGCAGCAGCGGCTGCCTTGCCAATGCGGCGATGTGGATGCGTCATGGTTTCTCCTGTGATGAATGAGCGCCATTGTCGGCATCCGCGGCGCCGCAGTCTGTGGGAGTTTGGTAAAGAAAATGTGCGGCCATGTGTCAACATGTTTTTGTTTGTAATGCGCCGGCCCACGGCCTTGTGAGGCGGCTATCATGCGCACGGGAAGCGAGCGCGAAGCTCATTGGAAAGCCATCAGGGATGAAAAAAATACTGTTGATCGAAGACGACGTGCGTCTTGCCGAATTGATATCGGAATATCTGTGCCGCTACGATTTTGAAGTGGCGGTGGTGCTGCGCGGCGACCAGGCATTGGCCGCCGTCGCACGCGAAAAACCCGACGTGGTGATCCTCGACCTGATGCTGCCGGGCATGGACGGCATGGACATCTGCCGCCAGCTGCGCAGGGATTCTTCGCTGCCGGTGATGATGTTGACGGCGCGCGCCGACATCTTCGACCAGGTCGCCGGCCTCGAAATCGGCGCCGACGACTACATGCTCAAACCGGTCCAGCCGCGCCTGCTGCTGGCGCATCTGCGCGCCATCCTGCGCCGCCATGAAGGCCAGTCCGACGTCGCCGAAGTGCGCCAGCTGCAATTCGGCGAACTGCAGATCGACCTCGCCGCGCGCCAGGTGTGCTGGAAGGGCGAAGAGATTGATCTCAAGACTTCCGACTACAACCTGTTCGTGATCCTGGTGCAGGCCGCCGGCAAGGTGCTCAGTCGCGATGAATTGCTGCGCCGCTGGCGCGGCATCGACTTCGACGGCATGGATCGCACCGTCGACGTCAGCATTTCGCGCCTGCGCAAACGCTTCAACGACGATGCGCAGGAGCCGCGCAAGATCAAGACGGTGTGGGGCCGGGGTTATCTGTTCAGTCCGATTGCGTGGGAGGATTGAATGCTGCGCAATCTGGTGCGCCTGTACCTTGTCATTGCGGCGCTGGTGGTCGCCTCCATCCTCGTGGTCAACTACGGTTTCCCGCACTTGTTCGCCGGCCAGTTCGCCAAGGCTGTTCGCTCCGGCTTCAACGGCGAGAGCTTCATGCTCAATCGCCTGCTCTCCGGCCGCAGCCAAGCCGAGCAGGACGCCTTGCTGGCGCAGTTGCGCGCTGCCGCGCCCGAACGTTACAGCCGGCCCATGCAGATGCTGGAGCAACTGCCGCCTTCCGTGCGCGAGCAACTGGTCCAGCATCGCGTCGGCTGGGAAATCACCGGCAGCAAATGTTGCGTGGTCTACGTCAGGCTCGACGACGGCGGGCTGGTGCGGGTGCAGTCGCTGGAGGAATTGCCGATGGTGGAGGTGGTGGCCTACGCGCTGGTCTTCGCCACCATCCTTGCTGCTGTCTGCATCTGGCTGATTCCGCACTGGCGCGACCTGGAAAAGCTGCGCCTGGCGGCCGCGCGTTTCGGCGGCGGCAGGCTCGATGCCCGCGTCGGCTTGTCGGGGCGCTCATCGATCCGCCAGCTGAGCAGCCACTTCGACCGCATGGCTGATCGCATCGGCAAGCTGATCCATGCGCAGCGCGACATGGTCAACGCGGTCTCGCATGAGTTGCGCACGCCGCTGTCGCGACTTGAATTCGGCCTCGACATCCTGCAGCACCATGCGCAGGATACTGCCACCGAAAACCGCATCCTCGGCCTGCGCAAGGACGTCGAAGAACTCGAGGCGCTAGTCGCCGAATTGCTCACCCTCGGTATGCTGGAACACGACCGCCAGGGCGTCTTCACCGAGACCGTGTCCTTGCCGGAATTCCTGCGCGATACCTGCGGCGTCACCGCGGAAGCGCTGGCGCTGGGCAAACTGGAACTGCGCTGCAGCGTCGACGCGCAACTCACGACAGTGGTCACCGAAGCGCGCACCCTTGCGCGCGCTTATTCCAACCTCGTGCGCAACGCGGCCCAACACGCGAGTTCAGTCATCCGCGTGCGCGCCGAGATGGCGGCGCCGGATGCATGGACGCTGGTGGTGGAAGATGACGGCGTGGGCATTCCGGAAGCCGAGCGCGAGCGCGTGTTCGAATCTTTTTACCGGCTCGACCAGAGCCGCGATCGCGCCACCGGCGGCTACGGCCTGGGTTTGTCGATCGTGAAAAAAATCGTCGCGCGCCACGGCGGCAGCATCCGCGTCGACGGCAGCGAACTGGGCGGAGCCATGTTCGTCATGCGGTTTCCGTTGCGACAATTGCCGCCCTGAACGGGCCTGCGCAGAATCAGAAGCCGAATTCCGGACGGAGGTAGGCGGCCAGCCAGATCAGCATGGCAATCGTGGCGGCAAGCAGAATCTTGTTGCTCGGCATGGCGGGCGTTTTCTTGTTGTGGGTGCCCGGCATTCTAGGCCGGTAAAGGCTGCGCAGGTATGTCTATCTGTGGGCTAAATGTTTAAATTTGTGCCGACCAAGGCATTCCTGCGTCCGTTTCATTCAAATTGGTCAGACCTTTCTACCTTCCAATCGGTATCTCGTATAATTTGGCTTCCCCGCCAGCAAGCAAAAGTGCAAGCGCAAGCAATGCCGGGGCAGGCGGCGTCTCGACATGCCGTTCTGATAACAAACCTCACACAAGGAGACAACATGGCTCACGCCAACGTAGCATCGGCCGGCGCGCTGGACGCCGGAACCGAGATCGGCAAGCGCGTCATCGGCAAGCTGCATCGCAAGATCGTCTGGTACTGCTTCTTCCTGTTCATGATCAACTACCTCGATCGCGTCAACGTCGGTTTCGCCGCGTTGACGATGAACGCCGACCTCGGCCTGAGCGCCAAGGTCTACGGTCTCGGCGCGGGCATTTTCTTCCTCGGCTACATCGCGTTTGAAATCCCCAGCAACATGATCCTGCACAAGGTCGGTCCGCGCATCTGGATCGCTCGCATCATGGTCACCTGGGGCATTGTCGGCTGCGCTATGGCGTCGATCCAGGGTGAGTGGAGCTTCTATGCGCTGCGCTTCCTGCTGGGTCTGGCCGAAGCCGGCTTCGCACCGGGCGTGCTGCTGTATCTGACCTACTGGTTCCCCAAGAAAGAGCGCGGCAAAGCCGTTGCCGGTTTCATGCTGGCGACCGTGCTGTCGTCGGTGGTCGGCGCACCGCTGTCAGGCTACCTGCTCAG
The DNA here is from genome assembly GCF_044767325.1 of Herbaspirillum sp. NPDC101397. Taxonomy (NCBI): domain Bacteria; kingdom Pseudomonadati; phylum Pseudomonadota; class Betaproteobacteria; order Burkholderiales; family Oxalobacteraceae; genus Herbaspirillum; species Herbaspirillum sp. NPDC101397. The sequence continues at coordinate 76,284 of NZ_JBIWNS010000003.1, forward strand.
CTCGACCCACGGCTGGTTCGGTCTCGCGGGCTGGCAATGGATGTTCATCCTGGAAGGCGTGCCAGCCATCATCATGGGCGTGGTCACCTTCTTCTACCTGGTCGACCGTCCCGAACAAGGCAACTGGCTGAACCAGGAAGAACGCCGCTGGCTCACCACCACGCTGGCCGCCGAGCAGGAAAAGAATGCCGTGCATGCGCAGCATGAATTCCGCGCAATCTTCCGCGACAAGCGCATGTGGATCCTGACGCTGATCTACATGTTCAACGCCGTGGCGATCTACGGCGTGGTGCTGTGGCTGCCGCAGATCGTCAAGAGCCTGGGCGGCCTCAACAACTTCCAGACCGGTATCGTCTCGGCGATTCCGTTCATCTGCGCCGCCGTCGGCCTGGTGCTGGTGGCGCGCAGTTCCGACCGCACCGGCGAGCGCAAGATGCACACCGCCTGCGCCGGCCTGTTCGGCGGCGTCTTCCTGGCAGCCAGTGCGCTGGTGCCGTCGCCGGTGCTGGGCCTGGTGCTGATTTGCATCGCCGCGATGGGTTTGTGGGCCACGCTAGGTGTGTTCTGGACATTGCCAACGCAATTCCTGAGCGGCGCCGCAGCGGCCGGCGGCATCGCCATGATCAACGGCTTCGCGCAGATCGGCGGCTTCATCGGCCCATATCTGGTAGGCTGGATCCGCGAAACCACGCATAGTTTTTCGATGGCTTTGCTGGTGCTGGCGGTCAGCCCGATGATCGGTTTCGTGCTGTGCTCGATGCTCAAGATCAGGAACGACCGCGCGCCTGAATAAGGCCATGCAAGTCTGATTACATGAACACCGCGCCGCCGTCACTGGCGGCGCAATTTTTTGCAGGAAACGACATGACACAGAAAGTGACGATCACGCTGGCTCAGCGCCTGCGCCAACCCGGCATCGTGGTGGCGCCCGGCTGCCACGATGCGCTCGGTGCGCGCATCTATGAACAGGCCGGTTTCGAGGCCGTCTACATGACCGGCAACGGCCTCTCCGCCAGTTTGCTGGGCGCGCCTGACATCGGCCTGCTCGGCATGAGCGAAATGATCGAGCGCGGCCGCGCCTTCGCCAACGCGGTGCAGGTGCCGGTGATCGCCGACGCCGACACCGGCTACGGCAACCTCAACAACGTCGTGCGCACGGTGCGCGACTACGAAGCCGCCGGCGTCCAGGCGATCCACCTGGAAGACCAGGTCACGCCCAAGAAATGCGGCGCCATGAAAGGCCTCGCACTGATTTCAAAGGAAGAGCACGCCGACAAGATCCGCGCCGCCGTCGCTACGCGCAAGAGCCGCGACTTTCTGATCATCGGCCGCTCCGACGCGCGTATCCCGCTCGGCCTCGACGAAGCGATTGCGCGCGGCCAGGCCTACGCCGCCGCCGGCGCCGATTTGGTGCTGCTGGAAATGCTGCAGTCGGAAGAAGAGATGCGCCAGGCCATCGCCGCCATCGATGCGCCGCTGATGTTCAACGCCGTCGACGGCAAGACGCCGCCGCTGACCGCGACGCAGTTCGAGGCGCTGGGTTTTCGCGTGTTGAGTTTCCCGATCTCGGCGACGCTGGCGTATGCGCACATGATGCGCAACTTTGCACAGCATATCCGCAGCACCGGCAGTGCATTCGGCGCACCGTCGGGAGCGGTCACGATCGCCGAATACGAAACGGTGCTGGGCATTGCCAACTACCGGTAAAACAGAGATTCTGCGACACTGCGGGTTCCGCCCATCAGAAAATCAGACCACATGAACGGCAACTGGACCGACGGCTACGTCACCGACATCGGCTACACCCACGGCTACTATCCGCAACTCAATCCGGCGCGGTTGCAACTGGCGTTCGCCGCCGCCGGCCTCGACAGCCCGCTGGTGCGCACCGCCTGCGAACTGGGCTTCGGCCAGGGCCTGAGCATCAACATCCACGCTGCCGCATCGCCGGTGAACTGGTACGGCAACGACTTCAACGCCGCCCAGGCCGCGCATGCGCAGACGCTGGCGCAGAAGTCCCGCAACGGCGCACAACTGGAGCAGGCCAGCTTCGCCGAATTTTGCACGCGTGAGGATCTGCCGCAATTCGATTTCATCGCCATGCACGGCATCTGGAGCTGGGTCTCGGCCGACAACCGCGCGCTCATCCGCGACTTCGTCGCGCGTCGCCTCAAGCACGGCGGCGTGCTCTACGTCAGCTACAACACCCAGCCCGGCTGGGCCGCGTTCATGCCGCTGCGCGACCTGCTGCTGCGCCATTTCGACATGCCGTCCAACACTGGCAAGGGCAGCGCCGAACGCATCGACGCCGCGCTCGATTTCGCCGAGCGCATGTTCGCTGCCGACCCGGTCTATGCGCGCGCCAATCCGTTCATGCAGGAGCGCATCGGCATCCTCAAAAAACAGAGCCGGCATTACCTCGCGCATGAGTATTTCAACCGCGACTGGCACGTCGAGTCGTTCGCCGACATGGCGTCAATCTGGTCCGACGCGGGTCTGGAATTCGCCTGCTCGGCGGATTTTCGCGACCATCTCGACATGGCCAACCTGACGCCGCCGCAGCGCGAATTCTGCGACGCCGTCGACGACCGCCACCTGCGCCAGAGCGTGCGCGACTTCATGGTGAACCAGCAATTCCGGCGCGACTACTGGGTGCGCGGCGCGCAGGCGCTGGACGCCGCCAGCCATCACGCCTTGCTGGCGCAACAGCGAGTGGTCCTGCTGACCGCACCGGACAACATCCCGATGACGCTCAAAACGGTGTCGTCCGAGATCACGCTCAACCAGCACATTTATGGTCCGGTCATCGCCGTGCTGGCGGATGGCCTGCCGCATTCGCTGGGCGAGATCGCCGGCATCGTCGGCAGCCGCAACCTCGGTCTGCAGCAGGTGCTGGATACCCTGATGATGCTGATCGGCAACGGCCACGCCGCGCCGGTGCAGGCCGATTCCGACATCCTGCACGGCCGCGACGGCAGCGCCGCACTGAACCGCCACCTGCTCTCGCAGGCCGTGCACGGCACTGCCGACGGCGATATCGAACACCTGGCCAGCCCGGTCACCGGCGGCGGCGTGCCGGCCGATCGCATCCAGCAACTGTTCATGCTGGCGGTGCTGGAAGGGCAGGAGACGCCGGACGCCATCGTCGGCTTCGTATGGCGGCACATCTCCGCCGGCGGCAAGAAAATCGTGCGCGACGGCGTGCGCCTTGAGGACGAACAAGACAACCTGGACGAACTGAGCCTGCAGGCGCAGCGTTTCTTCGTCGAGCGGCTGCCTTTGCTACAGGCTTTGCAGGTGATTTGAAATAGTTTGTTTCCTCGCGGAAATCCATAAAGTCATGAATTTTTTGCAAGGTCTTCCGGGGATTGCCGTGTGCAAACTCGGGTACCATTGAGCCGGTTTCTGGACAGAATCCATCGGTATTTTCGAGAAGAAAAACATTTTGAACAACCTGTTGCGAGTCAAATGGACGCTCAAGGCCAAGGTCATCATGGTGGTGGTCGCTGCCGTCCTCGTGACGACCGCCGTGATCGTGGCGGTCTCGCTGACTGTCATGAAGCGCGACATCAAGGCGCTGATCGGCGTGCAGCAGTACACCACGATCAAGATGGTTGCCACCGCCCTCGACGAGAGCTTCCACACGCGCCGTGTCACCCTGCGGGCCTTGTTGCAGGGCCTGCCGCCGGAAGCGCGGCGTGACCCGCACCAGCTGCAGGTCTACCTCGCCAGCCACACCAGCCTGACCGAGGTATTTTTCAATTTCTCGGTGTTCGGCGCCGACGGCCAGTTGCTCGCCAACTTCAACGACACCAGTGCCATCGGCCGCTTCAACGTCGCCGACCGCGAGTACATGCAACGCACGCTGGCGCAAAAGCACGGCGTGATTTCCGAGCCGTTGCGCAGCCAGATTTCCAAGCGCGCCATCGTGCTGATGACCGAGCCGTTGTTCGACGACAGCGGCAACATCGAGATGGTGTTCGTTGCCGCCATCGACCTGCAGCAAGCCAATTTTCTCGGCCAGTTCACCGGCACCAAGGTCGGCAAGACCGGCTTCATCTACATCATCACCGCCAAGGGCGTCATCGTCGACCACATCGACAAGGCGCGCATCCTGCAGCACGCCGACAGCGCCGGCGGCAAGAGCGGCGGTACGGAGCAGGCGCTGGCCGGCTTTGAGGGCAGCATGGAAGGCGCCAGCCGAAGCGGCCAGCCGGCGATGTTTTCGTTCAAGCGCATGAAGACGGCGGACTGGATCATCGGTTCGATCTATCTGCAGGAGGATGCTTTCCAGCCGGTTCGCGACATGCAGGAAAAGGCCTTGCTGGTGTCGCTGTCGCTGGCGGCGCTGGCCGGCTGGCTGGCCTGGCTGATCATGTCGGCCCTGATCGATCCTTTGCACCGGCTGCATGGCCACATCCAGAAAATCCGCGCCTCCAAGACGTATGACGAGGTGCCGCTGTCGTATCGCGAAGATGAAATCGGTGACCTCGGCAGCGCCTTCAATTCGCTCATGCGCGAACGCAAGGACACGGAAATGGAGCTGGACCAGGCCCGCGTCAATCTGGAGAGCATGAACAAGGCGCTGGAACGGCTGGCGCTGGAAGACGATCTCACCGGCCTGGCCAACCGTCGCCAGTTCGATCTCAGCCTGCAGGAAGAATTCAGCCGCGCCATGCGCACCGGCAATTCGCTGGCGCTGGTGATGATCGACGTCGATCACTTCAAGCAATACAACGACATCTACGGCCACCTCGCCGGCGATCAGTGCCTGCGCAAGGTCGGTCGCGTGATCAAGGCGCAGCAGGCGCGTCCGGGCGATCTGATGGCGCGTTACGGCGGCGAAGAAGTGGGCATCCTGCTGCCTGGCGCCGACGAAGCAGGTGCGATGGCGGTGGCCGAGCGGATCCGCTTGGCGGTGCGCCAGCTGGGCCTTCTGCATGAAGGCAACGAGGCGGGCATCGTCACCATTAGCGCCGGCGTCAGCGCGTTCGTACCGATCCGTGATGTCGACGCGGCCGACAAGCTCATGCGTGCCGCCGACAAGGCGCTCTACCTTGCCAAGGCGCAAGGCCGCGACTGCATCCGCAGCAGCAGTGATTTGCCGGCGTCGTCCTGAACTTCAATCTCTTTTAATTTTTCTTGTACTGGCGCGTGATTTTTTTCGCCAGGTCGAGGAAATTCTTTTCCGCCGGCGAGATGCTGGCGGTGCGGCTGACCAGTGTGATCGGCGCCACCAGCGCAGGCTTGGCGTCGCGGATGCGGCAATACACCACGCTGTCGCGATGGAAATCCTTCATCGACGCCGGTACCACCGAGATGCCGCCGCCCGCCGCGACCAGGCTGATGTTGGTCAGCATGCGTTCGACTTCAGAGGCGATGTGCGGCGTGAATCCGGCGTTTTCACAGGCCTCGATCAGGTTTGAATACATGCCCGGGGCACCGTGTCGCCGCACCAGGATGAATTGTTCGTCGGCCAGCGCGCGCAGCGACACGGTCGGCATGTCGCCTTTCTGTTGCTTCTCCAGCAGTGCATGCCCCATGGGCAGGATCAGCAGCATTTCTTCGTCGAGCAATTGCACGAAGCCGATGCCGCGTGGCTGGCTGACCGGTGCGCGCAGGAAGCCGAGATTGACCTTGCCTTCTTCGATTTCCTCGGTGAGTTCTGCGGCGTTGCCTTCGCGCAGGTCGAGGTGTACGCCGGGGTAGGCGTCGCGATAGGCGCGGATGATGCCGGGGATCAGCGGATGTGCGGCGGCCGAGCTGGTGAATCCGATCACGATGGTGCCTTCGAAGCCTTGCGCCGCGCGTGCGGCCTTGGCTGCCGCCAGTTCGACGCTGCGCAGGATGGCTTTGGCTTCTTTCAGAAACGCGGCGCCGCCGGCGGTCAGTTCGGCGCCTTTCGGGTGGCGCCGGAACAGGTCGAAGCCGAGCTCCTTTTCCAGCATCCTGATCTGGTGGCTCAGCGGCGGCTGCTGCATCTCCAATCGTTCCGCGGCGCGGGTGAAGTGCTGTTCTTCGGCGACGACGAGGAAGTAGCGGAGGTGGCGGAGTTCCATTGTTGTTATCTCTTTTGGGTTTGGAAGTCTTCAGGTGGATACATTTTACATCTGGGATTTTGATTCGACTTCGGTTCGTCGGTAGCTTAGATTTTTCTTTCTTCGATCAACCTAGCCGGGGGTAGCCCGGCAGCTACTCACTTTCTTTGCTTCGCCAAAGAAAGTAAGCAAAGAAAGGCGACCGCAAGTTCGCAGCCCCTTCGGGGTCCCCGGCGTCGTCAGGCGCAAATCGGGAGGGGAAACAAACTCGCTACGCTCAGACAAGTTTCCCCTCTTTATCCGATTTGCACCTGCCGCCAGCGGCTGCTCGCAAGCGGGAATTCGAGACTGGCTCGCTGCGCATCGCCAGGGGAGGGAGGTGGAGTGATGGTCTGCGTTCTTCGCTACCTTCGCAGACATGACAATTGCGACGCCGAAGGCGAGCGACCCCAGGCGATGCGCAGCGAGCCAGTTTGGCCGGTCCGCTTATGAGTCGCCGTTGGTGACGCGCACAAATCGGAAAAAGAAGGGAAACTTGTCTGAGCGAAGCGAGTTTGTTTCCCTTCCCGATTTGTGCGTGGCATCAACGGGAACCCCGCGCAGCGGGGCGGCGAATCGCGGTCGCCTTCTTTGGCTTACTTTTCTTGGCGAGACAAGAAAAGTGAGTAGCTGCCGGGCTACCCCCGGCGAAGGGTTGATCGAAGAAAGAACAGCATTAATCAACGCACGATAAGAAAGTCGGGACAAAACAGGAATCACAATAGCGGATAACCCTCATGCCCAAGCCTCCCCGAACTTCCCCCCAAACGTATAAAATTTCACCCAACCAATAAATTACAACCCGGAGACCGCCTGCTGCACAACCAGCCAGGCAGCCAATGACGCAGCCCCTCTACAAAAACGCCTTCCTGCACATGGTCGTCGCCATCGCCATCGGCATCGCGCTCGGCCACGCCGATCCGCAGCTGGCGGTGCAGATGAAGCCGCTCAGCGATGGCTTCGTGCGGCTGATCGGCATGCTGATCGGCGTGGTCATGTTCGCGCTGGTGGTGTCGGGTATCGCCGGCATGCAGGACAAGAGGCACGCCGCCAAGGTCGGCGGCAAGGCCATCGTCTATTTTGAAATCATGACCTTCGTCTCGCTCGGCTTCGGCATGCTCGCCGCCGACCTGCTGCAACCGGGCGTCGGTTCCCATCTCGACCTGTCGCACGTCGCCGACAGCACGCACTATGCGGCGCGGTTGTCGACCTCGGGCGCGACGGACTTCCTGCTTAACATCATTCCCAACAGCTTCTTCGAAGCGTTCACGCGCAACAGCAGCCTGCAGATCCTGTTGTTGGCGGTGCTGTTCGGCGTCGCACTGTCGCGCATGGGCGAGCGCGGCCGCAGCCTCCTCAATTTCATCGAAGCCAATCTGCGCATCCTGTTCGGGATGATCAACATCATCCTCAAGGTCGCGCCGCTGGCAGCTTTCGGCGCCATGGCCTACACCATCGGCCGCTACGGCCTGGCGTCGGTGCTGCCGCTGCTGCATTTCGTCGGCGCGATCTATCTCGCCAGCATCGCCTTCATCTGCGTGGTGATGGGACTGATCGCACGCGTGGCGGGCGTCAACATCTTCCGCCTGATCGCTTTCATCAAGGAAGAACTGCTGCTGGTGTTCTTCACCACCTCATCCATGGCGGCGCTGCCGGGACTGACCGAAAAGATGGAGCGCCTCGGCTGTTCGCGCGCGGTGGTGCGGCTGGTGCTGCCGACCGGCTATACCTTCAACCTCAACGGCACCAACATCTATCTCACCATGGCGGCGCTGTTCCTGGCGCAAGCCGGCGGCATCGAGGTGAGCCTGTGGCAGCAACTGTCGTTGCTGGCGATCTGCATGCTGACGTCCAAGGGCGCCACCAGCGTGACCGGTTCCGGCTTCATTGCGCTGGCGGCGACGCTGAGCACGCTGCAGATCGTGCCGGTGGGCGGCATCGTGCTGCTGCTCGGTGTGGAACGACTGATGAAATGCCGTTCGCTGAGCAACGTCATCGGCAATTGCCTGGCCTGCGTGGTGATCTGCGCGTGGGACAAGGCGCTCGATCGCGAACGCCTGACGCAAGCCTTGCAGGCATAAAAAAGTCCCGGACTGGCCGGGACTGAAAACCTGCTCCTATTCCACTTCTTTTCTTTCTTGCGAAAGTCTTTCTCGTTCTGCTTGTCGGCTTATTTGCTGATCACTTGCCCAGCTTGTAGAAGGTCTGATCCAGTTTGGCCGATGCCGCCGCCAGCTTCTGGCGCTGTTGCGCGAGCCATGCCTCATCCTTGGCCAGCTTTTTCTTTTCCACGCCGAGCATGCGCTCGACTTCGGCGCGTTGCGGGCCGCCAAGGCCTTTGCTTGAATCCAGCATGTTCTGTGCCGTCAGCGATTTCTTGTACTGCTCCTGCGTCAGCGGGAACTGAGTGCGCTCGAAGTCGAACTTCTTGACCGCGTCCGTGTAGATCTGCTGCACCACCTCGAACGGGATGTCGGCCGGCTTCATCTTGTTGGTGCGACCGTAGGTCACCAGGTCAGAGGCGAAGTGATGGCCGACGCGGAACGGCACGTCGGAGTCGCGTTGCAGGATGTCGGCCAGCTCGGTGGTGGTCGAATAATCGGCGTCGACTTCCTGCAATGCGCGCGCCTTGTCGATCACCAGGTTGTCGAGCAGGTCGGCCAGCTTGACGAAGGCGTTGGAGGTCAGCTCCAGCGTCTTCTCCACCTGGTCGCGCTTGTAGTCGGGCATGCCGGGCGAGACGTTGTGCGCTTCCAGCTGAAAGGTCATGGCGCCGCCGACGATGTCGCTGGCCTGCAGGCGCAGCACGTTCAGGCCGTAGGGATTGCGCTTCTGCGGCATGATGCTGCTGGTGCCGGTGAGGCGGCCTTCCTGAATCATGATCCACGGATACGGCTGGTGATATTGGGTGTGGAAGTCCTGCATCAGGATGCCGATGGTCAGTGCGGCGTTGCTGCACAGGCTCACCAGTTCCATACCCTGGTCGAGCGCGCCGAGTTGTGCGGCGTCGTAGGAATTTTCAATCGGGCCGTCAAAGCCGAGCAGTTCCGCCAGCCGCTTGCGGTCGACCGGGAAGCTGGAAGTGCCCAGCGCGCCGGCGCCGAGCGGGCTCAGGTTCAGGCGCGCGTAGGATTCCTGCAGGCGTGCGCTGTCGCGGCCGAAGGCCGAGGAGAACGCCAGCAGATAGTGGGCAAATGTGGTCGGCTGCGCTTGCACGCCGTTGGTGTAGGCCGGCACGATGGTGTCGAGGTTTTTCTCGGCCAGTTCCAGCACTTCCGCCTTCGATTTGTTCATCGCTTCCATCAGATCCAGCGTGCGCTCGCGCTGCATCAGGCGGCGGTTGGTCGACAGGATGTCCTGGCGGCTGCGGCCGGAGTGCATGCGTGAACCGTCGGGGCCGGCGATGGCCAGGATCAGCGGCTCGTATTGCAGATAGTCGGACGGACGCTTGGCGCCGGGCTGGTCGCCGTTCTTGATGACCTGATCCACCGCCGAGACGATCTTCTTGCCGAGCTCGGGCGGTACGATCTTGTTCTCGATCACCATCACCGTCGACGCCTTGTTCATCTCGCCGAGGAAGTAGAAGTAATCGTGGTACGGCGACTTCTTGCCGGCCGGCGCGGCATAGGCCGCATTGGCCATCGTCATGGCCGCCAGCGCCAGTGTGGCGATGCGAAGGGAAAGAGGTTTATTGAGCATTGTCGTTACCTTGAGTGCTGGAGTTGGATGAGGATGAATTGCCTGCCGGTTCACCTGCCTGAGCGGCCGTGGCGACGTCGATGGTCAGACGGCGCGCGCTTTCGTTGAACGGCGAGAACACGTTGCTGTTGCCGCTCGGCCGGTTCCAGGCGTTGGCGGTCTGGTCGGTTTGCAGCGCGGCGGTGGTCGGCGCCGTCGCGGCGTTGGTCAGCAGGTTGCTGATGCCGCGGCCGAAGTTGTAGATCACCACGCCGCTGCCGCTGGCGGCAAAGGTGGTGGCGTCGCCGCTTTGCACGATCGGCGAGCCGTTGGGCGCATTGACGTTGACCAGCAGGACGCCGTCGACCACCTTCAGGGAATTGGTGCCGCCGCTGAAGCGTATCCCGGCGGCACCGTTGCTGTTGACGTTGAGCGTCATGCCGGCGCTGCCGCCGGTGCTGATGGTATTGAAACCGTTGGTGCTGCTGCCGACGAAGGCGATGCCGTCGCCGCTGCCCTTGGCGGTGCCGTTGAGTGCGATGGCGCCGCTGTTCGACGAGATATTCACACCGGCCGCTGCGCCCGAACTTGGACTGCGGATCGTGATGCCGGCGCTGCTTGATGCGCTGCCGCTGGTGCCGTCCAATGTCAGCTTGCCGGTATTGGTCGAGATAGTCGCGCTGCTGGCAATGGTCGACGGATAGATCGTGACGCCGCCTGCGTTGGTCGACGTGCCGGTTACGGTGACCGAGCCGCTGCCGGTGGCGCGCAATGCATTGGTGCCGGTCAGGATGCTGACGCCATCGCCGTAGACGCTGGAGCCGGTCACGCTCAGCGCGCCATTCTCCACGCTCACCAGCGCGTTGCCGCTGCTGTAGAAGCTGACGCCATCGCCCTGGTCGGCGGCATTGCCGATCAGCGTGACGTTGCCGGAGCCGGTGGTCTGGATCTTGTTGGTCACGCCGAGGATGGCGATGCCGTGATCCAGCTCGGGTACGTTGGGCGAATGGAAGTTGCCGTTGAGCGTGATGTTGCCGCCCTGGGACGAGATGTTGTTGACCGAGGCAGTGCCGTTGCCGCCCAGCGCGATCGCATCCGAGGTGCCGACCGAGTCGCCGCGGAGCGTGATGTCGCCGTTGACGGTGGTGACGTTGACGCCGGTGGAACTTCCGCTCGAATTGAAGAAGATGCCGTAGCCGCCGAAGCTGTTGGTGCTGTTGCCGTTGATCGCGATGTTACCGCTGGTGGCGCCGATGTTGACGACGGCGTTCAGCGCGGACGGCGCGATATCGACGCCGCGGCCCGAGGCGCTGGTGCCGTTGAGGCTGATGTTGCCGGTAGTGGTCTTGACGTTGACGGCGGCATATTGGCCGCCGACATCGATCGACAGCGCCTTGAACGAGCCGCTCGAATTGTTGATCACGGTGTTGTTGCCGGTCATCGTGATGTTGCCGGCGGTGCTGGTGACATTGACCTGTGAACCCGCAGCCGAGCTGGTGCCGTTGCCCGAGCTGATCAGCGCCAGTGCCGGCGTGGTGCCGCCGGAGGTATTGCCTGTGATGTTGATGTCGCCGGTGGTCGCTATGCTGATCACCGAGCTGGCGCCGGTGGAGTTGAGCACGGTGCCGTAGCTGCCGGTGCTGCTGCCGTTGACGTTGATGGCGCCGCCCGCAGTGGCGTTGAGCGTGACCGAACCGGTGCCGCTGGCAGCCAGGTAGACGCCGCGGCTGGCGCCTGCGAAGCCGCCGCTGTTGGCCTTGACCGTGAGGTTGCCGCTGCCGACGGTGAGCGTCTGCGACGACGTCGCTGCAGTCGAGCAGACCAGAACGCCGAAGCCCGAGCTGGCGTTGCCGCTGACGGTCAGGTTGCCGGTGCCGGTAGCGGCGATGGTGTTGTTGGTGTTGAAGATGCGCGTGCCGTTGCCGCTGCCCAGCGTGGTGCCGTCAACCACGATCGAGCCGCTGCCGTTGGTGACGATGCGGCTGCCGCCGGTCACGATGAACGCGTCGGTGGCGACGGAGACGTTGGCCTGGTTGGCGACCATGTTGATGTTGCCGCCGCCGGCGTCGATGGTCGATCCGGAAACGTTGATTGTGTTGCTGCTGGCGGTGAGGTTGCCGCCGTTGGTGGAGATGGTGCTGCCGGACAGCGCGATCGAACCGTTGCCGGTATTGCCGAAGTTGGCGATCAGGGAAACGTTGAGCGACTTGCCGGTGGCGTTGCTGATCACATGATTGGTCATGTTGATGCTGCGATGCGCCTGCAAGGTCAGCGACGAATTGCCGACCGCCTTGACGTCGTCGAGCACGTTGATGTCGCCGCCGTTCGTGGGGCTGCCGGCAGCGGTGAGGACGACCACGTTGGCGCCTTCCGACAAGGAGGCGTTGAGCGTCGCCGAGCTCAGGGTGGAGTTGGCCGCGCCGCTCGAAGTGAAGGGCGAGGATGCCGTCATGTTGACGCTGGCGGCGCTGGTGATGTTGAGGTTGTACGGATCGATGAGCCAATCGCCGCCCTGTCCGGACGCTGCGCCAACGTGGACAAGGCCACTGGCCTGGAGATCGTGGCCCGAGGTTTCCACCTTGCCGCCGCGTCCTGTGGCGCCGCTCGCTTGCGCGCTGATGTCGCCGTAGAAACGCGTGCTGCCGGTCGACCACAACACCACCGTGCCGCCGTCGCCGCTATGGACGGCGTCGGCCTTGATGGTGGCGTCGCCGCCCATGAAGACGGCGTCGGACTGATGCTCCGTACCGCTGCCTTGATAATTGCCGCCGACCAGCACGGTACCTCCGCCGGCGTCGCCGGACGCGTCGATGCGGGTGCCGTCGTACAGGCCGACGTATTGGCCGAGGACTTTGGCGCTGCCGCCGGTTTCGCCGCTGCTAAGGCCCGACACATTCAGCGTGCCGCTGTTGGCGACCACGCCGGAGTCGCCGCCGTCGAGCAGGATGCTGCCGTTGCGGTTCTGCAGGCTGCGTGCTTCGATGACGCCGTTGTTGTTGACCACGTTGGACAGCATCGCATCGGTGGCGCGCGCGGTCATGATTACGGCGCCGCCGTCGGCCTGCAGCAAGCCGCTGTTGAGCACGTTGGCGTTGAGCGTGGCGTTGTTGACTTCGACGTTGATGAGGCCGTCGCCGTTGAAGTCGAGCGTCATTTTTTCGCCGGCCGCCAGCACCACGCTGCCGAGGCGCGCGATGATGTTGCCTTCGTTGCGCACCTGTGCGCCGAGCAAGGCGACGTAGCCGCCGTCGGCTGCAGTGATGTTGCCTTGATTGATCACGGAACCCGTCGCGCCTTCGAGGGCGAAGACATTCTTGCCGGCCATGAAGTTGGCGTCGGAGATGTTCAGCGTCGACGCCACCAGGCCGCCGACGTTGACCGACGAGCCTGCACCAAACAGGATGCCGGACGGGTTGATCAGATAGACCCGGCCGTTGGCGTTGAGATGACCGAGGATTTGTGAGGGATCACTGCTGGTGACGCGATTCAGCGCTACCGACGACGAAGTCGGCTGGACGAAATTCACAGTTGCATTGACACCGATGTTGAAGGTATTCCAGGTGGCGGCCATGCGGTCGCTGGTCTGCGTGACCGTCATGGTGGTGCCGCTCTGGCCGATGCTGCCGCTGCCGGCGGTGATCTGGCCGTTGGTCGGCAAGGCGCCGGCGTCGAGCGCGTGCGCCGGCAACACCGTCAGGCCGCACCAGGCGGTCAGCACGGCGACGCAGGCCGGCTTCAGCGCCGGATGGATTTTCTTGTTGCCGTTGCGGGTACTGCTGCTATTGCGGGAAGCTTGTGTCATCGCGCACCTCAGAACGTGTAGTTGAAGCCCACGCCGAGGGCGCGGATGGTGGTGCCCACGCCGGCCGACAGGCCGGTGGCGCCGAGCACGCCGGAGACGGCGTAGTTGTAGTTCGCCAGCGCTTCATTGCGCAGGATCACGTACTGGCCGAAGAAGCGTGTCTGCTTGCTGTACTTGTACGAGAAGCCAACCGCCTGCGAGGTCGCACCCATGCCGTCGGTCGAACATTTGACGTTGTTGCCCGAGATCATGCTGCAGTCGCCGGCCAGCGCCTTGGCCGCGCTGGCGCGTAATTCGAGCGCGCCGATCTGATGCGAAACGCCGATCATGTACGCACGGCGGCGGTAGTTGGACATGTCGGTCGAAGTGGTGCTGGTGTTGACCACGCCGGATTCCGAATATGACAGGTCGTCGGCGATCAGCGAGATCTTGGTCTTGCCGAAATCGTAGGCGACGCCGTAACGGAAACTGAAGTCGCTCGACGAGGTGCCGGCGGTCACGTGCGTGCTGCTGCCGACGCCGCGCGCATCACGGCCGAGGCTGGCGATGCCGAAGTAATTGATGTGCTGCTCGGCCGCGACCACCGCGGAGAAGCCGCCGCTCTCGTACGACAGGCTGCCGCCGTAGAGATAGCCGGTGGCGACGTCCGAGGCTGCTTTCATGCTGTTATTGGAATACGCCAGCTTGAGCTGGAAGCCGTACAGTTTTGGCGACCAGTAGCCGATCAGGCCGTCCTGGCGGCGGTTGAAGGCGGCGTCGTCGTTGTTGGAATTGATGGCGTCGCCGGCTGGTCCCGAGTTCTTGGTGATGCTGGTGACGAAGCCGGGCGAACCGATGATGTTGTAATGCGCGGCGCTGGTGAGACCCTGGAACGGATCGAAGGAGGTGGTGCTCTCCTTCATCGGCGTATCCCAGCGTCCATACATCAGCGTACCGGCGGAGGGATGATTGAATGCCACGCCGGTGTTGCGCAGGTCCTGCGAGTGGGTCCAGTCGGGCACGGCTTCGGCGCTGCGATTGGTGTAATTCAGCGACAAGCCCATTTCGAGCTGCCACAGGAATTTCCATTGGTCATACAGTTGGATGCCGCTGTGTGCACCGATATACGAGACGTTATCACGCACGCGCCAGAAGCCCGGCATGTTGCGGCCGTTGGGCGTGGCCAGCTTGCTCTGGTCGGCGGTTGCTGCCGGCGTGGCGCCGTCGCGGCGCACGTATTCCGGCACCAGGCCGAGCGAACCGTAGATGACGAAGGCGGTTTCCGGTTCTTCGAAATCCTCGCCCTTGCCGGTGGTGTCGGAACCGAACGCCGAGAACGCTTGCGGCGAACCCGAGACCGAGATCCACAGGCGGCGCGCATTGCGCTGCTCGGTGGTCGGATTGACGCCGGGCGAATATGCCGCGGCGGCGTTGAAGACCAGGTCCTTGTTGTAGACGTTGACGCCGATGCCGTAGCCCGAGCGCGACTGGTGGTTTTCGCTGGCGTCCCAGGGAGTCTTGTTGACGGTGACGCGACCGGCGTCGGCGAACAAGGCAGCTTCGACCACGGAGTTGCCGTACACGCCGATCAGCTTGCGCAGCTCGATGCGACCCAGCACGCCTTCGTCGCCGGCAGCTTCGCCGACCGGATAGGCGCGCACGCCGTTGGGGCCGCCCAGGCTCATTTTTTCGGAAGCGTCGAGGTTCTTGTTGGCGAACTGCGCATTGACTGCAGCCAGCAGCGAGTAGCCGCCGCCCAGTTGCTGCAGGCGGCTGAACGAGACATTGCTCTTGCTGTAATTGCCGCCTGCCTTCGACGTGATGGCGTCGAGCGCGGCATCGTTGGCGGTTTCCTTGTCGAGCTGGCCGCGGCCGTAGCGCAGGCTCCATTGGTTGTTGCCTTGCGCGCCGAGCAGGTTGTCGCGCCAGTCGCCGTACAGCGTGGCGCTCCAGAAGCGCGCGGACTTGTCGACCACGGTGGCCGAGGTGATGTCCTGGAAGTGACGGAACTCGGCCGCCAGCGACAGATTGACGTTGGCCTTGCGGCTACGGTACAGCGCGTCGTTGATGAAGAAGCTGGAGACCTTGGCCGAGCCGCTGGCCTGCGCGTCCTTGAGATTTTTGCCGACGTTGTATTGCAGTTCGGCGACGCTGGCGCCGATCGATACGCCGCTGGCGCCGACCGGCATGGCGA
Organism: Herbaspirillum sp. NPDC101397; assembly: GCF_044767325.1. Classification (NCBI taxonomy): domain Bacteria; kingdom Pseudomonadati; phylum Pseudomonadota; class Betaproteobacteria; order Burkholderiales; family Oxalobacteraceae; genus Herbaspirillum; species Herbaspirillum sp. NPDC101397. Next base: position 92,014 of record NZ_JBIWNS010000003.1, read on the forward strand.
AGCTGAGGCCGGCGATGCGCAGGCCTTCGAACGAGTTCTGGGTATTGATGCCGAAGCTCTCGCCCAGGCCCAGTGCATCGTTGAGATTGATGTTGGCCGACAGGCGATTGGCGCCGGTGTAATAGTTGCCGTAGTTGTCGATGGAAACGCGCGAGGTGATCGCGGTCATCTCGCTGACGCGGATCACGATGTCGGTGGCGCCGGCTTGCGCCGACGGCCGCAACACTGCGCGCACCGAGACGCCGGCCAGATCGGACAATCGCAGCAGGGTACCTTCCAGTTCGCTTTCGCGGATCACGGTGCCTGGCTGGAGTTCATCCAGGTAGCGCTGCAGCACCGCCTTGTTCAGGCGCACGTTGTTGTCGGTGTCGGCGCTGACCTGGCCGATCACGCCTTCACGCACCGCGATGGCGATCTTGCCGTCGCGGATTTCCTGCGCCGGCAAATAGGCGCGCGCGACGATGTAGCCGCGTTCGCGATACAGGTTGGTGACTTTCGAGGCGGCCCGGCGCAAGCCGTTGAAATCCAGATCGCGGCCGATGAATTCCTGCAGCTCGGCTTGCAGGCGAGCGTCGTCGATGGCGGTGTTGCCGCTGAGCGTGAAGCCGCTCACCTTGATGTTGACGGCGGCCTGTTGTGCGGGTGTCGATGCAGGCGTGGAGGCGTCATCGGCGTCCTGGGTTTCCTTCTCGATCTGCACGCGGCCGCGCGGTTGCTCCTGCGTTTGCAGGCGCTCGCGGTCGGTCGGCGTGAGTTGCTGGCGATTGGCGTCGAAGATGCTGCCGGAACTCGGCGGTGTCTGTGCATGCGCCAGTAATGGCGCAGCGGCCAGCATGGTCATGACCTGCAGCGCCAGCATTTGCCGACGGTGCGCGGCAAAACGTGGTTTGTTCATTTTTCCCTGTCTCCTGATTTTTATCTTTGTGGCGGTTTTCTGAACCGGCTTTATTGTTGTTGTGCCGTGTTCACCGCTTCATGTGAGCTGCGTTTTTCTTGATGCGTTACTTCGCCGGGAAGATTTTTTCCACGGTGATATCCGCGCCGAACAATCCCGCCGCTTCGTGGCCGACGCCCGGCACTTCGAAGTCGGGGTGGTGCACCGACGTCTTCCACTTCTGCGCCAGGAATTGCTCGTAGCGCAGGTAGTTGTCGTGCCGTTCGACGCGTGTGGCGCCTTGCAGGCGTGCGCCGCAGGCCTTGTCGAGGAAGCGGTGGTTGGGGTTGTTGTCCTTGCTGCCGACCATGTAGGTGACGTCGCGCGCGGCGTAGCGTTTGAACAGTTGTTCGCCGCTGATCTTGCCGTCGGCGCCGAGGCCGTAGGGAATCATTTCTCCCAGGCCGTAGCGATAATTGTCGTAGCCGGGGCAGAGGATGCCGCCGGCCGGCGCGAAGCCGTTGTCGCCGGGACGGTTGTTGTCGAAGTAGAGATAGGACGAGGGGCTGGAGATCACATAGCGCACCTTGATGCCGGCCTGCTTCAGTCTTTCGTCGCTGTTGTTGAGCACGGCATAGCGTTGCATCAGCTGGCCGCCGGCCGAGTGGCCGATGAAGACGATTTCCTTCAGCGCAGGAAAACGTCCCGAACTCAGGTAAGTGGCGATGTCGTCGAAGACGCGGAACGAGCTGATGCCGGTCTTGCCGTGCGTGGAATCCTGTCCCTGCATCCAGTTGTCGCCGCGCCACAATGCCATCTTGTTGTCGGACAGGGCGTCGCCTTCGGTCAGGAAGTTGGGTGTGAGCAGCAGCGTCTGTGCCGGGTCGAGCCTGGCCTTGCGCAGGAACGCGAGGCCGGTTTCAAAGTAGTGATCGCCATCGCGCTTGACGCCGTGTTCGAGAATGACGGCGCGCGTGATGGAGCTGTTGTCCTGCGCCAGCGCATTGTTGGCGTAGATGGCAAAAGCGTATTGCTGCGCGCCGGCGCCGAGCGTGACCACTTGCGGCGGAGCGGCTTCGTCCGAGGCTTTTTTTGCATGCGCCGCAGGCGACAACGCCGACGACATGGCGGCTGCCAGCAATGCGGTATTCCAGGTTTTTGCGCCAACGGCCATGATCGACTTCCCTTGCATCTGTACGGAGTGGAACGACAGGGACTGTGGCGGGCGCAGATCTTGAGTTGCGGCGCGGGCGGGAGGCTGGCGGGGCGCACGGCTCGATGCTGCGCGGTGACGGTCTCCTGCTCATGCCGCCGTTGATCGGCGCTTTATCCATCCCTGAGCATGCTTGTTCTTCTTGTGGGCCGATTATAGAAGTCGTATTTGGCTATGTAAAATATCTTGATTTATATATATCGATACTAAATAAGTATGGAGATGGCAATCCGGATTTATTCCGGACGCGCCTGTCGCCTGTGCTGGCCGGGGCCGATGCCGAAATGGCGCTTGAAGATGCGGTTGAACGAGGCTTCGGATTGGTAGCCGACCGCTTCGGCGACGACGGCCACGGTTTGCTGGCGATCGGCCAGCAATTGCGCCGCCTGCGCCATGCGGGTGCGCGTGAGGATTTCACCGGGGGTGGCGCCCGCCGCCGCGCGGAACAGCCGGGCGAAGGTGGTGCGCGACAGATGGCAGGCCGCGGCCAACTCGTCCAGCGACCAGGAGCGGCCCGGTTCGGCCAGCATGCAGTGCAGCGCACGTTGCAGGCGCGGTGAGCCCAGCAGTGTGAACAGCCCGGGCGTTGCTGCCGCGTCCTGTTGTTCCAGCCAGGCGCGCATGAGCAGCGCAAACAGCGCCGACGACAACTGCGTGACCACCGCATGGGCGCCGGGGCGAGCGGTGTCTGTCTCGACCTGCAGCATCCTCATCAACGCCTGCAACCCGGCGAAATCGGTGCGTCCGGCGGTGCGGACCAGTAGCGTCGCCGGCAGCGACGGCAGCAGCGCCGCCGAAGCGGCGGGATCGAAATGGAACTGGCCGCACAGGATATCGGTGGCCGCGCCGGCGCCGCCGTTTTCCACGCGTATCAGCAAATCGTCTCCGCCGGTGGCGACCTGCGACGGCATCGCCTTGCCGCGGCCGGCATGCAGCGTGTGCGCACTGCCGCGCGGAAACACCACGATGTCCCCGGCCTGCAACACCACGCCGCGTTCGCCGTTGGCTTCCATCAGCGCGTCGCCGGAGACGATCATGTGATAGCGCACCGTGCCGGGCGCCGACGTCGGTTCCGGCAGTTGCCACGGCGCGCCGAAATGGCAGCGGATGTCGAGCGTGGTGCGCACGGGGTAGAGCTGGAGCAGACGGCTCAGGGTATCGGTGGCGTCGTTCATGGCGAAAAGGCCTGGAAAGTGTGATTGGTACGATTGGTCAATTTATTGGCGTATTTTGCCATTAAAAATTCCATTTCGACTCCCTATACTTCATTCCATACCGCGCTTGATTGCAACGGCAACTGAAACGGCAACGGCGGCGGTTGTGAACCAACTCTTAGTTAATCTTATTTGCTCTTATTTTCCCTCACTGAAAGGAAGCATCATGCCCCGTCTCCATACTCAAGACATCTCCACCGTCACCGGCCAGGCCGCGCAATTGTTCACTGCCATCAAGGGTGCGGTCGGCAAAGTCCCGAACGCCTTCGCCGACATCGGCGTCAACAGCCCGGTCGCGCTGGAAGCTGCGCTCAATCTCGACGCCGCGCTGCGCAAGAGCTCGCTCAAAGGCAAGCAGGTCGAAGCCATCAAACTGGCGGTCAGTGAAGCGGCCGAGTGCGACTACTGTCTCGCTGCCCATTCGCTGATGGCCAAGAAGCTGGGTCTGTCCGCCGAAGCCGTGATCGGCCTGCGCCGCGCCGAAGCCTCCGGCGACGCGCAACTGGATGCGCTGACCGTGTTTGTGCGGGAACTGGTGACCACCCGCGGCACCGTGCCTGCGGCGTCGGTCGCGGCGGTCAAGGCGGCCGGCTACAGCGACGCTCAGATCGTCGACACTTTGCTGGCGGTGACGGCGATCACCTTCACCAATCTGTTCAACCGCGTCAACGACACGGTGGTGGATTTCCCGGCAGCAGATTGATCGGATGGATCAGTACTGCAGAAAAGAAAACGGCCTCGCATGAAAGCGAGGCCGTTTTTTGCATGTTGCTTGCGCCGGCGTTATTGCTTGCCCGGCACCAGGTATTTGGATTTGGCGCAGTAGATCTTGGCCTTGGTGTCGGCGTAGGCGATCACGCTGCCGGCCTGCGACTGGCGCAGCGAATACTTGGTGGCGTCATCCAGCGTGAAGCGGATGCCGACGCTCTTTGTGATGGCGTCGCCCAGCGCCTGCGGCGTGCCGTTGATATTGGCGCCGATGAAGTCAGCCGGGCTGCTGCTGTCGTTGACCAGGATGTCGGTGACTTCCATGCCCCACAGATTGCTGCCGGCGGCCTTGAACCAGTAGGCGCCGCCTTCGTTCTTGTACGGCTTGCCGAAGGCTTCGAAGAGGTAATCGTAGAAATATTTGCTGTTGAGCTGGTTGAGGCACAACAGCGCGTTGCCGACTTCAATGCCGAAGGTCGCGGCGGGCGCGGCGTTGGCGACGCCGTTCATGCCTGCAAGGCCCGGCGCCAGCAGCGCGCAGGCAAGCGCGATGCGATGGATGGTTTTCAAACAGACTCCCTGGTGCGCGTGGCGTCGCTAGATGATGCACCGACGCCATCGAATGATCGAAACGGTAATGATGCGTTGCGCAGATTGTAGGGGGCTTTTGGTTTTTTTGCTAACCGGGTTGGCGGGACCGGAGATGGCTCAGGCGTGGCGGCCCGACTTGAGCACCGTCTCGCCGCGTTGCGAAGACGACAACTTGCCGCTCAGGCTGCCGAGCCCGTCGATGAAGGAGGCAATGCCGGTACCCTTGACCATGACGCAGGGCTTGCCCATTTTCTTGCACAGCTGTTTGACCAGGTGATAGGCGTTGTGGCTGATGTTACCCGATGCACACAGCACCATGTCGGCGCCGTTGAGCATCGGTTGCAGGCGATGGAGGCTGTCTTCCCGGCCGCCGTCGTGGTGAATGAATTTCCCTTGGCGTTCCTCGATGGCGTGGCGGTAATGATTGCGCGCGCCGGTCAGTCCGCCGACGCACAAGACACAGCGGTCGGCCAGGCTGAAGCTGGTTGCGGCTGCAATAGCAGAAGAAGCGGAGGCAAAAGCGGGAGTAGAAGCAGAAGCAGAGTTGTTCTTGTTCGTCGCGCGGTGCATGGAGACCTCGGCCTGGTTGTCGTGACTTGCAGACTAAACCGAAGCCGCGCCGATGCGAACGAAGAAATCAGCATCTGGTTATGCGGAATCCTGATACTGAGATTTGCGCACCGCGCGCACGAAGTCGGCCAGGCGCTTGCCGCTCTCATCCGGGTAGGTGTGCGCCGGCGTCATCGCACGCACGCGGTCGAGCCGGAACGAGCGGAAGTCGCCGCGCGTTTCGCACCACGCGGCGATCGACCAGCCGCCGCCCCAGAAGTACAGCGCCAGCGGCCACACGATGCGCTGCGTGGCCTGTCCACGGGCGTCAATGTAATCGAGTTGCAGCGTGCAGCGCCTGCCGATGGCCTGGCGGATTTCTTCCAGCCGCTCGCCGTGGGCCTGGTCGATGTGGAAGCTGGGTGCGAACAAGGCGGTGTTCTCGACGAAGTCGCGCTTGTCCTTGGGCAGCGCCAGCACGATCTTGGCCAGCGACGCCGCAGCCGATGCCGCCAGTTGCGGTCCGCCCCAGGCCTGCACCATGCGCATGCCGATGACCAGCGCATCGATTTCGTCAGGCGAGAACATGAGCGGTGGCAGGTCGAAACCGGTCTTGTTGATGCGATAGCCGACTCCCGCTTCGCCCTGCACCGGTACGCCCGACAGCGACAGGTCGCGGATGTCGCGGTACACGGTGCGCTCGGACACCGAAAGCCAATCGGCCAGCTGGCGCGCCGTGGTGAGCCGGCGCCCGCGCAGGTACTGGGTGATCTGGAACAGGCGGTCGGCTCGGCGCATCGGTTCTGGCAGGAAGTGGAATGGCTGCCATTCTGGCATGAGTCGCAGGCGCCGCCCACCACGATCTTTGGCGAGTGGCGGGCATCTGCTTCTTTCGCTAGTTGCTTCTTTTATTGCATCGCGTGCAAAGCGATGCGGTTGCCTTCGGTGTCGATGAAGTGGGCGATGTAGCCGAGCTGCTTCGGCAGTTCCAGCTTGTCGAGCACGACCTTGCCGCCGGCGGGTGCGACGCGGTCGATCGCTTGCTGGATCGATGCGCCGGCGTCGAGGTAGACCAGTACGCCGTCGGTACTGGCTTTGAAGGCCTGGGTCTGGGTCAGGCAGCCGCAGCTTTCTTTGGCGGCGTTGTAGAAGATCGCCATCGGCGCGGAGTCGAAATCAGTTTCGACGTGCAGCTTGGCGTTGAACACGGCTTCGTAGAACTTGGTCGCACGCGACAGGTTGGTGACGGGGATTTCGAACCAGTTGATTTGCGTTGTCATGATGTCTTCCTTTTTCTTGGTTGAGAGATATGCCGGAGGGCATGGAAGACATCATGATCCAGGGCTACTGACACCATCCTGTCAGTAGGCTTTCAGGGCGGGCTTTGGTGGGCAATCAGGCGGTTTGCGCCTTGCCGTCGGCGGCGGCCAAGTCAGCATCCTGACGTTCCGCATAGCGCCGCGCCAGTATCGCGCACAGCATCAGCTGCATCTGGTGGAACACCATGATCGGCAACAGGACGACGCCCACCCCACTGCTGCTGAACAGCACCGAGGCCATCGGGATGCCCGAGGCCAGCGATTTCTTCGAGCCGCAGAACACCAGCACGATTTCATCGGCGCGTGCAAAGCCCAGTGCGCGGCTGCCGAAGGTGGTCAGCGTCAGCACGCCGCCCAGCAGGATGGCGTTGACCAGCACCAGCAGCGCCAGTTGTTGCGGCGGGAACAGATGCCATACGCCTTGCGCCACCGCGACGCTGAACGCCGCATACACCGCCAGCAGGATGCCGCCGCGGTCGACCACTGCCAGCAGGCTTTTCTTGCGCAGCACCCAGTCGCCGATCCAGGGACGCAGCACGTTGCCCAGCACAAATGGCAGCAGCAGTTGCAGCAGGATGCCGGTGACCTGTTGCAGGCCGCCGCCGTCCTGGTGGCGATGCAGCAGCAGCGTCACCAGGATGGGCGTGAAGACGATCCCCAGCAGGTTCGAGGCGGTGGCGCCGCAGATCGCCGCCGGCACGTTGCCGCGTGCAATCGAGGTAAAGGCGATCGACGATTGCACGGTCGACGACAGGGTGCAGACGAACAGCACGCCCAGCCACAGCTCCGGCGTCAGCAGGCCGGGAAACAGCGCATGCAGCGCCAGCCCCAGCAACGGAAACAGCACGAAGGTACAGGCCAGCGTCAGCAGGTGCAGGCGCGGCTGCTTGAAGCCGGACAGCGCCGCTTCGCGCGACAGCCGCGCGCCGTGCAGGAAGAACAGCAGCGCGATGGCGGCGTTGCTGGCCAGGTGCATGAAGTCCTCGAAGCGGCCCGTGGCCGGGAGCAGCGTGGCGAGCAGGACGGTGCTGAGCAGCATCCAGGTGAAGGTGTCGGGCAGGTAGCGTTTCATGATGGCAAGGAAGAGGGGCAACGAAGAGGTGCAAGGCGACACAGCCTTTGCCACATGATAGAAAAAAGGCCTATCATCGGGAACCCCTTTAATCATGTGAACTGTGATCGGATATACCGATAAGCAAGTTTGCAGCTTCGTCAGGAGCACCCATGTTTAATCCCGTCTGGCTCAAGACCTTCACCACGGTGGCCGCTTCCAGCAGTTTCAGCGAGGCCGGGCGCCGGCTCGGGCTGACGCAGTCGAGCGTGAGCGACCACATCCGCCGCCTCGAGGAAGGCAGCGGCCGGCGGCTGTTCGTGCGCGATACGCATTCGCTGGCGCTGACTGCAGACGGCGAAAGCCTGCTGGTGCACGCGCGCCTGATCCTCGAAGCGCACGCCCGCGCCGAGGCCCAGTTCACCGCGCCGAGGTTGCGTGGACGTGTCCGCTTCGGCGCTCCGGATGATCTGGCGATGGGCCCCTTGCCGGACATGCTGGCGGCGTTCCGCAACAAGCATCCCGAGGTCGAGCTGGAAATCACCATGGGTCTCACCGGCGAGCTGTACCAGCGCCTCGACAACGGCGACCTCGATCTGATCGTCGGCAAGCGCCGTCCCGGCGAACAACGCGGGCAGGCCATGTTCCGCGTGCCGCTGGTATGGCTGGCGCGGCCGGAAACCGTGGTCGACCTGACGCAACCCTTGCCGCTGATCCTGCTGCCCGAACCGAGCGTGACGCGCGCGGCGATCCTGGCTACGTTGGGGGCGGCAGGCCGTCACTGGCGCATCGTCTGCACCAGTGGCAGCCACGCCGGTTGCATGGCGGCGGCGCGCGGCGGCCTCGGGCTGACCGTGCTGCCGCAGCACCTGGCGTCACGCGAACTGAGCCTGCCGGTCAACCACGCCAGCTTGCCGGTGTTTCCCGATGTCGAGTACGTGGCGCTGACCGCCAAACGCCTGAGCCGGCCGGCCGATACGCTGTACCAGATATTGATGGCGAGCGAACTGCATGCGCCGAAGTGAAAAAATGCGTTAGCATCGACGAACAAAAAAATACAGGAGACAACGATGACAGGAACGCTTACGCAAGTAGTGGATGCGGACATGGTCCGCCGCGTCGAGGAGAGTTTTTCACGGCAGGGCGCCCTGCGCACCATCGGTGCACGGCTGCATAGCGTGGCGCCCGGGCTGGTTGAGATCCGTCTCGATTTTCGCCCCGAACTGGGCCAGCAGAACGGTTTCCTGCACGCCGGCATGAGCACGACGATTGCCGACACTGCCGGGGGCTATGCGGCAATGAGCCTGTTCGATGCCGGCGAAGAAGTGCTGACCACGGAACTCAAGCTGAATCTGCTGGCGCCGGCGCAGGGGGAATATTTCATCGGCCGCGGCAGGGTGGTCAAGAGCGGCAGGACGCTGACCATCTGCCAGATCGAAGTGGGCGCGGTGCGCAACGGCAAAGAAACGCTGTGCGCCTACGGCATCATCACTGCGATGCGCATGAAAGCCTAGGGCCTAGGCAGCGTCAACCACCAGCTCCGGCCGGTTAAGCGCACGAATGCGGCGGTCGACAAAATAACCGCCGGCTTCGGTATAGCGCAGGAAGCAGCGGCCGCAGACCTTGCACGCGGCGACATTGCAGCGGTTGTAGGGGAAGTGGCGCGGCGCCACCGGCGCGTCGGCCGATTCATAACGGGTGCCGTCGGGGTGGTATTCGGTGAAGCCGGGTTCGTCGTAGGGATCGGGCAGCAGGGTGCCGATGTCCTGCAGCTGCGTTTCGGGAAAGGACAGCGGCGTGCTGGTCCATGCTGCGAGGGACGCTTCGTTGCAGGCGCAGGCGGCCGTCACGGCCGCGCTGCGTTCGGCCAGGACGCGCAAGCCGGCGCCGTCCAGCAAGGGTAAATCGGCCATGCTTCGTTTCCTTATTTGCCGCCGAAGGAAATCTTGCCGCCCTGCAGCTGCGCGGTGCCGCCGCCGAGGTCGCTGAGTACTTGCCAGACCTGCTTGGCGATGCGCATTTCCACGCCTTCGTAGACGGTCTTGACGGCGACGATGCGCGCCGATTCCGCCGCGACCAGGTCTTCCTTCATCTCGTTCTGTTCGGCCACCAGGTCCTTGACCTCCTGCGCCAGCAATTTGCGATTCAGTTCGGCCTCTTCGCCGGCGCCGTTGCGCGCCTTTTCGGGATTCTGCTTGTAGTGGGCGAGCTGCTTGATGACGCGGTTGAGGTCGTCGAGCTTCTTCTGGAATTCCTGTTCCTTGGCGCGCAGCTTTTCTTCCAGATAGGGATCGAGGCCGACCTGGATCTTGGTGGTGGCGGCGCTCGATGAGCCGAACGCGACCGCCTTGATCAGCATGGTGGCCTGGGCGCGACCGCCGATGATCTGGCCCAGCTTGGGATTGGTCTTGCCGACCAGGATCTCGTTGCCGGCCAGCATTTCACATTGGCGCGCATTGCCGGCCAGCATGATGCTGTCGCCCGCTTCGATGTGCGCGCTTTCGGCGAACAATGCCTGCACGCAACCCTCGGCCTTGACCTTGGCGACGATGGAGGCCATGCCGGGTTGGGTTTCAGCGTGGCCGATGATGCCGCCCTTGACAGTGATGTTGCCGCCGGCAATGATCTCGGCCGCTTCCACCGTGCCGCCGACGAAGACGTCGCCCGACACGCGCAGGCGCATGCCGGTCTTGACGTCGCCCTTGATCTTGACCGTGCCCGAAAACTCGACGTTGCCGGTGCTCAGGTCGACATCTTCGATCTCGACGATGGGATTGATCTTGACGCCGTTGGTGATCAGTTGCGGCTGGCCGGCGATGGCGGCGACCAGCAGGTCGGGATCGTCCTTGGAGGGTTCGGCGCCGACGCAGTCCTTGTTGAAACCGAGGTCGGGAACCGGCAGCGCCGGCACTACCTGGCCCTTGATGTTGACGCCGTTGACGCCCGGCACCGGCGGCGTGCGCCGCATCAGTGGATCGCCGACGTTGATCAGCAGCAAGTGGCCGAGGTCGGCGTAATGCACCACGGCGTCGTCGTCGATTTCGGCGAGTTCTTCTTCCTTCTTGTCGAGCAGGGCCTCGAAGCGGGCGTGTTCGCCCTGCACCGGATCCTCGCCCCGCGCGATCAGCAGCTTGGAACAGTGGCCGGTGGCGAGCGCGCCGCGCAGCTTTTCGTGCAGGATGCCCTGGGTGATGCCCTGGGCGCGGATTTCATTGACGACTTCGACGGCGCGCGCGCGTCCGCCTTGCGGCGGCACCAGCGTCAGATAGGCTTCCATGAAATCGTCCGAGACTTCCACCAGGAACTCGCCGTCGCGCCGCTCGCCGATCTTTTGCGAATGGGCTTCCTTGCCGTCGGCGATCTTGGCGGCGAAATCGCCGAGCGCCGCTTCATCGATGTACAGCTTGGTGAAGCCGCCGTCGGTGAGGATTTGTTTCAGCATCACGAGATTCGGGACTTGAACACCCGCAACCGGGGTGAATGCAGCGAGCAGTTCTCCGCTGACTCTGTCGAAGTTGAGCGACAGCGATTGCGGGCTTGATTGTTCCATGTTATTTCTCGGAAGTCCTTGTGCAGAGCTCATCGGCAGGATTTCCGGTTCCTTTAGGTGAATTGTTATGTGGCAAGATGATCCTGTAAATCGCCGTTAAGTACAAGGGTTGTTTAGGCTCAAAAGTGTGAATTGTCAATATGCTAATTATCCAAAAAAACGACACTGGGAGCGCCGACCAGCGTTATCTCGCAGGGCGTCAGAGCACCATGGTCAGTATTGTCGTCAACATCGTACTGACCACGTTGCAGATCATCACGGGACTGTTTTCGGGGTCGCAGGCGCTGGTCGCCGACGGCGTGCATTCGCTGTCGGATCTGGTGGCCGACTTCGTCGTGTTGTTCGCGGCGCGCCAAAGCCGCAATCCCGCCGACGCCGATCATCAATACGGCCATCAACGCTTCGAGACGGCTGCTTCTCTGGCGCTCGGCGGTGCGCTGTTGGCGGTCGGCATCGGCATGCTGATCTCCGCCTTCTTCAAGCTGCAGGCGCCGACCGTGCCGCAGGTCCATCTGGCAGCGTTGTGGGTGGCGCTGGCGACGCTGGTCAGCAAGGAAATACTGTTCCGCTACATGTTGGGCGTCGCCGAGCGCGTGCGTTCCAGCATGCTGGTGGCCAACGCCTGGCATGCGCGCTCGGACGCCGTGTCGTCGCTGGTGGTGGCGCTGGGCATCGCCGGCAACCTGCTCGGCTTCCCCTTGCTCGACCCGATCGCGGCGTTGATCGTCGGCCTCATGATCGTGCGTACCGGCGCGGTGTTTTTCTGGCGCGCGCTGAACGACCTGATGGACAAGGCGGTGTCGGAAGAGGAATCGCAGGCGATCCGCCGCACGCTGTTGGACACACCCGGCGTGTTCGGCGTGCACGATCTGCGCACGCGCAAGATGGGCGACCTCACCATCGTCGACGTGCACCTCGAACTGGATGGCCGGCAGACCGTGACCGAGGGACATGCCATCGCCACGCTGGCGCGCCGGCGCGTCATGGAGCAGCATCACGTGCTGGACGTCATGACCCACGTTGATCCGGTGGAGCCGGACGCTGCAGCGGAGTCCGCTGATGTTCGCTGATGTCTGCTGACGACAACACATGGATTCGATAATCGCCGCTTCCGCACGGGCGCTTGCCGCCGGCGACGCGCTTGGCGCGCTCAAGCGCGTCGCCTTGCGCGACGATCCTCCTGCGCTGGCCTTGCGCGGCATCGCCATGGCCCAGCTCGGCGAACATCCGCGCGCACGGGAACTGTTGCGCCGCGCCGCCCGTGGTTTTGGCACGCACGAAGAACTGGCGCGCGCCCGTTGTGTCGTCGCCGAAGCGGAAGTGGCGCTGGCCGTGCGCGACATCGGCAGTTCGCCGCGCGCATTGGCTGCCGCCACGGTCACGCTGGATGCGCATGGGGATCGCGCCAATGCCTTGCAGGCGCGATTGATTGCGGTACGCAGGCTGGTGTTGCTTGGCCGTCTGGAGCAGGCCGAAGCAGCGTTGGTGCGGCTCGATGCGCGCGGCCTGCCGCCTGCATTGGCGACGGTGACGGCGCTGATAGCGGCGGAGTTGGCATTGCGGTCGTTGCAGATGACCGTCGCCCAGGCGGCGCTGGCGCGTGCACACGACGCGGCGACGCGTGCCGGCGTGCCGGCGTTGCTGGCCGAGGTGGCCGAAGCACAGTCCGTGCTTGGTCGACCGGCAGCCAGGCGCGTTTCCGCAGGCCGTGAACAAACCTTGCGGCTGGATGAAGTCGCTGCGTTGATGGTCTCGGACGCGTTGGTAATTGACGCTTGCCGACGAGGTATTGGGGCAGGATCGGGACCGGGACCGGCGTGGAAGCCATTTGCGCGCCGTCCGCTGCTGTTCACGCTGGCGCGCGTTCTGGCCGAAGCCTGGCCTGGCGATGTGGATCGCGAAACCCTGATTGCCCGGGTCTTCAATACGCGCCGCCCGGACGAGTCGCACCGCGCACGTTTGCGTGTCGAGGTCGGCCGCCTGCGGGCGCTGGTCGCGACGCTGGCGCAGATCGAGGCCACCCCGCGCGGATTCGCATTCAAGCCGCTGGGCGAGCGCGAAGTCGTCATCCTCGAGCCGCCCATCGCCGGCGACCAGGCGGCATTGCTGGCGCTGCTTGCCGACGGCGCGGCATGGTCGACCTCGGCGCTGGCGTTGGCGCTCGGGGCCAGCCAGCGTACCGTGCAACGCGCGCTGGCAGGACTGGAAGCCGCCGGCCACGCAAACGCCATCGGCCAGGCGCGTACGCGTCGTTGGCTGTCGACGCCTTTGGCGGGTGGCGTCGGGGTCACGGCAATCACGACAATCTTGTTACTCCCCGCTGCACTGGCGATGGACTAAAGTTGTCTTGCGCGCCGATCACGGCGCATCAACAGGAGACCTCCATGACCAGCAACAGCAATGTGAAAACCAAACCTGAACCAGCCGTGCATGCAGCAGAAATCGTGCGCGAGTATGGCCCCTTTCCCGGCGCCGAGCGCGTGCACGGCGTCACCTGGGACGGCCACAATGTGTGGGCCGCCACCGGCGCCAGCCTGATTGCCTTCGATCCCGCCAGCGGCGATGCGGCGCGCACGCTGGAGCGCGCCTGCGACGCCGGCACCGCTTTCGATGGCACCTATCTGTATCAGATCGCCGAGCAGCGCATCGACAAGATCGACCCGGCCAGCGGCAAGGTGCTGGCGTCGATCCCGGCGCCCGGCCAAGGCTTTGATTCCGGCCTGACCTGGGCCGAAGGCAGCCTGTGGGTGGGGCAGTACCGCGACCGCAAAATCCACCAGATTGATCCGGCCACCGGCAAGCTGATCCGCAGCATCGATTCCAACCGCTTCGTCACGGGCGTGACCTGGGTCGACGGCGAGCTGTGGCACGGCACCTGGGAAGGAGAAGAAAGTGAAATTCGTCGCATCGATCCGGCCAGCGGCGCCGTCATCGAACGATTGGCGATGCCGCGCGACACCGGTGTCAGCGGACTGGAATCCAACGGCGCCGATCTGTTCTTTTGCGGCGGGGGCGCCAGCGGAAAAGTGCGCGCCGTGCGGCGTCCGAAAGGCGTGGCCGCCTGAGGTACTGAGGAAAGGAGAACGGCGGAGGGCGGTTACTGCGCCAGGATCGCCGTCAGCAATCCCGGAAAGCGGCTGTCGATGTCGGCGCGGCGCAGTGTGTTCATGTGGCTGGTGCCGGTGGTTTCGGTCAGCACCAGGCCGGCTTCGCGCAATACCTTGAAGTGATGCGACACGGTCGACTTCGGTCGACCGCCGTCCAGTTCGCCGCAGGTTGCGGCTTCCACGCGCGCCAGATGCCGCACGATGTCCAGACGAATGGAGTCGCTCAGGGCGTAGAGCACGCGCTCAAGGGCAAGCTCGTCGGCGGCAGGGTGTTTGTAGGGACGCATGCGGACATGATACACCTTGGGTTATAATTGTTCCATTGTTCGTATATATTCGAAATAACGAACCAAATCGACCGATGTCACCCTCGCTATCTATAAAGGTTTCTCATGTCTGCATTGTTCCAGCCCTTCACGCTCAAAGACGTCACCCTGCGCAACCGCATAGCGGTGCCGCCGATGTGCCAATACTCCGCCATCGACGGCAAGGTCAACGACTGGCACCTGTCGCATTACGCCGCCATGGCGCGCGGCGGCGCCGGCCTGGTGGTGGTCGAGGCAACTGCGGTAGCGCCCGAAGGCCGCATCACGCCGGGCTGTACCGGCATCTGGTCGGATGAGTTGGCGCAAGCCTTCGCGCCGATTGTGCGCGAAATCAAGGCTGCCGGTTCAGTACCAGGCATCCAGATCGCCCACGCAGGTCGCAAGGCCAGTGCCAACCGTCCTTGGGAGGGCGACGACCACATGGCGGACAACGATCCGCGCAGCTGGGAAACCATCGCACCGTCGGCGATCGCCTACGGCAAGGGTTTGCCGAAGGTGCCGCGCGCCATGACGCTGGACGACATCGCCCGCGTGCGCCAGAACTTCGTCGATGCCGCCGTGCGTGCGCGCGAGGTCGGTTTCGAATGGCTGGAACTGCATTTCGCGCACGGCTACCTGGCGCAAACCTTCTTCTCGGCGCACTCGAACCAGCGCGACGACATCTACGGCGGCAGCGTCGAAAACCGCAGCCGTTTCCTGCTCGAAACCCTGCGCGCCGTGCGTGAAGTGTGGCCGGAAAACCTGCCGCTGACCGTGCGTTTCGGCGTGCTCGAGTACGACGGCCGCGACGAACAGACATTGGTGGAATCGATCGGCCTGGTGCGCGAATTCAAGGCATCCGGCATGGACATGATCAGCGTCACGATGGGCTTCACCATTCCTGAGACCTCGATTCCCTGGGGACCGGCTTTCCTCGCACCGATCGTTGAACGCGTGCGCCGCGAAGCGGATGTGCCGGTGTCGTCGGCCTGGGGTTTCGGTACGCCGGAGATCGCCGAGCGCGTGGTCAAGGAGCAGCAGCTCGACCTCGTCATGGTCGGCCGCGCGCATCTGGCCAATCCGCACTGGGGCTATTTCGCAGCGAAGGAACTGGGTGTGGAACGGGCGTCGTGGACCTTGCCGGCGCCGTACGCGCACTGGCTCGAGCGCTACTGATCGGAACTGCAGCCGGGCAAGCTGCGCCGGCTGCAATCATGAGGCCTCGATCAGGCCGCGAAACCGCCGTCGGCGGTAATCGACGCGCCGGTCATGAACGCAGCGTCTTCCGAACACAGCCACGCCACCAGGCTGGCGATTTCGCTATCGCGCCCCATGCGGCCGACCGGCATCATTGGTTGCAGCGCAGTACGCACTTCCGCGCTGACGATTTCGGTGTCGGTTGGTCCCGGCTGCACGTTGTTGGCGGTGATCCCGAGCGGACCAAGATCATGCGCCAGACCGCGGGTAAACGAAGCGATCGCACCTTTGGTGAGCGCATAGATCGAACCGTTGGGAAACCTCACCACGTCGGCCACCATGCTGCCAATGTTCACGATGCGCCCGCCGCGTCTCATATGCGGCAGCGCCGCCTTGATCGCGACGAAAGATGCGCGCACGTTGACGTCGAGCATGCGGTCGAAGTCCTCCTGGGCGTAATCGGCGACGTTGCCCCGGATCAGGATGCCGGCGTTGTTGACCAGAATATCCAATCCACCCAGCATGACAGCCGCCTTGGCGACGGCCTCCCGTAATTGCGGGGCGTCGCCGCTGTCCGCGCGCAACGCGATCGCGCGTCCGTCCAGTTCCGCTTCCAGGGCCTGGGCACGCTCCGGCGATGCAACATAGGTGAACACCACGCGCGCGCCGTCGGCCACAAGGCGGCGAACAATACCGGCGCCGATGCCGCGCGAGCCGCCCGTGACGAAGGCGCGACGGCCGGAAAGTTGTTGAGCCATGTACTTCTCCTTAATTGACTGATTAGTCCAAAATAAAGCAAAAAAAACGAGACGCGTCCAGGCGCCTCATTAACGAAAACTGCGCAGCGCCATGTCTGCGATGCCGGCCAGCATAGCCTCGGATGCGCCTGCGCGTGCTGCGACTTTGATGCCGGTCAGGGTCGCCAACACGAACTGGCCTGCGTTTGCGACATCGAGATCGGCGGCAAAGTCGCCGGCGTCAATGGCTTCGCGCACGCGGCGTTCAACTGCGCGCGTCAGCAGCCGGCCCATGGTGTCGGTCAGGCCGACAACCTCTGGTGAACTGCGGCCGAATTCGCAAATGGCCGAAATCCCCAGGCACGAAGGCTGGCTGTCTTCCAGCGCGCGCGCCACGGCATGCGTCAGTAAGGCCGTCATTCCGGCCTTGCCGTCGGCTGCGCTTTCGAGCGCCACAAGCTGTGCCCCGATGCTGTCCGAGGCGTACCGCTCCAATGCTTCGAGATAGAGTTTCCACTTGTCGCCGAACGTGTCGTACAGGCTCTGACGACGGATATCCATCGCAACGAGCAATGCTTCCGTCGAGGTTCCTTCGAAACCGTGCTGGGAAAAAACAGCGATCGCACGCGCCAGCGCAACGTCGCGATCGAATTCTTTGGATCGGGCCATGAGCGGAGCTTAAATGTTCTGGAACGATCTGTCAATAATTGACGGCAACGTTGGTTTGAATATGAAAGCTTGCAGCCATGGAAATACCTGCGAATTAACTATCGCGCTCAACCCGATTGCGGCCGCCGTGCTTGGCCTGGTACAGCGCCGCATCGGCGCGCGCATAGGCATCTTCAAAGTCGCTGCCGGCCTTGCTCCAGGACACGCCGAAGCTGGCCGTCACGGGACGCGACGGCAGGCAGGAAAACAATTCTCCCGCAATCGTCAGCCTGACTTTTTCCGCCAGCTGCACTGCGTCGTCCAGCGAAGCGTTGCGCAGCAGCACCGTAAATTCCTCACCGCCGACGCGGCCGATTTCACCTTTGCCGCACAGCGACTTGCGCAGGCGGTTCACCAGCTCGCGGATCACCGCGTCGCCGGCAGGATGGCCGAACTCGTCGTTGATGCGCTTGAAGAAATCGATGTCGAGCACGATCAGCGACAGTGACGAATCCTCCAGGAAACGATGCGCCAGGTCGAACACCGCGCCGCGATTGAGCGCGCCGGTCAGGTTGTCGTGCCTGGCCTTGTAGTCGAGCTCGTCGCTGAGTTGCTTGAGGCGTGAGTTGAGCAGGTTGAGTTCGCGCTCGGTGCGGTCGCTGCGCGCTATCAGGCGCCGGCTTTCGCGCA
The DNA here is from genome assembly GCF_044767325.1 of Herbaspirillum sp. NPDC101397. NCBI lineage: Bacteria > Pseudomonadati > Pseudomonadota > Betaproteobacteria > Burkholderiales > Oxalobacteraceae > Herbaspirillum > Herbaspirillum sp. NPDC101397. The sequence goes on from NZ_JBIWNS010000003.1 coordinate 109,767, forward strand.
TTAGCTGGCCATAACCTTGCACCAGTTCCTTGAGCGCGACGCGATACTCATTGGCGCTGACGACCTCGCTGGCCAGCACATCGTTGGCGTTGGCCAGCACGGCCGTTTCGGCTTCAAACAGGTCGATGTCGCTCATCAGCTTTTCACCGCGTGATCGTTGAACACCAGGTCAGGGAAGTCTTCCATCAATTCCTGGCCGAACTCGAAGATGGTGTCGTCGTCTTCGTCGTGGTACCAGTTCAGCACGATCTCGGTGCCGGCTTTCGCCTTGTCGTTGAGCGCGCCGAACAGCGAGAACAGCATCTTGGTGCTGGAACTGTTGAAGTAGGCCAGCGCGACGTTGACCGTGACCGCCGTTGCGTCGGTATCCGCGGTCAGGAAGCTGCGCAGCGCGGCAATGATGTCGCCCCAGAATTGCGCCGCGTTCTCCGGATAGGATTCGCCCTTCAGCGATAGTCGCCGCTCGTCGAAACGAAAATCGACTTCGGGGGAACTCGGGCTTGCCGCTATAAATAAATTATCCATATGCTCATTCTTGATAGGCAGACAGGCGGTGGCGCCCGTCGTTGTTTTTTTGTTTTCTGATGTGTTGCGCGTCCTCAGATGGTCGCCCGCAAATAAAACATCGAGGTGCCGTGGTCTTTGCCCTGGCCGCTCGCCGGTGACAATTCAAACTCCAGCGGCGCGCTGGCATCGCGCGCCATCGTCAGAAATCCCAGTCCCGCGCCCTTGCTGTCGGCAGGCGTTTCGGCGCGCAGCGTTTCCTTGTACTCGAGCTTGATCTCGTCGATGGTCAGCGAGCGCAGATGTTCCAGCTTCTCGCGCAGTTTCTCCGCCACGTCCGCATTGACCGGATTGGCGCAGTGCAGGTAATAGCGTTCGTCGGTCAGCGAAATGAATACTGCGCCATGCCGCATGGAGGCCTCGCTGTTGCCTTCCTTCTCATACGAATCCGCCGAGTAATGCACGATGTTCTGCGCCATCTCGATAAAGGAGGAAAACAGTTTGCGGCGCGTCTGCGCCACCGCGCCGGCATGCTCGACGCGCAGCTTGACCGCATCGGCCATGGCCGCAATGATGGTCTGCGAAAAATAGCCGACGTAATAGAAAATGACGTCGCGTCGCTCGACGTAACTGTGGAAATCATCCCACTGCTTTTGAATATTGTTCATGCCGCTCATGCTGTTCTGCTGCCTGGTGGATGGTTGATAACGGAGTCGCCCACGCGGAAGCCGAAAAAGGTCAGATCGTCGCGACGGCGTTGCTGGCCTTGGTAGAGGCGCTGTTCTTCCATGATCTTTTTACCGACTTCCGGCATCGGAAGGGCGCGATGCTCCAGCAAGGCCTTGCGCAGTCGCTGTTTTCCGTAGGCAATGTTCTTCGGTCCGCCGATCTGGTCGATGATGCCGTCGGTGGCGATCATGACGATGGCGCCGTCGCTTAGCTGCACCTCGCGATTGCTCCATTGCATGTCGTCGGGCGTGTCGACGTAACCGAGTCCGGTGCGCTCACCGTCGAAGGTCTGCAGCAGGTCTGCACCGGGCTGCAGCGTCAGCAGCGACATTTTGGCGTTGGCGCAGGTCAGCCGCTGTGAGCCTGCATCGAACCAGAAGAAACAGGCATCCATGCCGTCATCGGATTCGGACAACTGTGTTGCAGCCGCGTGCTGCCCCAGCACCTGCTTCATGCTGCGGTTGACTTCGCCCATCACCAGCGCGGGGTCGCGCGGACCGTGCTGCTCCAGCGCCTGCTTGATGGATGACGAGGCGATCAGGGTCAGGAAGGCGCCCGGCACACCATGCCCGGTGCAGTCCGCGACTGCGGCAAACCAGCCGTCGGGGAAACATTCCAGATGATAGAAATCGCCGCCGACCACGTCGCGCGGTTCCCACACCAGGCAGGCGTCGCCGATGGCCTGCGCCATTGCCGCGCGCGAGGCGCTCAGCATGGCGCGCTGGATGACGCTGGCGTAGTCGATGCTTTGCATCACCTGGCGATTCTTTTCCGCTTGCAGCTCGACCAGCATGCGCATCAGTTCGAGGCCCGAGCCGAGCCCTGCGAACTTGCCGCCGTCGACGATCAGGAAGCCGTCGGCCAATGTCTTGTCACCCGAGGCAACCGCCAGCGCGCCAAGCGTCTCGATGGGCGTGTCGACTTCGACGATCAGCGGATCCTTGTCCATGAACGCGATGCAGCTCTTCTTTTCATACAGCTCGCGGTGATACGGCTTGGACATCTGCGACATGAAAATATTGCGACTGATCAGCCCGATCGGATGTTCGTTCTCGAGCACCGGCAGGCTCACCAGTTCGCGATGGCGGCTGAAGACTTCCAGCACCGTGGCGTTGTTTTCCTCGAACGTGATCACCGGCACGTTCACCGCCAGGGCGTCGGCCGTCGGCTGCTGCAGGTGACGGCCCATCATCGGCGTGAGGCTGAAATCGGTGTGAGGCTGGTTCATATCCCGGATAAGCAAAACATGTTGTTTAACATGCAATTTTAATCAGCTTGTATGACAACGATATGACCTTCGCAAGCGTCGCGCGCGCAGTAGGCCGCGGACGTCAGGGAAGCGAAAGGGGAAGAAATATGGTGCCGGTATGTTTCCCGACCGCCGGCTCCGGTAGGTGCAATGCAAATTGCGCTTGACCGGGATTTTAGGGAGCGATTTTTACCGGAGTATGACCGCAAAGACATGCAGACGGATTCCTCTATAATCACCGGCTGCGTCGATTGCGCTTACTTCTTATCGGGAAAGAAAAAAATGAAGCGATTGTTCATCCGGGTCGTGCTGCCGCTGATGTTTGCAGTGGCCGGCACCCAGTCTGCCGTGTCCGCGCCGATCGAAGTCGGCTACATGCCGATCATTCCCGATGCGCAATTGTTCATTGCACTGGAGCAAGGCACTTTCCCGAAAGACGGTGGCGCGCCCAAGCTGGTCCAGTTCCAGAGCGGCCCCGCCATGGTGCAGGCGCTGCTGGCCGGCCAGCTTGACGTTGCGTACGTGGGCATCGGCCCGGCGCTGGTGGCGCGCGCCAAGGGCGCCGACATCAAGGTGGTGGCGTCCAATATCGTTGAACAGGTAAGCTTCGTCGCACTCGGCGAACTGGCGCCTTACTTCGCTTCGGGCGATCCGGCTGCGGCGGCTTCGGCGTTCACGCGCTTTGCCAAGGACAAGGGACGCCAGGCCATCGTCGCCAGCTATCCGAAGGGCGCCGTACCGGAAGCCGCGTTGCAATACTGGCTGCGCAACCGGATCCGCGCCGACGTCTCGCAACTGAAGCTGATCTATCAGGGCGAATCGCAAATCCAGGAATCGCTGCTGACCGGCGCCATCGATGGCGCCGTGATCCTCGAACCGACCACCACCAACGTGCTCGGCAAGTCGCCCAAATCCAAGGTCATCGCGCGCGGCTCCGACCTGTTTCCCAAGCAACCCGGCGCGGTCCTGCTGGTGCGCGAAAAGATACTGCGCGAACAACCGGCGTTCGTGAAGGCCTTGCTCGCCGCGCATATTTCCGCCACCAGGCTGCTTGAGAACGAGCCGGCCAAGGCTGCGCCGATGGTGCAGAAATACGTCGGCGGCGGTCGCCTGCCGGTCAAGCTGGTGGAGCAGGCGATCCGCAGTTCCAAGGGCCAGTTCGTCGCCGATCCGAACACCATCATTCCCGCTACGCTGGCGCTGCAGAAATTCCAGGCCGATACGGGCACCTTGTCCGGACCTGCAGTGGATGTGCCCAAGATGTTCAATACCACCTTCTACGATGCCGCCGCGCATTGATGCAGCGAGCGCCGCACGACCATGCTGACTCGCACCTATTCCCTGCCGACGCGCATCGCCTACGGCGTTGCCGGCGTGGTCCTGTTCGTGCTGCTGTGGAAGGCAGTCGGCGTGTTCGGCTGGGTCAATCCCGGTATCCTGCCCGATCCCTTTCTGCTGCCCGAGGCCTTCCGGCTTGAATGGGAAAGCGACCGGCTGTTGCCGGCGATCGGCTCCAGCATGATTCATTACGTGTGGGGACTGAGCCTCGGTGCGCTGGCGGGCATCGTGGTCGGCCTGGCGGCAGCGACGGTGCAGCGCTTCGACATGCTGCAAGCGTATGTGACGCGCATCCTGCGGCCAATTCCACCACTGGCCTGGGTGGTGTTCGCCATCGCCTGGTTCAAGGTCAGTCACGCCGGCGCCGCCTTCGTGGTCGCCATCGGCGTGTTCTGGGTCAACTATTTCGCCACCTACAGCGCGGTGCGCAACATCGATCCGCGCTTTTATGAACTGGCGCGCAGCTTCGGCCAGGGCGGCTATTGGCGCCGCTCCGTCAGCATCACGCTGCCGGCGATTGCGCCCGGCCTGCTGGCCGGCATCCGCACCGGCATCGGCCAGGCCTGGATGACATTGATCGCGGCGGAGCTGCTCGGCGTCCCCGGCATGGGCCAGGAGATGAACGCCGCCGCCGGCGTCGGCGCCTACGATGCGGTGGTGGTCTACATGCTGGCGATTTCTGCGGTGTACGCGGCCACCGATCTGCTCTACGTCCTGTTCGAAAGGAAGGTGCTGGCATGGCGTCCGTAATCGAATTCGACCAGTTGTCCTACTCTCATCCGGGCGCGACCACGCCGGTGATCCAGGACTTGTCACTGGACATCGAGGCCGGCAGTTTCGTCGCCATCGTCGGCGGTTCCGGCGTCGGCAAGTCGACGCTGCTGCGCACCGCCGCCGGCTTGCTGACGCCCGACTCCGGCGAGATGCGTTTCAACCTGCCGCAACGTCCCGGCCGCCGCCGGCGCGCCATCGTGTTCCAGGACAGCCGCCTGCTGCCGTGGCGCACCGTGGATGCCAACATCGCCTACGGGCTGGAGACGCTCGGCATCGACAACCAGGAAAGCGCTGCACGCGTGGCCGAAGCATTGCAACTGACCGGTCTCGCCGACCTGCACGATCGCTGGCCGCATCAACTTTCCGGCGGCCAGGCGCAACGGGTCGGCATCGCACGCGCGCTGGCGGTCAAGCCGGACATCCTGCTGATGGACGAACCGTTCAGCGCGGTCGACGCGCTCACCCGGCGCAACCTGCAGACCGAGCTGATCCGCATCTGGCAGGCGACCAATTCGGCCGTCATGTTCGTCACCCACGATATTGAGGAAGCGGTGTACCTGGCCGACCGCGTCGTGGTGCTCGGCAATCGCCCGGCCACCGTGGTGGAAAACCTGCACATCGATCTGCCGCGCCCGCGCGATCGCAACGCGGCTGAATTCGCTCAGTACGTTACGCATCTGTCGTCATGGCTGGGTGTGGAATAAGATCCGCGACTATTACTGGAGACCTCCATGGAAAACCTGCGACTGATCATTCACGCTCCCACCCCCGGCGCCCTTGAACGTGGCCGCCGCAATCTCGCCAATCTGCTCAAGCAGGCGCCCACCGCGCAGGTCGAACTGGTGATCAATGCCGGCGCGGTCGCTGCTGCGCTGGATACGCCATCCCCGCTCGATAGTCATCTACGCATCTGTCGCAACACGCTGGAAGCAAATCTGTTCACCGCACCGGACGGCGTGAGCGTGGTGGCTGCGGCGGTGTTGCATATCGCGCAGCGTCAGGCCGAGGGTTGGGCTTACATGCGGGCGTGAGCAGTGAGGAATGGAAGCGTTCGCGCGACATCATGGCGTGTCTCTTGAAAAGAAAAAGCCACCTCAAGGGGTGGCTTTTTCTTTGACCGGGTTTGTTTGCAACAGCGCTTGTAAATACAGTATCAAAGAAGCGCTCTCCCTCCTCGCGGCAATGTTTATCGAAACGCCGTCCAGGCGATGAGTGCGGAGAACATCCCCAGCGCTACCGAACTTATTTGCTGAATCTTGCGGGGACCAATGAAGCTCAGGCGCTTGGTATTCAATGCGCTACCTACGCTGATCCAGAGAGCGCCTATCGGCGCCAACAGGCAGGTAAAAGGGACCATCGCGAGTGCGTACGCCGGCAAGGTTTCGAATGCGTGCGGTGGAAAGATCACCAATGCGAACAGCAGTCCTTTCGGATTCAGAAGGGTCGCCACAAACAATATTCTTGGCGTGATGCTTCTTTGTTGCGGCGTCTGCAATAACCTGGCGTCACGCCAGACCTTGATTGCCGTATAGGCCAGGTAGCCACTGCTGGCGACTTTAACCAGCGTGGCAATCCATGGAAATTGCACCTGGATTGGCGCCAGCAATATACCCCACAGTGAAATTGAGAGAAGGTATCCGGCCAACTCAAAGGCGAGCAAGGGCAGGGCGCGCCGGATGCCCAATCCCAAACCGGCCAAAGCCAGCAGGGTGTTGGTGGGGCCCGGTGTCAGCAGAATCACCGCGACACTGAGCAAGAAGACAAAAGAGTGGAAATCAAAAGACATGAAGATCAGAGCCGGTCAGTGTGTGCGAATGCGATCGCAGGGCGGTACGGTTTGCACGCAGAGCGAGAGATCTTATTGTTGTCAGGCAGTATATGACATGCTGTTGATATTGAATATCAAACAGGGCGTGCAGCTTGCCTGTCACGCCCTTGGATGTCGGTGCCGCCTACTTGATTTTCATTGTCCATCACCAACTGGTGTCCCGCTCCGCCGTCGACGAAATCTTGTGGATCGACAGATCGGCGCCTTCGAATTCCTGTTCCGGATCGAGGCGGATGCCGATGGCTTTCTTGAGCAAGCCGTAGACGATCCAGCCGCCGATGACGGCGATGGCGATGCCGAGCAGCGAGCCGCACAGCTGCGCCATGAAGGACACGCCACCCAGGCCGCCCAGCGCCTTGGCGCCGAAGATGCCGGCCGCCAGTCCGCCCCAGGCGCCGCACAGGCCGTGCAGCGGCCATACGCCGAGCACGTCGTCGATCTTCCATTTGTTTTGCGTGCGGGTGAACATCCAGACGAAGATCGCGCCGGCGATGCCGCCGGTGACCAGCGCGCCCAGCGGATGCATCAGGTCGGAGCCTGCGCATACCGCCACCAGTCCCGCCAGCGGACCGTTGTAGACGAAGCCCGGATCGTTCTTGCCCATCACCAGCGCCACCAGTGTGCCGCCGGCCATCGCCATGAGCGAATTGAGCGCGACCAGGCCATTCATCTTGTCGAGAGTTTGTGCGCTCATCACGTTGAAGCCGAACCAGCCTACCGTGAGGATCCAGGCGCCCAGTGCGAGGAAGGGGATGTTCGACGGCGGGTGCGCGGCGATATTGCCGTCCTTGGTGTAGCGTCCGCGTCGCGCGCCCAGCAACAACACTGCAGGCAGCGCGATCCAGCCGCCGACGGCGTGGACCACGATGGAGCCGGCGAAATCGTGGAACTCGGCGCCGAATGCGTTCTTGATCCAGGCTTGCACGCCGAAGTGCTGGTTCCAGGCGATGCCTTCGAAGAACGGATACACCAGGCCGACCAGCACTGCGGTGGCGATCAGTTGTGGATAGAATTTGGAGCGCTCGGCAATGCCGCCGGAGATGATCGCCGGGATGGCGGCTGCAAAGGTCAGCAGGAAGAAAAACTTCACCAGTTCAAAGCCGCTTCGCGCCGACAGGACTTCGGCGCCGCTGAAAAAGCTGACGCCGTAGGCAACGTAATAGCCGACGAAAAAGTAGGCAATGGTCGATACCGCGAAGTCTGCGAGGATTTTGACCAGCGCGTTGACCTGGTTCTTGCGTCGCACGGTGCCCAGTTCCAGAAAGGCAAAGCCGGCATGCATCGCCAGAATCATGATTGCGCCGAGCAAAATGAAGAGCGCATCGGCACCATTTTTGTGATCATCCACAGAAAAATCTCCCAATAATTGTGCAAAAATATTTTAAAAGCACTCTATTAAGCAAATTTCATTCCATTTCGGTGCAAATTATTAAGCGACTGAATTTAAAAGGGATTTTTTTGAGGTTCCTGGAGCCGCGTGGAAATCGCACGTAAATCGTGCGAAATGATGCGTCCGCTTGGTGCGTCGTCAAAAACGAGCCGCTTGCGCAAATGTTGGCGTCTCGCCAGGTTTATTGGCAGGGAACGGAAGTCATTCAGGGTTTGGGTGGAGCAACATCGAGAATCTCAATACGAGTGATCCCGGGTCTGCACAGGTCGGCATTTGTTCATGGAACGGTCACATTGCATTGCTACATTGCAATTTCCCATGTGATCAGCCAAGGAGTCCGCCATGTCCGACGATGCAGCATCTTCCTCTTCGCCGTCTTCACCATCATTGCCTTCGTCCCCGTCAGCACCTTTGTCTCCGCCTTCACGCCGCGATTTTCTGCGTGATGCGGCGCTCGGCGCCGGCGCGCTGTTGAGCGCAGGTTCGCTGACGTCCGCATTCGCCCAGCAGGCGCCTGCCGTTGTGACCTCGGAACGCTTGCGCCCGCAGGTCGACAGCGGCGCCATGAGCGGCGACATCACGCGCGATGCGGCGATGCTGTGGAGCCGCACCGATCGTGCGGCGCGCATGGTGGTGGAGTATTCGGTACATGAGAATTTCAAGAACGCGGTCACGGTTGCCGGTCCCGCCGCGCTGGCGCGCAACGATTACACCGCGCGTGTGGATCTGCGCGGCTTGCCGGTGTCGCAGCGGCTGTATTACCGCCTGCGCTTTCAGGACTTGCAGCATGAGTCGGCATGGAGTGCGCCGGTGACCGGCAGCCTGATCATTCCCGGCGGCGGTGAGCGTGACATCAGCTTCGCGTTTTCCGGCGACGAGGCCGGGCAGGGCTGGGGCATCAACGAAGCCTGGGGTGGCTATCGCGTGTATGAAACCATGCGCCGCTTCAAGCCGGATTTCTTCATCCATTCGGGCGACCAGATTTATGCCGACGGTCCGATCCAGGCCGAAGTGAAGCTCGATGACGGCAGCATCTGGCGCAATCTGGTGACGCCGGCCAAGTCCAAGGTCGCGCAGACGCTCGACGACTATCGGGGCAACTTCGCCTACAACCTGATGGACGCCAACAAGAAGCGCTTCATGGCCGAGGTGCCGTTCCTGGTGCAGTGGGATGACCACGAGGTGCGCAACAATTGGTATCCGGGCCAGGTGATCGGCGCAGCGGAGAAGCGCTATCAGGAGCGCGAGCTGGATGTGCTCAAGCAGCGCGCACGGCAGGCGATGTTCGAGTACAACCCGTTCCGCATCGACGTCGCCGATCCTGAGCGCATCTATCGTTCATTCAACTACGGACCGTTGCTGGAAGTGTTCATGCTCGACGAGCGCAGCTACCGCGGCGCCAATTCGCCGAATCGCCAGCCGCTGCAAGGACAGGACGCGGCTTTCCTCGGTGCGGCGCAAATGCGCTGGATCAAGCAGGCGCTGCTGCGCTCACGCTCGACATGGAAAGTGATCGCCAGCGACATGCCGATTTCCATCGTCGTGCCCGACCTGAATGCGGATGTACCGCAGGGCACCTTCGAGGCGTGGGCCAATGCCGACAACGGCAAGCCGTCCGGGCGCGAGCTGGAGGTCGCGGAGCTGCTGCGCTTCATCAAACGCCACAACATCAAGAACGTGGTGTGGGTGACGGCCGATGTGCACTACGCATCGGCGACTTACTACCTGCCGGAGAAGGCGCAGTTCACCGACTTCAAGCCGTTCTGGGAATTTGTCGGCGGGCCACTGCATGCAGGCACCTTCGGCCCCGGCGAGATAGACCGGACGTTCGGGCCGGACGTGCGTTATGTGAGCATTCCCGCCGACATGAAACAGAACCGCTCGCCGGCGGATCTGTTTCAGTTTTTCGGCATCGCCAAGATCGATGCCAGGACCAAGGTCATGACGGTGTCTTTGCACAATGTCGAGGGAAGCAAATTGTATGGCGTGGAGATCGCGCCGGAGGTGTAAGCGGATGGAGTGATCTGCGGCGGTCCGCGTCAGGGGCAGCGTCAGCGACCCGGGCCGGACAGCTTCTGCGTGATCAGCTTGCAGGTCGACAGCAGCGGATCGATCAAGGCCTGCTGCAATTGCGCGGGTTTGCGGAACAGCGGAATGCTGACGCTGATGCAGGCGACCGGTGTGCCTTCGGCGCCGAAGATAGGGGCGCCGACGCAGAAGATCTGGGCTTCGTTCTCTTCGCGATCTTCGGTGTAGCCGCGCTGTTGGGCCACGGCGAGTTCTGCGCGCAGGACGTCGAGGTCGGTGATGGTGTGTTCGGTGAACTTCTGCATCCTGACCGAACGCAGCAGGCGATTGCGGGTGGCCTCGTCGAGCGCAGCCAGGTAGGCTTTGCCGACCGAGCTGGAATACAGCGTCACGCGCGTGCCGACGCGCGAGGTCATGCGCACGGCTTGCGGGCTTTCCAGCTTCTCGATGTAGACCATGCCGTTGTCGCTGGGTACGGCCAGATGGACGGTCTCGCGGGTAGTGTCGCGCAGCTGTTGCAGGGCGTCGATGGCGGCGGTGCGCACATCCGAGCGCGACCATGATTTGCTGGCGAGATTGATCAGGCGCGGGCCGAGTTCGAAATGGCGCGTGCGCGGATTTTCCACCACCATGCCTTCGGCCGTCAGCGCCGCCAGGATGCGGTAGACGGTCGGACGCGGATAGCCGCTCAGTGCACTGAGCTGGGCAATCGACAGCGGCGCGTCCTGGTCGGCGATCAGCTGCAGCACGGCCATGAACTTGGAGAACGCGGCGGTGCCGGCGATTTTGGGATTGTCTTCGGCGGCGGTGTCGGAGGTCGGCATGAGCGGCATGGGCATCGGGTGTGAAGCCGGGAAAAGGAAATCAGGGGAGGAGCAGAACTGCAGAGGGGCATTATAGCCGAGGGTTTTCCCGGCACTGCGGATAGGGCGGCAGCGCCGGGAAGGTAATGCGTTACTGCAGGATCAGGACACCAGATAGCCGCCGTCGACTGGCACCACGGCGCCGGTCATGAAGGAGGCTGCCGGCGTGCACAGGAAAGCCGCGACATTGCCGATGTCTTCCGGCGTGCCCCAGCGATTGAGCGGCGTGCGTTGCAGGATAGGGCCGGAACGCGCCGGATCTTCCTGCAGTGCCTTGGTCAGCGGCGTCGCGATCCAGCCCGGCGCCACCGCATTGACGCGGATGCCGTCGGCGGCGTAGGCGATCGCCAGCGACTTGGTCAGTTGCGCCACGCCGCCTTTGCTGGAACTGTAGGCCGGCACCAGGCCGCCGCCGAAGAAGCTCAGCATCGACGCCAGGTTGACGATGCAACCCTTGCTCTCTTTCAGCAGAGCGCGCGCTGCGGAGCAGATGCGCATGGTGCCGGTCAGGTTGACCGCGATCACCTGTTCGAACACCTCGACCTCATGCTCGGCGCCGCGCTTGATGATGCCGGCGCAGTTGATCACGATGTCGAGTTGCTGGATGCCCGCGAACAGGGCCTTGACGCTGTCTTCCGAGGCCACGTTGAGTTCGGCCAGCGTGACGCCGGTGCCGTCGAACTCTTCCGTGGCGAACGGCGGCAAGCCTGCCGCGATGACCTTGGCGCCCATGGCGGCGAGCTGGCGCGCCACCGCGCCGCCGATGCCCTGGGTGCCGCCGGTGACCAGCGCGGTTTTACCCTGGAACAGATTGGGAGTGAATGTCATGTGCTTTCCTTCAGATCGAAAATAAAATTACGCTGCTACCCGGTCGCCTTCGATCGGCTTGTTCACCACGAACATGTACACCAGCGCGGCAGCGAATGCGACTGCGGCGCTGATCAGCAGGGCGTTGACGAACGAATGGGTCTTATCGACCACGATGCCGGTGATGAGCGGAGCGAGTGAGCCGCCGAGGTAGCCGCCGAAGTTTTGCAGGCTGCCCAGCGAGGCCACCAGACGGCGTGGGATCGCCACGCTGACCAGCGCCCATGCGCCGCCGCTTGCCATGTTCACGAACGCCATCGCCAGCGAGATGTAGACAATCGCCATGAAGGTGCTTGGTGTGTAAGCAGCAGGAATGGTGAACGCGCCCGCACCGATCAGGCCGGCGCAGATCGGCCACTTGCGGCTGCGGATCGGCGCCATGCCGCGCTTCATCAGACCGTCGGCGATGTAGCCCGAAGACAGCATGCCCAGTGTGCCGAAGATGTACGGAATCACCACCACCCAGCCGGTGCGTGCAATGCTCAGGTGACGTTCATGTTCGAGGTAGGCAGGCAACCATGTCAGGTACAGCCACACCATGTAGATCACGCCCATGAAGCCGAACAGCATGCCCCAGGTGGTGCGGTATTTGAACAGGCCTTTCCATTCGTGCCAGGTCAGCTTGGCGTTGGCGTTCGGGTCGTTGTCGGTGCCGTCGGCGAGGTACAGCATTTCGGACGGCGTCAGTTCGACTTCATTGCGGTTGCGGTAGAAGATGTACCAGCCCACTGCGACCGCGATACCGGCGATACCCATGATGACGAACATCATGCGCCAGCCGAAGGACAGCATCAGCACGGTCAGGATCGGCGGCGCGAGGGCCGGGCCGATGGTTGACGAGGCGACGAAGATGCCGGTCGGGCCGCCGCGTTCGCGCACGGCGAACCATTCGGACACCACTTTGGCGCCGGCCGGGAATTGCGGCGCTTCACCGAGGCCGAGGAACACGCGCGCCACCAGGAACTGATGCAGCGAACCGACGAAGCCGCCGGCCAGTTGCGCCACCGACCACACCATCATGCCGGCGCCGAGCATCACGCGCGCGCCGAACTTGTCGAGCATCGCGCCGATAGGCAATTGCGAGAAGGCGTAGGCGAGCGAGAATGCGGACAGCAGCAGGCCCATCTCCGATGCGCTCAATCCCAGCTCCTGGCTGACGGAATGATTGGCGATGGACAGCGTGCTGCGGTCGAGGTAATTGACGATGCCGGCAAGCATCAGGAACGTCAGTGCGACCCACTGAATGCGTTTGAGCTTGCTGCTCTTTTGGACTTCCATGTTGTCTCCAATGTAAATAAAAGCGCTGCAGGTGTGCTGCAAAAAATTCACCTGCCTGCGCCGTCTCTGCGGTGCTTGTTGCAGTTTGATGAAACATCCGACCACTTGTGGCGGTCGGACGGGTAGTACTAATACGTTGCGCGTCCGCCCGACAGATCGAACACCGCGCCGGTGTTGAACGTGCATGAACCGGAGCACAGCCACGCCACCATCTCGGCCACTTCCTCGACATAGCCGAGACGGCCCATCGGGCTCTTGGCGATCATCGTGGCGACGTGCGCCGGGCTCATCTGTTCCAGCAGCGTGGTCTTCACCGCGGCCGGCGCCAGTGCGTTGACGAGGATGCCGGCGTTGGCCAGCTCCTTGCCGAGTGACTTGGTCAGCGCCAGCACGCCGGCTTTCGAGGCGCTGTAGGCGGATGCGTTGGGTGTGCCTTCCTTGCCGGCCAGCGAGGCGATGTTGACAATGCGGCCTTGGCCCGCAGCACGCATGGCGGGCACCACCGAACGGCAGGTGTGGAACACGCCCATCAGATTGACGTTGACGATGCGATGCCATTCGTCGACGTCGTACTCATCCAGCGGCACGGTCGACCCGGCAAAGCCGGCGTTGTTGATCAGAAAGTCGATGTGGCCGCGCGAGGCCAGCAGGCGTTGCGTGGCGGCGTCCACCGACGCGGCGCTGGTGACGTCGACGGTGTCCTGGCCGTAGGGATAGTCGGCGACCGGCTTGAGATCCCAGCACACCACTTCGGCGCCGGCCTGGGCCAGGCGCGCGCTGATGGCCGCGCCGATGCCGCCGGAGCCGCCCGTGACGACGGCGACGGCGCCCTGGAAGTTGTAATCGGCTTGTACGTAGCTCATCGGATTGCTCACGTCTTCAGCGCACGAACTGCTGCACGAAGTCGGCGCCCAGGCCGACCTTCTCGTAATGCGCCTTGCACATGTCGAGCTTGGTGAAGACGTCTTCGTAGCCTTCGAACTTGCCGAACGGATCGCAGTAGTACATCACGCCGGTGATGTGGAAGTAGGTGATCATTTCTTCCACGTCTTCCGGTACGTACAGGGTGTGGGTTTCGCCGGGCGGTTCGAACACGTAGCTGCCTTGCTCGGCGATCCAGTTGTGTTCCAGGTAGCGCCAGCGGCCCTTGAGCACCATGCCGTGCACGGGAGCCGGGTGGCGATGGCGGCTCAGCACGCCGGACTTGCGTACGCGCAGCAGGTTGGTCCAGTAGCCTTGCGACACGTTCAGGCACAGCGGACGGAACCAGACGTTCTCGGCTTGTGGCACCCAGACTTTTTCGTCGTCGGGAATGGCCGAGTTGACCACGATTTCCAGCGGCGCTTCTTTCGGGTTCGGGTATTGGTAGGGCATCATTTTCGATGCCTCGGGCGTGGTGGGTTGCATGCCTATTCTCCTCAGGTTTCAGTAACTGTATGGGTGGCGACTACGGCCTTTTTATTATTCCTGGTCGTCCAATATATGGACATGTAGTCTGTAATGTGGTCACTTTGAGGCAATCTGAAAAGTATGTCAAGTCACCGGTTCACAACGGAAACGCTCTGAATGCGAGTCCGACAGGCGGTTTTGCAGGTATCCCACGCCGGTTTGAATTGGTCAGACCATTCAGCGCGACGAGCGCGGATTGTGCGCCTTAAGCGATGCGAAGAAAAGGGAGATGAAAAAAAATCCGCAAGCGAGCGGATTTTTTCATGTCGTCAGCTTGCGGTCAGCAAGCGTCCATTTGCAATTGATGAAGTGGCGATGATCAGTGATCTTCCCATGTCGCTTCCTCAAAAGCATGCACGAGGAAGTCGATGGTGGCGCGCACCTTGGCCGGCAGATGCGTTCGGCTCGGATAGACCGCGTAGATGCCCAGCTCGACGGAGGTGTAGTCGGGCATCACGCGCACCAGTTTGCCGCTGCGGATGTAGTCGTTGAGCATGAAGGTCGGCTGGCGCGTGATACCGATCCCGGCCAGCGCGGCGGCCACGCAGGTGTCGCCGTTGTTGGCGTGCATGCGCACGTTGGTCTTGACGCTGACGGGACCGTCCGGACCTTCGAAATGCCATTCATCCTTGTCGGCCGAATAGCTGTAGCCGAGCACCATGTGGTCCTTGAGATCTTCCGGATGCAGCGGCGTGCCGTGGCGTTCCAGATAGTCGGGCGCGGCGCACACGACGATGCGCGTCGAGGCCAGCTTGCGATAGATCAGCGACGAGCTCGGCAGGCGCGCGATGCGGATCGCCATGTCGTAGCCTTCTTCGATGATGTCGACGATGCGGTCCGACAGCGTGATGTCGAGCTTGATGCCGGGATAGCGTTGCAGCAGGCAGGGCCAGACCTTGACCAGGTGCAGCACGCCGAAGGTCTGCGGCACGTTGATGCGCAGCAGGCCGGTCGGATCGGTGTTGCCGGCGGTGAGCATCTGGTCGGCGTCTTCCAGCGCGGAGACGATCTGCTTGCAGCGATCCAGATACAGCACGCCGGCTTCGGTGAGTGAAAGCCGGCGTGTCGTGCGTTGCATCAGGCGCGTGCCGAGACGCGCTTCCAATTCCAGAATCGTGCGCGACACCGCGGCCTTGGACACATTCAGCGCGTCGGCCGCCTTGACGAAGCTGCCCAGTTCGGCCACGGCGATGAAGCATTCGATTTCGCGCAGTTTGTTCAAGCGAGGTCTTTCCGGACAGGTTATGCCGCAGCAGGCAAATCGGCGAGGATGGACGATTGCGAACCGAAGGCAAAGGCGTCCATGCGCAGACTATGATACGTCGAACCGCTGTCCAGATGCACCAATTGCGTCCAGTCGTCGGCTGCCCCCATGGCGAAAAACAGCGTCAGCAGGTGTTCGTCGGTCGGATGCGTGCGCACTGAATGCGGAGCCGATTCGCGATAACTCAGCAGCGCTTCCAGATTGCCGCTCTGCATCTGCGTCAGGAACCATTGCAGGAACTCCAGCGTATGCGGAGCGTCTCCGGCATCCGCGTCGTTGCGGCGCAGTTCGCGCAGGTTGTGCGTGAAGCTGCCCGAGCCGACCAGCAGGATGCCTTCCTTGGCCAGCGGCGCCAGCAACTGGCCGATGCGGTAGTGATAAGCCGGCGGCTGATGCGGTTGCAGCGACAACTGGACTACCGGAATATCGGCTTGGGGATACAAGTAGCGCAGCGGCACCCAGGCGCCGTGATCGAGGCCCCAGCCCCCGTCGGTCCGGGCAGGCAAACCGGCGTCGTGCAACAAGCCGGCGACGCGTTCTGCCAGCTCCGGAGAACCGGCGGCCGGATAATCCAGTTCATACAATTCCTGCGGGAAACCGCCGAAGTCATGGATCACGCGTTGCTTGGCCAGGTTGCCTGCGCGCGGCGCCTGGGTTTCCCAGTGCGGCGAGACGATCAAGATGGCTTTCGGCGTGGGCAGGCGCTCGCCGATGCTGCGCAACAGCGGCCCGGTCCTGCCCGGTTCCACCGCCAGCATGGGCGAACCGTGAGAAACGAAAAGCGATGGCAATGCGGTAGACATGGCAGTACTCCGAAAAGAGGGAAACCCCGCGGGGACTTCAGCTCCGCGCAGGTTTCAAGATAATGATTATGCAACGTTGTTCAGGCTCTTGCGCTTGACGGCGAAGGCGCCGTTGCCGAGCAGGTAGACCGCGATCAGGGCAACGATCCACATGGCCAGGTATTCCCAGCCGCCCTTGGGGTTGCTGAAGAAGAAACCGTTCTTGCCGTGCACCGTAAAGATGGCGCCGACCAGGTCGATCGCAAGGGGGATGGCCAGCAGGTCGCCGTAGAAGCCGATCACCAGCGCGATGCCGCCGACCACTTCCAGCAGGATGATCAGGTAAGCGAGGAAGCCGGGCAGGCCCAGCGACTCAAAGAAAGCGGCAGTGCCGGGCAGCGTGAAGACGAAAATCTTCATCGCGGCATGCGCCAGGAAGAACAGGCCCGCCGTGACGCGCAGCAGGAAGGCGGCGTAGTCGGCTTTGGTGTTGAGGGTAGTGGTGGTCATGTTGGCTCCCATTGATGAATAAGGCCACGATTGGCCTCGATGGGAGCAACTGTAAGGAAAAGCGAGCTTGGGATAAATACAGCGTGGCGGGATAAATTGTTTCGGTGACGTTGACAATCATCCCGCCGAGGGCGCTTAAGCCTGCTCAGGCTTGGGCTTGGCCGCCTCGCGGCGGTTGAAGCCTTCCACCATGTCGAAGCGGAACAAACGGCATTCCAGCGCACCGTTGAAGAATGGAGTCTTGCGAGCTTCCTTCAGGCGCAACAATTTCGGCAAGCCGAGGTCGGCCGAGAACAGGAACACGCTCCAGCCGGCGAAGCGCTGCTTGAGCGTGGTGCCGAAGGCGCTGAAGAAGGCGACGAACAGTTCGTCGGTCGGCACGGCCGCATCGCCGCGCACGCTCAGGCGCTCGCCGTACGGCGGATTGGTCAGCATGATGCCGGTGCTCGGATTGCCGTTGGCGTCGACCGGTGGCTTGACTTCCTGCGCTTCGATCTGCTTCAACGGCACCTCGAACTGGATGCCGGCCTTGCGCAGGTTGCTGCGCGCGATATTGACCATGTCGCCGGAAATGTCGCTGCCGAAGATCGTCGGCACGGTCGGCAGTGGATTCGGCTTGAAATCGCCTTTGATCGCCAGCCAGGCTTCGGCGTCGAAGTTGCCGAATTTTTCAAACGCAAAACGGCGGCGTGCGCCCGGCGGAATGCCGGCCAGCATCTGCGCCGCTTCGGCCAGGATGGTGCCGGAGCCGCACATCGGGTCGAACAGAACCATGCCCGGCTTCCAGCCGCTGGTGCGCAACAGGCCGGCGGCGAGGTTTTCACGCAGGGGCGCTTCGCCGGTGTCGTCGCGCCAGCCGCGCTTGAACAGCGCTTCGCCGGAGGTATCGATATAGAGGGTGAACGTGTGCGCGTCGAGGAAGCCCGAGATGCGCATGTCCGGCGTCTTGGTGTTGACCGATGGACGCTCGTCGAAACGCTCGCGGAAACGGTCGCAGATGGCGTCCTTGATTTTCAGCGTGGCGAATTCGAGGCTGCGCAACGGCGACTTGACCGCGGTGACGTCGACGCGGATGGTGTGCGACACCTCGAACCAGTTTTCCCATTCCTGCTCGAGCGCCATGTCGTAGATGTCGTTCTCGTTCTTGTATGAGCCGTGCGCCAGGCGCAGCAGCACGCGGCTGGCGATGCGTGAGCGCAGGTTGAGCTGGTAGGCGCCGAGCATGCTGCCGGAGCAATGCACGCCGCCGGGAACCTGGGTATGCACTTTCAGGTTGGCGTCGGGGCCGGCCAGCTGGGCGATTTCGTTGAGTTCTTCCGCGAGGGCGATTTCGAGGCCGCGCGGGCAGGGGCAGAAATAGGAATAGTTGGTGGTCATGAGGGGTACCTTTTGTCCGTTGGGGTTGATGCCTGGGTCGCCGCACAACCTGATGTCGTGTGGCGGATGCTTCTTCCGGCGGCGTTGACGGCATCTTCCGATCTGCGCCGCCGGATTCCCGCTTGCGCGGGAATGACGAATTTTTATTGCTGGTTCTGCTATTGCTTCTACTTCAAATTACTTTTCGGCAAACGCGCGTTCGACGAAGTCGAGGCGATCCTGACCCCAGTAGCCTTCGCCGTCGACGATGAACCACGGCGCACCGAACACGTTGGCGGTGGTGGCTTCTTCGCTGAAGCGGTCGAACTCTGCCTGGACGCTGGCGGTTTCCGAGGACTTCAGCAAGCTCGCGCCGTCGTGGCCGAGGCCGTTGGCGATCGCCAGCAGGGTGTCGGTGTCGGCGATGTTCTTTTCTTCTTCCCAGATCGCGCGCATCACTGCGCCGGTCAGTTCAAGCGCGGCATTGGTGCCGTGCGCCAGTTGCGTGGCGATGATCAGGCGCGCGGCGACGTCGCTTTGCACCGGGAAGTAGGTCGGCTGCAGGTTCATCGGCAAGCCGAGGAATTTGCTCCAGCGTTCCAGTTCCTTGAGGCGATAGGCCTGGCGCTGCGGTGCGCGCTTGGCCAGCGGCAAGCCGCCGGACTGGCCGAAGATCTTGCTCAGGTCGAACGGCTTGAGCACGACCTGGACGTCGTACTGCTTGGCCAGAGCGACGAAACGCGCATGTCCCAGATAGGCAAAGGGAGAGTGCGGCGCGAAGAAATATTCACATACCTTGCCCATGAAGGACTCCGTAAAAGGATGAATCAGAAATATCAGAAAGGTTTGACGACCACCAGAATCACGATGGCCAGCAACAATAATACCGGGACTTCGTTGAACCAGCGGAACCAGGTGTGGCTGCGCTTGTTTTTGCCGTTTTCGAACTTTTTGAGCAGCGAGCCGCAGGCGTGATGGTAGCCGATCACCAGAATCACCAGCGCCAGCTTGGCATGCATCCAGCCGTTGCCCGGGCCTTTGCCGATGCCGATGACCAGATACAGGTACAAGCCCAGCGCGATGGCAGGAATCGCCAGCACGGTGGTGAAACGGTACAGGCGGCGCGCCATGCCGAGCAGGCGCTCCCTGGTGACGGTCTCGGTTTCCTGCGCCAGGTTGACGAAGATGCGCGGCAGATAGAACAGGCCGGCGAACCACGAGGCGATGAACACGATATGCAGGGCTTTGATCCAGAGCATGCGGCTTCCTTTTGGCGATTGGCTGAGAACCTGCTTGCGATCTTACTGCGAGGCCATGATCCGCGAATTGGCAATCCTTGGGCGGTGCTCGGAATCCTCATGTACCGAAGTACACTCCAGGGTTGCATAACTGAGCTCCGCTCCGGCCGCCACCGGCGATGACCTTTCGCTACAGATCGTAAACAGGTTCTGAGAGGTAAAACGATAAGGCTTACTGGCGTACTTGTCCTTGTCCCAGCACGACATACTTGAGCGAGGTCAGGCCATCCAGTCCGACCGGGCCGCGCGCGTGCAGCTTGTCGTTGGAGATGCCGATCTCGGCGCCGAGGCCATATTCGAAACCATCCGCAAAACGCGTCGAGGCATTGACCATGACCGAGGCCGAATCCACTTCGCGCAGGAAACGCATGGCGCGCGTGTAGTCTTCGGTGACGATGGCGTCGGTATGCTGCGACGAGTAGGTGTTGATGTGGTCGATCGCTTCATCCATGCCGGCGACGATTTTCACGGCCAAAATCGGCGCCAGGTATTCGGTGCTCCAGTCTTCCTCGACGGCTTCCTTGAGCAGCGGATAGCCGGCCAGGATCTGACGGCTTTCCGCGTCGCCGCGCAGCTCGACGTCCTTGGCGCGGTACAGCTCCGCCAGTTTCGGCAACACCTCGGCGGCAGCGTCGCGCGCCACCAGCAGCGTTTCCATGGTGTTGCAAGTGCCGTAGCGATGGCACTTGGCGTTGAAGGCGACGTCCAGCGCTTTTTGCAGATCGGCCTTGTCGTCGATGTAGACGTGGCAGATGCCGTCCAGGTGCTTGATCATCGGCACCTTGGATTCCTTGATCAGGCGCTCGATCAGTCCTTTGCCGCCGCGCGGCACGATGACGTCGACGTAGTCGGTCATGGTGATCAGCGCGCCGACGGCGGCACGGTCGGTGGTCTCGACCACTTGCACCGCGTCTTCGGGCAGACCTGCGCCGGCCAGGCCTTCCTTGACCAGTTTCGCCAGCGCCTGGTTGCAATGGATCGCTTCAGAGCCGCCGCGCAGGATCGTGGCGTTGCCGCTCTTGATGCACAGGCCGGCGGCGTCCACGGTCACGTTGGGACGCGCTTCGTAGATGATGCCGATCACGCCCAGCGGCACGCGCATCTGGCCGACCTGGATGCCGGTCGGGCGATACTTCATGTTGGAGATTTCACCGATCGGGTCAGGCAGTGCAACGATCTGTTCCAGGCCTTCGGCCATGGTGGCGATGGCCTTGTCGGACAGTGTCAGGCGGTCGAGCATGGCATCCGACAAGCCGTTGGCGCGTGCCGCGGCCAGGTCTTGCTGGTTGGCGGCGCGCAGCGTATCGGCGTCGCGACGGATGGCGGCGGCGATCAGGGTCAGCGCGCGGTTCTTTGCCGCCGTGTCGGCACGGGCCATGGCGCGCGATGCCTTGCGGGCGCGCTGGCCGATGTCGTTCATGTAGTGTTCGATGTTGAGCGTCATGATGAATGTTCTCTTAATGGACTTGCACAAAACCGCCCCAGCGTCGTTGTACCTCCTAGCCGTACAACCGTACTGTCTTCGTCGGCACGCCTAGCTGGGACAATTTTGTGCAAGTCCTGACTAAATTAGTAACCTCGCGCGACTTTGAGGCCCAGCTGCGACAACGCATCCCAGGCATCGCCCGAGAAGGCCTTGGCGCGCAAGCCCTTGACCATCTTGTCGATTTGCGCGGCTTCCTGCAGCGCGGTTTGCAGCGTGGCCAGGCTGATGCGGCGCAGCGCCGGATCCATCAGCTTTTCGCGCGGACCCCAGATGCGGTATTCCTTGAGCAGCATGCCGAGCTGCTTGCCTTGTGCGACGCCGGATTTGAGCTTGAGCAGCGTGCGTACTTCTTCGGCCACGGCCCACAGCACCAGCGGCAGCGCTTCGCCTTCACCCTTCAACCCGTCCATCATGCGCATGAGGCGCGCGGCGTCGCCCGACAGCATCGCTTCGTTGAGCTTGAAGACGTCGTAGCGCGCTACGTTCAGCACCGCATCGTGCACCTGTTCGAAGCTCAGCTTGCCGGCCGGGTAGAGCAGTCCGAGCTTCTGAATTTCCTGATGCGCGGCGAGCAGGTTGCCTTCAACACGGTCGGCAATGAAATCCATGCACTGGCGGTCGGCGCTCTGCTGCTGAGCGGCGAGCCGGTTGCCGATCCAGCCCGCCAGATGTGCGCGCTCGACCAGCGGAATGTCGATGTACACGCCGGCCTGTTGCAAGGTGCCGACCCAGGCCGCTTTCGCGGTGGCCCAGTCGAGCTTGGGCAGGCTGATGATGGTCAGGTTGTCGGGGTTCAGGTTGGCGGCATATTCCTGCAGCGCCTGGCCGCCGTCCTTGCCGGGTTTGCCGGTGGGAATGCGCAGCTCGATCAGTTTCTTGTCGCCGAACAGTGATTGCGACTGGTTGGCGGCGAGCAGTTCGCCCCATTTAAAGCTGCGTTCGACCACCAGCACGTCGCGCTCGGTGTAGCCGTTGGCGCGGGCAGTCTTGCGGATCTTGTCGGCGGCTTCCAGTGCCAGCAGATGTTCGTCGCTGGCGATGACGTACAGCGCCGACAGCGATTTCGTCAGATGGGTGTCGAGCGCATCCAGCCGCAGTTGCATCGCTTATTCCTCGACGGCGTCTGCGGTGCCGGCTGTGGCGTTTTTGCTGGCGGAGAGACGGCGCAGGATCTGCTGCACCAGGTCGCTCTGCATGTCGCGATAAAGCAGCGTTTCTTCCGCCTGCTTCGCGAGTTCCTGGTTTTCGTCGTAGGTGATATCGCGCTTGAGCGTGATGTTGGTCGGGGGAATCAGGATCACTCCCTTATTGTCCCTGACCACGAAACTGAAGATCTGGTACAGCGAAAATTCGCGCACACGGCCGTTGGTATTGAGCGTCAGAATTTTTTTGTCACGCGTGTCGGAAATCACTTGCAGCACCGCGTCCGCCTCGTCCTTGTTGGACACCACTTCAACGTTGCTGGCGCGAATATAGCGCTTCAGTTCCGTGCCCAGCTGCGAGTTGTCCGCAAAGCCGAGGTAAATCGTCTTGAACGGCAGGTTCGCCGGCCCGCGCATATGAAAGCCGCAGGCGCTGAGCATGACCGCTGCCAGCAGCATCAGGAACCATTGCAGTACTTTGCGTTGGTGGAGTTGAAATGGCATGTGTGTGTCCGTGGTCAGGTTCGTGAGCGAAAATTTACTAGGCAACGATGTTGATCAGCTTGCCGGGGACGACGATGACTTTCTTCGGTGCGCCGGTCAGGAATTTCTGCACGCTCTCATTGGCCAGCGCGGCTGCTTCGATGCTGGCCTTATCGGCGTCCTTGGCGACGGTGATGCTGCCGCGCAGCTTGCCGTTGACCTGGATCATCATTTCGATCTCGCTCTGCTCCAGCGCGGCGGCGTCGACTTGCGGCCAGTCGGCGTCGAGGATGTCGCCGTGCTGCTTGGCGAAGCCCAGTTCCTGCCACAGCGCATGGGTGATGTGCGGCGTGATCGGGTTGAGGATGCGCAGGAAGATCGAGGTGCATTCGGCCAGCACGGCGTTGGCCACCGGGCTGTCTTCCAGCTTGGCGGCTTCGAGCGTGTTGAGCATCTTCATGCAGGCCGATACGACCGTGTTGTACTGGATGCGTTTCAGGTCGTGATCGGCCTGTTGCAGCACCTTGTGCACTTCGCGGCGCAGCGTCTTCAAAGCATCGTTCAGTTGAGCAGCATCAACCGCGCCGGCGCCTGCAATGCGCGCAGCGTTGTTGTAAGCGAACGCCCACACGCGGCGCAGGAAGCGGTTGGCGCCTTCGACGCCGGTGCCGGACCATTCCAATGTCTGCTCCGGTGGCGACGCGAACATGGTGAACAGGCGCGCGGTGTCGGCGCCGTACTGGTCGATCTGGGCTTGCGGGTCGATGCCGTTTTTCTTGGATTTCGACATTTTCTCGGTGCCGCCGATGATTACCGGCTGACCGTCTTCCTTGAGAATCGCGGAGGTCGGACGTCCCTTGTCATCAAGTGTCAACTCTACGTCGGTCGGATTGATCCAGATTGTTTTTCCGGTGGTGTCTTCCCGATAGTAAGTTTCGTTGAGCACCATGCCTTGCGTGAGCAGATTGGTAAACGGTTCGTCGAACTTGACCAGGCCGAAGTCGCGCATGACCTTGGTCCAGAAGCGCGCGTACAGCAAGTGCAGCACGGCGTGCTCGATGCCGCCGATGTACTGGTCCATCGGCATCCAGTAATCGTTGCGCGAATCGACCATGGCGTCGTTGCCGCCGTTGGAAGCTGCGGGCGAGGTATAGCGCATGAAATACCATGATGAATCGACGAAGGTGTCCATCGTGTCGGTTTCACGGCGCGCCGGCTTGCCGCATTGCGGGCAGTCGACGTGCAGGAATTTTTCATGCTTGTTGAGCGGGTTGCCGCTGCCGTCCGGCACGCAGTCTTCCGGCAGCACTACCGGCAGGTCTTTTTCCGGCACCGGCACGTCGCCGCAATCGGCGCAGTGGATGATCGGGATCGGCGTGCCCCAGTAGCGCTGGCGCGAAATGCCCCAGTCGCGCAGGCGGAAGGTGACTTTCTTTTCGCCCAGGCCCTTGGCGGCCAGATCGGCGGCGACCGCATCGACGGCGGCCTGATAGCCGAGGCCGTCGTAGTTGCCGGAGTCGACGGTCTTGCCGCCTTCCTTGTCGCCGTACCATTCTTCCCACACGTCGGTGGAGTAGGTCTTGCCGTCGACAGCGACGACTTGTTTGATCGCCAAGTTGTATTTTTTTGCGAAAGCGAAGTCGCGTTCGTCATGCGCCGGCACGCCCATCACGGCGCCGTCGCCGTAGGTGATCAGCACATAGTTGCCGACCCACACTTCGACTTGCGCGCCGGTCAGCGGATGGGTGACGAACAGGCCGGTCGGCATGCCCTTCTTTTCCATCGTCGCCATGTCGGCTTCGATGACGCTGCCTTTCTTGCACTCGGCGATGAAGTCTTGCAGCGCCGGGTTGTTCTTCGCGGCGAAGGTCGCCAGCGCGTGTTCCGGCGCCACGGCGCAGAAGGTCACGCCCATGACCGTGTCGGCGCGCGTGGTGAAGACCCACAGCTTGCCGTCGTTGATCAGTTTGCCGTCATCTTTGATGTCATGCGGGAAGGCGAAACGTACGCCGGTCGACTTGCCGATCCAGTTGGCCTGCATCAGGCGCACGCGCTCGGGCCAGCCCGGCAGTTTGGTTTCGACGTGTTCCAGCAGTTCTTCGGCGTAGTCGGTGATCTTGGCGTAGTACATCGGGATTTCACGCTTCTCGATGACCGCGCCCGAGCGCCAGCCCTTGCCGTCGATGACTTGTTCGTTGGCCAGCACGGTCTGGTCGATCGGATCCCAGTTCACGGTGCCGGTCTTCTTGTAGATGATGCCCTTTTCGAGCATCTTCAGGAACATCCACTGGTTCCACTTGTAATACTCGGGCGAGCAGGCCGTCATTTCGCGCGACCAGTCGATCGCCAGGCCCATCGACGCCATCTGCTTCTTCATGTACTCGATGTTCGAGTAAGTCCATTGCGCCGGCGGTACGCCGTTTTCCATCGCGGCGTTTTCGGCTGGCATGCCGAACGCATCCCAGCCCATCGGCATCAACACGTTGTAGCCGCTCATGCGCAGGTAGCGGTACATCACGTCGTTGATCGTGTAATTGCGGACGTGACCCATGTGCAGCTTGCCCGATGGGTAAGGCAGCATGGAGCAGGCATAGAACTTCTTCTTGTCGCGGCCGTGCTTGTCCTTGGCGTGTTCGACGGTCTTGTACGCGTCGGTCGCGATCCAGTGCTGTTGCGCGGATTGTTCTACTTCTGCTGGGCTGTATTTATCTTGCATGTCGGGTTGAGGCAAAGGAAAGATCGAAACCCGGCATTATACCGGCTCGCCAGAGGGGAGACCTAGTTCTGTATCGATGTCAATCCGGCCATGAATTGCATAGTGGAAATAACAAACCGCTCCATGCAAGAGCGGCTTCGGGGATCCGGCGCGACTGTTTCAGAGATACAGCATCTCGATGCTGATCGAGCCGTCCAGCTGGATGTCGTCGGCCAGCAGCTGGTAGGCCACGCGGCTCAGTTTGGCGCTGATGTCGAGGCCAGCCACCAGCTCGCTGAAGGCCACCGGCGTGCTCCCCGCGCCGAACGAGACCTGGCTGCCGTCCTGGCGCAGGCCGCGCAGGGCGCTGCTGCTCCAGGCGGCGCTGCCGTTGGGGCGGCCCAGGATGCCGACCGACTGCCCATCGGCGACGGCGGTGGCGAAGCGCACGGCGTAGCCGCCGATGCTCTTGCCGCGGTACAGGCCCAGGCCGAAGTTGTCGCCGGCGTCGATGCCGGGAATGTCCTTCTCACGCGTCGCTTCGCGGTTATCAACGGCCTTCACGGCGATCTTGGTGGGGCCGTCGCAGGAAATGCGCATGTCCACACGCTGCGCGGGCAGGTCCTTGAAGCGTTCCTTCAGTTGCGGGTCCGATTTGATGGTGCCGAAATCGATCACGCTATTGCCGGGAAAGCTGGCCAGGCAGGCGGAAGGGCGGATCGTGCCCTTGACCACCAGTTCTGTGGTATCGGCTGCATGGGCGCCTGCGGCTGCGCTGAACAGCGGCGACGCCAAGGCGGAAAACAAGAAACGGAGCAAAGGGGGTCTCATGAAGCCTCTCTGGATAAGCAGACTGCAGGCGGGATGGTGCGCAGACGGCAAGACCATTCTGAGGCAGAGTTCCTCGGATTTATATAAGAAAACTCTCAAAAATGGCTTGTTGGCAAATTGAAATGTTTCTATTCTAATATCGAATAGAAATCGCAGTGTCCTACAAATCTGTTTGATGGTCATAGGCCGGTAACAATGCGCTGGCACGATGTAATCGTTTTCATGCGAATCCATCTACCTCCAGTCAGATAGCCAGCCATCATCGTGTCGCCTTCCATCAAACAAGTCGCCCTGCAAGCCGGCGTGTCCACCGCGACAGTGTCGCGCCTGCTAAACAGCCCGGCATCGGTCAGCGCCGACACGGCCGGCAAGATTAACGAGGCCATTGCCGCGCTCGGCTTTCGTCCCAATTTCAACGGCCGCAACTTGCGTGCGGGACGTTCGCGCACGGTCGGCGTGGTGGTGCCGACGCTGTCCAACACGGTATTCGCGCAATGCCTGCAAGGCATCGAACTGGCGGCGCGAGCACTCGACTACTCGGTCATGTTCACCGCCACCGAATACCGCCAGGAAGACGAAGCGGCGGCGGTCAACCTCTTGCTCAGCCATCGCGTCGACGGCGTCATCCTGACGGTGGCCGATGCCAGCGCCAGCGGCACGCTGGATGTGCTCGACCGTGAAGGCATCCCTTACGTGCTGACCTACAACCAGCCGCAGCAGGCTTCACGCCTGTCGGTCTCGGTCGACAACCGCGCCGCCGCACGTGATGCGGTGGCGCACCTGATTGCGCTCGGCCATACGCGTATTCAGATGCTCACCGGTCAATTTAACGCCTCCGACCGCGCTATCCAGCGCTACCACGGTTACCTCGACGCCATGCGAGCGCATGCGCTCACGCCGATGACGCCGATCGAAGTGCCGCGCCATACCGGACTTACCAGTGCCCATCTCCAGGCATTCGCCAACCCGCAGCAACGTCCGAGCGCCTTGTTCTGCTCCAACGACTTGCTGGCGCTGGCCGCGATGCGCGATCTGCGCGGGCTGGGTTTGCGTGTGCCGGAAGACGTCTCCGTCATGGGCTTCGACGGCATCCCGCTGGGCGAGATGATGTCGCCGGTGCTGGCCAGCGCGGTGCAGCCGTCCGAACAGATCGGCGAAGTCGCCCTGCGTACGCTGGTGGCGGCCATCGGCCAGACCGAAGGGAGCGCCGGTCCGGTCTCGCAAATACTTGCGCACACGATTCGCCACGGCGGCTCGGTGCGGCTTTTCTCCTGAGGCTTTTTTCTTCAGATTCTTTATTCGTTCACATCAACAGCAATAGAAAGGAAACGACATGCGATCACTTCCACGTTTGTCACGCATTCTCCGGGCAATGGCGGCCACTGCCGCTTTCGCGGGTCTTACTGCTTCGTTCAGCGCCGCGGCGCAAAACGTCATCTGCTACAACTGTCCGCCGGAATGGGCTGACTGGGCCACCCAGATCAAGACCATCAAGGAAAAGACCGGCATCACCGTGCCGCCCGACAACAAGAACAGCGGCCAGGCGCTGGCGCAGATCATGGCCGAGAAGGCCAGCCCGGTTGCCGACTTCACCTACGTCGGCGTGACCTTCGGCATTGAGGCGAAGAAGAACGACATCATCACTCCTTACAAGCCGGCCGGCTGGAACGACGTGCCTGCGGGCCTGAAGGATCCGGAAGGCTACTGGACCACGATTCACTCCGGCACCATGGGCCTGATGGTCAACGTTGACGCGTTGAAGGGCAAGCCGGTACCGCGTTCGTGGAATGACCTGCTCAAGCCGGAATACAAGGGCCTGATCGGCTACCTCGACCCAGCCAGCGCCTTCGTCGGCTATGTCGGTGCGGTTGCCGTGAACCAGGCATTGGGCGGCACGCTGGACAACTTCACACCGGGCATCAACTACTTCAAGGCGCTGCAAAAAAATCAACCCATCGTGCCGAAGCAGACTTCCTACGCACGCCTGATCTCGGGTGAGATCCCGATCCTGTTCGGCTACGACTTCGATGCTTACCGCGCCAAGTACAAGGACAAGGCCAACGTCGCGTTCGTGATCCCGGCCGAAGGCAGCGTCACGGTTCCCTACGTTGTCAGCCTCGTGAAGAATGGCCCGAACCAGGCCAACGCCAAGAAGGTGCTGGACTTCCTGTTGTCCAACGAAGGCCAGGCCATCTGGGCCAACGCCTACCTGCGTCCGGTGCGCGCCTCGGCGATTTCGAAAGAAGCCGAAGCGCGCTTCCTGCCGGCTGCCGACTATGCCCGCGCCAAGTCGGTCGACTACGGCAAGATGGCCGACGTCCAGCGTCAGTTCAGCGAACGCTATCTCTCTGAAGTGAAGTAAACATGTCCGTGCAACTGACTCGTTCAAGTCAGCCGCACCGCAAACGTCCGGCCGGCAAGGTCTGGCTGTTTGCAGTGCCGGGCATGACCTTGTTCGCCGCTTTCTGGTTGTTGCCGATGCTGCGCTTGATCGGCGTCGGCGCCAGCGGTCCGAGCGGCGCGATGGCCTATCTGGCGGTGGTGACCAATCGCCACTATCTGTGGAGCCTGGTGTCGACGCTGCTGTTGTCGGGCGTGGTCACTGTGGCGACGCTGGCGATTTCGTCGCTGGTCGGCCTGTTCCTGCAACGCAATCGCGTCCCCGGCAAGTCGCTGCTGCTGGCGATGCTGACGTTTCCGCTGGCGTTCCCGGGCGTGGTGGTCGGCTTCATGGTGATCATGCTGGCCGGACGCCAGGGACTGATCGGCACGCTGACCGACAAGCTGTTCGGTGAGTCGCTGGTGTTCGCGTATTCGCTGGCGGGACTATTCGTCGGCTATCTGTATTTCTCGATTCCGCGCGTCATCCTGACCGTGATGGCGGCCGCTGAAAAGCTCGATCCTGCGCTGGAAGAAGCGGCGCGTTCGCTCGGCGCCCATCCGTTGCGCGTGTTTTTCGACGTGGTCGTGCCGGCCCTGATGCCGGCCCTGATTTCGTCGGGGGCCATTTGCTTCGCCACCAGCGTCGGCGCCTTCGGCACCGCGTTCACGCTAGCGACCAACATTGATGTATTACCGATGGCGATCTATAACGAATTCACCAGCTACGCCAATTTCGCCATGGCTGCGGCCTTGTCCATCGTGCTCGGCGTGATTACCTGGATCGCCCTGGCGCTGGCGCGTTCGCTGTCAGGCAGCAGCGTTCCGGCCACGGCATGAAGAAGGGAAAACAATGAAACACTCCCTGCGGTTTTATCTGCAATTGACGTTCACGCTGCTGGTGTGCGCCTTCCTGATCGTGCCGGTGGTGCTGTCGGTGCTGGCCGGCGTGACGGAGAACTTCTTCGTCGGCTTGTCGAGCGGCTTCACACTGCGCTGGGTCGCGCAGGTGTGGGATACCTATCAGATGACCATCTGGCGTTCCATTGCGATTGCGCTGGCTTGCCTGGTGGTGACGCTGCTGGTCGGCGTACCGCTGGCCTATATGCTGGCGCGCCACCAGGGCGGCAACAGCCGCCTGGCGCGCGTCTTCGAAGAGCTGCTGATGATGCCGGTGGCGGTGCCCGGCCTGGCCACGTCGCTTGCGCTGATCATGGCCTACGGCCAGTACCGCGCCTTCCGCGGCAGTCTGCTGTTCATCCTGGTCGGACACGTGCTGTTCACCTTGCCGTTCATGGTGCGGCCGGTGCTGGCAGTGATGCAGTCGTCGCAACTGGCGGTGCTGGAAGAAGCCGCCGCCAGCCTCGGCGCCGGCGCACGTCAGCGCTTCTTCGGCGTGGTGATCCCGAACGCCGCGTCGGGCATCCTGGCCGGTGCGCTGATGGTGGTGACCTTGTCGATCGGCGAGTTCAACATCACCTGGATGCTGCATACGCCGCTGACCATGACTTTGCCGGTCGGACTGGCCGACGCCTACGCTTCGATGCGGCTGGAAGTCGGTTCCGCCTATACCCTGATTTTTCTTTTGATGATCGTGCCGCTGCTGGTCGCCATGCAATGGGCGACCCAGACATCACGCACACGCGTACGCCTATGAACTCTTCTCTTTCCATCAAACTGCGCCAATGCGCCAAGACCTTCCGCAGCGGTAGCGGCGCGCCCGCGCTGGAGCCGATCGACCTGGAAATCCATCCCGGCGAAACACTGGTGCTGCTGGGGCCGTCCGGCTGCGGCAAGACCACCACGCTGCGGCTGATCGCCGGACTGGAATTCCCCGACGCCGGCGGCCGCGTGCTGTTCGGCGACGACGACGTCACCGACCTGCCGATTGAAAAGCGTGGTGTCGGCATGGTGTTCCAGAACTATGCGCTGTTCCCCAACATGACGGTCGGCGAGAACATTGCCTACGGCCTCAAGATCCGCAAGATGCCGGCAGCCGAACGCGCTGCGCGGATCGATACGCTGCTGGAGATGGTGCACCTGCAAGGCCTCGGCCATCGCCGCATCGACCAGCTCTCGGGCGGGCAAAAGCAGCGCGTGGCGCTGGCGCGTGCACTGGCGGTGGAGCCGCGCGTGCTGCTGCTGGACGAGCCGCTCACCGCACTCGACGCCAAGCTGCGCGAAACGCTGCGCGCCGACCTTAACCAGCTGCTGCGCAAGCTCGGCATCACGGCGATCTACGTCACCCACGACCAGGGCGAAGCGATGGCGCTGGGCGACCGCATCGTCGTGATGGAGCGCGGCAAGATCGCACAGATCGGCACGCCGCAAGATATCTACTATCGGCCGGCGTCGGAATTCGTGGCCGACTTCATCGGCACCATGAACCGCGTGAGCGGCGTGACGCGTGTCGGTCACCTGCAGATTCCGGCCGGCATTGTGCCGCTGGCGAATGCGAATGGTAATGGGAAAACGGACCAGCAGGCGACGGTGATGTTCCGTCCCGAAGACGTCGAGATCGTGCCGCTCGATACCGCCGGCGCGGAAATGTTCGGCGACGTCATGTCGACCTTTTTCATGGGCGACCGCACGCGCCTGCTGGTGGACGTCGGCGCCGACATGCCGGTGATCGTCGAGACGCGCCGGCGCGGCGTCTGGCACGCCGGCGAACGCATCGGCCTGCGTGTGCCGGAACATGCGGTGATGCAATTGCCGGTGCAACATTTTTTCGGGGAGACGCGCTCATGATCCTGTGCCAGATTTCCGACCTGCACATCAAGGCGCAGGGTAAAAAATCCTATCGTGTGGTCGACACCGCCGAGAGCCTGCGGCGGTGCGTCGCGCAGGTCAACCGGCTCAAGCAGCGGCCCGATGCGGTGGTGTTCACCGGCGACCTGGTCGACTTCGGCCTGGCCGACGAGTATGCGGCCCTGCGCGAATTGCTGGCGCCGCTGGCGATGCCGTATTACCTGCTGCCCGGCAACCACGACGAGCGCGCCGCGCTGCGCCGGGCGTTCCCGGACCATGCTTACCTGCAAGGCGCGGCCGACGACGCGCGCATCGAATACGTGATCGAGGATCATCCGCTGCGGATCGTTACGCTGGACACGGTGATCCCGCGTTCCAGCAAAGGTGAACTGGCCGCTCCCAGCATGGACTGGCTGGACAAGGTGCTGAGCGAACAACCGCAGCGGCCGACCGTGATCGCCATGCATCATCCGCCGTTCACCACCGGTATCGGACACATGGACGACATCGGCCTCATCAATCCGCAACTGCTGGAGCCGGTGGTACGTCGCCATCCTCAGGTCGAGCGGGTCATCTGCGGTCATCTGCATCGGTCGATACAGGCGCGCTTCGGCGGGACGATGGCGTCAACCTGTCCGGGTGTATCGCATCAGGTGGTGCTGGACCTGGATCCGCAGGCGCCGTCGCAATTCGTGATGGAGCCGCCGGGGTTCCAGCTGCATTGGTGGGGAGAGCGTACTGGGCTGATCAGCCATACGGCTTACGTTGGTGAATTCGACGGGCCGTATCCGTTCTATGACGGTGATCAGTTGATCGACTGATCAGGGGAGTTCAGAGCAGCGCCAGCTTGAGCGTGGCGGTTTCGTCGTAGTCTTCACAGCGTTCGTTGATCATGGCGACGCAGAATTGCAGTTCTTCCACGATGTCCGGCGCGGCGGCGCGCAGCTTGTCGCTGTGCTGGATTTCAATGGTCAGCACTTCGTTTTCCTTGAGCACGAACTTGCTCATGCCGTCGTCGTCGCGCAAATAGCTCAGGCAATCGACCCAGGCGTTCATGTTGCTGCCGTAAAAATCCGGGAAGCCGAACACACTTGCGCATTGGCGGTGGAAACTGTCCCAGTCGGTGATGAGTTCGCCGTTCAGGCGTGCTGTTGCCATGATTACTTCTTCTCTGTACTGGTTGTATCTGGTTTTGGATCGGTTACAAAACCGAGCTTGTTCACACCGTTGTTCTGCGCCGCCGACATCACGTCTGCAATCACTTCATAACGGGTCGCCTTGTCGGCGCGCAGCTGCACTTCCGGCTGCGGCTGCTTGCCTGCGGCCTCGGCCATGCGCCGCGTCAATTCTTCCAGCGTGACCGGCTGGTCCTGCCAATACAGCTTGCCGGCGGCGTCGATGGCGACGCTGACGGTTTGTGGTTTTTCCGGCGCCGGCGCCGATTTCGCGGTCGGCAGATCGAGCTGCAGCGAATGCGTAAACAGCGGCGCCGAGAGGATGAAGATCACCAGCAGCACCAGCATCACGTCGACCATCGGCGTGACGTTGATCTCGGCCATCGGGCCGGCCTGGTGGTTGTCGTTGAAGCCGCCGAAACTCATGCTTCCCCCTTGCCGACGCGTTCGCCGGTGGTGAGGTAGGCGTGCAGGTCGTGTGCGAAGCCGTCGAGTTCAGCCAGCGTCAGCCGGTTGATGCGTGTGAAGGCGTTGTAGGCCAGCACGGCGGGAATCGCCACCACCAGCCCCAGCGCAGTCATGATCAGCGCTTCGCCGACCGGACCGGCGACCTTGTCGATCTGCACCGTGCCGCTGGCCGAGACCGCCGCCAGCGCGTGGTAGATGCCCCAGACGGTGCCGAACAGGCCGACGAACGGCGCAGTCGAACCGACCGAAGCCAGCAGCGTCAGGCCACGCTCCAGCCGCGCCGAGACACGGTTGATTTCACGCCGCAGCGTGCGCGTGATCAGTTCGCCTGGATCGGTGGCGGCATTGAGGGAGGGAGTGCTTTGTTTGGACGAGATGCCCGCGGCTTCGGAGGATCGTTGCACCAGCGGAGTAAAAATTTCTTCGCTGTCGACAGTGCGCATGACGGCAATGGCGTCGGTCAGCGTGGGCGCTTTCCAGAAACCGTCGAGGGCATTGCTGCCGCGCCGGATGCGCCACGAACTCCAGGTCTTGGAAAGAATGTAGTACCAGCTGGCGACGGACATCAGCAGCAGGACATACGCGACAGCGTGCGAAACGGCATCGCCTTGCGCCCAGTAATGAGCGAATCCAACGGTTTGTTCCATATCGTGTTCTCTTGGTTGGAAGCAGAAAGAATAAATGGCAATCCGTTGGAGCGCGCATCCGCAAAAAGATTCGCTGCATCCGTTGCCAGATGCAGCGATGGATGCTTACTTCAGTCCGAGCACGTCCTGCATGTCGTACAGGCCGGTCTTCTTGTCGGCCAGGAAACGTGCGGCGCGCAGGCTGCCGTGGGCGTAGGTGACGCGGCTCGAGGATTTATGCGTGATTTCGATGCGCTCGCCGATGCCGGCAAACAGCACGGTGTGGTCGCCGACGATGTCGCCGCCACGGATGGCGGAGAAGCCGATCGACGACGGGTCGCGCTCGCCGGTGATGCCTTCGCGGGCGTAGACGGCGACGTCGTCGAGCTTGACGCCGATGGCGTCGGCGATGACTTCACCCATTTTCAGGGCGGTGCCGGACGGCGCGTCGACCTTGTGGCGATGATGCGCTTCGATGATTTCGATGTCGTAGCCGTGCGAGAAGCTCTTGGCGGCCATTTCCAGCAGCTTGAGCGTGACGTTGACGCCGATGCTCATGTTGGGAGCGAGCATGATGGCGGTCTTTTCCGCGGCGACGGCGATGGCGCTCTTGGCGTCCTGTTCCAGGCCGGTGGTGCCGATGACCATCTTGACGCCATGCGCGGCGCAGTATTCGGCGTGCTTCAGAGTGCCTTCGGGACGTGTGAAGTCGATCAGGACATCGGCGTTGGCAAGGCCTTTGGCCAGGTCGGATTCAATCGCGACGTTGGCGGGTTTGCCGAGGAACGATGCGGCGTCGCTGCCGATGCTGGGCGAACCCGGCACGTCCAGGGCGCCGGCCAACACCATGTCGTCGGCGTTTTGGATGGCTTCGATCAGCATGCGGCCCATACGGCCGGATGCGCCGGCGACGGCGATTTTCAATACGCTCATAATGCTTTTGCTTGTAGTTGCGAGTATTGCCAGAACTTGCGTGGTGGCGTGGTTACTTGGCGGAGGACGGCGGCGTCGTGTTGGTCGGCGCGTCCGACAGTTCCGGCATGGCGCCCTTCTTGGAACCGGCGATCAGGGACAGATATTCCTGCTCGGTGGGCAGGTCGTTGCCGCCTTCGTAGCGTTCCATCAGGTTGTCCTTGAAGAACACCGATACGCGGCTGCTCATCAGTTCGCCGTTGCCCTTGGCCAGGCGGAATTCATAATCCCAGCGGTCCGAGTGGAACATGTCGGCCAGCAGCGGCGTGCCGAGCACGAAGCGCACTTGCTCGCGGGTCATGCCCGGCTTCAGTTGCGCGACCATCTCCTTGGAGACGAAGTTGCCTTGCTGGATATCGATGCGATAAGGCTTGAGGAAGCCGAACAGGCTGCTGCTCTTCGAAACCTGCACGCCGGTCGCGTCGGGCGCTGCTGCGCCTTCCACCGGTTTTTTGGATGCACAGCCGGACAGCAGGGTGCTCAGGGCGATCAGCGCCAGAGCGGTAGTACGGTAGGAAGGCAACATTCGCATAAAGATTTCAATTGGTTGAGCAATTGTGCTAAAACGCTATATGATAAAGCAGATAACCCGATTTTTACTGAAACATGCCTAATAATCCATCCGAACTGAAAGCCAGCGGCCTCAAGGCTACTTTGCCGCGTCTGAAAATCCTGGAAATCTTCCAAAACACCGAGGTGCGTCACCTCAGTGCGGAAGACGTCTACAAAATGCTGCTGGCGGACAATCTGGATGTCGGCCTGGCCACGGTCTACCGCGTGCTCACGCAGTTCGAGCAAGCCGGCCTGCTGCAGCGCAATCACTTTGAAACCGGCAAGGCCGTGTTCGAGCTCAACGAAGGCTCGCACCATGACCATCTGGTTTGCCTGGATTGCGGCAAGGTCGAAGAATTCTTCGACGCCGAAATCGAGAAGCGTCAGCTCAAGATTGCCCAAGAGCACGGTTTCGAGATCGCCGACCATGCGCTGGCCTTGTACGGCCATTGCAAGGATTGCCGCAAAACAAAGAAATAAGCATCCATCCCGGCCGGATTCAATCCGGACCCTGTTTGCAAAAAAGCCATCCCGCTGTCGCCGGATGGCTTTTTTATTGCCGCTGCGATGATGAGGGCCGGCGCTGTAAAGAAGGGTAAGCGATGTGCAACAGTTGGCCGCAGCTGCCAGTCCTGTTTGGCCCGGCTCAGCTGTTGTTGCCGCTGAGCGCGCTCGACAGCAGCTTGGCGGTGATATCGACGATCGGGATCACGCGTTCGTACGCCATGCGCGTCGGACCGATCACGCCCAGCGTGCCGACGATCTTGCCGTTGACTTCATACGGCGCGGTGACGATGCTCATGTCGTCCATCGGCACCAGTTGCGATTCGCCGCCGATGAAGATCTGCACGCCGGTGGCTTTGCTCGATACGTCCAGCAACTGCATCAGGCTGGTCTTCTGTTCGAACATGTCGAACAGTTTGCGCAGCGAGGTCATGTTCGACGACAGGTCGGAGACGCTCAGCAGATTGCGCTCACCTGAAATCACCACGTTGTCGGATTCGTCCGCCATGGCATCGCTGCCAGCTTCGACGGCGGCCTGCATCAGGCTGGTCATGTCGTCGCGCAGCTGGCGCAGTTCGTTTTGCAGGCGCAGGCGGACTTCGTCGAAGCCGAGACCGCCGTAGTGTTGGTTGATGTAATTGGCCGCCTGCACCAGTTGCGAAGGCGTGTAGTCGACCTCCGTCAGCAGCAGGCGATTCTGCACGTCGCCGCCGGGACCGACGATGACCAGCAGGATGCGCTTTTCGGACAGGCGCAGGAATTCGATCTGCTTGAAGATCGATTCGCGCTTCGGCGTCATCACCACGCCGGCAAATTGCGACAGCGACGACAGCACCTGCGCCGCATTGGAAATGATCTTTTGCGGCGAGTTGATCTGTGAGCGCGATTGCAGTTTGGTTCCCAGCGCCGCTTCATCGAAAGCGCCAAGGGCATCGGTCGATTCGATCGTCAGCAGCGTGTCGACGAACACGCGGTAACCGCGTGGCGTCGGAATGCGTCCGGCGGAGGTGTGCGGACTGGCGACGAAGCCCATTTCCTCGAGGTCGGCCATGACGTTGCGGATGGTCGCCGGCGACAGTTCCAGTCCCGAAATCTTGGAGAGCGCGCGCGAGCCGACCGGCTGGCCGTCGGCGATGTACCGTTCGACCAGGGCCTTGAGCAGGGTTTGAGCGCGATTATCTAGTTGCATGTCTTCATTCTAACGAGGCGGGGCCAAGCGTGCCAACATCCCGCCATATATATCTGTCCCTGCACACTATGACGCCAGCCAGTGCGCCAGTTCGTTCAGATCGGTGCATACCGCATCGGGCCGGACGTGATCCGGCAACGCGCGTTGGAAACGGTTCATCCAGACGGCGCGCAAGCCGGCTTGCTGGGCGCCAAGCACGTCCAGCGTGAGGTCGTCGCCGACGTAGACGGTGTGTTCCGGCGCCACGCCGAGCGCCGTACAGGCGGCGTGGAAGATGGCCGGATCGGGTTTGGCGGTGCCGAATTGGTGGGCAGCGATGGAGATTTCAAAATGCTCGGCCAGGCCGATGCGCGCCAGATCGGCGAATCCGTTGGACACGGTGCCCAGTTTCAGGCGCGGCTTCAGCTGCTGCAGAGCGGGGACGACGTCGTCAAAGGGCGTAACGGCATTACGGCCGGTGGTGAAAATTTCCATGGCGGGGTCGGCCAGCGCCGGGTCTTCGCCATGCTCGGCCAGCACCGCCGTCAGCGCCGCATGGCGCAACGCCCACAGGTTGATCTTGTAGGCCGGATCGGTCTGCGCCAACAGCTGCCGACGCGCGCGCAGGCTGAGAATGCTCTCGCGTTGCACCACGCCCGGCGCATGCTGGGTCAGCCATTCGTACAGCCGGGTTTCGGCAAGATGCAGCACCGGCTCGATCGCCCACAGCGTATCGTCGAGGTCGAACAGGACTGCCTGGATGTTGGTTTTGTTCATGAAATCGGTTCAGAGTAGTCTGGGGCCTGTTAACAATGAATTTGCGAGGTGCGTTTCAGCCAGCAGTGTGCTGGCAAGCCATGCAACGCGGCCGGTGCACTGCCTGGCTGAAACCCTCCGGGAACGGCTGCAGGCGTCGCCTGCCGTTGTTGCCGCTCCTTGCCATAGCACCGCTATGTCGCGTCGCTGCGCCTGGGCAGTCAACGCCTGCCGTGTGTTCGCACTCGTAAATTCATTGTTAACAGGCCCCGAATTATGCTTTAATCCGCAGCATGTGGCCCATCAAATTACCCGTGCAGGCGGCAACGCCTAAAACCATCGCAATCGTCGGCAAATATCATGCCGCCGGCATCGCGCAGTCCCTTTCCGACATCGCCGCCTTCCTGGAGGCGCATGGTCACACCATCGTGTTCGAAGCCGAGACCGCGCAGAACATCGCGCTGGAAGGCTATGACGCCATGTCGCCGGAACAGATCGGCCAGTTCGCCGACGCCGCCATCGTGGTCGGCGGCGACGGCACCATGCTCGGCATCGCACGCCAGCTGGCGCCGTTCAATGTGCCGCTGATCGGGATCAATCAGGGGCGGTTGGGGTTCATGACGGATATTTCGCTAGACCGCATGATACCGGTATTGGCCGACATGCTGGACGGCAAGGTCGACGTCGAGACCCGTTCGCTGCTCGAAGCCACGGTATTCCGCGACGGCGAGCAGATTTTCAATGCGCTTGCGTTCAATGACGTGGTGGTCGCGCGCGGCGCCTCGTCCGGCATGGTCGAACTGACCGTGGAAGTGGACGGTCGCTTCATGTACAACCAGCGCTCCGACGGCCTGATCGTGGCCACGCCGACCGGCTCGACCGCGTACGCCTTGTCGGCCGGCGGACCGATCCTGCATCCGAGCCTGCACGGCATCGTGCTGGTGCCGATTGCGCCGCATGCCCTGTCGAACCGTCCGATCGTGATTCCGGATTCCTGCGAGATTTCGATCCAGGTCGTCAACGGCCGCGACATCAGCGCCAACTTCGACATGCAGTCGCTGACCAGCCTGTCGCACGGCGATCGCATCGTGATCCGGCGCTCGGCGCACAAGATCACCTTCCTGCATCCGGAAGGCTGGAGCTACTACGACACCTTGCGGCAAAAGCTGCACTGGAACGAATACCCATCGGTTGAAGGCCGCCTGCAATAAGCCCACGCTCAGTAGAATAGGCGACAATAAGCGCCTCGGGCGTCTTCTCATCAGGAAAGACGCCGCCGATATTGATAAAACACCAATTTCACCATCCCATGCTGCGTACCCTCTCGATTCGTGATTTCGTTATCGTCGATGCCATCGAACTTGAGTTCGCTCCCGGATTTTCCGTCTTCACCGGCGAAACCGGCGCCGGCAAATCCATCCTGATCGACGCTCTGGCGCTGGCATTGGGCGGTCGTGGCGATGCCAGCGTGGTGCGCGAAGGCGCGGCCAAGGCCGACATCACGGCCGATTTCAGCGCCGGCCCCGATGTTGCCGCCTGGCTTGAAGCGCATGAGTTTTCGGAAGAGGATGGCGGCGTGCTGCTGCGCCGAGTGATCGACAACGCCGGTCGCTCCAAAGCCTTCATCAACGGTATCGCCGCCACCGCGACGCAATTGCGCGAACTCGGCGAACTACTGGTCGACATCCACGGCCAGCATGCGCATCAGTCGCTGCTCAAGGCCGACGCGCAGCGCCAGTTGCTGGACAGCCAGGCAGGCTTGCTGGACGAGG
Organism: Herbaspirillum sp. NPDC101397; assembly: GCF_044767325.1. Taxonomy (NCBI): domain Bacteria; kingdom Pseudomonadati; phylum Pseudomonadota; class Betaproteobacteria; order Burkholderiales; family Oxalobacteraceae; genus Herbaspirillum; species Herbaspirillum sp. NPDC101397. The sequence goes on from NZ_JBIWNS010000003.1 coordinate 149,031, forward strand.
CCAAAGCCGTCGCCGCCGCTTACAAGACGTGGCGCGCCCTGGCGAAACAGCGTGAAGAATTCGAAGTCAACGCCAAGAATGTCCTGCTCGAGCGCGAACGCCTCGAATGGCAGGTCAGCGAGCTTGAAAAGCTGGCCGTCAAGCCGGGCGAGTGGAGCGATATCAGCAACGAACACAGTCGCCTGTCGCATGCCGCCAGCTTGATCGATGGCGCGCAGGAAGCGTTGAATGCGATCTCCGAATCGGAGTCGCCGATCCTGTCGCAACTGTCGTCGCTGACGCAGAAGCTGGGCAAGCTGACCGACGTCGACGCCGCGCTCAAGCCGGTCATGGATGCGCTGGAGCCGGCGCAAATCCAGTTGCAGGAAGCGGTCTATGCGCTCAACGATTACCTGGGCCGGGTTGAGCTCGATCCGGCGCGTTTGCGGCAGGTGGATGGGCGGATGGAAGCAATCCACTCCACTGCGCGCAAATTCCGCGTGGCGCCGGACGACTTGCCGCAGGAGCACGCCAAGCTGGCGGAAGAATTGAAGCAACTGGCCGATGCCAGCGACCTTGACGCCTTGCGCGCGCAAGAAGCAAAACTACAGGCCGCCTACACCGGCGCCGCGCAGAAATTGTCGAAGGGCCGCGCCAAAGCCGCCAAGGCGCTGGGTGAAGCGGTCACCGCCGCGATGCAGGATCTCAGCATGTCGGGCGGACGCTTCGCCATCGCGCTGGAAGCCTGTGAACCGGCGGCTTACGGCGTCGAACAGGTGGAATTCCTGGTGGCGGGCCACGCCGGCGTGGCGCCGCGGCCGTTGGCGAAAGTCGCCTCCGGCGGCGAACTGGCGCGCATCGCCTTGGCGATTTCGGTGATCGCGTCGAGCTCGACGGCGACGCCGACATTGATCTTCGACGAAGTCGACAGCGGCATCGGCGGCGGTGTGGCCGAAGTGGTCGGCCGCCTGTTGAAGCGCCTCGGCCAGGATCGCCAGGTCTTGTGCGTGACGCACTTGCCGCAAGTCGCCAGCCAAGGCAACCAGCACTTCCAGGTCAGCAAGCGCAACGACGCCGGCAAGACCGTATCGCAGATCGAAGCGCTCGACGCCAAGTCGCGCGTGGAAGAAATCGCGCGCATGCTGGGCGGCCTGGAAATCACCGCGACCACCCGCAAGCACGCACGCGAGCTGCTGGCGCTGTAACGCCCCGGCAGCATCGCCTCCTTCCAGCTAACGCCAGACCTTCACGGATTTCCATGTCATTTCGCAAAGAACCTCCTTACACCCACGGCGCGACTGCGCAGACAGCGGTCGTGCTGGTCAACCTCGGCACGCCCGACGCGCCGACCGCGCGCGCGGTGCGCCGATATCTGAAGCAATTTTTGTCGGATCCGCGCGTGGTGGAAATCCCGCGCGCTATCTGGTGGTTCATCCTCAACGGCATCATTCTGCCGTTCCGCTCGGGAAAGTCGGCTGAAAAATACGCCTCCATCTGGGACGCGGAAGGCTCGCCGCTCAGGCTCAACACCGAACGCCAGGCCGCCTTGCTGCGCGCACGCCTGCTTGAGCGCGGCCACCGCGTACACGTGACGTATGCGATGCGCTACGGCAGTCCGGCGGTGTCGCAGGTGCTCGATGAACTCAAGGCGCAAGGTTGCGACCGCATCCTGATCCTGCCGGCTTATCCGCAGTATTCGGGCACCACGACGGCCTCGATTTTCGACGCCGTATTCCAGCACTTCGCCAAGGTGCGCAATGTACCCGAACTGCGCCTGATTAAGCATTACCACGACCACGACGGTTACATCCAGGCGCTCAGGCAGTCGGTGCAGGCGCATTGGGACGCCAACGGCCAGCCGGACAAGTTGGTCATGAGTTTCCATGGCGTGCCCAAACGCACGCTGCTGCTGGGCGACCCTTACCATTGCGAATGCTACAAGACCGCACGGCTGCTGGCCGAAGCGCTGGGCCTGAGCGAGGCGGAATACATGGTGACGTTCCAGTCGCGTTTCGGCAAGGCCGAGTGGCTGCAACCCTATACTGCGCCGACCTTGCAGGAACTGGCGCGCCAGGGCGTGCAGCGCGTCGACGTCATGTGCCCCGGCTTCACCAGCGACTGCCTTGAGACGCTGGAAGAAATCGCGATGGAAGCCAAGGCCGAATTCCTGCACGCCGGAGGCCGCGAGTTTCATTTCATCCCGTGCCTGAACGATGCGCCCGCCTGGGGCCAGGGCATGATGGAAATTGCCGAACAGCACCTGATCGGCTGGCCAACCTTGGCCGGCGCTACTGCGCGCGAAGAAGAACAAAAGCAGGCTGCCATCTCCGCCGAACAGGCCCGCCGCCACGGCGCCACGCAATAGTATCAACGCCGCAAACTGGACGTGATCGGGCTGCAGCCTGTTAAAATAGCGGGCTGCGCTGATCTTGCATTGAGGAAATCTTGTGCAGGTCGGGGCACCGTGCGGCGCTACCGGGACGAATCCCGGTCCCGGCTTCAATACAGCGCAACCAGTTGTGAATAGCTGATCCACGCTGCTGCCAGCAGGGTATAGGCAAGGATGGTGGCGGAGATAAGCGGCAATTTCATGACGTCTCCTTGAAAATTGGCGGGGAAAACATAAATCGAGTCTGATCGCACCATCATAAATGTTGCATCGCAAACGCCTGTTTCAAGTGTAGTAAATTCTGTAACAAGACGTTAGAACGTTTAGTTGGATGCCATATGACTTCTGGATATGGCCTCGGCGCGTAATAACCATTGAAAAACTAGGGTTAAGCCTCATGTGCAGCCCCAAGCGCCATAAGGCGCGTAAAACCTACCATGCGTACCATGTCGGAGAGTATTAACTATGCAAGATACGGAAAAACCAGCGGAAAACGAAGCAGTGCAGGACGCGCAAGCGCAGACGCAGGCGTCTGAAGCCGTCGAGCCGGGCCTGGAAGAACAGCTGATCGCCGCCGAAGCCAAGATCGCCGAGATGCAGGATGCTTTCCTGCGCGCCAAGGCAGAAGCCGAGAACATCCGTCGCCGCGCCCAGGACGATATCAGCCGCGCCCACAAGTTTGCGATCGAAGGCTTCGCCGAGTCGCTGCTGTCGGTCAAGGACAGCCTGGAAATGGCGCTGAAGATCGAAACACCGTCGGTCGAATCGCTCAAGGAAGGCGTCGACATGACATTGAAGCAACTGTCGGCTGCCTTCGAAAAGAACAAGCTGCTGGAAATCAGTCCGCAAGCCGGTGAAAAGCTGGACCCAATGAAGCACCAGGCGATTTCGGCCGTGCCGGCGGAGCAGGAAGCCAACACCGTCGTGACCGTCCTGCAAAAGGGTTACACCATCTCCGAACGCCTGCTGCGTCCGGCTCTGGTGACCGTTGCGCAAGGCAAGTAAGCTGTCGCTGTACAGATAAAAACGATAAACGGCACAAAATTTGCTTTTAAGTGACACTCGCCGCTTGAAAGTCAGATTTTTCTCCACATATTAAAACTATCAAAACTATTGTTGTTCCCTAACGGGGACTTAAGGATCGAAGGAAAAATCATGGGCAAAATCATTGGTATTGACTTGGGTACAACCAACTCGTGCGTCTCCGTCATGGAAGGCGGCCAGCCGAAAGTCATCGAAAACTCCGAAGGCGCGCGTACCACGCCTTCGATCATTGCGTATCAGGAAGACGGCGAAGTACTGGTTGGCGCACCTGCCAAACGCCAGGCCGTCACCAATCCTAAAAACACCATCTACGCCGCCAAGCGTCTGATCGGTCGCAAGTTCGACGAAAAGGAAGTGCAGAAGGACATCTCCCTGATGCCTTACGCGATCGTCAAGGCCGACAACGGCGACGCCTGGATCGGCGTGCGCGACAACAAGCTTGCGCCGCCGCAAATCTCCGCAGAAGTGCTGCGCAAGATGAAGAAGACCGCCGAAGACTACCTCGGCGAAGAAGTCACCGAAGCGGTCATCACCGTACCGGCTTACTTCAATGACGCGCAACGTCAGGCAACCAAGGATGCCGGTCGCATCGCCGGTCTGGAAGTCAAGCGCATCATCAACGAACCGACTGCAGCTGCACTGGCGTTCGGTTTGGACAAGACCGAAAAGGGCGACCGCAAGATCGCCGTGTATGACTTGGGCGGCGGTACTTTCGACGTCTCGATCATTGAAATCGCCGACGTCGATGGCGAGAAGCAATTCGAAGTGTTGTCCACCAACGGCGATACGTTCCTCGGCGGCGAAGATTTCGACCAACGCATCATCGATTACATCATCGACGAGTTCAAGAAGATCAACGGCCTCGACCTGTCGAAGGACGCGATCGCCCTGCAACGCATCAAGGCTTCGGCCGAACGCGCCAAGATCGAACTGTCGTCGTCGCAGCAAACCGAAATCAACGAGCCGTACATCGCCATGGCCAACGGCGCACCGGTCCACCTGAACCTGAAGATCACCCGCGCGAAGCTGGAATCGCTGGTGGAAGAACTGATCGCCAAGACCATCGAGCCATGCCGCACCGCCATCAAGGATGCCGGCGTCAAGGTCACCGACATCGACGACATCATTCTGGTCGGCGGCATGACCCGCATGCCGAAGGTGCAGGAGAAGGTCAAGGAATTCTTCGGCAAGGAACCGCGCAAGGACGTCAACCCGGATGAAGCGGTCGCCGTCGGCGCCGCAATTCAAGGCTCGGTGTTGTCGGGAGAGCGCAAGGACTTGCTGCTGCTGGACGTCACGCCACTGTCGCTGGGTATCGAAACCATGGGCGGCGTGATGACCAAGATGATCAAGAAGAACACGACCATCCCGACCAAGTTCAGCCAGGTGTTCTCGACTGCCGACGACAACCAGCCTGCGGTGACCATCAAGGTTTACCAAGGCGAGCGCGAAATGGCGGCCGGTAACAAGGCCTTGGGCGAGTTCAATCTGGAAGGCATTCCACCTTCGCCGCGCGGCACGCCGCAAATCGAAGTGACCTTCGACATCGACGCCAACGGCATCTTGCACGTCGGCGCCAAGGACAAGGCCACCGGCAAGGAAAACAAGGTCACCATCAAGGCCAATTCCGGCTTGAATGAAGAAGAGATCGAGAAGATGGTGCGCGACGCCGAGGCCAACGCCGACGAAGACAAGCGCCTGAAGGAACTGGCAGAAACCCGCAATCAGGGCGACGCGCTGGTGCACTCGACACGCAAGGCGCTGACCGAATACGGCGACAAGCTGGAAGCCGGTGAGAAGGACGCCATCGAAGCCGCCATCAAGGAGCTCGAAGAAGTCCTGAAGGCCAACGACAAGGCCGCCATCGACGCCAAGACTGCAGCGCTGTCCGTGGCTGCGCAAAAGCTGGGCGAAAAAATGTACGCCGACCAGCAGGCACAGCAGGCTGCGGCCGGCGGTGCAGCCGGCGCAGGCGCAGCAGGTGCGGGCGAATCGCGTCCGAAGGACGACGACGTTGTCGATGCCGACTTCAAGGAAGTGAAGTAATCCGGATTGCGGACGAAGGGAAATTTTTCTTTCGTCCGCAGCCCGACGCAGCATTCGGATTCAGATTTAGAAACACGTCGGCCGGCTTTGCCGTCCGACACGCCGAGCAAGATGGTCGCAAGATCGTCTCTCGGCTTTTTCACATTGTTGGTTCTCGCGCAGGTGCGGGGGAAGCCCAATAACAAGGTGTTATAAAACATGGCAAAACGTGACTTTTACGAAATCCTGGGTTTAGCGAAAAACGCGACCGACGACGAGATCAAGAAGGCTTATCGCAAGCTGGCGATGAAGTACCATCCTGACCGCAACCCCGACAGCAAGGGCGCGGAAGAGAAGTTCAAGGAGGTCAAGGAAGCCTACGAGATGCTGTCCGACGCGCAGAAGCGCGACGCTTACGATCGTTACGGCCACGCCGGCGTCGACCCCAACATGGGCGGTGGCGGCGGTGCCGGCGCCGGCGGCTTTGCCGACGCCTTCGGCGACATCTTCGGCGACATTTTCGGTGGTGGCGGCGGCGGTGGACGTGGTCGCGGCGCGGGTCCGCAGGTGTACCGCGGCGCCGACCTGCGCTACAACCTCGAGATCACGCTGGAACAAGCGGCGCACGGTTTCGACACCACCATCCGGGTACCGTCCTGGGACGAGTGCGATACCTGCCACGGTTCCGGCGCCAAGCCCGGTACCTCGCCGACCACTTGCGGCACCTGCGGCGGCCACGGCCAGGTACGCATGCAGCAGGGCTTCTTCAGCATTCAGCAGACTTGCCCGAAGTGCCACGGCAGCGGCAAGGTGATTCCCGAGCCATGCCCGACTTGCGCCGGCGCCGGTCGCCTCAAGCGAAACAAGACGCTGGAAGTGAAGATTCCTGAAGGCATCGATGACGGCATGCGCATCCGTTCGTCCGGCAACGGCGAACCTGGTATGAACGGCGGTCCTCCGGGCGACCTGTATGTCGAAATTCACATCAAGCAACACGAAGTATTCCAACGCGACGGCGACGACTTGCATTGCGAAATGCCGATCTCGTTCGCCAAGGCGGCATTGGGCGGCGACATCGAAGCACCGACCCTGAGCGGCAAGGCCTCCTTCACGATTCCCGAAGGAACGCAGTCGGGCAAGACGTTCCGCTTGCGCGGCAAGGGCATCAAGGGTGTGCGTTCTGGCTACGCCGGCGATCTGTTCTGCCACGTCGTGGTGGAAACGCCGGTCAAGCTGACCGAACGTCAGAAGGACCTGTTGCGCGAATTTGAAAAACTGACTGCCGAAGGCGGCGCCAAGCACAGCCCGCAGACCAAGACCTGGAAAGACAAGGTCAAGGAATTCTTCGAGTAATCCCCACAAGACCGGCGCCGCCGTTTGAGGCCGCGCCGGTTTTTGCGGCGTTTTTTCTATACAATGCAGTCGCGGCCCATGGTGCTGGTAACACAGTGCTCAGAACATGCGCCGCACATTTCCGGAAGACATCGTTAGCATGCGCCATCGGCCGCCAGGCCGCATCCAGCGCCCGCCGTGGCAAACATGGCGAACGTCCGGTCTTCTTTCATTCATCCTCATGCCCGCCGCGATCGGCCCTTTCGGGTGCGATGCGACGACAAGCGTGAAACTCGATCTTGCCGACTATGACAATACCAAGCCAACAAGACCAGGTTCAGCTGCAACTGCTGCAAGGCAACCGCCGCTGGGCAAGTGAAATCACCGCGCGGGATCCGGACTTCTTTTTGAAGCTCGGCTCGCAGCGTTCCCCCGAATATTTCTGGATCGGCTGTTCGGACAATCGCGTTCCGGCCAACGACCTGCTCGGCCTGTTGCCGGGTGAATTGTTCGTCCACCGCAACATCGCCAACGTGGTCGTGCACACCGATTTGAATTGCCTGTCGGTGCTGCAGTTCGCGGTCGACGTGCTGAAGGTCAAACACATCATCATCTGCGGCCACTATGGTTGTGCAGGGGTGCAGGCAGCGCTCACCAAGCGCCGCGTCGGCCTCGCCGACAACTGGCTGCAGCACGTGCAGGACGTCCACGAAAAGCACATCGGTTGTTTCCACGACCACATGTCGCAGGGCGATCAGCATGACCGCCTGTGCGAGCTCAACGTGCTCGAACAGGTCGCCAACATCTGCCGCACCACCATCGTCACCGATGCCTGGGAACGCGGTCAGGAATTGAGCATTCATGCGCTGGTCTATGGCGTGCACGACGGCCTGCTGGAAGCCTTGTCGCCGACCATCAGCAATGCCGACGAGTGCAGCAAGAACCTGGCCGTCAGCCTGGATCGCTACAAGGACATCAAGGACATTCGCTGACGCGAAATCGTCCCTTGAAAATAAAAAGCCCGCGCGAGCGGGCTTTTTTGCGTCTGCCGATACCCAGGGAGCGCGCTCAGAAGCAATGCTCCGCTGCCGGGAAACTGCCGTCCTTGACCGCCGTCACATAGCCGCGCACGGCATCCTCCACGCTGGCCGCACCGTCCATGAAATTTTTCACGAAGCGCGCCTTATGGCCCGGGAACACGCCCAGCATGTCGTGCATCACCAGCACCTGGCCGGAGCAGTCAGGGCCCGCGCCGATGCCGATGGTGGGGATGCGCAACTGCGCCGTCACATCGGCCCCGAGCGCCGCCGGAATCGCTTCCAGCACCAGCAGCGAAGCGCCGGCCGCCTGCACCGCCCTGGCGTCGGCATGCAGCAATTCAGCGCCTTCCAGTGTCTTGCCCTGTACTTTGAAACCGCCCATCTGATGCACCGATTGCGGCGTCAGGCCCAAGTGCGCGCAGACCGGAATGCCGCGTTCAGTCAGCAGGCGGATAGTGTCGGCCAGCCAGGCGCCGCCTTCAATTTTCACCATGTGCGCGCCGGCCTGCATCAGCTTCACGGCGTTGTCGAATGCCGCCAGCGGCGAGCCGTAGGTGCCGAACGGCATGTCGGCGATGATCAGCATGGACAGGTTGCCGCGCGCCACGCTGGCGGTGTGATAGGCGATGTCGGCGATAGTCACCGGCAAGGTCGACTGATGACCCTGGCAGACCATGCCCAGCGAATCGCCGATCAGCACGGTGTCGACGCCGCTGCGGTCCATCAATGCTGAAAAGCTAGCGTCGTAACAGGTCAGCATGGTGATCTTGTCGCCTTTGTCGCGCATGGCTTGCAGCGTGTGGATGGTGACGGCTTTCTTGCGCGTGGCGGGAGCATCCTGCAAATAGGCGGCCATGGTTATTCTCCTCGGTTCAGGAATGCGCGCTTGCCGCGCATCTCAACGATGTGCGACAGCAGCAGCTCAAAATCTTCGTCGCTGTCGGCCATGTTCATGTGCTCGTTGTTGACGATCAGCAGCGGCGCAGCATCGTAGTTATAGAAAAAGCGGCTGTAGCTGTCGCCCAGGCGCTGCAGGTAATCGTGCGAGATCGACGCTTCCATCGGGATGCCGCGCTTGCGGATGCGCTCGACCAGCGTCTCCACCGGCGCCTGCAGGTAGATCACCAGGTCCGGCTGCACGGCATGTGTGCGCAGGTGCTGGTAAAGCTGTTCGTAGAGTTTCAGTTCTTCGTCGGCCAGCGTCAGGCGTGCGAACAGCGGATCTTTTTCCAGCAGGAAGTCGCCGACGAAGCGGGTGTTGAACAGGTCCGACTGCGCCAGCTCCTGCAATTGCTGGATGCGCTGGAACAGGAAGAACATCTGCGTCTGCAGCGCGTAACGGCCGGCGTCGCGGTAGAACTTTTCGAGGAAGGGATTTTCCTGCGGCTGTTCCAGCACGGACTGCGCGCCGAGACGCTCGGCCAGCTTGCGCGCCAGCGTGGTCTTGCCGACGCCGATCGGGCCTTCGATGACGATGTAGTGGTAGCTGTCTAGATCCATTCTCGCTCTTGGCGGATATTGCACCGCACACAGTGGATGGGAGTCCGCATTGTACGAGAGTCGTGCCGTGCTGTCAGCGCACTGTCAGAACCGGTTCCGCAGAACGAGCGGGACGTCAACTGCGGAAAATGAAATACACCGCCCCCACCAGGCACAGCGCCGCCCACACATAGTCAAGCTTGAACGGCTGCTGCATGTAAATCATTGCAAACGGCACGAACACGGTCAGCGTGATCGCCTCTTGCATGATCTTCAGTTGGGCCAGACTGAACTGGGTGTAGCCGATGCGATTGGCCGGCACTTGCAACAGGTATTCGAACAGCGCGATCGACCAGCTGATCAGCGCCGCGATCCACCAGGGTTTGGAGGCCAGGCTCTTGAGATGACCGTACCAGGCGATGGTCATGAAAATATTCGACAGCGCCAGCAAGCCGACGGTCTGTAACGCGACAGGAATTTGCATGAGATCAATAAGGGTGGTGAAGCTTGTTTCTGGATGGCAACGCATACTCTGACAAATCAAGCTGAATTCTGCCTCTATTCGGCCCACAGACCAAGTCCCCGGCGGTCCAGAATAAGGAACGCAGAACATGACCGTCGATACAGAACGTTGGTCTGCGGAAATTTTAAATATTCTCGACGAATGTATAAAAAACCGGCTGCATGTTGCCGTTAATGCATGAGAGGCGGCAAGTGACGCGATATGTGGAGGCGATGTGGGGGTCGTCCCGCCGGAACCATCAAAAATCAAACATTCAGATTGGAACATCGTGAAGTCGAATTACCGCGCCTTGCTTATGTTGTGGGGGACCAATGCTCTTTTGCTCGCGCTGCTGGCGCCGCGATGGTGGCAAGGTGTCATCGCCGGTGCGCTGATCGCAGGCGTGGCCTGGGTGCTTGGGGCCAGTCCGGCGCAAGCCGGCGGGCAATCGGCGGTGGACGTTCCCTCTTCCCATACAAAGGAGCCGGCAACCCGGGCGTCGGATCTGCCGGTGCTGGTGCAGGCGGTGGTGCCGGCCTGGCGCAACAACGTGCAACTCGCGCGCACCCAGACGCAGGAAGCCATCGACAAGCTCACCCAGCGTTTCGTCGGCATCCATCAACGCCTTGGCGGTGCGGTGAGCCTGGCCGAAGGCGGCAAGAACGGCGACGTCCTGCAAGTCATTCAGAACGCCGCTCAACAGCTCGGCGGCATCGCCGACGCGCTGGAGCAAGTGCTGACCACGCGCGACGCCTTGCTGCGCAAGATTGAAGCGCTCAGCCTGCACAACGACGACATTCGCCAGCTTGGTCTGCAGGTCGAGCAAATCGCCGGTCGCACCGGCGTGACCGACCTGTTCTCCGACCAGGCCAGCTGGACCGAGCTGGCGGCCAGGTCCGCCGAGACGGGTCGTCAGATCGTCAGCAAGACCAAGGCGGTCCAGCAACAGATCCAGTCCACGCATTTGTCCGCCAACCAGCTGGATGCAGACGCCGGCCGCATGGTCGACGACTCGCGCATGGTGATCGATTCGGTCATCGCCGATTTCCGCCAATCCGCGGACAAGCTCAGCGGCACCGTCGGCCAGCTTGAAGAAGAAAATCGCGAGGTTGACCAGGAGGTCTGCGACATCCTGGTCAACCTGCAATTCCAGGATCGCATCAGCCAGATCCTTGATCACGTCCAGCTCGACATGGTCAAGCTGACGGGACTGGTGGAGAGCGCCGCACCCTTGCCGCCCAGCGCGGCATGGCTGTCCGATCTCGAAAAAACCTATACCACGCAGGAGCAACGCCAGGTACACGCCGGCCAGCAGGCCGACAAGTCAATGCAATCACAAGTTGATTTCTTTTGAAGAGGATGGCATGCATGCACGAACCGAGTTTTTTTCACGCCGCGGGCAGCACGGGCATTTCTGCAACGACTTCTTGCGGGGATCGCTGACATGAGTCCCAAGACCATTCTCATCGTTGACGATTCGTTCAGCCTGCGTCAGACCATCAGCATCGCGCTCAAGGCTGCCGGTTACGACGTGGTCGAAGCAATCGACGGCCGCGACGCGCTCAACAAGCTCGACGGCCGCAAATACAATCTGATCATCTCCGACGTCAACATGCCCAATCTGGACGGTCTGAGCTTCGTGCGCGAAGCCAAGCAGAACCCGAGCTACAAGTTCACGCCGGTGCTCATGCTGACCACTGAAAGCGGCGATAAGCGCAAACAGGAAGGCAAGGCCATCGGCGTGCGCGCCTGGGTGCACAAGCCGTTCCTGCCGCCGGTGCTGCTCGACGCCGTGGCCAAGTTGGTGACTCCTTAGGACATGACATGCCATTGACGCAAAGCACGCGCGACGGACATTTGCTGCTGCTGGTGAGCGGAGGCTTCACCATATTCCAGGCAGCCGAGTACAAGCCGCAACTGCTGGGTGTGCTCGATGGCGCCGACGATGTGCTGGAGCTGGATCTGAGTGCCTGCGACGAGCTCGACACCGCCGGTCTGCAGCTATTGCTGCTGCTCAGGCGCGAGGCCGCCGCGCAGTACAAGCAGCTGTTGCTGAGCGGTGTCGGCCCGGCCGTGCAAAGCGTGTTGAACATGTTGCAACTGCAGGATCTGATGCGGGCCGATTCGACTTCGTCGTCAACTTCGTTGCAGGGGCTGGCATGAAAAAAGATGCCGCCCGCGACGCTCTGGTGCAGGAAGCGCGCGAACTGCTCGTCGCCATGGAAGCGGCGTTGCTGCAGATCGAAAGCGATGGCGCCAGCCGCGACGCGATCAACGCCATCTTCCGTGCGGCGCATACGATCAAGGGGTCGGCGGGACTGTTCGCTTTCGACAGCATCGTCAGCTTCACCCATCTGCTGGAAAACGTCCTCGATAAGGTGCGCAACGGCATCGTGAAGCTTGATGACGCCATGATGTCGCTGCTGCTCAATTGCGGCGACTACATGAGCGAGCTGGTCGACGCCATCGCCGAACTCAAGGAAGAGCAGGATCCCGATCCGGTCCGGCGTGCCGAACTGGAAGCAACACTCAATACGTACCTGGCGCATGTCGCGCAACCGCAGGCGGAAAGCGTCGATGTCGCTGCAAACCTTGTCGCTGACGTGGCCACGCCCGATGCACCGGGCGCAGCAACCGACCCCGGCGCGGTCTCCAATCCGCATTGGCACCTGTCGTTGCGCTTCAGTCCCGACGTCTTGCGCGACGGTCTTGATCCCTTGTCCTTCCTGCGCTATCTGCTGACGATGGGCAGCATGGTCTATGCACATGTGATCGATCTCGCCATTCCGGCCGCCGATGACATGGACGCGGAACTCTGTTATCTCGGCTTTGAAATCGGTTTTTCCAGCACGGCCCGGCGCGAGGAAATCGATAGCGTCTTTGAATTCGTGCGCGAAGACAGCGACATCATCATCCTGGCGCCGCACAGTCAGCTCACCGAGTACCGGAGCTGGCTGCAGAGTCTGCCCGAACGCGAGGAAGTCGCGTTGCATCTGTTGCAGTCCGGCGCCCTGAACGCTATTGAATGGCGTCAGCTGCAAATCGACACAGTCGATGTTGTCGATGCCGTCGCCGAGTCCGATCCGCATGCCGTGACAGCGTCGCCGATTTCTGCACGCATGCCTGCCCTGCGTCAGAAAGTCGGAGACGAAAAGAAAAACCTGGAACAGAAATTCATCAAGATCGAAGTCTCCAAACTGGATCAGCTGATCGATCTCGTGGGCGAACTGGTGATCGCCGGCGCCGGCGCCAGCCTTGTGGCCAAGCGCAAGAAGGATCAGCGTTTTGAAGAAGCGACACAGGTGATTTCCGGATTGGTGGAGCAGATACGCGACGCCGCGTTGACGCTGCGCATGGTGCAGATCAACGAGGTATTCCAACGCTTCCCGCGTGTCGTACGCGACATGTCGCGTGAGATCGGCAAGAACATCGAATTGATCGTCACGGGGGCCGACACCGAACTCGACAAGTCGATGGTGGAAAAGATCGCCGACCCGCTCATGCATATCGTGCGCAACGCCATGGATCACGGCATTGAATCGGCGGAATCGCGGCGCGCCGCCGGCAAGCCGGAGATCGGCGTGTTGCGCCTTAACGCGACGCATGAATCAGGCAGCGTGGTGATCGAAGTATTCGACGACGGACGCGGCCTCGACAAGGAGCGCATTCTGCGCAAGGCGGTCCAACAGGGACTGGTGACGGCAGATGCGGGTTTGTCCGAACGCGACATATTCCGCCTGATCTTCGAGCCCGGATTTTCTACCGCCGAGCAAGTGACGTCGCTGTCCGGTCGCGGCGTCGGCATGGACGTGGTCAAGCGCAACATCGATGCGCTGCAAGGCGAGGTCGAGATCTACAGCAACCCCGGTCAGGGCACGATGGTGCGCATTCGCCTGCCGCTGACGCTGGCGATCATCGCCGGCTTCCAGGTGGTGGTGGGCGGTGCGGTGTTCGTCATCCCGCTCGACCTGGTGGTGGAATGCATCAACCTGTCCAGTCATCAGGTGCACAACAACGTGGTGACGCTGCGCGACGAGCCGCTGCCGTTCATTCCCTTGCGTGAACTGTTTGACCTGCCGCAGCGTGAATCGGCGCGCAAGAGCCTGGTGATCGTCCAGTACGGGCCGTTGCGTGCGGGCCTGCTGGTCGACAACCTGTTGGGTGAATGCCAGGCGGTGATCAAGCCGCTCGGCAAGCTGTTCAGCAAGGTGAAGGGGTTGAGCGGATCGACCATCCTCGGCGATGGGCGCGTCGCCCTGATTCTGGATGTGCCGCATCTGATCGCGCATACCGGAAGGATGGAACAGGCCGAGGTAAGACGTACCGAGAGTCGCATGAGCGCGGCGAATGACTGACATGAACAAGCAGGTGCGCGTGAAGGATTCCATCCACCGCGACGCCGACCAGAAAGACAGAATGCAGAACAGGGGAGTAGTCATGAAAAACAAGTTGACGCAACGAATGAGCATCCGCCAGCTATTCGTCTGGCTGGTGATCGTGCTGGCGGTGCTGATGGGATCGATCGTCAGTGTCACGCGCGCGCTCAAGGAGGCCAATACCAATCTCGACCTGGCGCACGAATCGCGGTACTACTCGTTTGTTCTGGCCAACGAAATGCGGCGCAGCTCGGAAGACCTGACCAAGTTCGGTCGCGCCTATGTCACGACGGGGGACCCCAACGACGAAGAGCGTTACTACATCGTGCTCGATATCCGTAACGGCAAGCGTCCGCGTCCGAAGAACTATGAGCGTGTGAATCTTGACCTGGTGATGGCCAAGCAGCTCAACGCCATGCCGGCCGATCCGGCGGTGCCGCTGCTCGACCTGATGAAGCAGGCCGGCTTCACCGCACCGGAATTGGCGAAAATGCAGGAAGCGAAGGTCACCTCCGATGCGTTGACCAAGACCGAGATTACGGCGTTCAACGCCGTCAAGGGGCAGTTCGATGACGGCGCCGGCAACTTTACCGTGACCGGTGCGCCCAACCAGGCAATGGCCCAAGAACTGATGTTCGACCAGAACTACCGCGCCATGGTAGGCCGCATCATGGTGCCGATCAATGACTTCCTGCGCATGGTAGATGAGCGCACGCAGCGACGCGTGAACGTCGCACAGGCGCGCTATTCCGAACTGGAGATGGTGATCTTCTCGCTGCTGGGCGCCTCGATGCTGCTGTTGCTGGTGTGCCTGTTCTTCACCTACCGCGTGATTCGTTCGCAACTCGGCGGCGAGCCGCGCGACGCCATGATCGTGCTGCGCAAGGTGGCCGAAGGCGACCTCACGGTCAAGGTGCCGGTGTCGGACAAGGATACCGGCAGCGTCTTGCACAGCACCCAGCAGATGATCGCCAAGTGGACCGCCGTGATCGGCGACGTCAACGGCACCGCCAGTTCGCTGGCGTCGGCGTCGGAGCAGATCTCGGCGTCATCGCAGGCGCTCAGCAAGAATGCTTCGCAGCAAGCGTCCAATGTGGAAGAAACCAGCGCCTCGGTGGAAGAGATCACCGCCACGATCGCGCAGAATGCGGAGAACGCCCGCGTCACCGACAGCATCGCCAGCAAGTCCGCCAGTTCCGCCGTGGAAGGCGGTGAAGTGGTGCGCGAAACGGTGATGGCCATGAAGCAGATCGCCGGCAAGATCGGCATCATTGACGACATTGCCTACCAGACCAATCTGCTGGCGCTGAACGCGGCCATCGAAGCGGCGCGCGCCGGCGAGCACGGCAAGGGTTTCGCCGTGGTCGCGGCAGAAGTGCGCAAGCTGGCGGAACGTTCGCAGACTGCCGCGCAGGAGATCATCGCGGTTGCCGAGAACAGCGTCAGCCTGGCCGAAAAAGCCGGTCATCTGCTGGATCAGATGGTGCCGTCGATCCGCAAGACCGCCGATCTGGTGCAGGAGATTTCCGCCGCGTCGCGCGAGCAATCGGCCGGTCTCGAACAGATCAACAACGCCGTGCACCAGATGGCGCAGACCACGCAACTGACGGCGTCGGCATCCGAAGAATTATCGTCCACCTCCGAAGAAATGAGCGCGCAGGCCATGCAATTGCAGGAGTTGATCCTGTTCTTTCAGGTCGGTGAAGAAAAGCGCCCGCAGTCGAAGAAAACATCCAAGCCCGGCAAGGTGGTCAACGAGCCGCCCACGATCAGCACAAAGTTCGTCAAGCCCGCCCGCATTTCGATGCTGGACGGCGGCGACGATCCGATTGACGAATCTTCGTTCAAGCGCTTTTGACCGGCACGCCACGATAGGTTGAGGCGAGGAGGAATTGTGATGAAGCTCTCCAGCAAGCTCGCAGTCTGTTTTGCTTTCGGTGCGCTGCTCACCGCCGCGGTCGGGGCCGATGGCGTGGTCAACCTGTTTCGCGTCAATGCCATGTTGCAGGAAATTTATACCGTCAATCTGCTGACGATCGTGAACCTCAACCAGACCAACAAGGTCGCGGTCGAGATTGCCATGTCCCTGCAAAACATGGAGAAATCTGAAGAACCTGTGGAGCGGAAACGCATCGCCGATGTATTGAAGTACCGGCTGGACGATCTCGGGCAAGCCTATGCGAACTACAAGACGACCACGGTCCTGAGCGATCTGGAACGCACCCTGCAGCGACAAGCTGATGTGCTGATCGACGGCTATGTCAAACGTGTTGAGCAACGGCGCGATCAGTTGTTGCGCGACCAAGACGCCAAAGGGAATCCTGATTCGCTGCGCATTGAATCCGATAGCCTGCGTTCACAGCTGGCCGCGCTGGTGGACGAGAACGTGCGGCAGGCGACAGTGAACAAGACCAAGGCGGCGACGCTTGAGCGCCGGACGCTGGAAGAAGTTGTCGCAGTCACCGCGCTCGCGCTGTTCATCGCGCTGGCATTGGCGCTGTACACGCGCCATACGTTTGCGCGCCAGATCGGCGGCGATCCGCGTGAAGTCATGCGCATATTGCGCAAGATCGCCGATGGTGACCTGACGGTGCAGTTTGCCGTCGGCAAGAAAGGGCAGGGCAGCGTACTGCACAGCGCGCAGCGCATGCTCGATCAGCTTGCGCTGGTGCTCAGGGACGTCAATACGGCGGCGGTGACGCTGGCCTCGGCGTCGGGACAGCTGACTTCGGCCGCCGAACAACTCAGCAAGAATTCATCCCAGCAGGCGGCGGATTCCGAAGAAACCAGCAGCGCCATTGGTCAGATTTCGGTGACGGTCAGCCATAACACCGCCAACGCCAATCACACCAATGCCATCGCCAGCGAATCGGCACGCGCTGCGACCGAAGGGCGTGAGGCCGTACGCGAGACGCTGGAAGCCATGCATCAGATTGTTGCCAAGATCGGTGTCATCGACGATATCGCCTATCAGACCAATTTGCTGGCGCTCAATGCTGCGATCGAAGCGGCGCGCGCCGGTGAGAACGGCAAGGGCTTTGCGGTGGTGGCCAACGAAGTGCGCAAGCTGGCCGAGCGATCGCAGATCGCCGCCCAGGAAATCGTCTCGGTGTCGGACCACAGTGTAGGCCTGGCCGAGAAGGCGGGCATGCTGCTCGAAGGCATGCTGCCATCGATCCAGCAGACCGCCGACCTGGTCGAGGCGATCTCGCTGTCGGCGCGCGACCAGAACGCCAGCCTGGTGCAGATACACAGCGCCATCGGCCAGATCACGCAAGCCATCCAGCTCAATGCGGTGGCCTCCGAAGAATTGTCAGCGACGTCGGAAGAAATGAATGAGCAAGCCCATCAATTGCGCGAACTGATGGGCTATTTTTCACTGGGGGCGCCTGATGAAGAGCGTGCCTCAGTGCCGCCGGAGCCGCCGGTACGCGAAGGAAAATATCTCGGCGGTGGCGCTGCAGCTGCCGATGGAAAAATGGAAACGGTGTTGTCGGATGTTTGAGGAGTACATGCATGCCAAGTTTGTCGCTTAACGGCGAATCGTCGTTCGCCAGGACGCAGCATCAGGAACCGGTGCAGAGCCGCCAGTTCCTGACCTTTGTGCTGGGCGAAGAGTTGTTCGCCATGCCGATTGAAGATATTCGCGAAATCATCGAATTCAGCAGCCTCACCGAAGTGCCGCTGATGCCGAATTTTTTACGCGGCGTGATCAACCTGCGCGGCGCCGTGGTGCCGGTGATCGACTTGTCGGTGCGCTTCGGCAGGGCGCAGACGCCGGTCGCCAAGCGCACCTGCATCGTCATCATGGAGCTGATGCAGGAGCAGCAGGGCCTGCTTCTGGGCGTGATGGTGGATGCGGTGCGTGCAGTGCTGACCGTCGAAGATGAAAAGATCGAGCCGCCGCTGTCGTTCGGTGCGCGCCTGCGCGCCGACTTCATCGAAGGCATGATCAACATCAAGGACAGGTTCGTGGTGGTGCTGGACGTCAAGGCGGTGTTGTCGGTGGATGAGTTGTCGACGCTGATCGGCATGGCTGCCGTCGAGGAAATGTCGACGCCCTCCGGACAGTAGAAATTAAAAAAGGCGCCGCCTGCCGTCGGCGGCGCCACGAAATACGAAGCAGGCAATCGTTAACCGGGGATCACGCAGATGAGTTCCAGCATCGAGTCAATGGCACTGGATGTCAGCGATCAGGAAATGCTGTTGTTCCAGCAGCTCTTCAGAGAGCACATCGGGCTGTACCTGCCTTTCTCGAAGAAGGCGCTGCTGTGCAGCCGCCTTTCCCGTCGCCTGGGCGAGCTGAGCCTGTCCAGCCTCAAGGAATACCACTCGCTGATTTCGCGGCCGCAGGAAGAGGCGGAGCGTCAGCGCGCGATCGACCTGATCACTACCAACGAGACCTATTTTTTCCGCGAACAGAAGCACTTCGACGCCTTGCGCGACGATATCCTCCCGGCAATCGACCGGCGCCATCCGCTCAAGGTATGGAGCGCCGCCAGCTCGACCGGCGAAGAAGCCTATTCCATCGCGATGGTGCTGGACGATCATCGCAGCCAGCTTCCGTGGAGCATCCTCGCGTCCGACATCAGCCAGCGCGTGCTGTCGTTCGGCCGGCGCGCCCTGTATCCGATGGTGCGCGGAGAGTTGATCCCGTCGTCGTATCTGTCGCGCTATTGCCTGCGCGGCACCGGTGAGTACGACGGCCATTTCCTGATCGACCAGAAGATCCGCAAGCGCGTGAACTTTGAGCAGCGCAATTTGATGAGCCTGCCGGTTGAGATGGATGGGCAGTTCGACGTCGTGTTCCTGCGCAACGTGATCATCTATTTCGATTTTCCGACCAAGGTCGATGTCCTGCGTTCCGTGGTGAACAAACTGCGTCCTGGCGGCTGGCTCATCGTCGGTCATTCCGAATCGCTGCACGGCATGCCGCTTGAGTTGCAGATGCACGCACCCTCGATCTATCGGCGGCTGCCATGAGGCTGCCATGACTCAGCGCATCTTCGTCAATCTGGGAGAAGTGTATTTCGGCCAGGGCGACCTGCAGGTCGAGACGCTGCTCGGCTCTTGTGTGGCGATCACGCTGTGGCATCCGGTGCGACATTTCGGCGGCCTCTGTCATTTCGTCTTGCCGGAGCGCAGGCATTCCCCCCGGCTGGACGCCAACGGTGAGCAAGTGCACGAAGCGCCAGACGGCCGGTACGGCGATGAGGCTTTATCGCGCTTGCTGGAGCAGGTTCGGGTGCATGGCACGCGCATTGCCGATTACACGGTCAAGGTCTTTGGCGGCGGCAACGTGCTGGGCCTGCCGCCGACCAAGCTCAGGATAGGCCAGGCCAATGCCGATTTTGCACTCGACATCCTGCAGCAGCATCACATCCCCGTGACGGCGCAGGATGTGGCGGGCGAGGGTTATCGTTACCTGCGTTTCGATCTCAACAATGGCGACGTCTGGGTCAGGCGGGGCCATGGTGTCTCGCACGACATGGAAAAAGTCCCTGCTGCAGCCGCAGGCAGACCGCTACGCACTGCAGCGTTTGGCAAGGAGCAGACATGACGATCAAGGTCATGATAGTCGACGATTCGTCGGTCGTACGCCAGGTCATTCAGGATCTGCTGGAGCCCTGTCATGACATCAGCGTCATTGCCACGGCGCCGGATCCGATTTTCGCCATGGCGAAAATGCGGGCCAACTGGCCCGACGTCATCGTGCTCGACATTGAAATGCCGCGCATGGACGGCATCACCTTCCTGCGCCAGATCATGGCGATACGGCCGACGCCGGTGGTGATCTGTTCATCGCTGGCCGAGCGCAGCGCTTCGGTGACGATGGAGGCATTGGCGGCGGGCGCAGTCGGCATCATCACCAAACCGCAGCTGGGCATACGCGACTTCCTGCAGGATAGTTCGGATGACCTGATCGCAGCGATACGCGCTGCCGCTCAGGCCCGCTTGCGACGTGCGCCGACCGCGTCGAATGCGACCGGGGGCCTGAGTTTCGGCAACGAAGTCGAGCGCAATGCGCGCCATGATTCCGTCGCGGCAGGCATTGCCGACGGCAGCAGGCTGACGGCCGACGCGATGCTGGATGCGCCCGGCTACCTCGACGGCCTGATTCCCGTTACGCCGAAAATCGTCGCCATCGGCGCCTCGACCGGTGGGCCGCAAGCGCTGGAAAAAGTGCTGCGTGATTTGTCCGAAGAATGTCCGGGCATCATCATCGTGCAGCACATGCCGGAGAAGTTCACACTCAGTTTCGCCAAACGCCTCAACGCCATTTCAGCCATCGAGGTCAAGGAAGCCGAGCACTACGACCTGGTGTTGCCAGGACGCGCACTTGTTGCGCCGGGCGGGGCCCATATGATGGTCAAGCGCGATGGCGTGCAGTACTATGTAGAGGTGGTCAACGGCCCTCTCGTCAGCCGTCACAAGCCATCGGTGGACGTCTTGTTCCGTTCCGTCGCCAAAGCTGCCGGCAAGAATGCAGTGGGTATCATCATGACCGGAATGGGCGACGACGGCGCGCGCGGCATGAAGGAGTTGCACGACGCAGGCGCGTCAACCTATGCACAGGATGAAAACAGTTGCGTGGTCTTCGGCATGCCTAAAGAGGCATTGGCGCAAGGCGGCGTAAGCGATGTGATTTCTCTTGAGAACATGTCTTCCGTGATCAACCAACATGGCTACTAACATGACGCCCTTTACTATTGAGACTTTGCTGATTGTCGACGACAGTCCTCTGCAACGTTTGCACACCGTGGGCCTGATGCGCGATCTCGGTGTGGAAATGATCTACGAAGCCGGCGACGGCCAGGAAGCACTCGATTTGCTGGGGCTGTTGAAGTTGCCGCCGAGTCTCGTGATCGTCGATCTCGAGATGCCCGGCATGGACGGCGTCGAGTTCATCCAGCACCTGCAGGAAAGAAAACTGAATTTCCCCATCATCGTCGCCTCCAGCCGCGAGACATCCCTGCTGGCGTCAGTGGAGACCATGATCGAGGCGCTCGGCATGCACGTGTTGGGCGCGCTGCAAAAGCCGCTCAATCAGGAAAAGATCCTCGGCGCGCTGAAATCATTCGACAGCAATCTTGCCCTCCCGACGAAAGACGATGCGCTTCCCGCCGTGTGCGAAACGGAACTGGCGGCGGCGATCCGCAACGGCGAAATCATCGCCTTCTATCAACCCAAGGTGGATATCCGCACCGGCATGCTCAAAGGCGTCGAAGCATTGGCGCGCTGGATGCATCCGGCCAACGGCATGGTGCCGCCCGATCGTTTCATTCCGCTGGCGGAGAAGAGTGGCCTGATCCATGAGCTGACCTTGTCGATGCTGACGCAGGCGATGGCGCAGGCGGCGCTATGGAACGAGCGCGGATTGCCGCTGAAGGTGGCGGTGAACCTGTCGCCGTTGTCGCTCGACATTCCCGGCTTCGTGCAGAAGATCGTCGACCTGCTGGCGCAGCATGCATTGCAGGCGGATCAGATGGTGCTGGAAATTACCGAAGGTTCGGTGGTGGCCAATCTGGGCACGGCGCTCGGTACGCTGGCGCGGCTGCGCCTCAAGGGTTTTGGTTTGTCGATCGACGACTACGGCACCGGCTTCTCGTCGATGCAGCAGCTGGCGCGCATCCCTTTTACGGAACTCAAGATTGATCGCTCATTCGTGCACGGCGCGCATTCGCGCCAGAACTTGCGCGTGATTTTGCAATCCGCGCTGGACATGGCCAGGCGTCTGGAACTGGTGACCGTGGCCGAAGGTATCGAGACAATCGAAGACTGGCGTTTGCTGCAAGAATCGGGATGCATGATAGGGCAGGGTTACCTGATCGCGAGGCCGATGCCGGCCAACGATTTGCCGGTATGGCTCAAGGGACACCATCGGCGTTTGGGTGAACTGCGTCCTCCGGCAGGCGCTGTCGAGACCTGAACGTTCGGGTCAGTTCAGCAGTTCGATCGCCTGATCCCGCACTTGCGCTTGCAGGTCGCGCGCTGCGCCGATACCGGGAATGACGGCGTCCGGTGCAATCTCCAACAAGGGTATCAACACGAAGGCACGCAGCGCCATGCGCGGATGCGGCAGCGTCAGTACGTCGTCTGCAAGCTGCAGGTCGCCGTAGGACAGGATGTCGAGATCGAGGGTGCGCGGCGCATTGCGGTAAGGACGTTCGCGTCCATGCGCCAGTTCGATGGCTTGCAAGGCCGCGAGCAATGCGTGCGGCGTGAGCGTGGTGTCGAGTTGGGCAACGGCATTGACGTAATCGTCGCCGCCGGCGTCAACCGGCGCAGTGCGGTACAACTGCGATTGTGCGCTCAGCACGGTGTCGGGCAACAGCGCCAGGCGGCGCAATGCATCTTCCACCGTAGCCCGGGCGTCGCCCAGGTTGCCGCCGATGCCGATGAAGGCGCGCACCGCCGTTACGGCTGTTGCCGCAGGCGTCATGCGTCGCCGTCAGACGAGGAGTTGCCGCCACTGCCACTGCCGCTGCCTTCTCCGCCACCGCTCTTGCTGCGATTGCGGCCGCCGCGACGCTTGCGTTTGCGCGCTGCCGGAGCAGGGCCAGCACCAGCACCCGTACCAGCGGAACCTGCCGACGCTGCACCGCCGGCGCTGCTTGTCGTGGGCTTGCGCGCCAGCAGTGATTCGCGGCCGGAATTGTCGGCTTCCATGAAGTCGGTCCACCAGTCGCCCAGCTCTGCATCGATTTCGCCGGAGGCACAACGCAGGAGCAGGAAGTCGTAACCGGCGCGCAGGCGCAGATGTTCCAGCAATTTATATGGCGCCTTGCCGGTGCGGCGTTCGAAGCGCGGTTGCATGGCCCAGATGTCGCGCATGTCGGAAGCGATCTTGCGCTGCAGGGCGAGCTTCTCGGTCTGCGCGTTGAGGACGTCGTCGGCAGCCAGATGCAGCGCCGGGATCGGGTACTCGCCGGAAGCCTGGTAGGCGCGCCATTTCTCAAGCACCTGATGCCACAGCAGCGAAGCGAACAGGAAGCCCGGCGAGACCGGCTTGCCCTGCTTGATGCGCGCATCGGTATTGGCCAGCGCCAGGGTGACGAATTTTTCGCCGAGCGGCTGTTCCAGCACGACGTCCAGCAGCGGCAGCAGGCCGTGATGCAGGCCTTCCTTGCGCAGCTGTTGCAGGCAGGCCAGCGCGTGGCCGCTCATGAGCAGCTTGAGCATTTCATCGAACACGCGCGCGGCCGGCACGTTGTTGATGAGCGGCGCCATGACCGGAATCGGCGCGCTGGTGGCGGCGTCAATGCTGAACTTGAGCTTGGCGGCGAAGCGCACCACGCGCAGCATGCGCACCGGGTCTTCGCGATAGCGCGCTTCCGGCACGCCGATGATGCGCAAGGTCTTGGCGCGGATGTCGGCGATGCCGCCATGGTAGTCGAGCACCGTTTGCGCCGCCGGATCGTAATACATGGCGTTGATGGTGAAGTCGCGGCGCACCGCGTCTTCATGCTGTTCGCCGAAGGTGTTGTCGCGCAGGACTCGGCCGTGTTCGTCCTTGGGGGCGGCGTCCGCCGAACTGCCGCGGAAGGTGGTGACTTCGATCAGCTCCTGGCCGAACATCACGTGCACGATCTGGAAGCGGCGACCGATGATGAAGGCGCGCCGGAACAATTGCTTGATCTCTTCGGGCGTGGCGTTGGTGGCGACGTCGAAGTCCTTGGGCTTGACCGACAGCAGCAGGTCGCGCACCGCGCCGCCGACGATGAAGGCCTTGAAGCCGGCTTCCTGCAAGGTCTGCGTGACGCGGATCGCGTTCGGCGAGACCAGCTGCAGATCGATGCCGTGCTGCTTCTGGCTGAGGATGGTGGGCTCGGTGGTGTCGAGCTCTTTTTTCTTGCCCAGGAAGGAGCGGATGAATTTTTTGATCATTGCGCGTGGGCGTCGAAGAGATTCAGGATGGGCCAGCCTTGGGCAATCGCATGTGCCTTGAGCTTGTCGTTCGGATTGGTGGCGACCGGGTGGGTGACGGCGGCCAGCAGCGGGATGTCGTTTTGTGAATCGCTGTAGAAATGGCTTTGCGGGAAGTCGGCAATGCTCTTGCCTTGCTCTCGCAGCCAGGCCTGGGTGTGCACGATCTTGCCCGGGCCGAAGGTCGGTGTTCCCAGAAGGCGGCCGGTGATGTTGCCTTCCGCATCGAACTCCGGCAGTGCGGCGATCAGGTGATGCACCTTGAACAGCTTGGCGATCGGTTCGGTGACGAAGCTGTTGGTGGCGGTGATGATGGCCACCAGGTCGCCGGCGTCGAGGTGCTTTTGCACCAGTGCGAGGGCGGCTGGCGCCATAGCAGGCTTGATGACTTCGTCCATGAACTGCACATGCCAGGCGTCCAGCTGGGCGCGCGGGAATTTGGACAGCGTGCCGAAGGCGAACTCGAGATACTTCACCGGGTCCAGCGTACCAGCCTGGTAATGTGCGAACCACTCGTCGTTGGCCTTGCGGAAAGCAGCGGCGTCGATGGCGCCGGTACGCGCCAGGAACTCGCCCCACTCATGGTCGGAGTCGATCGGGATCAGCGTATGGTCGAGGTCAAATAAGGCGAGATTCATGGCGTTTCGTTTTCAGCTTCCTGTTGAAGAAGGTCGCGTAGCAGCGGCAGGGTGATGGGGCGCTTGGTTTCGAGCGAATAGCGGTCGAGCGCGTCGAGCATGCGCGACAGTGAAGGCATGTCGCGCCGGTAATGGGTGAGCAGATAGGACAGGATGCCGGGCGACACGGTCATGCCGCGCGCCTGCGCCGATTGCGTCAACGCGGCGATCTTCTCGTCGTCGGTGAGACCGTTTACTTGATAGATCAGGCCCCAGCCGAGGCGCGTACGCAAGTCTTCGCGCACCTGCAGCTGTGCCGGCGGCTGTGCGCCTGCGCTGACCAGGTAGCCACCCAGTTCGCGGATCTGGTTGAACAGGGCGAAGGCAGCGATCTGCGACGCCGGCGGCAACTGCTCGCAGTCGTCGAGCAGGTAGCATTGGATGGCCGGGTCGTAGTCGAAGGCGCCGTCGTCGGCATCGGCGGAAATCAGGCGGGAACCGGTCGGGATCTTCTGCGCCAGCGAATGCAGCAGATGTGTTTTGCCCGCACCGGTTTCGCCCCAGAGATAGATGAAGCGATCGCTCAAGGTCGGTTGCGCGTGCGCCGCGGCGATGTCTTGCAGGCGTTGCAGCAATTCTGCATTCTGGCCTGTCACAAACGTGTCGAAAGTCGGCGGCTGCTGCGCGCTCAAATCCAGCAGAAGTTGTCTCATGTCTCGCTATTGTAGAAACTGCTGCTCAGGTAATGCTGGCGCAGGTGGCGCACCACCACCGACATGATCGCCGAGGCGGGCAGGGCCACCAGCACGCCGACAAAACCGAACAACTGACCGAACGCCAGCAGCGCGAAGATCACCATCAGCGGATGCAGGCCGATGCGTTCGCCCACCAGTTGCGGCGTCAGGATGAAGCTTTCCAGCACCTGACCGATGCCATAGATGATGGCCACGGCCACCAGGCCATACAGGCCGGTGAATTGCAGCACGGCGGCGATCAGCGCCAGCACCAGGCCGAGGCCGAAACCGACGTAGGGGATGAACACCAGCAAACCGGTCAGGATGCCGACCGGCAAGGCGATGTCGAAGCCGGCGATCGCCAGCGCTACGGAATAATAGGTCGCCAGGATCAACATGACCAGTAATTGGCCGCGCAGGTATTGCGCCAGCAGGTCGTCGACTTCTTCCGTCATGGCGCTGATCTTGCCGACCCAGCGGCGCGGGATCATGCCGCGCAGGCGCTTGATGAAGGGATGCCAGTCTTGCAACAGGTAGAACAGCACCATCGGGATGAACAGCAGGTTGGCGGCCCAGGTCAGCAGCGCGGTGCCGCCGATCTTGGCCGACGCCAGCACCGAGGCCCAGATTTCATCGCCGCTGGTGGCCAGCTGCTGGGTCAGGATGCGCTTGATGCCGGTGATGTCGAGGCGCACGTGGATGCCGAATTCGCTCAGGCGCGGCGCCACCTTGGCATTGAGCTTGTCGAGGAAATTCGGGATCTGCTGCTGCAGCAGCGGAATTTCCTTCACCAGCACCGGCACCACGATCAGGACCAGTGCCAGCCCGGCCAGCAACAGCAGCAGGACGACGATCAGCACCGCCACCACACGCGGCAGCAAAAACGGCCCGATGCGGCGGCGCGCCAGCCAGTCGACACCCGGATTGAGGGCGTAGGCCAGGATGGCGGCGGTGACAAACGGGGTCAGCATCGGCCCCAGCAATATCAGGAGGCCTACCAACAACAGCCCTAAGGTGAGCCACAACAAGCTTTGTTTTTGCTCATCCGTTAAAGAAAAAGGCATGGAAATAGGGCTTTAGATGAATCGGTTTGTTAAAATCACGGTTTACTTCAGGTTTCAGCGGCCTTGTTGCCGCAGATACTCCTCTATTTTACCGCCTCCAGTGCCAATATCATCATGACTTCATCATCCAATGTTTCCCTCTCTTACCGCGACGCGGGCGTCGACATCGATGCGGGCGACGCTTTAGTCGAGGCTATCAAGCCGTTTGCCAAGCGTACGACCCGCGAAGGCGTGCTGGGCGGCATCGGCGGTTTCGGCGCGTTGTTTGAAATCAGCAAGAAATTCAAGGAGCCGGTGCTGGTGTCCGGTACCGACGGCGTCGGCACCAAGCTGAAACTGGCTTTTCACCTGAACAGGCATGACACGGTCGGCATCGATCTGGTCGCCATGAGCGTCAACGACATCCTGGTGCAAGGCGCCGAGCCGTTGTTCTTCCTTGATTACTTTGCCTGCGGCAAGTTGGACGTGGCCAGCGCCACCGATGTCATCAAGGGCATCGCCAAGGGCTGTGAACAAGCCGGTTGCGCGCTGATCGGCGGCGAAACCGCTGAAATGCCGAGCATGTATCCGGACGGCGAATACGACCTGGCCGGCTTCGCCGTCGGCGCGGTGGAAAAATCCAAGCTGATCGACGGCACCAAGATCATCCCGGGCGACGTCGTCTTGGGTCTGGCCTCCTCGGGCGCCCACTCCAACGGTTATTCGCTGGTCCGCAAGATCCTGGAAGTCGCCAAGCCTGACCTGAACGCCGATTTCCACGGCCGCAAGCTGGCCGACGTGCTGCTGGAACCAACCCGTATCTACGTCAAGCCATTGCTGGCGCTGATGGAGGCTATGGAAGTGAAAGGCATGGTCCACATCACCGGCGGCGGCCTGGTCGAAAACATCCCACGCGTCCTGCAAGACAATCTGACTGCCGTGCTCGACAGCAAGGCCTGGACCATGCCGCCGCTGTTTACCTGGCTGCAGGAGCACGGCGGCGTGGCTGACGCCGAAATGCACCGCGTCTTCAACTGCGGCATCGGCATGACCGTGATTGTCTCCAAGGAAAACGCCGCCGCCGCCGAAGCGCAGTTGAAGGCGGCCGGCGAGACCGTGTTCCGCATCGGCGAAATCCGCGCCCGCGCCGAAGGAGAAGCTCAGACGATCGTTGTTTGAGTCTTTCGGACATTGCCGCCCGGTTGACGCCGGGCAATAAAAAACGGCTGCAAGAAATTGCAGCCGTTTTTGTTTGGATGATCTGCAGCGCGCGATCAGTTCGGTTGCTGCGCCACTTCCGCTTCGCCGTCGCCGGCCAGGGTCTGCCGGGTGACCGGCGGCACATCGCGGGCCACGGCTTCCGGCGGCTGCACGCGCACCGGCTGGCTGTGGTCGACCGATGACGACAATACATTGAGCGTCGCTTCAGGGGCGGCGTCCCAGACCGGATCGTCGATCGCCTCGAACACGCGCTTCAATTGCGAGCCCCAGCTGCGGCGGATCATCTGGAAATACTGGTTGTGCTCGTCAATGGTGACGAAGCGCGTCACCGCCAGGTCATTGCTGTTGTAGACCAGCAGGTCCAGCGGCAGACCGACCGAGATGTTCGACTTCAGCGTCGAGTCCATCGAGATCAGCGCACACTTGGCAGCCTCGTCCAGCGAGGTGTGGGGCGTGACGACGCGGTCGATGATCGGTTTGCCGTACTTGGCTTCGCCGATCTGGAAATAGGTGTTCTCGTCGTGCGATTCAATGAAGTTGCCCGCCGAATACATCTGGAACAGGCGGCAGCGCTCGCCCTTGATCTGGCCGCCGAAGATGATGCTCACATTGAAGTCGATACCGAACTTGGCCAATTCTTCCGCATCGCGCTGATGCACAGTGCGGATCGCGTCGCCGAGAATCTGCGCGGCTTCGTACATCGAGGTCGCGGTCCAGATGGTGCGGCCTTCGGCGTTGGTCTTCTCCGACACGATCTGGCGGATCGATTGCGAAATGGAAAGATTGCCCGCCGTCATCATCACCATGACGCGTTCGCCCGGATTCTCGTAGACGTTCATTTTGCGGAACGTGCCGATATGATCGACGCCCGCATTGGTTCTCGAGTCGGATAAAAAGACCAGGCCTTCGTTCAGGCGCATGGCGACGCAATAAGTCATGATGTGAGCTAAAAATGTAAAAGCCGGATTTTACAGGAAGCCCCGCCGGCACTGAGTGCGGGCGGGGCCCAAATGTCGTGGACCTGACACATTATCGGCAAATTCCAGACAATTCTTAACCGTCAGGTTGGCAATTAATAAATTTTTTACGATTTATGCTGCCAAAGGAACAAGAAAATCCTTGCTGATACGATTGCCGAGCTCAAAGATGCGCTCCAAAAACACCGTCAGGTAATCGTGCAGGCCGGCATCGAAGACTTCCTCGATGCGGCTGAACTTGAGATCGGCGTCCAGCTTGCCGGCGAAGCGTTCGGTATCGGCCGAGACGTCGTTGCGGACGTGTTTCAGGTTGCTTAGCACATGGTCCATGCAGGCCGCCAATGAACGCGGCATGTCGGCGCGCAGGATCAGCAATTCGGCAACGCGTTCCGGCGTGATGACGTCGCGATAGACCTTGCGGTAAATCTCGAAGCCCGACACCGAGCGCAGGATCGCCGCCCAGTAGTAGAAGTCGATCTGGCTGTCCTGGCCTTTGGTTTCCTTGCTCAACAGGCCTTGCTGCTGGCTTTGGCCCGACTTGACGGTTTCCTTGGCGCCGTGGAATTTGACGTCGATGATGCGCGCGGTGTTGTCGGCGCGCTCGAGGAAGGTGCCGAGGCGGATGAAGTGGAAGGCTTCATCCTTGAGCATGGTGCCGATGGTGACGCCGCGCGACAGATGCGAGCGATGCTTGACCCATTCAAAGAAGTCGCTCGGGTTCTGTTCCAGCGCATTGGTCTGCAGATAACCCTGCATCTTGATCCAGGTGGCGTTCTGGATTTCCCAGGCTTCGGTGGTCAGCGCGCCGCGCACTGCGCGGGCGTTCTCGCGCGCCTGCTTGAGGCAGGACGCGATCGACGACGAATTGCTGGGGTCGCGCACCATGAAATCGATGACATCCTTTTGCGTCAGCGCATCGTACTTCTTGTTATAGCCATACTGCAGCTCGGAAATGCCGAGCAGCGCGCGCCAGCCTTGCTCGGCGTCGTCGGTTGATTGCGGCAGCAGGGCGGTCTGCACGTGCACGTCGAGCATGCGGGCGGTATTTTCGGCGCGTTCGGTGTAGCGCGCCATCCAGAACAGGTGGTCAGCGGTGCGGCTCAACATGATTTATTTCTCCAGAATCCAGGTGTCCTTGGTGCCGCCGCCTTGCGACGAATTCACCACCAGCGAGCCTTCCTTGAGCGCCACGCGCGTGAGGCCGCCCTTGACCATCGAGACGGTCTTGCCGGACAACACGAAGGGACGCAGATCGAGATGGCGCGGCGCGATGCCTGAGTCGACATAGGTCGGGCAAACGGACAGCGCCAGCGTCGGCTGGGCGATATAGCCATCGGGTTTTGCGATCACGCGCTGACGGAAATCCTCGATCTCCTGCCTGGTCGACGCCGGACCGACCAGCATGCCGTAGCCGCCGGCGCCGTGCACTTCCTTGACCACCAGCTTGTCGAGATTGGCCAGCGTATAGGAAAGGTCTTCCTTCTTGCGGCACTGATAAGTCGGGACGTTGTTGAGGATGGGTTCTTCGGAAAGGTAGAACTTGATCATGTCCGGCACGTACGGATAGATCGACTTGTCGTCGGCGACGCCAGTGCCGATGGCATTGGTCAGCGTGACCTTGCCGGCGCGATAGGCGGCCAGCAGACCCGGCACCCCCAGCGAGGAATCAGCACGGAACGCCAGCGGATCAAGGTAGTCATCGTCGATGCGGCGGTAGATGACGTCGACACGTTTCGGTCCGCGCGTGGTGCGCATGTAGACGGTGTTGTCCTTGACGAACAAGTCCTGTCCCTCGACCAGTTCGACGCCCATCTGCTGCGCCAGGAACGCGTGTTCGAAATATGCCGAGTTGTACATGCCCGGCGTCATTACCACCACGGTCGGATCGACCACGCCGACCGGCGCGACCGAGCGCAGATTATCGAGCAGCATGTCGGGATAGTGATCGACCGGCGCGATCTTGTGACGCGTAAACAGTTCGGGGAACAGCCGCATCATCATCTTGCGGTTTTCCAGCATGTAGGACACGCCGGACGGTACGCGCAGGTTATCTTCCAGCACGTAGAACTCGCCCTCGCCGGCGCGCACGATATCGACACCGGCGATGTGGGCGTAGATGTCGGAGGCGACGTCGACGTCCTGCATCTCGGGACGGTATTGCGCGTTCTTCAGGATCTGCTCAGCCGGGATGACGCCGGCCTTGATGATCTTCTGGCCGTGATAAATATCATGGATGAACATGTTGAGCGCTTTGACGCGCTGCACCAGGCCTGCTTCCAGCTTGGCCCATTCGGCGGCATGAATGATGCGCGGAATGATGTCGAAGGGGATCAGCCGCTCGGTGCCGGCATCGTTGCCGTAGACCGCGAAGGTGATGCCGACGCGGCGGAAAATCAGGTCCGACTCAGCGCGTTTGCGAACGATGGTCTCAGCAGTTTGGGACGACAGCCACGCCGCGAATTCATCGTAGTGCTTGCGGACCGAAACGGTGCCGTCGGAGTACATCTCATCGAAAAAATTTGCCATAAATTTGCTTCATTTTCTGGTGCTGATGCGGGGGATTTTTAGCTTGGGGCTTTAGCTTGAGACTGGGCGAATATTATTTGTTCATTGGTAGTTGCCGGCATCCTCATCGCTGGTGAAGGTAGGCACAGACTATCACGCCATTTCCGCTTTTGGACAGCGAAAATTGCATGCGGTTCTGGTCCTCAATTGCGCCAGCGATGGCCGCTCCGGTTTGATGAGCGCTTTGATGATGCGGATTGAAAATGATTTGTTCCTCCTGATTCAGGCCCACGGCGTCGGCGCGGGAACCGCGGCCGGCGCGGGCATGTCGATGGTGGTGAAGTCGGCCGGGCTGACGATTTCCAGGTACTCCATGTCCGGCGAGTAGTCGAACAGGAAGTGCACGATGCCCGGACGCTGGTGCACGCAATCGCCGGTTTTCACCAGCGTGACCTGGTCCTCGTACATGAAGCGCGCCCAGCCCTTGAGCATGATGACGATATGAAAGTTCGCTTCGTGCCGGTGCCAGCCGGTACCGGCTTCCGGCGCCATGTTGGCCTTGACCAGCTGAGCCACGACCTGGCCTCCGGTGGCTGCGGCGATGCCGAGGTCGCGGTACAGGAAGAAGTCGCGCAGGCCACCTTGTTCATACTGTGTGTCGCCTTCGCTGACGTGGGAGAACACATTCAGGGAGGTCGGCTTTGTTTCGGCTATCGTATTCATGACACTGGTCCTTTCTGCGGCGGGCCGCATTCGGTTGGCTGATGAAATACCTTGGCTTGCGTCTCCTGATCCACTCTTGTTTTTCTTAGAATTCCACGTCCAGTTCGTCGATATCCTCAGGTTCCTTCTGTGCGGCGGCGATCCATTCCTTCATCTCCGGCATCGCCATGATGCGCTTGCTGTAAGCCGCGCAGATCGGCTCCAGCTTGACGTCATAGGTGATGAAACGCGTGATCACCGGCGCATACATGGCGTCGGCCATGGTGCGTTCGCCGAACAGGAAGGGGCCACCATAGGTGGCCAGGCACTCCTTCCAGATGGTGGTGATGCGCTGGATGTCGGCCTGCGCGCGCGACCAGACTTTGAAATTGGGGAAGTGCGCCTTGAGGTTCATCGGCAATGCCGAGCGCAGGGCGCTGAAGCCGGAATGCATTTCGCCGCAGATCGCGCGGCAATGCGCGCGCGCCGCCTGGTCGGCCGGCAGCAGCTTGGCGGTCGGGCGGATTTCGTTGAGATACTCGGCGATCGCCAGCGTATCCCAGACAAAGATCTCGCCGTGCTTGAGGCTGGGCACCAGGATCGACGACGACAGCAGCAGGATTTCTGCGCGCGCATCGGGATCGTCCGGCGACACGATGTCTTCCTGAAACGGCAACCCG
Organism: Herbaspirillum sp. NPDC101397; assembly: GCF_044767325.1. NCBI lineage: Bacteria > Pseudomonadati > Pseudomonadota > Betaproteobacteria > Burkholderiales > Oxalobacteraceae > Herbaspirillum > Herbaspirillum sp. NPDC101397. The sequence continues at coordinate 181,603 of NZ_JBIWNS010000003.1, forward strand.
GCAAATTTTGCGAGCAGCCAGCCACGCATGGACCAGGACGAGTAATTCTTGCTGGTGATGCGCAAAGTCGTTTTAGGCATGTCAGTCCTTTATGTGTATGGGTGCTTTTGACTTTGGCGCGTCATTTATTGAACGTGCCTGCGATCTTACTGCGAGGCCATGATCCGGCGTCGGGCGGTGCTCGGGATCCTCATGTGCTCAAGCACACTCCGGTTCCTGCGCTCCGTCCGCCACCGGCTGATGGCCTCTCGCTACAGATCTCAGGCGCGTTCAGACGCGCAGTTTGCGTGGACGCGTCCGTAGCGGCAGACCGCCATTTTTCGGCCTGCGGATGTTGCGAGTCCTCTACTTGCAAAGGGCGTGCCAGCGACGTCCATGATGTCGGTCGCGGCTCATACGCTCCCGAAGGTCAATGGCATGCATATTGCATCGAAGGAGGGACTGGTGAAACCGAGGGAGTGGGTTGTATATGACAAATATTTACCAGGCCTACCAGCAATACGCCGACGCCACCGATCCGCTGCGCGCTTCGGCCCGGGCGGCAGCGCCGTTTCTGGGGCATAGCTGGCCGGGTTTGCCGTCCAGCCCCATGCTGCGCAAAATGGCCGCAGCCTACGAGGTATTTGCACGCACACAATTGACGCATGTGCGCCCTCCCTTCGCTATCGACAGCGTTCTGGACGGTGGGCGCACCGTTGCGGTGCGTGAAGAGGTCATCGACCGCACACCGTTTTGCACGCTCCTGCGTTTCCGCAAGGAAACAGCGGCCGAGCAACCGGCGGTGTTGCTGGTGGCGCCGATGTCGGGCCACTTCGCGACGCTGCTGCGCGGCACCGTCAAGACCCTGCTGCGCGACCACGACGTCTACATCACCGACTGGCACAATGCGCGCGACATTGCGCTCGAACACGGCCGCTTCGGCCTCGACGAATACGTCGGTCACCTGATCCGTTTTCTGCAGGTCATCGGCCCCGGCGCGCATCTGGTCGCGGTGTGTCAGCCGACCGTGGCGGCCATCACCGCCGCCGCCGTGATGGCCGAGAGCGACGACCCGGCCCAGCCGCGCACCATGACACTGATGGCCGGGCCGCTCGACACGCGCGTCAATCCGACCACAGTCAACGAGCTGGCCAAGAGCAAGCCAATCGAATGGTTCGAGAAGAATCTGGTCAGCACGGTGCCGGCGCGCCATCCCGGCGGCGGCCGCAAGGTCTACCCGGGTTTCATGCAGCTGGCGGCGTTCATGAACATGAACCTGAATCGCCACGTGGACGCCTTCCGCAACCTGTACACCTACCTGATCGAGGACGAACACGACAAGGCCGAAGCGATCAAGGTGTTCTACGAAGAATACTTCGCCATGTCGGACCTGCCGGCCGAGTTTTACCTGGAAACGGTGCGGGTGGTGTTCCAGGAACACGCCTTGCCGCTCGGTTTGCTGCAGTTCCAGGGGCGTCCGGTCAACCTCAAGGCGATCCGGCGCACCGCACTGTTCACCGTGGAAGGTGAGAAGGATGACATCTGCGCCGTCGGCCAGACTGTCGCTGCACAGGATATGTGCAGCAGCATCCGCCCGTACATGCGCCTGCACCATGTGCAGACGGCGGTGGGCCACTATGGCGTCTTCAACGGACGCCGCTGGGAAAATGAAATCTATCCACGCCTGAGGGATTTCATTAATATGCACCACAGGTGAACGTTTCCTGATCTGGTGCAACCCAAGCAACAATAGGACATCACAGCAGTCCATCACAGCAGTCCATCAGCTCAACTTGTTTGTAGTAAAGGATCTTCATGTCAATTCATGTGGCGCTGAACCATGTCACGTCTTACCGTTATGACCGTGCTATCAATCTGGGACCTCAAGTCGTGCGCCTGCGCCCGGCGCCGCATTGCCGTACGCGGATCCTGAGCTATTCGCTGCGCATCCTTCCCGAGCCGCATTTCATCAACTGGCAGCAGGACCCGCAGGCCAATTACATGGCGCGGCTGGTATTCCCCGAGAAGACCGAAGAATTCCGCATCGAAGTCGATCTGGTGGCCGAAATGTCGGTCATCAACCCTTTCGACTTTTTCCTTGAGCCGTATGCCGAACAAATTCCGTTCAAGTACGCCGAGGAGCTGCTCAACGAGTTGTCGCCGTATCGCAAGACACTGCCGCTGACACCGCGCTTCCAGAAATTCCTCGATGGCATTTCGCGCGAGAAGATGAACAGCGCCGACTTCCTGGTTGCGTTGAACCAGAAGCTGGCCGACGCCGTCGCCTACACCATCCGCATGGAGCCGGGCGTGCAGACGCCGGAGGAGACGCTCGAGATCGGTTCCGGTTCCTGCCGCGATTCGTCCTGGCTGCTGGTGCAGGTGCTGCGCCACCTCGGCCTGGCGGCGCGCTTCGTCTCCGGTTACCTGATCCAGCTCACCGCCGACCAGAAATCACTCGACGGCCCATCCGGACCGGAAGCCGATTTCACCGACCTGCACGCCTGGTGCGAAGTCTATCTGCCGGGCGCCGGCTGGGTCGGCCTCGATCCGACCTCGGGCCTGTTCGCCGGCGAAGGCCATATCCCGCTGTCGTGCACGCCCGAGCCGTCGTCGGCGGCGCCGGTCAGCGGCATGGTCGATCCCTGCGAAGTGGAATTCGAACATTCGATGAGCGTGTCGCGCTTCTGGGAAGCGCCGCGCGTCACCAAGCCGTACACCGAAGCACAATGGAGCGAAATCGAAGAACTCGGCCACGCCATCGACGACGACCTCGACGCGCTCGACGTGCGTCTGACCATGGGCGGCGAACCGACTTTCGTGTCGCTCGATTATCCCGACGAACCTGAATGGGCCACCGCCGCATTGGGTGCCACCAAGAAGCCGCTGGCAGCCGATCTGTACCACCGCATGCGCGAAAAATACGCGGTGCAGGGCCTGCCGCATTTCGGCCAGGGCAAGTGGTATCCGGGCGAACAATTGCCGCGCTGGGCGCTCAACTGCTACTGGCGCCGCGACGGCCAGCCGATCTGGCACAACCGTGATCTGATCGGCGACGAAACCACACCCAACGTCAAGGACGACGACATCCCGGAGCGTTTCCTCAAGGGCGTGGCTGCACGCCTGGCGCTCGACGGCAAGCACATCTTCCCGGCCTATGAGGACGTGTTCTACTACATGTGGCGCGAGCGCCGCCTGCCGGGCAACGTCGATCCTTTCGATTCCAAGCTCGACGACAAGCAGGAACGCGCGCGCCTCATGCGCGTCTTTTCGCAAGGCCTCGACAAGGTCGCCGGCTACGTGCTGCCGGTGGCGCGCCGCCCCGACAACCTTGGTTGGCAAAGCGGCGACTGGTTCCTGCGCAGCGAGCGTTGCTACCTGTATCCGGGCGATTCGCCGCTGGGCTATCGCCTGCCGCTGGATTCGCAGCCATGGGTCAAGTCGACCGACTATCCTTATGTGCATGCAGCCGATCCGACACAACAGTTTGCGCCTTTGTCGCCGGCGAACGATGTGCGCCTCAAGTTCGTCCAGCGGCCTGCGCTCAACGGTGCGACGTCGGTGGCGTTCCAGCCGAATCACTACAACACGCGTCGCGGCAGTCCGGTGACGGGCCCCGGCAAGGGCGTGCCCGGTGCACAGGGATTCGCCGGCGGCGCGCCGGCGCTGTTCCAGTCGGCCGACTGGATCACCCGCACCGCGCTGTGCGCCGAAGTGCGTAACGGCGTGCTGTACCTGTTCATGCCGCCGCTTGCCGAGCTCGACAATTATCTTGAATTGGTAGCGGCCATCGAAGCCACCGCCGAAGAACTCGGCCAGCCGGTCCTGATGGAAGGTTACGAGCCGCCCAATGATCCGCGCGTGCGCAAGTTCAGCGTCACACCGGATCCCGGCGTGATCGAAGTCAACATCCAGCCGGCCTACAACTGGCGCGAGCTGGTCGACCAGACCACGCACCTGTACGAAGCCGGCCGCGAGTCGCGCCTGACCACAGAGAAGTTCATGCTCGACGGCCATCATTCAGGCACCGGCGGCGGCAACCACATGGTGATGGGCGGCGCCACGACGGCGGATTCGCCGTTCCTGCGCCGGCCCGATCTGCTGCGCAGCCTGATCAGCTACTGGCACAACCATCCGTCGCTGTCCTATTTGTTCTCAGGCATGTTCATCGGTCCGACTTCGCAGGCGCCGCGCATTGATGAAGCGCGTAACGATTCCACCGTGGAAATCGAACTGGCCTTTGCCGAAATGGAAAAGCAGATTGCCCAGGGCGGTTGTGCACCGTGGCTGGTCGACCGTTTGCTGCGCAATTTGTTGATCGACGTCACCGGCAACACGCACCGCGCCGAGTTCTGCATCGACAAGCTGTATTCGCCCGACAGCGCCACCGGCCGCCTCGGCCTGCTGGAATTGCGTGCCTTCGAAATGCCGCCGCACGCGCGCATGAGCCTGACCCAGCAGTTGCTGCTGCGCGCGCTGGTGGCGCGTTTCTGGAAGACGCCGTACAAGCCGCAGCGTCTGGTGCGCTGGGGCACCGAGCTGCATGACCGTTTCCTGTTGCCGCATTTCATCTGGCAGGATTTCAACGACATCATGGACGACATGCAGGAAGCCGGCTATCCGATGCAGGCCGAGTGGTTCGCGCCGCATTTCGAATTCCGCTTCCCCAAGATCGGCGACTTTGCGGTCAAGGGCATGCAACTGGAATTGCGCACCGCGCTGGAGCCATGGCACGTCCTGGGCGAAGAGGGTAGCTCGACCGGCACCGCGCGTTATGTCGACTCATCGGTGGAGCGGCTCGAGGTCAAGGTCAACGGCATGGCCAAGGACCGCTATGTGCTCACCTGCAACGGTGTCGCCGTGCCGCTGCAACCGACCGGCGTGGTCGGCGAGTTCGTCACCGGCGTGCGTTATCGCGCCTGGCAACCGCCGTCGGCGCTGCATCCGACCATCGGCATCGATTCGCCGCTGACCTTCGACCTGGTCGATACCTGGAACGGCCGTAGCCTGGGCGGATGCCAGTATCACGTGGTGCATCCGGGCGGACGCGGCTACGAGACCTTCCCGGTAAATGCCTTCGAAGCGGAAAGCCGGCGTCTGACACGCTATCTGCGTCTCAATCACACGCCGGGAAAGATGGAAGTAAGCGCTGCGCGACCATCAATCGAGTTCCCATTTACGTTAGACTTGCGACATTACTAATTAACAACGCAGGCCGTTCTGCCGTTGCCGCAGATCATCGCCATCCCGGGTGATTGCGGCAACGGCGCCCTCGAAAATCTATGTATCAGCGCCTCCTGCAAAGCTACACCGCCGACGCCGATCGTTACGACGAGATGCTGGCTGCCGACGGTCGCTTACGGCCGCACTGGCGCACGCTGATCGATCAGCTGGAAAATCTTTCGCCCGAGATGATGCGCCGCCGCGCCGACGAAGTGCGCGACGCCATCGCCTCCGACGGCATGACCTACAACGTCTATGCCGATCCGCAAGGCGTCAGCCGTCCGTGGGAACTGGACCTGCTGCCGCAGATCGTCGCCGCCGACGAATGGCAGCAGCTGTCCGCCGCCGTCGCACAACGTGCGCGCCTGCTCAACGCCGTGCTCGACGATCTCTACGGCGAACAGCATCTGCTGGCCGAAGGTTTGTTGCCGCCGGCGCTGGTGTTCGGCCAGCATGGCTATTTGTGGCCATGCCGGGATGTGCGTCCGCCGGGCGGCGTGCACTTGCATCTGTACGCCATCGACCTGGCGCGCTCGGCCGACGGCAACTGGTGGGTAATCGCTGATCGGACGCAAGGCCCTTCGGGCACAGGCTACGCCTTGCAGAACCGTCAGATCATGACGCGCGCCTTGCCCGAAGCGATGCGCGACATGCACGTGCAGCCGCTGCTGAATTATTTCCACGCGCTGCATCAATGCCTGACGCGACTCGCGCCCAAAAGCAGTGAACCGCCGATGGTGGTGCTGCTGACGCCGGGACCATACAACGAAACTTATTCCGAGCACGCCTTCCTGGCGCACACGCTGGGCTTCCCGCTGGTCGAAGGCGTGGATCTCACTGTGCGCGGCGACATGGTTTATCTCAAGACGCTGACCGGCCTGCGCCGCGTGCATGCGATCATGCGCCGCCTCGACGATGACTACTGCGATCCGCTTGAATTGCGCTCGGATTCCGCGCTCGGCATTCCCGGCCTGACGCAGGCTGCGCGCTCCGGCAACGTGCTGATCGCCAACGCGCTCGGCAGCGGCGTGCTGGAGTCGACTGCGCTGCATGGTTTCCTGCCGGCGATCAGCCAACGCCTGCTCGGCGAAGAACTCGCCTTGCCGGCCGTGGCGTCATGGTGGTGCGGCGAAAAGCCGGCGCTGGACTATACGCTGGCGCATCTGGAAGAACTGGTGATCATGCCGGCCTTCCCGTCGATGCGCATGCAGCCGGTGTTCGGTCATACGCTGAATGCGACCGCGCGCCGTCGCCTGATTGAAAGCCTGCAATTGCAGCCGCACGCTTACGTCGCGCAGGAGTGGGTGCGGCTGTCGCAAGCGCCGGTACTGTCGCGCGGCGGTGAGTATCACCTGACCAACCGCACCGTCAGCCTGCGTGTGTTTGCCGCCGCCGACGGCGAAGGCGGCTATCACGTGATGCCGGGCGGCCTCACGCGCGTGGCCCCGCGTCAGCGCCGCGACGTCGTCTCCATGCAGCAGGGCGGCACCAGCAAGGACGTCTGGGTTCTTGGCGAAAAAACTGATGCGGACGATGCCGCCGGCGTTGCCAGCGCCATGGCCGCCGCAGAGACCAGTGTCGCCGTCGGCCCCGGCGCGATGACCGATCCGGTGTCGCGCACTTCGGAACTGATTCGCACCACCGTAGACGTCTCCTCGCATGCCGGGGAAAACTTGTTCTGGATGGGCCGCTACGCCGAACGCACCGACAATCTCGCACGTTTGTTGCGCACGACCCTGCAATGCACGATCGAACCGCAATCCGACAACCGTGTGATCCTGCGCAGCGTCAGCGAGATTTGCATCCGCCTCGGCATCCTGATGCCCAAATCGGAGCAGGCGCATCCCACCATCACCGCCCTTCAGCAGAGTCTGCAAGCGGCGATCGCGGACCCCAGCGCCACGGTCAGCATCTCTACGCACGTGCGTCACCTGCATCATTCCGGTTACCAGGTGCGCGAGCATCTGTCGCTGGACAACTGGCACGCGCTCAATCGCATGCCGCCGATGGTGCAGGAAAAAATCAACTCGCCGACCGCCATGCTGCACGTCCTCAACAACGTCGTCCAGGCTTGCTCCGGTCTGGCCGGCCATGCGCTGGACGACATGACACGCGATGAAGGCTGGCAGTTCCTGATGATCGGGCGCCACATCGAACGCATGGTGCACCTGGCGGCCTTGTTCGATCAGTTCATGCAACTCGAGCCGGCGCGCCAGAACGCGGCGCTGACCTGGCTGCTGGAGTCCTCGAGCAGCATCGTCACGTATCGCGTACGCTATCGGCGCACACCGGAATGGCTGCAGGTGCTGCACCTGCTGGTGTTCGACGTCAGCAATCCGCACAGCATCGCCTACCAGTTCCGCATGCTGCAGCACTACCTGACCGACATCGCGCAGCAGCTCGGCATCCTCAGCATGAACATCCCGGCGCATCTGAGCGAGCAGCTCAACAGTTTTGCGCTGCCTGATTTTGCGCGCGATGCGGCGACCTCGGAAGCCGCCGGCGAACGCCTGATCCAGCTGATGCGCGAAGCGCGCGGCGCAGGCTTCTCACTGACCGATGATCTGTCGCGGCATTTCTTCACGCCGCTCAGTGCGCCGGTGAGCCAGGGGGTATGACGATGAGCGACGCTATCTATCACATCGTGCACGAGACCAATTATCAATATGCGGCGCCGGTACGGCTGTCGCATCAGGTGCTGCGCCTGACCCCGCGCTCGCTGCCGTGGCAGACCTGCACCTCGCATTTCATCAACATCCTGCCGGGACCGACTAACCTGATCAATCTCTACACGGACAGCTTCGGCAATGCGCTGCAGTCGTTCTCGCTGGATCAGGATCATGCCAGCCTCGATGTCTATGCAGAGTCATGGGTGGAGATCTCATCACGCCAGTTGCCTACCGCCACGCCGGCCTGGGAGACGGTAGCCGAGACGCTGTCGTATCACGCCGGTCGCAGCCTTTCTGTCGACAGGCTAGAGGCGTCGCGGTTTCTGTTCGAATCCTCGCATGTCCGGATCAAACGCGAATTCGCACATTACGCTGCAGAGTGCTTCACACCCGGATTGCCGTTGCTGCACGGCGTTGAGACGCTGATGAAACGCATCTTCAATGAATTCACGTTCGATCCCGAAGCGACCACGGTGTCGACGCCAGTGACCGACGTCTTCGTCAGCAAGCGCGGCGTGTGCCAGGACTATGCCCACTTCATGCTGTCCTGCCTGCGCTCGCTGGGGTTATCGGCGCGCTACGTCAGCGGCTATCTGCTGACGCAGCCGCCGCCGGGCCAGCCGCGCCTGATCGGCGCCGATGCGTCGCACGCATGGGTATCGGTGTATTGCCCGGGCCAGGACGGCCAGCCGGATTGCTGGATCGATGCCGATCCGACCAACGGCATCTTCCCCAATGTCAGCCACATCACGTTGGGATGGGGACGCGATTTCCTCGACATCTCGCCGTTGCGCGGCGTGTTGATCGGCGGCGGTCAGCAGACCATGCAGGTGGCCGTGACGGTGATGCCGGCGCAGGAAGTGCCGGGATTACCGTTCGCGCGTTGACGCATGTTGACGACTACGGCGTGCGAATGTGATCGATCAGCGCAATCGTTCGTTCATCGGGTGGCGGCGTCAGCAAGCTGACAATCACCAGCGCGGCGATGCCGACCGGCACGCCGAACAGCCCGGCCGAAATTGGCGCGATGTGGAACCACTGGTTGGCGGCATTGCCGCCAAAGGCCGGATGCGTGGTCAGCATGTAGTACACGCACATCACGAAGCCGGCGACGATGCCGGCGACGGCGCCAGGCTGATTGGCGCGCTTCCAGAAAATCCCGAACACCAGCGCCGGGAACAGCGTCGACGCTGCCAGTGAAAATGCCACCCCCACCATCGACAGGATGTCGCCCGGTTTGAGCGACGCCGCATAGGCGGCCAGCAACGCCACCACCAGCAACAGCAGCTTGGAAATCGTCACGCGTTTTTGCGTCGAGGCGGCCGGATCGATGACCTTGTAATACACATCGTGCGACAGCGCATTGGAAATGGTCAGCAACAGGCCGTCAGCAGTCGACAGCGCTGCCGCCAGACCGCCCGCCGCCACCAGCCCCGAAATGAAATACGGCAGGCCGGCGATCTCCGGCGTGGCCAGCACGATGATGTCGCCGTCGAGCGCGATCTCGCCGAGCTGCACCACACTGTCGTGGTTGAGATCGGTGATGCTGACCAGCGGATTGACCTTGTCGATATTTGCCCAGTAGTAGACCCAGTCGGGCAGGTGCGAATAGGTACTGCCGACCAGCGAGGTGTAGATGTCGTACTTCACCAGGATCGCCAGCGCCGGCACCGTGATATAGATCAGCATGATGAAGAACAACGTCCAGAACACTGACTTGCGCGCCTCGTGCACCGAGGGCGTGGTGTAGTAGCGCATCAGGATATGCGGTAGTGCCGCGGTGCCGACCATCAGGCAAAACACCAGCGCCAGGAAATTGTTGCGCTTGATGTTGGCTGCGTCCTCATCCTTGCCGGGGAAGGGCTCGGTCTGCGACACCGGCGGTTGTGCGCGTGCGATGTTGTAGGCCTTGGCGTCGGTCCACTTGCGTTCGGCCTCCTCGGCGCTCTTGGGGTAGGCCGTCAGCGCGCGGCTGGCGCTCTTGATCTCGGCCAGCGAGGCATGGCTGTTGCGTTTGACTTCCTCGATGTGATGCTGGGCGTCGATGCGGCCTTCTTCCCATGAGCGCGGCAGGGTGCGCAGCTTCTTTTCGTAGTCGTCGGCGCGCGCCTGGAAGATCGCGCTGACTTCTTTTTCTTTGGGATCGTCGGCGATGCGTTTCTCGGCTGCATTCAGTTTCGGCAGCACCGACCCGTAGGCCACCTGCGGCACCGGCACGCTGGTGTGCTTGGCCGACAACCAGATTACCGGGATCAGGTAAGCGAACAGGATGATGATGTATTGCGCCACCTGGGTCCAGGTGATCGCGCGCATGCCGCCGAGGAAGGAGCACACCAGGATGCTGGCCAGCCCGAGGAAGATGCCGATCGAAAAATCGATGCCGGTGAAGCGCGAGGTGATCAGGCCGACGCCATAGATCTGCGCCACCACATAGGTGAACGAAATGATGATGGTGGCGATCACCGCGAGGATGCGCACCAGGTTGCCGCTGTAGCGGCCCGGATAGCGTTCGGCCAGGAAGTCGGGAATGGTGTATTGGCCGAACTTGCGCAGGTAAGGTGCGATCAGCAGCGCCACCAGGCAATAGCCGCCGGTCCAGCCCATGATGTAGGCGAGGCCGTCGAAGCCTTGCAAATAGAGGCCGCCGGCCAGGCTGATGAAGGTCGCCGCCGAGATCCAGTCGGCCGCCGTCGCCATGCCGTTGAACAGCGCCGGCACGCGCCTCCCGGCGACGTAGTATTCGGGTACGTCGGAGGTGCGGCTGACCACGCCGATGCCGGCGTACAGCGCGATCGTCACGAACATGAACAGGTAGCCGATCCAGGCGCGCGGCATGCCTTCGTGTTCCAGCACCGCCAATACCAGCAGGAACAGGATGAAGCCGACCGTGTACCACGAGTAGTAGCGCGTCAGCCGCCAGAAAAAACTCTTGTCACTCTCCATGCGTGTGCTCGCCGGTTTGTTGTAGTTGTCGTTCCGCACGGCCCATCCGGATCGTATAGACCACCACGATCGCCAGATAGACCAGCATGATGCCCTGCGCCGCCATGTAGAACGACAGCGGCCAGCCGAACAGGTTGACGCGGTCCAGCTCGCGCGCAAAGAACACGGCACCGAAGGTGACCACGAACCACAGCCCCAGCAGTGTCATGGTCAGGCGACGCGTCTTGTCCCAGAAATTGGATGCAGTCTTGTTTTCCATATCAGCCGATGTCGTCCATGTAGGTCTGGCGCGGCGTCATGCGCAGCGTCACGCGGAACAGGCAGCCGGGTGCTTTGGGATCGGTGCTGCGCGGGTTGTTGGAGATGTCGACGGTCGCTTCGTGCTGCTGCGCGATCTCGCGCACAATGGCAAGTCCCAGGCCGCTGCCGGCGGTGTGGGTGCCAAGGATGCGGTAGAAGCGTTCGAATACGTGACCGCGTTCGGTCGGAGCGATGCCGGGACCGGTGTCTTCCACTTCCAGGAAGGCCTGCCCGCTGTCTTCGTCGGCACGCGCGCGCACCGTGACGCTGCCGAGCGCCGGGGTGTAGTGGAGGGCGTTGTCGAGCAGGTTGCTGAGCAGCTCGCGCAGCATGATGGAGTTGCCCGAGATCATGATGGGATGGCCGGGCTGCTCGAAGCCGAGATCGATGCGCTGCGTGAACGACATCGGCACCCAGTCCTGCACGACGTTGCGCGCCAGCTCCGACAATTCGATCGGTTCGAATGGTGCGGTCGCGGGCGTCTGGTTTTCGGCGCGGGCCAGCGACAGCAATTGATTGACCAGGCGCGTGGCCGATTCCGAGCTCTTGGCCAGTTGTTCCAGCGAGCGGTGGATGTCGGCCTGGTCGGTCTGGCGCAGGGCAAGTTCGGACTGCATGCGCATGCCGGCCAGCGGCGTTTTCATCTGATGCGCGGCGTCGGCGATGAAACGTTTTTGCAGCGCGATGGTTTGCGACAATCGCGCCAGCATGTCGTTGAGCGAGCGCACCAGCGGCGAGATTTCTTCCGGTACTTGGCCCGAGTCGATCGGGCTCAGATCATCGGGACGGCGCGCGCGGATGCGCTGCTGCAATTCCGACAGCGGCGACAGTCCGCGCGACAACGCGAACCACACCAGCGCCAGCGCCACCGGCAGGATCACGAACTGCGGCAGGATCACGCCCTTGATGATTTCATTGGCGAGCTGGGCGCGTTTCTCCAGTGTTTCGCCGACTTGCACCGTGGCCAGGCGCGGCTCCTTCGACGACGCGGCGCGTTGTTCAGAAGTGCGGCGCAGGTCGACTTGCGTGTAAGCGATGCGCACGTCGTTGCCGTGCAGGATGTCGTTGCGGAACTGCACAGAGCCGATGGTCTTGTCTTCGTCGACAGGCGGCTGCGGCATGTCGCGGTCGCCTTCGACGAATTCACCGCGCGGGCCGGTGATCTGGAAATAGATGTTGTCGATGTCGTCGGCGCGCAGCAGGTCGCGCGCCGAGACCGGCAGGCGCGCCACGGTCTTGCCGTTGACTTCCGAGACTTGCTGGGCCAGCACGGTGACGCTGTCTTCCAGCGCGCGGTCGAACGGCTGGTTGGCGATCGATTGTGCGATCAGGTAGGTGATGGCGATGCTCATCGGCCACAGCAGCAGCAGCGGCGCCAGCATCCAGTCGAGGATTTCGCCGAACAGCGAGCGCTGGATGCGCTCTTCCGGCTGCGTCTCGATAGTGGCGCGGCGCTTGCCCTTGGGAGGGACTGCGGCAACGACGGGTTGCGGATCAATGTGGCGGGCGTCAGGCATGGCTCAGGCCTGCGCTAGGTGAGTTGGAGGTTGGAGACGCGGTGTGCTCAGGCGTTGCTGGCAACGCCGGCGCTCGCGATGGACTCGGGCAGTTTTTCCAGGCAATAGCCGAGGCCGCGCACGGTGGCGATGCGGATGCCGCCGACTTCGATTTTCTTGCGCAAGCGGTGGACATAGACTTCGATCGCATTATTGCTGACTTCCTCGCCCCATTCGCATAGATGATCCACCAGCTGTTCCTTGGAGACCAGCCGGCCGGTACGCTGCAATAATACTTCGAGCAGTCCCAGTTCGCGTGCGGAAAGATCAAGCATTTGCTCGCCGATGTAGGCGATGCGGCCAACCTGGTCGTAGCTGAGCGAGCCGTGGCGGATGACGGTCGGGCCACCGCCGGCGCCGCGCCGGGTCAGGGCGCGTACGCGTGCTTCCAGTTCGGACAGGGCAAACGGCTTGGCCATGTAATCGTCGGCGCCCAGATCGAGGCCCTGCACGCGCTGCTCGACCGAGTCGGCGGCGGTGAGGATCAATACCGGCAAGCGCGAGTTGCGCGCGCGCAGGCGTCGTAGCACTTCCAGGCCGGACATCTTGGGCAGGCCGAGGTCGAGGATCAGCAAGTCGAAATCCTGGGTCGACAGCGCAGAGTCGGCTTCGATGCCGTTCTTGACGCAATCAGCGGCATAACCGGAATGGCGCAGCGAGCGCGTCAAACCGTCGGCCAGAACACTGTCATCTTCTGCAAGCAGGATACGCATGGTAGTGATCCGCGCAGGTGGCGGCCGTTGTCTCGAGTTATATTTAGGAGTATTGCTATATTTTTCTGCATATTCTACTAAATCGAGGCCTATTGCAATGCATAATCAGGCCTGCTCTTGCGCTGGCGCAAAGGCGCGCTATTTTTCTGTAAGCCCTTGATAAATCAGCTTAACGCCCGCATTTGAGCTTACTCTTGGTATAATTTTCGAGTTGATTGTCTTAAAACTGCGATGAAGCGTCTGTTTGCCATTTTGCTGATCTGTTTGCTGCCCGTGCAAGTCTTTGCAGGGATGCTCACGTACAAGACGGCCATCGACTCGGTGGCGCTTGAGCAGCAAGTGCAGCAACAGGAGCAATTGCGCCAGGCACTGGAACTTGCCGCCGCATCCGGTGGCGAGGTGAATGCCGATGATGCCGCTGCACAACAGCAGGCGCTGGCCGACTCCGCCGATGGCGACGACGATCTGTCGTATGCCGATACCGAAGATTTTTCCAGCCATGCCGGCGTGGGCGACGAAACCGTGCTCAATCCGGCCATGGCCTTTGTCTCAGACTCGGCCACGTTGGCGCCTGCTCTGCGCAGCGACGATGCGCGCCAACCGCCTTTCCTCCCTCTCGCCGGCCGTCCGCCGCGCGTTTAAGTCCCCCTTTGCCGTTCGCGGCAAACACCGGTTTTCGTCCCTCGTGCGGCGATAGCTGATTGCGCGCATCTTGCATTGTCTTGCGTTGCGACCCTGTCATCTGCTGCATCCGACTTGAACCGGTACACGCACCAACCAGTTTCTATTGTTTTACGGCCGATGCGACCGCCTTCGCATCACATTCCATCTCAGGAGATAGCATGAAAAAAGTATTTGTCGCGCTGATAGTGGCTGCGATGACCCTCGCCATCGGCGTCACCAGCGTTGAGGCCAAGCGCCTCGGCGGCGGTGGTTCGATCGGCAAGCAATCGTCGGGCGCCAGCCGCCAGGCGCAAAGCCCTATGCAGCAGAACCAGGCCGCAGCGGCCAAGCCGGCTGCGCCCGCCGCAGCCCCTGCAGCAGCGGCGCCGAAGCCTAGCCCATGGAAGGGCATCCTCGGCGGCGCCTTGCTGGGTCTCGGCCTGGGCGCGCTGTTGTCGCACTTCGGCCTTGGCGGCGCCATGGCAAGCATGATCAGCACCATTCTGATGGTCGCCCTGCTGGCTTTCGCCGCCATGTTCATCTACCGCATGTTCCGCCGCAAATCGGAAGCCAACAGCAACAGCAATGAGCGTCCGGCCTACGCCGCCAATCAGGGCGACTTCAGCAACCAGACGCCGGCCATCGGCTCGCAACTGGAAGCCGAGCAACCGAAGGCGCTGCAAGGCAACACCTTCGGCAGCGGTGCTGCTGCTGTCGGCGGCGCCGGTGCTGCGGCGTTTGAGCCATCGTCTTACGGCGTTCCCGCGGACTTCGATACGGTCGGTTTTGTGCGCAATGCCAAGACTTACTTCATCCGTCTGCAAGCCGCCTGGGACAAGGGCGACGCCAATGACATCCGCGAATTCACGACGCCTGAAATGTTCGGTGAACTGAAGATGCAATTGACCGAGCGCGGCGCCTCGGCCAATCACACCGACGTGGTGTCGCTGGATGCGGACATGCTGGGCGTCGAGACGGTCGGCAACGACTATCTGGCAAGCGTGAAATTCTTCGGCTTCATCAAGGAAGACCAGAACGCTTCGCCTACCCAGTTCAATGAAATCTGGAACCTGTCCAAGCCGGTCTCCGGCAACGGCGGCTGGGTATTGGCTGGTATTCAGCAACTGTCCTGATCGACGTTTGATCGGACTGGAAAGCCGCTCTTTGGAGCGGCTTTTTTTTTGATCGCGATGCTGGCGTCAGTACCGACGTCGTCAACTCCTACGCCTGCTTGCGCGCTTGTCCTATGTCGCCGTCTCAGCAGACGTCGCATGATGACCCTTTAGTCCAATGATGCAAAGGAGAACACCATGCAACGACAAGCTTCCGCCGTCTGGAACGGCAGCCTGAGGGATGGCAAGGGCGCGCTGACCACCGAAAGCAAGACACTGGACTCGACGCAGTATTCGTTTTCCACGCGCTTTGAAAACGGCGTCGGCACCAATCCCGAAGAACTGATCGCCGCCGCACATGCAGGTTGCTTTTCGATGGACTTGTCCAGCCGTCTCGGCAAGGCGGGACTCGGCGTGGAACGCATCGACACCAACGCCACACTGACGCTGGAAAAAGTGGAAGACGGCTTCTCCATCACCACCATCGTGCTGGATGTGAAGGCGAAATTGCAGAATCCGGATCAAGCCAAGTTCGACGAAGCGGTCGATGCTGCCAAGAAGGGCTGTCCGGTGTCGAAGGTACTGAAAGCCGACATCAGCGTGCGCACCAGCCTGGTTTAAGAGTGAAGCCCTATCGTCGAGACGACGAAAGAGAATCGGGTTGCCGCTCTTGCGTCGGCTCTTCTTTCTGAGGAAAGTCTTGACGGTTGACTGACTCGGCCGCTTTGGTCTTCGTAGCTGCTGCGCAATCGCAGGCCGCCGTCTCGGCGCCTGAATCTTTATTTGTACGGAAGGAATAACGCAAAGCCAGCGGTACGGCGATGATCGCCAGTGCCGCTGTCGTTGCGTCGAGCCAGTCCATGCTTATCCTGATTTATCCCGATCTGAACGGCCGGCTTACGCCGGCTTCCAGATCGACACGTCGGTGGCGTTGACCTTCTTCGGCAGCAAGCCTGCCGCGAAGAAGGCATCGGCGATGCGCTGCTGTTCACCCAGCGCATTCACCACCACCGCGCGCACGTCATAGCTGCGGCGGCTGTTTGCCAATTCAATGGTCGGCGCATCCAGGCCCCAGATCGGCGCCAGGAAAGCGGCCGCTTCCTTCGGATTCTGGCGTACCCACAATCCAGTCCTTTTCAATTCATCAAACACGATCGCCAGCACGTCCGGATGCGCTGCAGCGAACGGCGTCGAGGCCAGGTAATAGCGCTGGTAGTCAGCCACATTGCGGCCATCCGACAAGATGCGCACCTGCGTTTGTTTCTGCACGCCCGCGAGGAACGGATCCCAGGTCACCCAGGCGTCCACGCTGCCGCGTTCGAAGGCGGCGCGGCCGTCGGCCGGGGTGAGATAGGCGGCATCGATGTCGCTGAATTTCAGGCCGGCCTTTTCCAATGTTGCAATCAACAGGTAATGCACGCCGGCCGCCTTGGTCACGGCAATCTTCTTGCGCTTGAGATCGGCCACGGTCTTGATCGGCGAATCGGCGCGCACGACGATCGCTTGCGCCGATGGCGACGGCGCCTCCTGCGCCACGTAGGTCAGCTTTGCGCCGGCCGCCTGGGCGAACACCGGCACGGTATCGGCAACGTCGGCGCTGAGGTCGACACCGCCGACGTTAAGCGCTTCCAGCAGCGGCAGGCCGCTGGAGAATTCGTGCCAGCTGATCTTGACGTTGAGCGGTGCCAGCAGTTTTTCCAGCGTGCCGTTGGCCTTGAGCACGGTCAGCAGCGTCGAGGATTTCTGATAGCCGATGCGCGCCAGTACCGGCTTACCGGTCTGTGCGAAGGCGGGCAGGGCGAAGCTGCCGGCTGCAGCGGCGGAGGTCAGTGTGGCGATAGCGTGGAGCAGGCGGCGGCGTTGCAATTGAGTTGTCATGAGGAGAAAAGGTAAAGTCGAAAGATGGTCAGCCGGGTCAGTCTGGCCGAGAAGCCAGCACGTCGCGCCAGCGCAATTTGCGCGTCTCGATATGCTTGAGCAGGCTGTCGGAAAGTTTCCCCAGCGTGGCCAGGATGATGATGGCGGCCAGTACGATGTCGGGACGGCTGCTTTCGCGGCCGTCGGACAACAGGTAGCCGACGCCCTTGGTGGCGGCGATCAGCTCGGCCGCGACCAGGAACATCCAGGACAGGCTGAGTCCGGTGCGTAATCCCGTGAACAGGTTCGGCAAAGCCGCCGGCAGCAGGATGCGGCGAATCAGGTCGCGTGATGAAAGACCATGGATTTCGCCGACTTCGAGCAGTTTGCGATCGACATTGTGGATGCCGGCCACCAGATTGATATAGACCGGGAAGAACGCGCCGATGGCGATCAATACAATCTTGGGCGTCTCGTCGATGCCCAGCCACAGCAGCAGCAAGGGAATCCAGGCCAGGCTGGGGATTGCACGCAGCGCCTGAAAGGACGGCTCCAGCAGCGACTCGGCGCGTCTATGCATGCCGACCAAGACGCCGAAGGCGACCGCCAGCAGCGCGCCGATGGAGAAGCCTGCGGCTACGCGCGCCACGCTGACGGCGATGTGGGCGAACAGGTCGCGCTTGGCCAGTGCGTAGATGGTCTGCGCAATCTCACTCGGCGGCGGCAGCAGCCGTGACGGGATCAGGTCCAGCGCTGAGCCGATTTCCAGCGCGCCCAAAAAAAACACGGGCAGCAGGGCTCCCCATGGCCAGTTGATGGGCTTCTTCGGCGCGCGGGCGACCTCCGTGGCACGGTCTTGCGCATCGTGCAAAAAACCAGCTTGATGCGCTTCCAGCGACAGCAGCGAGTGCGACTCTTTCATGGCTTCATGCCTGGCGGATCAGGCCTTGCGAGTAAGCAGGATCGATCAGCGTGGTGATCGTTCTGGAGAGGTCGGTGCCGCCCTTGACCAGTTCTTCGTCGAGCAGGATGGGCGCAGCGGCGCGCAGCGCGTCGATATGTTCCTTGCCGATCTGCGGGTTGGAAAAATCATTGCGTTTGAGTTGCAGTTGCGCCACCGGCAGCGACAGCTTGGCTTCTTCGGCGATCAGCCTGGCGGTCTCGTCCGGGTTCTTGATGATCCACAGGCGCGCACGTTCGTAGGCGCGAATCACGCGCTTGACCTCGTCCGGATATCTGGCGGCGAAGCTGTCGCTGACGTTGAGGAAACCGTAGGTATTGAAATTGACGTTGCGATAGATCAGCTTCGAGCCGGCTTCCAGCTCGCTGGCCGCCAGATGCGGATCGAGTCCGGCCCAGGCGTCGACGCGCTTTTGTTCCAGCGCGACGCGACCGTCGGGATGTTGCAGGTGGAGGATTTCCACGTCGCTCTTGGAGAGACCGTTTTCATGCAGCGCACGCAGCAGGAACAGATAAGGATCGGTGCCCTTGGTGGCGGCGATTTTCTTGCCCTTGAGTTCCTTTACCGATTTGATGGTGGAGTCTTTCTGTACTGCCAGCGCGGTCCACTCGGGACGCGAAAATACATACACCGCCTTGGCCGGATTGCCGTTGGCGCGCGCAAGCAGGGCGGCCAGACCGGCTGTGCTGCCGAAGTCGACGCTGTCGCTGTTGAGGTATTCGAGCGCGCGATTGCTGCCCTGGCTCAGCACCCATTTCACCGAACCTCCGGAGGACTTCAGGTCTTCTTCCAGCCAGCCGAATTTCTTCAGCACCAGGCTGGGTGGTGAATACGTTGCATAGTCGAGGCGGATGGTCTTGGGCGCGTCGGCGGCGCGGCCGATCAGCGGCAGGCCCAATGCGGCAGAGCCGAAGGTTGCTGCCGTGGCAGTGCTCAACTGGAGGAAGTGGCGGCGTTGCATGATGTCCTTTTCTTGTTCGAGTCTGTCAGGCCGCCTCGTTGCAAACGAGGCCAGCCTGTCCCTGTCGGGATGACTCTACGGACGAAGTCCAGGGAAAAGAACGATTTTTTTCGCGCTTGCTTATGCGTTCAACGCATGCCGGGCGCGCAGAGAATCAGCACGATGTCAGGGTAAATGCAGTTCGAACTGGGCGCCGCCGTCGGGATGGTTGCTCAGCAATGCTTCGCCTTTCTTGTCGCCCTTTTGGTGGGCGGCGGCGATGGCCTTGCACAAATCCATGCCGAGACCGGTGGACGGTTTGATTTCGTGCGTGCCGATGCCGGGGCCGTCGTCGCGGATACTGAATACCACGCCGTTGCCATCCTTGCGGCAGGACAGTTCGATGTGCGAGCGGGCGAAGCGGGTGGCGTTCTGCAACGCGGCTTCGAGCGCCAGGCCGACCAGATTTTCATCGAAGAAGGCGACCAGCGGCATGCCTGCGCTATTGATCGCGACCTCGAGGCCAGATTGACTGATGGTCAGGTGGCGTAGCAGGCCTTCAAGGAAATCCTGCGGCGACAGCGCTTCGATCTGCGCCGTCAGTCCTTGCGAAGACGCTTTATACAGCGTCAGGAAGCCGATCAGCTTTTCCTGCAGCGTGAGGCAGGTCAGGTGCGCGTGGCCGGCGCGCTCGTCGGGCGACTCGGCGGCAAGCACGCGCAATTCACCCTCCAGTACGCCGAGCGAATTCTTGATGTCGTGAACAATAATGGCGGCCAGTTTTGCGTCCATGGATCAGCTCTTCTGCGCAGCTTTGGCAACCGCGTCTCGTAGGAATTTATGCATCTTGCTGACGCGGTCGTTGCCCGGGATCAGGCGGTCCAGCGTATTGAGGTAGCGGTTGACGCGCTTGACGTAATCCTGATTGATCCCGCGCTGGCTCATCCACAGCAGATGCAGCTGGGCGGCTGCCATCAGCACGCCGGTGTTTTCCGGCATGCTGTGCAGCGCTTCTTCCAGTTTGGCCAGCGATTCATCCGGCTTGGCGCTGCGCATCAAGGCGTTCGCTTCGGCAATGATGCCCATGCATTGCTTGACGGCGCCGTCGACCAGTTCGTCGGTCATGCTTTCCTTGCCGCAATCAGCCAGGACTTTGCGCGCCAGCGTCAGCAGCGTCTTGTTTTCGTGGTCGGACTTGACGGCCTGTGAAATCAGCTGCGCGCCTTCTTCGTCGCGACCGACCGAGAACGCAGCCTTGGCCAGCGCCAACGTCCCCATTTCAGATGGGGTACCTTCGGCGGCATTGCGTGCCGCTTCGAACGCCATTTCGGCGGAAATCATGTCGCCCAGCTGAACATACGCCTGCGCCGCCACTGCCGATTGCGTCGAGATGAACATCTTCGATTCAGCGTAGCGCTTGGGCGCATTGGCCAGCAGCGCCAGCGCCGCATCTCCGTCGCCGGTGTCGACGTGCACCTGTGCCAGCGTCAGCAGGTCGCTCGGCTGCGCGGTCAGCGAACCCTTGGTGTGCTTGAGCACCTTGTCGAACGCTTCCTTGGCCTGGTCCAGGTCGCCGACGCGGTAGGCGGCGTCGCCGACCAGGCGGCTGCGGCGCGCCGACGGGATGATTTCGGACGAACGCGCGAGGGCGTCCAGCGCCTGTTGCTGATTGCCTTGCGCCTCTTCAATCTGCGCCAGCAGGTCGTAGGCTTCAATGTATTGCGAATTCTGCGCCAGCACGGCTTGCACCAGCACCTTGGCGTCGTCGAATTGGCCGGCCACGATATTGCAGCGCGCCATGCCGACCTTGGCCCATACCAGGTCGTCGCGCATTTCCAGCGCCTGCGCGTAGACCGCGCGCGCTTCTTCGATGCGGCGCAGTTCGATCAGCAGGCTGCCCTTGGTCTTGAGGATGTCGACGATCCATTTGGGCGCGACCTTCAGCACGTTGTCGCATTCAACGATGGCGCCGGCCTGGTCCTTGCGCTTGAGCTTTTCATTGATCGGCAGCAGCGCGTTCTGCTTTTCCAGCAGGCGGTCGATCCGGTCGGCCAGCTTGGACGCCGTCAGCGGCTTGAGCATGTAGGCGTCAGGCTGGAATTCGGCGGCGCTGGCAACCAGGTTGTAACCGCTTTCGGCCGTGACCATGATGAACATGGTGGTGGGCGACAGCATATGCTGGGTGCGGAAGAATTCCAGCAACTGCTGACCGTTGGTTTCCTTGTTCAGGTTGTAGTCGCAGACGATGAGGTCGTACGTACTGCCGCCCTGGACGGCGCGAATCGCTTCGTCGGGCGTGCCGGCCTGGTCGACTTTGGTGATGCCGAGCTGGCCCAGATGCATGCGAATGTTTTGGCGCATGGCCGGCATGTCGTCGATGATGAGCGAGCGCAGGCTGGAAATGCGGCTGAATGGAACCAGGGTCATAGGGGGAAAGCAGGAAACTCGTAATATTACTAGCTAGAAATGTATATCAAATACGTCGAATATCCGCAATAAATCTGGGATATTCCTTGAAATCATCTGCATTATCGCTGAAAGACGCTACAGCCGTCGCTTCCGAAAAACGAGGAACAGACGTTGTGCATGCATGAACCGTACCGGCAGGGCCGTTATAATCGGAATCTCGGGAGCCGGGGAATCGGCGGCATACTAACAGACTATCGAATTTTTTTTCGATCGCAATCGTATTCCTTGCGCTGTCGCGCCATTTCGGCCCATTCCGCTATTCCGGATTGCAACAGCAGAAAAAGAACTTGCACAAACAACTGTTTTTTTATACAGTGCTGCTTAGTTGATCTCTGACTGATCCGAACGAACACTTTGTTGAAAGAACCCTATGGACGATAAAAAATCCGCGAACAACTCTGAGAAGGGCAAAGCGCTGGCCGCTGCCCTTGCACAGATCGAGAAGCAATTCGGCAAGGGCTCGGTCATGCGTATGGAAGACGGCGCAGTCCTCGAGGAAATCCAGGTCGTCTCGACCGGCTCCCTTGGCTTGGACATCGCGCTGGGCGTCGGCGGTCTGCCGCGCGGCCGCGTGATTGAAATCTACGGTCCGGAATCCTCCGGTAAGACCACGCTGACACTGCAAGCCATTGCTGAAATGCAAAAAATCGGCGGCACCTGCGCCTTTATCGACGCGGAACATGCACTGGACGTGACTTACGCGCAGAAACTGGGCGTCAATTTATCCGAACTGCTGATTTCGCAGCCCGATACCGGTGAACAAGCGTTGGAAATCACCGATGCGCTGGTGCGCTCCGGCGGCGTTGACCTGATCGTCATCGACTCGGTTGCTGCCCTGACGCCACGTGCCGAAATCGAAGGCGACATGGGTGACTCCCTGCCGGGCCTGCAAGCACGCCTGATGTCGCAAGCGCTGCGCAAGCTGACCGGCAGCATCAACCGCACCAGCACCACCGTGATCTTCATCAATCAGATCCGCATGAAGATCGGCGTCATGTTCGGCAACCCCGAAACAACCACCGGCGGCAACGCGCTGAAGTTTTACGCCTCCGTGCGCCTGGATATCCGCCGCACCGGCTCGATCAAGTCTGGTGACGAAGTCATCGGCAGCGAAACCAAGGTCAAAGTCGTCAAGAACAAGGTGGCGCCGCCATTCCGCGAAGCTCACTTCGACATTCTTTATGGCGAAGGCACATCGCGCGAAGGTGAAATTCTCGATCTGGGCTCAGACGCCAAGATCGTGGAAAAGTCCGGCGCCTGGTACAGCTATAACGGCGAACGTATCGGCCAGGGTAAGGACAATGCACGCAATTTCCTGAAAGAACGTCCGGAAC
The DNA here is from genome assembly GCF_044767325.1 of Herbaspirillum sp. NPDC101397. Classification (NCBI taxonomy): domain Bacteria; kingdom Pseudomonadati; phylum Pseudomonadota; class Betaproteobacteria; order Burkholderiales; family Oxalobacteraceae; genus Herbaspirillum; species Herbaspirillum sp. NPDC101397. Next base: position 204,322 of record NZ_JBIWNS010000003.1, read on the forward strand.
TGGCGCGCGAAATCGAAAACAAGGTACGCGTTTCGTTGGGCGTTCCTGAATTGGCTGCAGGTGGTGCAGGTACTCCTGCTGCTGCAACACCGGCACCAACTGGCAAAGGTTCTGCAAAGAACGTCGCTGCCGAAGAATCCTGATGTCGTTGTACTTCGCTCGTGTCTTGTCGGTCGCAACGATCGCGACGGTGTGACCGATGCCCAGGCCGCAAATCAGCCTGAAGGCGCGAGCGCTCAAATATCTCTCTTCACGTGAGCATAGTCGTCTGGAACTTGCGCGTAAGCTAACTCCTTACGCGCAAGATGACGACGATATCGAAGCTCTGCTGAACTGGCTGCAAGAATCCAAATTCCTTTCTCAAGAGCGTTTCTCCGAATCCTTGGTGAATCGTCGCGTTGGCCGTTACGGCAACAACCGCATCCTTTCCGAATTGAAAAGCCACGGCATCACCGGCGAAGCGCTGGGGGAAGCCAAAATTGGGCTCACCCAGGGTGAAAACGAGCGGGCGCGCGAAGTTTTGCGGCGCAAATTCGACGAAGCGCCGACCGACGGCGTGGCGCGCGCCAAGTGCATGCGTTTTCTACAGCAGCGTGGTTTTTCGCATCGGGCGATTCAAGCGGCGGTCAAAACTGCGTGGAGCGACGGTGAGCATGACGATTTTGATTGACCGATCGGTCGATTAATCAAGGTTTCCCTTCGGTAGTTCGTCAATACCCCTGCTGTAGCGTGGACTTTTGTCCGTACGGCAATCCCGCAAAAATAGTCTCCATAAGCCCATCCTGCTGCCTAGGCGGGGCGAGCTGTGCTAAAATCTCCGGGTTTTTGCTGCGCCGCATTAGCGGCTGTCATGGCAATCTTTGCGATGACGACACGCAATGCGACAACGACTAATGTTGATCAAATGGCATTCTCTATGCCCAATGCACTGTCTGCACCTTCTACTAAGCAATCCGCCCGGCTGCATCAGCCACGCGTCTCCTCGTTCGGGGAAAACGCGCCAGCGCGGATTCTTGCCTCCATTCGCGCCGCGCGGTGTTGCCGCCAGCCGGATTTCAATCCAGTAAGTTTTATTTAATAGTGTCTTAAAGGGAAGCTCCCATGAAAATCCATGAGTATCAGGGCAAAGAAATCCTCCGCCAATTCGGCGTGACCGTTCCACGCGGCATTCCATGCCAATCCGTTGAAGATGCCGTCAAGGCAGCTGAAACGCTGGGCGGTCCGGTGTGGGTCGTCAAGGCGCAAATCCACGCGGGTGGCCGCGGCAAGGGCGGCGGCGTGAAAGTCGCCAAGTCCCTGGAACAAGTCAAGGAATACGCCGGCCAGATCCTCGGCATGCAATTGATCACGCACCAGACTGGCCCTGAAGGCCAAAAAGTGCGTCGCCTGCTGATCGAAGAAGGCGCGGACATCAAGAAGGAACTGTACGTTTCCATGGTCACCGACCGCGTCAGCCAACGTGTGGTCCTGATGGCTTCCAGCGAAGGCGGCATGGACATCGAAGAAGTTGCAGAAAGCCACCCTGAACTGATCCACCAGATCGCCATCGATCCGTCGACCGGCCTGACCGATGCCGACGCTGACAGCATCGCCACCAAGATCGGCGTTCCAGCCGCGTCCGTGGTCGACGCGCGCAAGCAATTGCAAGGTCTGTACAAGGCATACTGGGAAACCGATGCGTCGCTGGCCGAAATCAACCCGCTGATCCTGACCGGCGACGGCAAGGTCATCGCTCTGGACGCCAAGTTCAACTTCGACTCCAACGCGCTGTTCCGTCATCCTGAAATCGTCGCTTACCGCGATCTGGACGAAGAAGATCCAGCTGAAGTCGAAGCTTCCAAGTTCGACCTGGCCTACATTTCCCTCGACGGCAACATCGGCTGCCTGGTCAACGGCGCCGGTCTGGCCATGGCCACCATGGACACCATCAAGCTGTTCGGCGGCGAGCCAGCCAACTTCCTGGACGTCGGCGGCGGCGCAACTACAGAGAAGGTTACCGAAGCATTCAAGATCATGCTGAAGAACCCAGAACTGAAAGCCATCCTGGTCAACATCTTCGGCGGCATCATGCGCTGTGACGTGATCGCCGAAGGCGTGATCGCTGCGTCCAAGGCCGTTTCCCTGAAAGTGCCGCTGGTTGTGCGCATGAAGGGCACCAACGAAGAAATCGGCAAGAAGCTGCTGGCCGACTCCGGCCTGCCGATCATCTCGGCAGACAGCATGGAAGAAGCTGCGCAAAAAGTTGTTGCTGCAGCCAACGGTAAATAATAGGACAAGGAATAGCTATGTCGATTCTGATCAATAAAGACACCAAAGTCATCACCCAAGGTATCACCGGCAAAACCGGTCAATTCCACACCCGCATGTGCCGCGATTACGCGAACGGCAAGAACGCTTTCGTTGCAGGCGTGAACCCGAAGAAGGCCGGCGAAGATTTCGAAGGCATTCCAATTTTCGCGAATGTGTCCGAAGCCAAGAAGGCTACCGGCGCGACCGTTTCGGTGATCTACGTTCCACCTGCAGGCGCAGCAGCTGCGATCTGGGAAGCTGTCGAAGCCGACCTGGACCTGGCCATCTGTATCACTGAAGGCATTCCTGTGCGCGACATGCTGGAACTGAAAAACCGCATGGCCAAGGCCGGCAGCAAGACATTGCTGCTCGGTCCTAACTGCCCAGGCCTGATCACACCGGACGAAATCAAGATCGGCATCATGCCGGGTCACATCCACAAGAAGGGCCGCATCGGCGTGGTTTCCCGTTCGGGCACATTGACCTATGAAGCCGTCGGTCAACTGACCGCACTGGGTCTCGGTCAATCGTCCGCAGTCGGTATCGGCGGCGACCCGATCAACGGTCTGAAGCACATCGACATCATGAAGGCCTTCAATGACGATCCGGACACCGATGCCGTCATCATGATCGGTGAAATCGGCGGTCCTGACGAAGCCAACGCTTCGTACTGGGTCAAGGACAACATGAAGAAGCCAGTCATCGGCTTCATCGCCGGCGTGACTGCGCCTCCAGGCAAGCGCATGGGCCATGCCGGCGCGCTGATCTCGGGTGGTGCTGATACTGCCGAAGCGAAGCTGGCGATCATGGAAGAGTGCGGCATCAAGGCAACACGCAATCCGTCGGAAATGGCGCGTCTGCTGAAGTCGGTGCTGTAATTCATTTGCCGCACTGGCAAGCGAACGGCAGGCTGGATTGATTTGTCGACGTTGTTGCGATCGTTGCAAACTCGGCAGAACTTCCCGGCCTGACCGGTGACATACCAATATGGGGAGCTCCGGCTCCCCATATTGCTTTAGTGTTCACGAATATTTTGGGGGTTGTATGGATTTTTTGACGGAACTGAACTGGCTGGCGGTCGGCCAGATCATCCTGATCGATATTTTGCTCGGTGGCGACAACGCCATCGTGATTGCGCTGGCGTGCCGCAACCTGCCGGCCAACCTGCGCTTGCGCGGCATCCTGTGGGGCACGTTCGGCGCCATCGCCATTCGTATCGTGCTGATCGCCTTCGCGGTGACCTTGCTGCAAATGCCGTTCATCAAGCTGGTGGGGGGCGTCCTGCTGTTCTGGATCGGCACCAAGCTGCTCAGCGAAGACGACGGCCATGGTGAAATCAATGGCAGCGACAAGCTGTTGTCGGCGATCAAAACCATCGTCGTGGCCGACCTGGTGATGAGCCTGGACAACGTCATCGCGATTGCCAGCGCTGCCGAACAGGCAGCCGGCGAACATCAGTTGCTGTTGGTGGTGTTCGGCATTCTGGTCAGCATCCCCATCATTGTCTGGGGTAGCACGCTGGTGCTCAAGCTGATGGAAAAGGCGCCGCTCATCATCACGCTGGGCGCGGCTTTGCTCGGCTATCTTGCGGGCGGCATGATCATCTCCGACGTGGCGATCAAGGGCTGGGTGCAGACCTATCTGCCGCACCATGAGTTCGAGGTGCCCGGCCTGCAACTGCATCTGAGCCTGCCCGGCGTGGTCGGTGCCATCGGCGTCGTGATGGTCGGCAGCTGGCTGGCACGCAGGGCGCAAAAGCACGCGGCATAAAGAAGGTCTGAAGCAACCGGGCGAGGCCGGATGATAAATTCCGCCTCGCCCGTGCGGTTATAAAGATGTTCACAAATTCGCCGTGGGCGAATATGATCCATGCGGGGAGTCTGGCGTTGCCCGAGAGAAAACGACGGCCGTGGACAGATGGCCAGGCAACGCTCCCGAAACTCGATTTTTTTGTAATAGGAAAACAATATGCAAGCGAAGCGGTCCGCACGTTACTCACCCACCGGTTTCACCCTGATTGAATTGATGATCGTTATCGCCATCGTAGGTGTCCTCGCGATGGTGGCGATTCCGCAATACCGGGATTACCTGGTCCGCACGAAAGTGGCGGAAGGGCTAAATCTGGCGACCCCGGCAAAGATGGCGGTATCGGAGACGATCGCCTCCAAGAATGGCACCGGCTTTGACCAGAACGCGACCGGTTATACATTTACGCCGTCGACCGATATCAAGTCGATTTCCGACATCAAGATCGCGCAAGGCGGCATTATCACTATCACCTTTGGCGAGATTGGTGGCGAAGCCAATGGAAAGACCCTGAAGCTGGTGCCGTCGGCGAGCAATCCAAGCGCGATTACCTGGTTGTGTCAGACCGCGCCCGGAACATCAACTACGGCGACCACACCGGCTACGGCAACCACACCGGCTGCAGACTTGCCGACGCTGCCTGCAAAATACGCCCCAGAAGTCTGCCGCGGTTAATCCGTTCAGCGGTAATAAAAAAGCGTGCATCAGCACGCTTTTTTTACGCCCACAGCAAACGTCTCAGGCCTGCGACCACGATCCCGATTTTCCGCCATGTTTCTCCTGGACCCGAATATCGGACATCACCATGCCGCGGTCAATCGCCTTGGACATGTCGTAAATCGTCAGCAGTCCGACCTGCACGGCAGTCAGTGCTTCCATCTCGACGCCGGTCTTGCCGTTGGTTTCCACGCGCACCGTGCAACTGATGCGCGACAAGACTGCATCAATGGAAAAATCCACCGACACATGCGTCAGCGCCAGCGGATGGCATAGCGGAATCAGGTCGCTGGTACGCTTGGATGCCATGATGGCGGCGATGCGGGCGATGCCGAGGACGTCGCCTTTCTTCGCGGTGCCAGACTGGATCACGGCCAGCGTTTCGGGTTTCATGGAAATGACGCCGCTGGCGACGGCGATGCGATGAGTGTCCTGCTTGGCGCCGACGTCGACCATGTGCGCTTGTCCGCCCTGATCGAAATGGGTCAGGCCCTGGTTGGCGTCGGCCGGTGAATTTGGCGTGTTGGAATCGGTCATGGCGGCGGAAAGTGAAAATCGGTCATTACTGCAGGTATCATAGCAGGCATTGAAAGAGCCACTCACGCTCCAAGCCACCCCTTACTCAGTGCCCGTCTATGCGTCAGTCTGTATCTTCTGAACAAACACATCGTCGTCGTTCGCTGTTGCGTCCAGCTTTGCGTTCCCTGTTCGCCGCGCTCGCGCTGACTGCTGCGACGCTGCCGCTGGCCGTCGCGCCGACCACAGGTGTTGCGCAGACGTTGCCGACGCTGGGAGATACCGAACGCGAGGGATTGTCGCCGCTGGTGGAGCGCAAACTCGGTGAGCAGATCATGCGCGATATCCGGCGCGATCCCGACTACCTCGATGACGGCCCGGTGCTGGAATACCTCAACAACTTCGGCTCCAACCTGGTGTCCGTGCGGCCGGACGTGCGCGGTGAAGCAGGCTACGATTTCTTTTTCTTCGCGGTGCGCGATCCGGTGTTGAACGCCTTCGCTTTGCCGGGCGGCTTCATCGCAGTACACTCCGGCCTGATGCTGGCAGCGCAGAGCGAGTCCGAATTGGCCTCGGTGCTGGCGCATGAAATCGGTCACGTCGCCCAGCGCCACATCGCGCGCATGATCGGCCAGCAAAAGCAGAATTCCATGATCCAGCTTGCTTCCATCGTGCTCGGTGCGCTGGCCGGCGTCTCCAGAGTCGGCGGCGACGCCGCCATGGCGACGATGATGGGCGGCACCGGCCTTGCGATGCAACGGCAACTTAATTTCAGCCGCGACGCCGAGCGCGAGGCCGATCGCGTCGGTTTGCAAATCCTGCGCGACGGCGGCTTCGACACCTCTGGCATGGTGGCGTTTTTCGGTCGTCTGCAAAGCGCGTCGCGCGGGCTCGGCGACGCAGTGCCCCCCTACCTGCTGACCCACCCGCTGACCACCGAACGTATCGCCGACATCCAGGCGCGCATACGCGACCAGCGTTACAGGCAGCGCGCCGACAATCCCGATTTTCAGCTGATTCGCGCGCGCGTACGTCTGTTGCAGAACAATACGGCGCAAGGTACCCGCGATGCCCAGGCGTACTTTGAATCGCAGCTGCGCCAGAATACCAAGATGCAGATCATGGTGTCGAAGTACGGTCTGGCGTACGCGGCTTATCTGCAGCGTTCCTACGACAAGGCCGAGAGCCTGTTGCAGGAAGCGCGCGCGGCGTCGCAGCCGATGGTGCCGAGCATTCTGTTCACCAATCTCGACATTGACATCAAGCTGGCTAAAAAACAAGGCGCCCAAGCGCTCAAGGAAGCCGACGCTGCGCGCAAGCAATTCCCGTTGTCGCGCGTGGTGGCGCATCAGTACGCGGATGCGTTGATCGAGGGGCAGCGCTACGACGTCGCCGTTACCTATTTGCGCGACCAGGCGCAGCTGTATCGCCAGGAAGTCGCGGTGCAGGATCTGCTCGCCAAGGCCTATGCGGCGCAGGGCAAGCAAGCGCTGCAACACATGGCGCTGGCGGAATCCTATGTACTGCAAGGCAGTTTGCCGGCGGCGCTGGAGCAGCTCGGCATCGCACGCAAGGCGCCGGATGCCACCTTCTACGATCAGGCCATGATTGATGCGCGTGAGCGCGATCTCAAGGAGCAGTGGAAAGACGAGATGAAGGAAACCAAGGGGCGCGGATAATCGTCACGACTCAAGACCTTGTCAGGAAGTCGCGCGAGGGTGCGTGACGAAACCGAATTGTCCGGCCAGCTCGTCCGCACCGATTCGTTGCAAAGGGAGGTCGTTGCCGTCATGGGAGAAAACGAGTCCGGCTGCATCGCTTCCGTCCAGCCACTCCATGATTTCCTCATCACCGGCCGCCCGGCCCCCAACCGTCAGTGTCGCCAGCACGGCGGCGGCGTCGCGGTCGTCCAGCGCAGCGACGATAGTGCTCGATGCCAGCACCAGTTGGCCTTCCCGCGTCAGCCAGGCATGTGAAATCGCTTCCAGTGTGGCGCCGGTCTGGGTGATGAATCCCGCGACCGGATCGGTGCGCACGATATGCGGCGTCAACTCAAGATCAACGTAGACGCGCTGCGGACCGTTCTGAAAATACCAGCGGCCTTCCTCATCGTGGGTGTAATTGCGGTTGATGAAGCCGAGCAGCGCCGGATGCGCGATCTTGTCGCCGGGAAGATCAAGATGCTGGGCGCGTTCGTCGCGCATGCGCCAGTGTCCGCGCGCATCTAGCTTCAGCCAGCCGAAGCAGTGTGGCACATTCGGCCACTTGGCCATCGCTTGCCTGACGACGTCATCCATTGCTTATTTGCCTTCCAGAAAATGCAGCATGCGTTGCGGCAGCCAGCCCAGCTCGCCCGGCGGTGCGCCGGTGGGGAAGCCGACATGGCCGCCTTCATCAGGATATTCCAGTTTGACGCAGGCGGCAGCGCTTTCCGGCAAATACTGCGGCGGCAGGAATGGATCGTTTTTGGCGTTGAGCACCAGTGTCGGCACCGTGATGTCGTGGAGGATGTGCTTGGCGCTGGCGCGGTCCCAATAGTCTTCGGTATTGCGGTAGCCATGGAGCGGCGCCGTGACGATGTTGTCGAAGGTGTAGAGGTCGCGGGCCTGCAGCAGCGCGTCGCGGCTGAACAGGCCGGGGAATTGATCCAGCTTGACCAGGCATTTGGGACGCATGGTGCGCAGGAACACATGTGAATAAATCCGGTTGAAACCATGCGCCAGCGCCGCGCCGCCGCCGGCCAGGTCGAGCGGCGCCGACACCGCGCACGCGGCGTCGATGAACTCGGCCTGGTGCTGCGATTCGCCGAGCCAGCGCAGCAGAGCGTTGGCGCCAAGCGAGACGCCGGTGGCGTAGAACTTGCCGGCGCCGATGGTCGCCCGATGCGTGACCAGGCGGCGCAATATCCAGTCAAGTTCGCCGCTGTCGCCGGAATGGTAAAAGCGCGGCGCCAGATTGATTTCACCCGAGCAGCCGCGGAAATGCGGCACCACGCCGGTCCAGCCGCGCGCAGCCACTGCCGCCATCAGGGCGCGGCAATAGTGGCTGTCGGAGGAACCTTCCAGTCCATGGAACAGTACCACCAGCGGTTGCCCTGGCTGGCCGTCGACGAAGTCGACATCGATAAAGTCGTCGTCGGGCGTGTTCCAGCGTTCACGCCGGAAATGCACCGGCGGCTTGGCGATGAAGGTCGACGGATAAATCGTTTGGAGGTTGCCGCCGGGAAGCCAGCGAGGCGCGATGTAGTGCATGGATGGAGAACAGTGGATGCGCCGCCGCAGGACGGGATGCCAAGCGGGCGGCGCAGAAAAAATATCAGTGCAGCATGGTCTCGGCGATCGGCTCCGACGGCGCCGGTCCCGGTGCGACCGAGGCGTGGTGCGTGACGATGCGCCAGCCTTGTGCGGTCTTCATGTAGACATTGGTGGCGATGACGTGCACGTCCGGCTGGCTGTTGTCGGGATGGTGGATGTCCTCGATCACGTTGTGCACGGCGGTGGTGATGGTGTGTGCCGCATGCAGCTGGCGCGGCTGGATGTGCAGGCCGCCGCGCGCGAGGATTTCTTCCCAGCTGTTGCGGATGGCGACATGGCCGACCAGGCGTGCTGCGCCGGGATGGATACAGACGATTTCCTCGTCGTCGGCCCACAGCGCCATCAGCGCATCGAGGTCGGCGCGGGACAGCGCATCGTAATACGCTGCTTCGATTTCATCGGGTGAACCATGTAACAGTTTGGCGCGCGGCATGTCTTCTCCAGGAGGAAAAAGCAAAAAGGACCAATCGTTTCCTGGTGGTCCTCTTTATTGGTGTTGCTACTGCTGGGCAGGCGGCGATCTCAGGCCTCAGTGCGCCTTGACGACGGCGCCCGGCTTGAGCTGGTATTGCGTGCCGCAGTACGGACACTTGGCGGCGCCGTGGTCGTCGAGTTCCAGGAACACGCGCGGGTGCGACGACCAGTGCGGCATGTTCGGGTTGGGGCAGTGGGCCGGCAGGTCTTTGCCGTCGAGTTGAACTGGCTGGGTTTGTTGGACTTGGCTCATGGTGTTTCTCCGGTGCGATATTGCTTATTTAAATTAAACCAGTGTCAGCCAATGCTGATATTGGGGCGCCTTGCCCGACACGACGTCGAAGAACAAGGTTTGCAGTTTTTCCGTGATCGGACCGCGGCCACCGTTGCCGATGGTGCGGTTGTCGAGTTCGCGGATGGGGGTGATTTCCGCGGCGGTGCCGGTGAAGAAGGCCTCGTCGCAGCAATACATTTCGTCGCGCGTGATGCGCTTTTCAATGACCTCGATGCCGAGGTCGCGCGCCATCGTCAGCACCGCATCGCGCGTGATGCCGTCGAGGCATGAGGCGAGGTCGGGCGTGTAGAGTTTGCCGTTCTTGACGATGAAGACGTTTTCGCCGGAGCCTTCCGAGACGTAACCGTCGGTATCCAGCAACAGCGCTTCGTCGTAACCGTCGGCCAGCGCTTCCTGGTTGGCCAGGATCGAATTGATGTAATAGCCGGAAGCCTTGGCGCGCACCAGCGAGACGTTGACGTGGTGGCGGCTGAACGACGAGGTCTTGACGCGGATGCCCTTGTTGATGCCGTCTTCGCCCAGATACGCGCCCCAGGTCCAGGCGGCGATGGCGACGTGGATCTTGTTGCCCTTGGCGGAGACGCCGAGCTTCTCCGAGCCGATCCAGATCAGCGGGCGGATGTAGCCGGACTCGAGTTTATTTTCGCGCACCACCTGGCGTTGCGCTTCGAAGATGGTGGCCTGGTCGAACGGCACCTCCATCTGGAAAATCTTGGCCGAATTGAACAGGCGCTGGGTGTGTTCCTTCAGGCGAAAAATCGCCGTGCCCTGCGGCGTCTTGTAGGCGCGCACGCCCTCGAACACGCCCATGCCGTAATGCAGCGTATGGGTCAGCACGTGGATGGTCGCATCGCGCCAGTCGATCAGTGCACCGTCTTTCCAGATTTTTCCGTCGCGGTCATCCATGGACATGGGAGGTCTCCGAAGGGGTTCAAGAGGCAAAGACCACATTTTAACGGAACAAGCGCGTAAAAAGTTTCATCTGTAAAATGTCTGGACTGCGTAAAAATGCCGTATTGCAAGTTCATCGCATTCAATAAAAGCGGACCAGGGCAAGAATGAATAAGGAGACAGACGCCGGGGACAGTCGACCTGACCCGGCAGTCAATGTAGCAACTGCGGCCGCACTCGCGGCGCGGCGCATCGAAAAGGAAGCGTTTCAGGAGGGCTGGCGCGCGAGCGCCTCGACCATTCCGGCCGTGGCCGCCTGGGGCGTGGTCTCGGGCATGGCCATGGTCAAGTCCGGCATGACCCTCTGGCAATCGCTGGCGATGACGCTGACGGTCTACGCCGGTTCCGCCCAGTTCGCGGTGCTGCCCTTGCTGGCGGCGCATACGCCGCTGATCGTGATCTTCCTGACGGCCATGATCGTCAATCTCCGTTTCGTCATTTTCTCCGCCGCTGTTGCGCCTCATTTTGCTCATCTGCCTTGGTACCGGCGGGTCTGGTACGGCTACTTCAACGGCGACATCTCGATGGGATTTTTTCCTCGCCGCTTTCCCGCGCACACGGTGCATCAGCCGGCCGGCAAAATCGGCTTTTTCGAGGCGATCTGCTATCCGGGCTGGTTTGCGTGGCAGATCGGCGCGATCGTCGGCATCCTGCTGGCCAGCCAGATCCCGGAAAGCTGGAACATCGGTTTCGCCGGCACGCTGGCGCTGATCGCCATCACGATTCCGATGATCATCAACCGCGCGGCGCTGGCGGGTGTGGTGGTCTCCGGTGCTGTCGCGGTGGCGGCAATCAGCCTGCCTTACCGGCTGGGCCTGTTGCTGGCGGTGGTGATCGGCATGGCCGCGGCAATGGTGGCCGACAAATTCATCGACAAGGAAAAAGAATGAACGCCTTCGACGTTTGGGTTTCTATAGTCTTGTTGGTTGTGTCGACATTGATCACGCGCAGCGGTTTTTTCCTGTTCGGCCATGCCGTCAAGTTGCCGCCCAAGCTCCAGCACGCGCTCGGTTATGCACCTGCGGCGGCGATGGCGGCGATCATCTTGCCGGACCTGGTGACGACAGGTGGTGCGATTGACATCAACTGGGCCAATCCCAAATTGCTGGCCGGCATCGGCGGCGGCGTGTTTTTCTTGGTAACTAGACACCTTTTAGGGACGATTATTGCCGGAATGACACTGTTTACCGTGCTGCGCTTGGCGCTGTAAGCCCTTCCTGGGAGGCCTTGCCTGCTCCCTTGGGCCGATTACTGCGGGAGTGCGACGCCAAATATTGTCGAATGCTGCCGAATGCCGCATTCCTGTCTGAAAACCATGCTGGGAGCAGGGCGGGTAGAGTAAAATAACGCCTTTTTGCCCCACCTTAGATTCCGCGAAAAATGAAATTCAACCGACTCAGCGACCTCATCTCCGCCAACCAACTGCAAGGCAAGCGCGTTTTCATCCGCGCCGATCTGAACGTGCCGCAGGATGATGCCGGCAATATCACCGAAGATACGCGTATCCGCGCGTCGGTCCCGGCGATCCGCCAGGCGCGTGACGCCGGCGCGGCAGTGATGGTGACTTCGCACCTGGGCCGTCCGGTCGAGGGCGAATTCAAGCCGGAAGATTCGCTGGCGCCGGTCGCCAAGCGCCTGTCGGAACTGCTGGGCGCAGAAGTCAAACTGGTCTCGAACTGGACCGAAGGTGTCGACGTTGCGCCCGGCCAGGTCGTGCTGTTGGAAAACTGCCGCCTCAACAAGGGCGAAAAGAAGAACAGCGACGAGCTGGCGCAAAAGATCGCCAAGCTGTGCGACATCTACGTCAACGACGCTTTCGGTACGGCGCACCGCGCTGAAGCCACTACTTACGGCATCGCCAAATTTGCGCCGGTCGCTTGCGCCGGCCCGCTGTTGGCCGCCGAACTCGATGCGCTGGGCAAGGCGCTGAACCAGCCGGCCCGTCCGCTGGTGGCGATTGTCGCCGGCTCGAAAGTCTCCAGTAAATTGACTATCCTGAAAGCACTGGCCGACAAGGTCGACAACCTGATCGTCGGCGGCGGCATCGCCAACACTTTCATGCTGGCGTCCGGTCTGAAGATCGGCAAGTCGCTGGTCGAAGCCGATCTGGTCGACGAAGCCAAGGCCATCATCGACATGATGGCCAAACGCGGCGCATCGGTGCCGATCCCGGTCGACGTGGTGTGCGGCAAGGAGTTTTCACCGACTGCAGTGGCCACCGTCAAGGATGCCAAGGATGTAGCCGACGACGACATGATTTTCGACATCGGTCCCAAGACCGCGGCGACGCTGGCGGCGCAACTGGCCAAGGCCGGCACCATCGTCTGGAACGGCCCGGTCGGCGTGTTTGAATTCGACCAGTTCGGCGGCGGCACCAAAGCATTGGCGCAGGCGATTGCGGACTCCGATGGTTTCTCGATTGCGGGCGGCGGAGACACGCTGGCGGCGATCGCCAAGTACGGCATTACCGACAAGGTCGGCTATATTTCGACCGGCGGCGGCGCTTTCCTGGAATTCCTTGAAGGCAAGACCTTGCCGGCCGTGGAAATCCTGATGCAGCGCGCCCAGTAAAAAACAACAGCCTTACCACAACGTCAGAGAAAGATTTTCATGCAAAGAGCCACCAAGATTGTTGCCACCATCGGCCCCGCTTCCAGCGACAGAGACACGCTGACGCGCATGATCAAGGCGGGCGTGAACGTGGTGCGCCTGAACTTCTCTCACGGCAAGGCGCAGGACCATATCGACCGCGCGGTGCTGGTGCGCGAAGTGGCCGACGCCTGTGGCGTCAAGGTCGCCATCATGGCCGACCTGCAAGGTCCGAAGATCCGCGTCGGCAAGTTTGAAAACGGCAAAATCAATCTCGAAAACGGCGACAAGTTCATCCTCGACGCCGACTGCGCCATGGGCAACCAGGAGCGTGTCGGCCTCGACTACAAAGCATTGCCGCGTGACCTCAGGGGCGACGACGTGCTGCTGCTCAACGACGGTCTGATCGTGCTGGTGGTCGAGCGCGTGCTCGGCAATGAGATCCACACCGTCGTCAAGATCGGCGGCGAGCTGTCCAACAACAAGGGCATCAATCGCCAGGGTGGCGGTTTGTCGGCACCGGCGCTGACGGCCAAGGACATGGACGACATCAAGACGGCGATGAGCTTCCAGGCCGATTACGTCGCCGTGTCGTTCCCCAAGAATGCCACCGACATGGAAATGGCGCGCCAGCTCGGCAACGTCGCCGGCGAGCCGTTCGGCCACAAGCCGCTGATGATCGCCAAGATCGAACGCGCTGAAGCGATCCCATTGCTGCAGGAAATCCTCGACGCCTCCGACGGCATCATGGTGGCGCGCGGCGACCTGGCCGTGGAAGTCGGCAACGCCGCCGTACCGGGCCTGCAAAAGCGCATGATCAAGATGGCGCGCGCCTCCAACAAGCTGACCATCACCGCCACCCAGATGATGGAGTCGATGATCGTCAACGCCGTGCCGACGCGCGCGGAAGTGTCCGACGTCGCCAACGCCGTCCTGGACGGTACCGACGCCGTGATGACCTCGGCCGAAACCGCGTCGGGCAAGTATCCGGTGGAAACCGTCGAAGCCATGTCGGCCATCTGCCTGGCCGCGGAAAAATCTGAAGACTGCAAGCTCGACGCCGACTTCCTGAATCTGCAATTCACTCGCGTCGACCAGTCGATCGCGTACGGCGCGCTGTTCACCGCGCATCATCTGCGCGTGAAGGCGATTGCCGCGCTGACCGAGTCCGGTTCCACCGCCTTGTGGATGAGCCGGCACAACATTGATGTCCCTATTTTTGCCATCACCCCCAACGTCGCGACGCGCCAGAAGGCTGCGCTGTTCCGCAACGTGCGTACGTTCGAACTGGCGCAGTCCACCGACACCGAAGTGGTGTTGAAGGCCGTGCAGGACTTGCTGCTGGAGCAAGGCGTCGTGCAAAAGGGTGATTTGATCGTCGTGACCTGGGGTGAGCCGATTGGACAAGTCGGCGGCACCAATGCCCTGAAGATTCTCAGGGTCGGCGAGTACTGATTTTTATCGTTCTGGAGTTTTATCATGCCTCTCGTATCCATGCGTCAATTGCTGGACCACGCCGCCGAAAACGGCTACGGTCTGCCAGCGTTCAACGTCAACAATCTGGAGCAAGTCACTGCGATCATGCAGGCTGCCGACGAAGTTGGCGCGCCAGTCATCATGCAAGCCTCCGCCGGTGCACGTAAATACGCCGGTGAGGCGTTCCTGCGCCACCTGATCGAAGCCGCAGTCGAAGCCTATCCGCACATCCCCGTCGTCATGCACCAGGATCACGGCCAGTCGCCGGCGGTCTGCATGGCCGCGATCAAGTCGGGCTTCACTTCGGTGATGATGGACGGTTCGCTGATGGAAGACGGCAAGTCCGTCGCCAGCTACGAATACAACGTCGAAGTGTCGCGCAAGGTGGTCGAGTTCTCGCACGCCATCGGCGTCACGGTGGAAGCCGAACTGGGCGTGCTCGGTTCGCTGGAAACCATGATGGGCGACAAGGAAGACGGTCACGGCGCCGACGGCAAGATGACGCGTGAACAGTTGCTGACCGACGTCGCGCAAGCCGCCGACTTCGTCAAGCAAACGCAATGCGACGCACTGGCCATCGCCATCGGCACCTCGCACGGCGCTTACAAGTTTTCGCGCAAGCCGACCGGCGACATCCTCGCCATCGACCGCATCAAGGAAATCCACGCGCGCATTCCGAACACCCATCTGGTGATGCACGGTTCGTCTTCGGTTCCGCAAGAACTGCTGGCTGAAATCCGCGAGTTCGGCGGCGACATGAAGGAAACCTATGGCGTGCCGGTGGAAGAGATCCAGGAAGGCATCAAGCACGGCGTGCGCAAGATCAACATCGACACCGACATCCGTCTGGCGATGACCGGCGCGATCCGTCGCTACCTGATGGAAAACCCAGGCAAGTTCGATCCACGCGATTACCTCAAGCCTGCACGTGAAGCAGCCAAGCTGGTGTGCAAGGCGCGCTACCTGTCGTTCGGCTGCGAAGGCCAGGCCGGCAAGATCAAGGCGATCCCGCTGGAAAAGATTGCAGAGAAATACAAGAAGGGCGAGCTCTCCCAGATCGTGCAATAAGCAGCAAGCGATCAGCGAGCGAACCAAGCGACCGGGACTGGCAACAGCAGTCCCGGTTTTTTGACTTTAAAGGTGGGTAGAAAAACGGCGTTTTCGCCGTTCCAGGGTAACCCCGAATCCCAGAGCTTCAACCCACGGAATGACCGGAATCAACATGACCAGCCTCTACAAAACTTCCATCACTTCACTGCCCCTGCTGGGCAACGGCAAGGTGCGCGACAACTACGCCGTCGGCGACGACAAGTTGCTGATCGTGACGACCGACCGCCTGTCGGCTTTCGACGTCATCATGAACGAACCGATTCCGGGCAAGGGCAAAGTGTTGAACCAGATGTCGGATTTCTGGTTCGAGAAGCTGGGCGACATCGTGCCGAATCACCTGACCGGCATCGCTCCCGAAACCGTGGTTGCCGCCAATGAGGTCGAACAGGTGCGCGGCCGCGCCGTCGTCGCCAAACGCTTGAAACCGATCCTGGTGGAAGCCGTGGTGCGCGGCTACATCATCGGGTCCGGCTGGAAGGATTATCAGGATACCGGTTCGATCTGCGGCATCAAATTGCCGGAAGGCCTGCAGCAGGCCGCCAAGCTGGCCGAGCCGATCTTCACGCCGGCCGCCAAGGCCGACCTCGGCGAGCACGACGAAAACATCAGCTTCGCCGACATGGAACAACGCATCGGCAGCGAACTGGCCAACAAGATGCGCGACATCAGCATCAAGCTGTACAAGACAGCCGCCGACTATGCAGCGACGCGCGGCATCATCATCGCCGACACCAAGTTTGAATTTGGTCTCGACGACAACGGCGTGCTGCACCTGATGGACGAAGTGCTGACCGCCGACTCGTCGCGCTTCTGGCCTGCCGACAGCTACAAGGTCGGCATCTCGCCACCATCGTTCGACAAGCAGTTTGTGCGCGACTATCTGGAAACCGTCGACGGCTGGAAGAAGACGCCACCTGCGCCTGCGCTGCCTGCCGAAGTGATTGAGAAGACCGGCGCCAAGTACCGTGAAGCGCTGGAACGCCTGACCGGCAATGCCCTGAAGGACTGATGATGAGCGAGAACAACGCACAAGCGCCGGTCGTCGGCGTGGTCATGGGATCGTCGTCCGACTGGGACGTGATGCAGCACGCCGTGGCCATCCTGAAGGAATTCGGCATCGCGCACGAGGCGCAAGTCGTCTCCGCGCATCGCATGCCGGACCAGATGTTCGATTACGCTGAGAAAGCGCGTGCGCGCGGCTTGCGCGCCATCATCGCCGGCGCCGGCGGCGCCGCGCATTTGCCGGGCATGATCGCCGCCAAGACCATCGTGCCGGTGCTGGGCGTGCCGGTGCCGTCGAAGTATCTGCGCGGCGAAGATTCGCTGCTGTCCATCGTGCAAATGCCCAAGGGCATTCCGGTCGCAACGTATGCCATCGGCGAAGCCGGCGCCGCCAATGCCGCCTTGTCGGCCATCGCCATGCTGGCGACCACCGACGATGCCCTGGCTGCGAAGCTGGAAGCCTTCCGCGTCAAGCAAACGCAAGTTGCCCTGGATATGAAGTTGCCGTTATGAGTCAGAAGCAGTCCCCGTTGAATACCGTTTCGATCCCCACCACGACCCCGGCGACCTGGCTGGGCGTGATGGGCGGCGGCCAGCTCGGCCGCATGTTTGCCCACGCCGCACAGGCAATGGGCTTCAAGGTCGCCGTTCTGGAGCAGGAGGAAGATTGTCCGGCCGGACAAGTTGCCGATCGCCTGATCCGTACCTCGTATATCGATCCCAAGGGTTTGGAAGAACTGGCGTCGCTGTGCGGCGCGGTCACGACCGAATTTGAAAACGTCTCCGCCGACAGCCTTGCCGCGTTGGCCGCAAAAACCTATGTCGCGCCATCTGCAGCCGGTGTGTCGATTGCGCAGGACCGCATCGCCGAAAAACGTTTCTTCGTCGACTGCAGCGCCAGTTCCGGCGTGCAGCCTGCGCCGCACAAGGTGATCGCTTCCGAAGCGGATATCGATGCGATCCCCGCCGATTTGCTGCCGGGGATTCTGAAGACCGTACGCATGGGGTATGACGGCAAGGGCCAGGTGCGCGTGCGCAGCATCGCCGATGTCAAGGCAGCGTTCGCCGACATGAAGGGCGTGACCTGCCTGCTGGAAAAAATGCTGCCGCTGGCCTACGAGGTCTCGGTATTGGTGGCGCGCGGCGCCGACGGCGCTGCCGTGGTGTATCCGATTGCCGAGAACGTTCATCGCGACGGCATTTTGTTTACCACCACTGTGCCATCGGATCATGTCTCTGACGCTGTTGCAAAGAAGGCGCAGGACGCCGCATTGGCGATCATTGCCAAGCTCGATTATGTCGGCGTGCTGTGCATAGAATTTTTCGTGCTGACGGACGGTTCGCTGGTCGTCAACGAGATGGCGCCGCGCCCGCACAACAGCGGTCATTACACCATTGACGCCTGCATCACCAGCCAGTTCGAACAACAGGCGCGCGCTATGGCGCGTTTGCCGCTGGGCGACGTGCGCCAGCATTCTCCGGCGGTCATGTTGAACATCCTCGGCGATGTCTGGTACGAAGGCGACAGCGACAGCATGCGGGAACCGGCTTGGGACAAGATCCTTGCGCTGCCGGGTGCGCATTTGCATCTGTATGGCAAAGCGCATGCGCGCCGCGCACGCAAGATGGGACACGTCACCTTTGTCGCGCCAACCATGGAACAGGCGCAGGCGCAACTGGTTGCCGCCTGCGTCATTCTCGGCATCGCGCTGTAAGGACTTTGCAATGATGACGATCGACATGGATGCGGTGCGGCTCGCCGCACGCAAGCTGGAGGCCGGCAAGCTGGTGGCATTTCCTACCGAGACGGTCTACGGTCTCGGCGGCGACGCAGAGAATGCCGCGGCGATTGCCGACATCTATGCCGCCAAAGGTCGTCCTGCCAA
Organism: Herbaspirillum sp. NPDC101397; assembly: GCF_044767325.1. Classification (NCBI taxonomy): domain Bacteria; kingdom Pseudomonadati; phylum Pseudomonadota; class Betaproteobacteria; order Burkholderiales; family Oxalobacteraceae; genus Herbaspirillum; species Herbaspirillum sp. NPDC101397. Next base: position 222,747 of record NZ_JBIWNS010000003.1, read on the forward strand.
TCATCCGGTCATTGTTCACGTCGCGCCTGAAGCAGACATTTCGTACTGGGCCGCCGACGTGCCAACGCAGGCCCACGCATTGATCGAGGCATTCTGGCCCGGTCCGCTGACGCTGATTCTCAAGCGCGCCGCGCATGTTCCGGCAGCCGCTTCCGGCGGTCAGGATTCGATCGGTGTACGCTGTCCGTCGCATCCGGTTGCGCAGGCTCTGTTGCGTGAATTCAAGGGCGGCAAGGGCGGCGTCGCAGGTCCCTCAGCCAACAAATTTGGTCACGTGAGTCCGACCACGGCGCAACATGTGCGCGAAGAATTCAGCGAAGCTGACAGCCTGCTTGATTACGTCCTGGACGGCGGCCAAAGTGAAGTCGGCATCGAATCAACCATCGTCGATCTGTCGCGTGTGGAAACACATGGCGCCGTCTTGCTGCGCCCCGGCCAGATCAGCGTCGACCAGATTGCTGCAGTGCTGGGTGTCGCGCCACGCGCTCCCGATGCAGCTGCGCCGCGCGCCTCGGGTACGCTCGATGCGCACTACGCGCCACATACGCCGGTCGCCCAGGTGGCGCCGGAACAACTCGCCGGCGTGCTGCAACAGCTCGCTGCGGGCGGTTACAAAACAGCGTTGATTTATCGCACCGCCGCAATGTCGGCGCACGCTTCGGTGGCCATGCCGGCGGATGCTGATCGCTATGCTCATGATCTTTATGCTGCGCTGCGAGATATGGACCACGAAGCCGCTGACGTCATCGTGGTGGAGTCGTTGCCGCAGGCTGCGGAATGGCAAGGCATCAATGATCGGCTGCGTCGCGCAGCCTTCGATTCGAGCGGAATTCTGTCGCGTTTATTGGCGACCTGACGTTCTTTTTTCTCTTCTTCCGCACTGTTTTGGGCCCGGAAATTATTTCCAGTTGCCAAAAAAATACACGTCTATACAAAGCGAATTAAAGCTGGCATAGTATCGCAAAAGAATAGCACGCGCGTTCTTTTTGTCAGATGAGTGTAAGGCGGGAGGGCAATCGTTCCCAATGTGCATTCAACAAGAACAGGCGACGAACAACGTTGCCGACACTTCCGAACCATAGTCGGAATAACTTATAAAACAGGGCGCAGCCCTTCACATTTGGAGACGACACATGAAGCAACAATTTTCCCTTTTGCCCAAAATCGCTGCGCTGTCCATCGCTGCCGCTTTCGCTGCGCCAGCAATGGCACAAACCGCCGGCAGCAACATCGTCAATCTGGGATGGTTCCATCTGGCGCCGCAGGATTCTAGCGAAACTCTGCGGATCAACAGCCCTGCAGCAGTCGCCGGCCCCGTTGCTGGCAGTGGCGCAACTGTTGGCAATGCAGATACTCTGGGTGTTGCGTTCACGCACTTCTTCACTGACAACGTCGCAATCACGACTGACGTTGGTATTCCTCCGACATTCAAACTGACCGGCACTGGTACGATCGCAAGTGCAGGAGAAGTCGGCAAGGCGAAACAATGGAGTCCCGCGGTTATCGCGAAATGGTATTTTGGCGACGGCAACAGCCAGTTCCGTCCATTCGTCGGCGCCGGTGTTTCTTATGTCTGGTACTCGGACGTTGAGTTGAGCAACCAGTTCCAAGGTCTCTTGTCGACCAAGTTTACCGGCAGTGCAACAGCTGCCAAATCGACCGCAGATCTGAGCTCCTCGTGGGCACCGGTCCTGAATGTCGGCGCAACTTATAACTTCAACAAGAACTGGTCTTTGGGTTTCTCGGTGGCGTATATTCCTTTGAAGACCAAGGCTGATATCACCACTACTTTGCCAAGCGGCACACAAGTCAAGTCGTCGACCAGTCTGACTCTGAACCCGATCGTTACCTTCCTGTCGGTTGGTTACAAGTTCTGATTCTCGTACCACTGCAAAATAAAAAAGCGCCCTCGTGGCGCTTTTTTATTTTTTCGCTATCTCTCGTTCGTCACGACGCGGTTTTGATGAACCGGCCATCATGAAACACCAGTGCAGCTTGTGGCATCACTTCGCAATGTTCCACCTCGCCCACGAAAATGACATGATCGCCTTCCGGATAGCGGCTGCGGTTATGGCATTCGAACCAGGCAGAGACACCTTTGAGCACAGGCTGGCCGGTGCGCGACAAGGTATATTCAACGCCGTCAAAACGGTCTACTGACTTGCGCGAAAACTGTTCCGCCAGCGCAGTTTGCTCAGCGCCCAGGATATTGATCACGTAATGCGAATTACCGGAGAAAACCGGCATGCTGCTGGCTTGTTCGGACAGGCTCCACAGCACCAGTGGCGGCGACAGCGACACGGAATTGAACGAGCTCGCGGTCAGTCCCAGCAAGGTGCCATCGTCCAGGCGCGTGGTGATGACGGTGACGCCGGTTGCGAACTGGGACAATGCCTTGCGGAAATGAGCGGCGTCAAAAGCGCGCGTGGTGGCGCGCGGGGAGCGAGAATGCATCTAAGGCCTGTGGAAACGTTCTGACAAGTAGGACATTATGCCCAAAAAAACACCGGACGTAACCCAAGGCCTCCTTGGGACAAGCCTGGGGTATTTTCTGAATGTAACTTTTAGGTACGTTAAATTGTTGAATTTTGATGCATCTGCAGATGCTGAAAAATGTCTGGCTGGAAGCCCCGGCGTCAGCGCCCATTTCGCCGACGCTAGGTTTTTGTCCGCGAGCAATGGTATAAACGTAGCTATGCGGGCATGAATTGCAAAGCACGTGCCGCAAGATCCATTTGAATCCAGACGCAGGAGCGATCGTGAGTACTTCAACTGAAACAGCAGTTCTTGGCGGCGGGTGTTTTTGGTGCCTTGAAGCCGTGTACCAGCAGCTCAAGGGCGTGCAGCACGTGGAGTCCGGCTACACCGGCGGCCACGTAGAGAATCCGACTTATGAGCAGGTCTGCAATGGTGATACCGGCCATGCAGAGGTGGTGAAGCTGAGCTTCGATCCGGCGCTCATCAGCTTCCGGGAAATTCTGGAAGTCTTCTTTACCATCCACGACCCCACTACGTTGAATCGACAGGGCAACGACGTCGGTACGCAGTATCGCTCGGTGATTTACTACGATTCGCCGGAGCAGCAGGATACTGCCAAGCACATCATTGCAGAGATGGCGCTGGTATGGGATGCACCGCTCGTGACAGAACTGAGTCCGGTGGAAAAATATTACAAGGCCGAGGACTACCACCAGAATTACTTCCAGCAGCATCCTTTTCAGGGATATTGTGCTTTTGTGGTGGCGCCGAAGCTGGCAAAATTTCGGCAGGTGTTCGCAGAGAAGAGCAAGGGCGAATAAATCCTGGCCGGGAATTGGCCAAGGATACGCAGCAAAAAAACAGCCGGCCTTAGCGCCGGCTGTTTTCATTGGAACAATTGCGTCGCTACGGCTGAGCGTCGTAGATATAACGTCGCGATTGCGGTAATGCGTCGGCAGGGCGATTCGCTTTGCCGCACACGACCTGATAGAGAGAGATCCAGTCCTTGTCGAAGCAATGCGCACTGCCGGCGAGATACACGCGCCAGATGCGGTAGCGTTTTTCGTCGGTCAGCTTCTTGATTTCCTCTGCGCGCGCTTCAAAGTTGTCGGCCCAGATGGCGCAGGTCCTGGCATAGTGACGGCGCAGGTTTTCAACGTCGAAAACTTCCAGCCCGCCTTGTTGCATGGTCTTCAGCACCAGGCTGACATGCGGCAATTCCCCGGCGGGGAACACATATTTGTCGACGAATTCACCACCGCCATACGGGGACTCGCCATTCTCGATGTCCGTGCTGGTGATGCCGTGGTTCATCACCAGGCCGTCATCGGCGAGCAGCGAGTTCACATGTGCAAAGTACATCGGCAGGTTCTTCAGGCCGACGTGTTCGAACATGCCTACACTGGTGATGCGGTCGAAGGTGCCGGTGACGTCGCGATAATCCTGCAGCCGGATTTCGATGCGATCGCTCAGGCCGGCTTTTTCGACACGCTCCTTGGCCAGCGCATATTGGTTTTCGGACAAGGTGACGCCGACGCAGCGCGCGCCGAATTTCTGCGCCGCGCGCAGCACCAGCGCTCCCCAGCCGCAGCCGATGTCGAGCAGCCGGTCGCCGGGACGTACCTTGATTTTGGTCAGGATGTGATCGATCTTCTTGATCTGGGCGGTCGCCAGGTCTTCATCGCCGTTCTCGAAGTAGGCGCAGGAGTACACCATGTTTTCGTCCAGAAAGAGTTTGTAGAACTCGTTCGAGACGTCATAGTGGTAGCGAATCGCTTCGGCGTCCTTTTCCTTGCTGTGGCGCACCGTGCGGACGATACGGGCAAGCTTGCCTTCGGCTTTCAGGGTTTTGGCGGCGAGCAGATTGGCGACATTGATGATGCTGGCGACGGGGCCGTCAACGTCAATCTTGCCTTCGACGTAGGCTTCTCCCAGATTGGAGAGCGAAGGGCGGAACAGGTAAGGCAGGGCGGACACGTGCGGCACGCGCAAGGTGACTTGCGGTGCGTTGTCGCTGAAATCGAATTGGCTGCCGTTCCATAACTCAAGGCGCAACGGCAATGCCGTTGCGTGTCGTACGTTGTCGACCCAAGCTGCTAGCTTCTTTTCCCAAAACACGATAATTCCCTCCGTGCGAGTAATGATGCTGTAGCGCGGCCCTTTCCGATGGCGTCGTCAACAAAGACAGGCTAGGGCTGCAGGCGTTGCCGGCTCCACGTACCGTCTGCTCCGCGCGTATAGACAACGCGGTCATGCAGGCGAGACGGCCGACCTTGCCAGAATTCGATTTTTTCCGGTATCACGCGGTAACCGCCCCAATGCACGGGGCGAACCGGATGCGCTCCGTATTTTTGTTCCACTGCAGTGAACTGCGTTTCCAGCGTTTCGCGCTTGTCGACCGGCGCGCTTTGCTCGGAAGCGATGGCGCCCAGTTGGCTGCGTAGCGGACGGCTGAAAAAATAGGCGTCGCTTTCGGCCGCGGCGACCTGCTCTATCCTTCCTTCGATACGAACCTGGCGTTCTAGTTCTACCCAATGGAACAATAAGGCGACATAAGGATGTTCCTCAATGTCGCGTCCCTTGCGGCTGTGATAGTTGGTGAACCAGGTAAAACCGGCGGCGTCGACCTGCTTGAGCAGCACAATGCGCGATGACGGCCGACCGTCGGCACCGACGGTGGCTACGCTCATGGCATTGGGCTCGGGGAGTTCCGCTTTCAGCGCCTCATCGAACCATGTTGAAAATTGAACAACAGGATCGGTGGCGACGTCGTTTTCCGACAAACTGGCGCGGCTGTAATCCTTGCGAAGATCTGCTATCGACATCGTTGCTTTATCCTAAATAGGTACCGCGGGAACTGCGCTAGAGTAGCGCGTTTTCAAAAAACTTGCACTTGGGCAGCGCCTTCCATCACCCCGCGAGGCGGGCGGAAGGGCGTTTTCAGGCCTGTGCCCATTATGCGCGGGAGTGCGGATGCAACCTATGATATGGAACAAAAAAAGGCCGATGCGCATGACACGCATCGGCCTTTCCGGAAGGGGGGCGGATCAGTTGGACTTGATCGCTTCGACCTGGATCGCCAGCTTGACTTCCGGTGCGAACGGCGGCACGGCGTAGTTGATGCCGAAGTCGGTGCGGTTGAAGGTTCCCGATGCGTCGGCGCCGCAGACTTCACGCTTGAGCATCGGATGCTGGATGCAAGTGAACTTGTTGATCTTCAGTTGCACCGGCTTGGTCACGCCATGCAAAGTCAGCTCGCCGTCGACGGCAACCGGCTTGTCGCCGTCGAACTTGATCGACGTGCCCTTGTACGTGGCGGTCGGGAATTTCTGCACGTCGAACACATCGGCGCTCTTGACGTGGTCATTGAGCTTGGCGTGACCGAAGTCGACTGACGATGCGTCGATGGTGATGTCCAGCGAGCCGGTCTTGGCCGCGCGATCCAACGTCACGGTGCCGGAAGTCTTGGTGAACTTGCCGCGCCATACGGAAATGCCCATGTGATCCGCTTCAAAGCTTGGATAGGTATGGCTTGGATCGATGGTGTAGGTATCGGCGGCGAAAGCCGTGACGGATGTTGCCGCCAGCAGGGAAATCAGGGCGAATTTCAGTTTCATGGTGAATCCTTTTCAATGAGCAGTGGGGTGTCGAAACGCTTTGTTATAAGTAAGTCTTAAGGTGTGGTGACGACGTGGAACTTGATCGTCACTTCGTCGGCGACCATGCCGGTGTCTTTCCATTCGCCTTCGCCGATGTTGAACGCCAGGCGCTTGATCGGCAAGGCGCCGTCAAAAGTCTGGCCGCTGCCTTCTTTCTTGACCGTCAGCGGGAAGTGCACGTCCGCAGTCTTGCCCTTGATGGTCAGTTTGCCGGCGACGTCATACTTGGTGCCGGCCGGTGCGCCCGCAGTCGGCTTGATCGAGCTGGCGACGAAGGTGGCCTTGGGGAATTGCGCGGCGTTGAACCATTCCTTCTTCAGCACTTCCTTGTTGTACTCAGCCTCGCCCAGGTCGAAGCTGGCGATGTCGATGTCCACGCTGGCTTTGGCGGCGTCGGGTTTGGCGCTGTCGAAATCGATCTGGGCGACGAATTTCTTGAATTTTGCTTCGACCGGCACGTTCAGTTGCTTGAAGACGGCGCCGACCGTGCTTTTGGCAGTGTCGACTTTGAGCGGGGCTGCAATGGCAGCGGAGGAGGCGGCCAGGCCGAAGACGGCGATGCCGCCGAGCATGGCATGGACCAATGTAGTACGCAGAGTCATGAAATTTCCTCGGGAAAGATGATCAGGGCAGGATACGTCTGAGCACACCGTCGCGATCGATGAATTGATGCTTCAGTGCGGCCAGCACATGCAGGCAGAAAGCGGCTAGCAAAGTCATGTTCAGCCAGTAATGCACCAGCTTGAGCAAGGGTTTGAGTTCGGGATTCGGATCGATGATCACCGGCAGCGGCAGCACGCCGAGATAGACCACGGGAATGCCGGCGGCAAGGCTGTACAGATAGCCGGAAACCGGAATCGCGAAAATCAGGATATACAGCAGGAAATGCAGCGCATGCGCGGCGCCTTGCTGCCAGCGCGGTATCTGCGCCGGATATGCCGGCGCTGCATGCGTCAGGCGCCAGAGCAGGCGCAGGCAAGCCAGAGCGAGTACGGTCACGCCCAGCCACTTATGCCAGGAAAAATATTTGAGCTTGGTCGGCGTCAGGCCGGGAATGTCGGTCATCGTCACGCCGAGCGCGAAGGCGGCAATGATCAGCAGAGCAATGAGCCAGTGCAACAGGATGGCGGGTTTTGTGTAGCGTTCCATGGCGATTGCTGGTGGAGTATCAGGTTGTGCAGCGGGTTGTTCTGCATCGTACCGGCATTGGCGCGACCGCGTGCCGAGTCTGATCTCGCGCAGTCGGGAGGTGCCGGTAGGGTAACTCAACAGAATAAGGTGTTTTCATCGGCGGCAATAGATAGGCAGATTTGATTTCACTCATCCATTGATGTTGTGAATGAAGCTGATTACCGCGCAATTTGAGTGGACCGGGCGGCTTTGGTTTCCGCCCGATCGTTGCAATGATCAAATATTTTTGGCCAGTGCGATCGCTTCGCCGATGTAATTCGCCGGCGTCATCGCCAGCAAATGGTCCTTGGCGTTTTGCGGAATGGCCAGGCCGTTGATGAAGTCGCGCAGCGCATCCTTGGAAATGCCTTTGCCGCGGGTCAGCTCTTTCAACTGCTCGTACGGATTTTCGATGCCGTAACGGCGCATCACGGTTTGCACCGGCTCGGCCAGTACTTCCCAGGTGGTGTCCAGATCGGCAGCCAGGCGTGTCGGATTGACTTCCAGCTTGTTGAGGCCGCGCAGGCAGCTGTCATAGGCCAGCACCGCATAGCCGAATGCCACGCCGATGTTGCGCAGCACGGTCGAGTCGGTCAGGTCGCGCTGCCAGCGCGAGACCGGCAGTTTTTCCGACAGGTGCTTGAGCACGGCGTTGGCCATGCCGAGGTTGCCTTCGGAATTCTCGAAGTCGATCGGATTGACCTTGTGCGGCATGGTCGAAGAGCCGATTTCACCGGCCTTGGTGCGCTGCTTGAAATAACCCAGCGAGATGTAGCCCCAGATGTCACGGTTCAGATCCAGCAGGATGGTGTTGGCGCGCGCCACGGCGTCGAACAGTTCGGCCATGTAGTCGTGCGGTTCGATCTGGATGGTGTACGGATTGAACACCAGGCCCAGGCGCTGTTCGATGACGTTCTTGGAGAACGCCGCCCAGTCGGTTTCCGGATAGGCGGACAGGTGGGCGTTGTAATTGCCGACAGCACCGTTCATCTTGCCAAGGATCTCGACGGCGGCGATGCGTTTGACGGCGCGCTGCAGGCGGGCGACGACGTTGGCGATTTCTTTGCCCAGCGTGGTCGGGCTCGCCGGCTGGCCGTGGGTGCGCGACATCATCGGCACGGCGGCGTGTTCATGCGCCAGTTCGGTCAGCTTGGCGATCAGGCCTTGCAATGCCGGCAACACGACGGTGTCGCGCGCGGACTTGAGCATCATGCCGTGCGAGGTGTTGTTGATGTCTTCGGAGGTGCAGGCGAAATGGATGAATTCGGAGGCGGCGACCAGCTCCGGCACGTCCTTGACCTTTTCCTTGAGCCAGTATTCGACCGCCTTGACGTCATGGTTGGTGACGGCTTCGATCTCCTTGATGCGGGCGGCGTCTGCTTCGGTGAAGTCGGCGGCCAGCTTGTCCAGCAGCGCGGTGGCGTTGGCGGAGAAAGGCTTGATCTCGGCAAAACCGGCAGCCGACAAAGCTTGCAGCCAGGCAATTTCCACTTTCACCCGATGATGCATGAAACCTGCTTCGGACAGGATGGGACGAAGCTTGTCGGTTTTTGCGGCGTAACGGCCGTCGAGCGGGGAGAGGGCGGAAAGTGCGGAAAGGGACATGATGATATGCGGATGAAAAGACGTTGAAAATAAGATGCGCAGGGCTCGCAATGCGTGCTGTCTTGGTCCGGCGGCGCTGCGGACCTGCGTTGACTCGCGATTTTACCATTGCCCGGGCCCGTAATCCGGAACGTTGCCGCTTGTCCTCCGGACGGCCGTCTCAGGCGTTGATGGTCAATCCCCGATGCTATAATCGGGCCGGATTATTACAAGAAATGTTATGAAACTGATCGCCTCGCTGGTAAGCCCTTACGCTCGCAAAGTCCGCATTGTCATGGCGGAAAAAAAGATCGATTTCGAATTGGTGCTGGAAGACGTATGGAGTGAGACCACCACGATCCAGCAATTCAATCCCCTCGGCAAAGTACCGTGTCTGATGATGGACGATGGTGGTGCCATGTTCGATTCGCGCGTGATTTCCGAATACCTCGATATTCTGACGCCGGTTGGCAAGTTGATGCCGACCAGCGGTCGCGAGCGCGCCGAAGTCAAATGCTGGGAGGCGTTGGCCGATGGCTTGCTCGAAGCCGCCATCCTGGTTCGTCTTGAAAAGAAGCGCCCGACACGCCAGCAAAGTCCGGAATGGATCAAGCGGCAATGGAGCAAGGTCGAAGCCGGCCTGAAGGCAATGTCGGTGGGTCTGGGTGAAAAGAATTATTGCGTCGGCAATCACTACACTCTGGCGGACGTCTCCGTCGGCTGTGCGTTGGGATGGCTGGAGTTTCGTTTCCCGGAAACCAAATGGAAAGACAACTATCCGGAATTGCTGCGCCTGTACGAGAAGCTGTCGGAACGTCAGTCGTTCAGGGATACCTTCCCGCAGTAAGAGTGGTGTCTCTGCGTGTCAATGCAGATCACGGCGTCTCAGGAAAAAAAAGCGCAACCCCGGAAGGTTGCGCTTTTTTTACGCCCTCGCCCGAGAGCGTCGGCTCTCGAAGCAGGATTGGTTCTTTACTCTGCGATGATCTGCGTTTGCAGGTAGTTCTGGATGCCGATCTTGTCGATGATATCGAGCTGGGTTTCGAGCCAGTCAATATGTTCTTCGGTATCGTCGAGAATCATCTGGAACAGTTCTCGCGAGACATAATCGCCATGCTGTTCGCAAGTGGCAATGCCTTCCTTGACGGTCTTGTGCGCAGCTTTTTCCAGGTTCAGGTCACATTGCAGCATCTCGGGCGTATTCTCGCCGATCATCAGCTTGTGCAAGGCCTGCAGGTTCGGCAAACCGTCCAGCATCAGGATGCGGTCGATCAGCTTGTCGGCGTGTTTCATTTCACCGATGGATTCTGCGTATTCTTTCTTTGCAATTTTTTCAAAGCCCCAATGCTTGTACATGCGGGCATGCAAAAAATACTGGTTGATCGCTGTCAGTTCGTTGGTTAACTGAGCATTGAGCAGTTTGATGACCGCTGGATCGCCTTTCATAGGTACCTCTGAGAATAGGGTGGGAAGAAGATCGGCTGGCGGGGTGGATAAGCAATCCGGCGCACATGAAGCTCAGCCGTGTGAACGGACGCATCATAGCGCAGCGGGTTACAGACTTCACCTTAAATTAGCGCGAATCATTCTTACTTTATTTCTATCGCGCAATGAGATTTGTTCCTGGCCTGCAAAAACAAAGCCCCCGCCGGCGAGGGTGGGGGCTTTGCTGGCAGCGAAACGGCAGAGACTTATTTCGCTTGCGGGTCGGTGACGAAGCCGATCTTGGACAGGCCGCCCGACTGGGCCGCCGCCATCACTTGCGCGACTTTTTCGTATTGCGTTGTGCGTTCAGCGCGCAGATGCAATTCGGGTTGCGGTTGCTTCTTGGCGGCTTCGGCGATACGTGCAGTCAATTGCTCGCTGTCGATCGCTTCTTCATTCCAGAACACCTTGCCGGAAGCATCGATCGACAGGCTGATGTTTTGCGGTTTCGGCTCATCCGGCTGGTTGGTGGCGCGCGGCAAATCGATCTTCACCGCATGATTCATGACCGGGATGGTGATGATGAAAATAATCAGCAGCACCAGCATCACGTCGACCAGCGGCGTGGTGTTGATCTCCGGGTTGAAGTCGTCGTCCGAATCGGACAGGGAACCCATCGCCATTACGCTCTCCCGACAGCCGTCAGCTTGGCGCTTTTGGTGGCGCCTGTTTCGGCGTCCTCGTTGGCAGAGCGGGCGCCGGTGACAAACAACGCGTGCAGGTCGAAACCGAATTTGTTCAGCTTGGCGATCGTGGTCTTGTTACCGCGCACCAGGGCGTTGTAGCCGAAGGTTGCAGGAATCGCCACTGCCAGACCCAGCGCAGTCATGATCAGCGCTTCGCCGACAGGGCCTGCGACCTTGTCGATACTGGCTTGGCCGGAAGTGCCGATCGACACCAGTGCGTGGTAAATGCCCCAGACGGTGCCGAACAGACCGACGAACGGCGCGGTCGAGCCGACCGACGCCAGCACGGCCATGCCGGTTTGCAGCTTGCCCGATGCTTCGTCGATGGCCTGACGCAGCGACAGTGTCACCCAGTCGCTGACCGAGAGTTGGTCATGCAGGTGGCCCTTGTGGGCAGTATGGTGGCTCATCGATGTGACGCCTGCTTTGGCGACTTCGGCGAATGGGTTGTCGTTGCCCAGTGTGGCGACGCCTTCCGGCAGGCTGGTGGTATCCCAGAATGCATGGCCGGCCGCATCGGATGCGCGACGGAAGCGCAGCAGTTGCAGCGCCTTGGTGACGATGACATACCAGGATGCGATCGACATGGCGACCAGCAGCACTGCGACGCCTTTAGTGACGAAATCCCCTTGCGCCCACAGGCTTTCCAATCCGTACGGACTTACTTCCATGATGACTTCCTTTGCTTATTGACTTGAATGAACAGACGAATGAATAAATGAACGAATGAGCGAATAAATTAGCGATCGAGCTTGAAATTGATGACGCCGGTGGCGGACACGACAATTGCCTTGCCGTCTTCGATATAGGGTTTGAATACCGCGCGCATGACTGCGCGTCGCGCTTCATCATCCAGGCGGGATGAGCCCGAGCCTTTGATGATGTCGACTTTTTCGGCTCTGCCTCCGGTATTGACCAGTACCCGGAATTGGACGACGCCTTCTTCGCCCATACGCTTGGAAGCGGCAGGGTAGCTGACGCGCGGGGGTTCAATGTATTCGATGCCGGAGGTAATCTGTTTGATCGGCGGCGGACCTGGCGGCGATGCAGGGGCCTGCGCTGGAGCGGCGGCTGGCGGCGATGGTTCAGCCGGTTGGGGCGGCGTTGGCGGTGCGCTGATGGCGGTTGGCGCCGGTGCTTGCGTAACCGGGATTGGCGGCGGTGGCGTCACTGACTTCCTGACCACGGGAACGACCTTGGGCGGCGCCGGTGGCGCTTTTGGCGGCGCCGGTTCGGGCGCACGCTCAGGCGTGATGAAAGTGGCGATCACTTCCTTCGGGATCGCGCTGGCGACCTGATGGATCAGGCCGCTTTGCAATGCATAGAAGAAGGCGATGTGCAGCAGGATGATGAAGCCGAGCGGGCCGATTTTCTTGACCTGGCGCCAAGCGAGACCAACGGGATTGGACGAGCTGCTACTCATAGTAGGCGATGAAGCGTTCATGAATGAAATGATCTTTAGGCAATCATGGTATTCGCACGGAATACCAGAGTCTGCACTGTGTTGCGTGTTTGATTGGAGTTGCTCAGACATTCGCGGAGGACATGCTTGGCGCAGGTGTGGCATTTTCCGCAGGAAGTGCCAATACCGAGCTCCTTGCGAAGCTCGGACATGGTAGTCATGCCTGCGTTCACTGCCTGGTGAATCTTGCCTTCGGAAATGTTGTTACAAACACATACGATCATTGTACGCCTTGCCGCCCGGGTATGTAGGCTCTTAAATGGATCTCGCTCCTGAAACGATGCGAGCGAACAGATTAAATTTCTCGGGTTGCGGCATTGTCCGTTCCACTACGGTTCCCCACTGTTCCGATAATTGTTGGCAAGTTGCCCGCAATACCGGCGCCAGATTCGGCAAATCCGCCAGCGCCTTCAGGTGTCGTTCAATCACTGACGCCAATTTGACGCAGCTTTTGGTTTCCTGATTACTGGCAGTGTAATGAGACATCAAATGCAGCACTGCTGAGACCAGCAGCTCTGGCTGTGCCGGTGCGTTATTTGGTTCCACGAACGCGGAATCCATTTTGTCGGTAACCATCAAACTCTCCTTAATCGGCTAGCTTGGCTGGCTAACGCGTAACGCATGGCATCACCGTTGGCTGGCTGGTTTTACATCGCTTCACTACGAATCCTGAAGCGACTCGTTAATATGGTTACGCCGTCAGAATCAATTTGTTCAGTTGTGTCAGACGCAGTTTGTAAATACGACCGCCGTGGTCGATTTCCAGCTCGCGCATTTGCCGGAACAAATCCTGGCTCTTGATGCGAGTAATGGGGGAGCCATTTGCTGCAGTGGCTGGCTTGTTGCGACGCTCGGTTCCGTGCTCGATCAGTTGGTTCATCACGACCTCCTATTAAATGCGAACAATTCTTATTTAGATTATTCGTCATTTGATCCCAGATTGCAAGCTCTTTTATGATTTGTTGCGAGTTTCTTGCCGCAGGGAAACCGGCAAGTGGAATTTCCGTTGCCGAAAAAGCAAAAACGCCCCGCTGCGCAAGGCAAGCGGGGCGTTTCTGAAGGAGAAGAAGCGCTTACACGGACTCGATAATGCCGCCACCGAGGCAAACATCGCCCTGGTACAGAACTGCCGACTGGCCCGGCGTCACGGCCCATTGCGGGTCGGCGAAGCGCAGGTCAAAGCGGCCGCCGGCATCGCTGAACGAGCAGGGTACGTCAGCTTGACGGTAGCGCGTCTTGGCGCTCAGTTCGGCCATGTCGGGGGCTGCTCCGGCCACCCAGCTGATCTGGCTGGCGCCGAGCTGCGCCGACAGCAGCCACGGATGGTCATGACCCTGCACGATATAGAGCGTGTTGGTTTCGACGTCCTTGCGGGCGACGTACCAGGCGTCGCTGTTGCCGTCGGCGTTCTGGTGCGCCTTGATGCCGCCCAGTCCGATGCCCTTGCGCTGGCCCAGCGTGTAGAAGCTCAGGCCGACGTGTTCGCCCACGATGTCGCCCTCGGGCGTCTTCATCGGGCCGGGTTCGTAGGACAGGTAGCGATTAAGGAATTCCCGGAACGGCCGCTCGCCGATGAAGCAAATGCCGGTCGAGTCCTTCTTGGCCGCATTCGGCAGTTTCAGCTGCTCGGCGATCTTGCGCACTTCGGTCTTGTGGATTTCTCCAAGCGGAAACAGCGTCTTCGACAATTGCGCCTGGTTAAGCCGGTGCAGGAAATAGCTCTGGTCCTTGCTGGCGTCGACCGCTTTCATCAGTTCGAACTTGCCGGCCGGATTCTCGCGCACGCGCGCGTAGTGGCCGGTGGCGATCAGATCCGCGCCCAGGTGCATGGCGTGGTCGAGGAAGGCCTTGAACTTGATCTCGGCGTTGCACAGCACGTCCGGGTTGGGGGTACGGCCGGCCTGGTATTCGCGCAGAAATTCGGCGAACACGCGGTCCTTGTATTCGGAGGCAAAGTTGACCGCTTCGATGTCGACGCCAACCACGTCGGCGACGCTGACTGCATCGATCCAGTCCTGGCGCGTCGAACAGTATTCGGAATCGTCGTCGTCTTCCCAGTTCTTCATGAACAGGCCAATGACTTCATAACCCTGTTCTTTCAGCAGCCAGGCCGAGACCGACGAGTCGACGCCGCCGGACATGCCGATCACCACTTTTTTCTTAGCCATGGGCAACTCCTGCATCAATCCCGACTGCTGCCGTCACACTCGCGTCGGTATACAGCAGCGACAGCGGACCGCGCTGGCCGCTGAGGTAATCGTCCACGCAGCGCAGCACCAGCGGGCTTCGATGGCGTTCGCGGCTGGCGGCGATTTCGTCGCGTGTCATCCAGAGTGTGCGCACGATGCCGTCATCGAGCGGACGGTCGTGCTGCGCGCCCAATTTTCCAGCAAAGGCGAAACGCAAATAGGTCGTGTCGGCACCGCCGCGCGAGGACGAGACGTTGCGCGACATATACATGCCGATCAGCGCGGTTGGTTCGAAATCGTGGGCGGATTCTTCCAGTGCCTCGCGCACCACCGCTTGCGTCAGCATCTCGCCCTGCTCCAGGTGGCCGGCCGGCTGGTTCAGGCGCAAGCCGTCGCCGGCTTCCTCTTCTATCATCAAAAAACGGCCCTCGCGCTCAATAATCGCGGCGACTGTGACGGAGGGCTTCCAGACTTCAGACATAATATTCCTTACAAGAGCCGACATTTTACCGTGGCTGAGCAAAGGCTTCAGCGCGGCGGCCCGGAACGCATCGCATATGCGAGTACCGGCTCCTGTAAAGCTTTTGCGCAAAGTTGTTGATCTTTAAATTTTACGTGTAAGATTCCGGTAAGAATTTACAACTACAGGAGCTCTGAATGAGGCTAGGCATCCCCGTCGAAAGTCGGGACGGAGAAACACGCGTTGCGGCAACCCCGGAAACGGTCAAGAAGCTGGTCGCCGCCAAACATGAAGTGCTGGTGGAGTCGGGGGCCGGCATCAAATCCAGCATTACGGACGAAGCCTATGTCGCTGCCGGTGCGGTCATCGCAGCCAAGGCCGACGTTTATGGTGCTGAAGCATTGCTCAAGGTGCGTGCACCGAGTGCAGATGAACGTGCGCGCCTGAAGTCGGGCACCGTCGTGGTCGGCATCCTGAATCCATTCGATGCCGACAACCTCGCAGCGATGGCTGCCGCCGGACTGACCGCTTTCGCGCTGGAAGCCGCGCCGCGCACCACTCGTGCACAGTCGATGGACGTGCTGTCCTCACAGGCCAACATTGCCGGCTACAAGGCCGTGCTGATGGCTGCCAATACCTATCAGCGCTTCATGCCGATGCTGATGACCGCCGCCGGCACCGTCAAGGCCGCGCGCATGCTGATCATGGGCGCCGGTGTGGCCGGCCTGCAGGCAATCGCAACCGCCAAGCGCCTCGGCGCGGTGATCGAAGCATCCGACGTGCGTCCAGCCGTCAAGGAACAGATTGAATCCCTGGGCGCCAAATTCCTCGACGTCCCCTTCATCACCGAGGAAGAAAAGGAAATCGCCCAGGGCGTCGGCGGCTATGCCCGTCCGATGCCGGCCGACTGGATGCGCCGCCAGGCTGAACTGGTGCACGAACGCGCCAAGCAGGCCGACATCATCATCACCACTGCGCTGATTCCCGGCCGCAAGGCGCCGGTGCTGATCAGCGAAGAAACCGTCAAGGCCATGAAGCCGGGTTCGGTCATCCTCGACATGGCGGTCGACCAGGGCGGCAACTGTCCGTTGTCAGAGCCGGGCAAGACCGTGATCAAGCACGGCGTGCACATCATCGGCGAAGGCAATCTGGCGGCGCTGGTGGCGGCTGACGCTTCGGCCCTGTATTCGCGCAACGTGCTCGATTTCCTCAAGCTGATCGTCGACGCCGAAGGCAAGCTGGTCATCAACCGCGAAGACGACATCGTCGCGGCGACCTTGCTGTGCAGCGGCGGCGAAGTGCTGCGCAAATAAAGCAGCATCAATGCAACATCTTATCCATGCCGGTTCGCGCAAGCGCGCCGGAGCAGAACCAAGAATTAAAGAGTAAAGCCTTATGCAACGAATCATGCTGCGCGCGAAGATTCACCGCGCGACTGTGACCGAATGTGACCTGAACTACGAAGGTTCCTGCGGTATCGACGAAGACCTGCTGGACGCCGCCGATATCCGTGAATTTGAAAAGATCGAGCTGTACAACGTCAACAACGGCGAACGCTTCTCCACCTACGCTATCCGCGGCAAGCGTGGCAGCGGCGAGATCTCCCTGAACGGCGCGGCAGCCCGCCGCGCGCACCTGGGCGATCTGCTGATCATCTGCACCTATGCACCCATGACGGACGCAGAAATCGCCAGCTATGTACCGAAGATCGTCTTCGTCGACGACAAGAATCACATCACCAGCCTGAAAGCCATATAAAACCAAACAGGTCGCGGCATGGATATTTAAATTCATGCCGCAGCCACAGAAAGGAATGACACCATGGAAGTCAGTCACACCATCATCAACCTGATCATCTTCGTACTGGCGATCTACGTCGGCTACCACGTGGTCTGGACCGTTACGCCGGCCTTGCACACGCCGCTGATGGCAGTCACCAACGCCATCTCGGCGATCATCATCATCGGCGCCATGCTGGCTGCGGGCCTGACCGAAGGACCGGTCGGCCGCATCGCCGGCACGCTGGCCGTGGCGCTGGCGGCGGTCAACGTCTTCGGCGGTTTCATGGTCACGCAGCGCATGCTGGAGATGTTCAAGAAAAAAGAACCTAAAACCAAGACAGACAAGGCGGGGGCATAAGCATGAGCATGAATCTGGTAACCCTGCTGTACCTGGTGGCCTCGGTGTTCTTCATCCAGGCGCTGAAAGGTCTGTCGCATCCATCGACGGCGCGTCGCGGCAACGCCTTCGGCATCGCCGGCATGGCCATTGCGGTGGTCACTACGCTGGCGCTGATCATCAAGCTCAAGGGCGACATGCCGACGTCGGGCATCGGCCTCTGGCTGGTGGCCGGCGGTGTCGTGGTCGGCGGCGGCATCGGCGCCTATCTGGCCAAGAGCGTCGAAATGACCAAGATGCCGGAACTGGTCGCGGCGATGCACTCGCTGATCGGTCTGGCGGCAGTCTGTATTGCCGTTGCGGCCGTGGCCGAACCCTGGGCCTTCAACATCGCCGCGCACGGCGAAGCGATCCCGCTGGGCAATCGCGTTGAATTGTTTATCGGGACCTTCGTCGGCGCGATCACGTTCTCCGGTTCGGTGATTGCGTTCGGCAAGCTGTCGGGCAAGTACAAGTTCCGCCTGTTCCAAGGCGCGCCGGTCAGCTTCTCCGGCCAGCACATGCTGAACCTGTTGCTGGCGGTGGCGATGATCGGCTTCGGCGTGATCTTCGTGCTGACGCAGAACTGGCTGCCGTTCATCGTCATGGCGGCCATCGCCTTCGTGCTCGGCGTATTGATCATCATCCCGATCGGCGGCGCCGACATGCCGGTGGTGGTGTCGATGCTGAACAGCTACTCCGGCTGGGCGGCGGCGGGCATCGGTTTCTCTCTGAACAATTCGATGCTGATCATTGCCGGTTCGCTGGTCGGATCAAGCGGCGCGATCCTCTCGTACATCATGTGCAAGGCGATGAACCGTTCGTTCTTCAACGTGATCCTCGGTGGTTTTGGCGGAGATCCGGCGGCTGCCGCGGCGGTTGGCGGTCAGGCGCAGCGTAACGTCAAGTCGGGCTCGGCTGACGATGCGGCCTTCCTGATGGGCAATGCGGAAACCGTGATTATTGTCCCGGGCTACGGCCTGGCGGTAGCGCGTGCGCAGCATGCACTGAAAGAGCTGACCGAGAAGCTGACCCACAAGGGCGTGATCGTGAAGTATGCAATCCATCCTGTGGCCGGTCGTATGCCGGGTCACATGAACGTGCTGCTGGCCGAAGCGGAAGTGCCTTACGACCAGGTCTTCGAAATGGAAGACATCAACAGCGAGTTCGGCCAGGCCGACGTGGTGCTGGTGCTGGGCGCCAACGACGTGGTGAACCCGGCTGCGAAGGATCCGAAGTCGTCGATCGCCGGCATGCCGATCCTGGAGGCGTACAAGGCCAAGACGGTCATCGTCAACAAGCGTTCGATGGCCGCCGGTTACGCCGGTCTGGACAATGAACTGTTCTACATGGACAAGACCATGATGGTCTTCGGCGACGCCAAGAAGGTCATCGAAGATATGGTCAAGGCTGTTGAGTAAGCTGTGATCGGATGAGATAAAAAAAGCCGCCGGATTCAAAACCCGGCGGCTTTTTTTCATGATGCAGAGATTTACTTGGTGCCGAAAATCCGGTCGCCGGCGTCACCCAGGCCCGGCACGATGTAGGCATGGCTGTCGAGGTGCGAATCGAGCGAAGCGACGTACAGCTTCACGTCCGGATGCGCATCATGGAATACCTGTACTCCTTCGGGCGCCGCCACCAGCGCGACGAAAATGATGTTCTCCGCCGTCACGCCGCGTTTCTTCAGGACATCGACGGCATACACGGCGGAGTTGCCGGTCGCCACCATCGGATCGCACAAGATCATGGTGCGGTCTTGCAGGTCGGGCAGGCGCACCAGGTATTCCACCGGCTGATGCTGGTCGTTGCGATAGACTCCGATATGGCCGACGCGCGCCGACGGGATCAGCTCCAGCAAGCCGTCGCTCATGCCGATGCCGGCGCGCAGCACGGGAACCACGGCCAGCTTCTTGCCGGCGATGACGGGTGCATCATAAGTGACCAGAGGCGTTTCGATCGACTCGGTGGTCAGCGGCAGATCGCGCGTGATTTCGTAGCCCATCAGCAAGGTGATCTCGCGCAGCAAGTCGCGGAAGGTGCGCGTCGAGGTGCGCTTGTCGCGCATGTGTGAGAGCTTGTGCTGGATCAGCGGGTGGTTGAGGATGAACAGATTGGGGAAGCGGGGATCTTGTTTCATGATCTTATTTCATGGTCTTATCGGTCGGGACCGCAAGCGTGCGGCAATGCTGCATTGTCTCATGCCGGGCGCTGCGGGCAAGGGATTCAGGGCCGACTATTAACGCCAGCCGAACATCATCTGCTCCGCCAGCACCCGTTTCGCCGGCGCTGCCACGTCGATCAGTCCCAATGACAAACCAAGCAAGGCTTGTGACGGCGCACCATCCGGCGCGCTGGCAAAAACCCGCGCCATCACATCGGTGAGCTTGATCGTGGCATTGCGGTCGCGACGCCGTTGCGCCGCGAAGTGTTCGAGTGCGGCCGGCCCGGAGCTTGTGCGCGTCAGCGCGCTGGCCAATACCACGGCGTCGCGCAAGCCGAGATTGAGTCCCTGGCCGGCGACCGGGTGCAGGGTTTGCGCGGCGTTGCCGATGGCAACGGTGCGGGCGGAGGCGCCAGGGGCGGCATTCAGGCCCAGCGGATAGCTATGGCGGGCGCTGCTGGAAGAAAAACGTCCGACGCGTCCGCCGAAGACTTCGCCGAGTTCATGCAAGAAAGCGTTGTCATCAAGCGCCAACAGATGCTTCGCCGTGTCCGGACGCACACACCACACCAACGCATATCCGTCATCCTGCGGCAGCAAAGCCAGCGGCCCTTGCGCAGTAAAGCGTTCGAAGGCGCGATGGGCGATCGTGGCCGTGGCGGTGACGTGGGCGACGATGGCGACCTGATCGTAGTCGCGTTGCACCGCCTTGGCGGTTTGTTCCGAGAACACGCCGCCTTCGGCCTGCACCACGATGCCGGCGCTGAAACTGCGGCCGTCGGCCAGTTGTACGCTGGCCTGCAAACCTTGCTCGTCGATGGCGGACACCTGTGCCGGACGCAGCACGGTCACTCCGTTCGGAGTGAGTGCTGCCGACAAGGCCTTCACCAGCGCGCCATACCGCACCACGTAGCCGAGCGCGGGCAGGTCATAGTCTTCGCGATTGATCAGCGTGCGACCGAAATGCTTGCGTCGCGACACGTGGATCTGGTTGATGGACGTCACCGACGGCGCCATCAGGGACCAGGCGCCGATTTCATGCAGGATTTGCTGGCTGCCGTGCGAGAGCGCAATCGTGCGCGGATCTTGCTCCGCCTGTTCGCCCGACTTGGCGTCGATCAGCGCGATGCGGTGCGCCGGCATGCCGCGCTTGTACAGCAGCGTGGCGACGCTGAGGCCGACCGGGCCGGCGCCGCAGATGATGACGTCGTAATCCGGCCGGACTGGAGTGGCGGTGTCGGAAGAACTCATGGCAGGCGTGGAAACATGGCCGTCACGATTCACGCCGAGCGCATCAGCGCTTCGATGTCGGCCACTTTGTTGGGCACCGCCGTGGTCAGGATTTCACAACCGTCCGGCGTGACATGAGCGTCGTCTTCGATGCGGATGCCGATGTGCCAGTATTTTTCCGGCACGCCTTCGCCAGGACGCACGTAAATGCCCGGCTCGACCGTCAGAACCATGCCCGGTTGCAGCGTGCGCCACGGCTTGTCGCCGTCGGCGGTGGCCGGGTCGCGGTATTCGCCGACGTCATGCACGTCCATGCCCAGCCAGTGGCCGGTGCGGTGCATGTAGAACTGGCGGTAGTCGCCTTTGGCGATCACGTCGTCAAGCGAGCCGACCTTGTTCTTGTCGAGCAGGCCGGTGTCGAGCATGCCTTGCGCCAGCACGCGCACGGCCGCGTCGTGGCCGTCCATGAAGCGCTTGCCGGGGCGGGTGTCGGCGATGGCGGCGTCTTGTGCGGCCAGGACGATTTCGTACAACTCCTTTTGCGGGCCGGAGAACTTGCCGTTGGCCGGGAAGGTGCGCGTGATGTCGGACGCATAGCTGTCGAGCTCGCAGCCGGCGTCGATCAGCACCAGGTCGCCGTCCTTGAGCTCGGCGTCGCCGGCACGGTAGTGCAGCACGCAGGCGTTGGCGCCGGTGGCGACGATGGAGCCGTAGGCAGGATATTGCGAACCGTTGTTGCGGAATTCGTGCAGCAGCTCGGCTTCCAGGTGATATTCACGCAGGCCGGGACGCGACAGGCGCATGGCGCGGCAATGCGCTTCGGCAGAAATGATGCCGGCACGTTTCATCACTGCGATTTCGCTCGCGTCCTTGAACAGGCGCATCTCGTCCAGCAGCACATTGACGTCGACGATGGACGATGGCGCGGTGATGCCCGAGCGACCCAACGCACGCACGCTTTGCAGCCATCCCTGCAATTGCGCGTCGCGCTTGACGTCGTGGCCCAGCGCATAAAAGACGGCCGGTGCATCGGCCAGCAATTGCGGCATTTCCTTGTCCAGCGTATCGACGGCGAAGGCTTCGTCGAAACCGAATTCCTGGCGCGCGGCATCGGGGCCGTAGCGATAGCCATCCCAGATTTCGCGTTCAAGGTTTTTGTCGCGGCAGAACAGGATGCTGCGGCTGTCCTTGCCGGGCGCAGCAATCAGGATGATGACCGCTTCCGGTTCCGTGAAGCCGGACAGATAGTAGAAATAACTGTCGTGGCGATAAGGATAGTCGGCGTCGCGGTTGCGCATGACTTCGTGCGCGGTCGGGATGACGGCGACGCCGCCGCCTTTTGCTTGCATCTGCGCGATCAACTGGGCGCGGCGGGCGGTAAAGGAAGCTGTGGTCATCTTGGTGCTTTCTTCCGGATGATCCGGATTATCTGCCGGCGAGGGGCGTATTCAATTCTTCCAGCTGTTCGACGGTGCCGACGTTGATCCATTCGCCGCGGTAAATTTCTCCGCCGACCTGGCCGCGCGCTGCGTATTCGCGCAGCAGCGGTCCGAGCTTGGCGTGTTCACCCGGGGTGATGGCGTCGAACATTTGCGGCCGGTACACGCCGATATTGGCGAAGGTGAACAAGGGCGAGCCTTCGTTGGCGATCGAAAAACTGTTCAGCGCAAAATCGCCGGTGGGGTGATGCGGCGGGTTTTTCACCAGATAAATCCAGGCGACGTCGCGCTTGTCCAATGGTATCGGATTTCCCCACAGGTCGTTGTCTTCGAGAACGGTCTTGACCTGTTCGAAATCAAAATGGGGGATATAGATGTCGCCGGAGATGGCGACGAATGCTTCTTCGCCGAGCAGGTGGCGTGCCTTGGCGATGCCGCCGGCGGTTTCCAGCGCAGTGCCTTCGGAGGAGTAGTGAATCCGGGCGCCGAACTGCGTGCCGTCGCCCAAGGTTTCTTCAAACAGGTGGCCAAGATGCGCGTGGTTGATCACGATCTCGGTGATGCCGGCGCGCACCAGGTTCAGGATCTGCCAGACGATCAGCGGACGGCCGCGTACTTTCAGCAGGGGTTTGGGACAGGTGTCGGTCAGGGGGCGCATGCGCTCGCCGCGGCCGGCGGCAAAAATCATCGCTTTCATGGCGTATCCGGCCTCAGAATGTATAGCCGACTTGCGGCGCTTTGTCTTCCAGCTTCTCGATCAGTCTGACCAGCGGGATCAGCGCGTTGTAGCGGCGCGCGGCCTTGAGCGTGTATTCCATGACCAGCGGCATGTCCTTCAGATAGGCATCCTTGCCGTCGCGATGGTAAAGGCGTGCAAATATGCCGAGCACTTTCAGATGGCGCTGCAGGCCCATGAATTCGAAATCGCGGTAGAAGGTATCGATATCCGGCGCCACAGGCAAACCGGCGCGCCTGGCGCGTTCCCAATAGCGGATGACCCAGTCAAGCACCATTTCTTCGTCCCACTGGATGTAGGCGTCGCGCAGCAGTGAAACCAGGTCGTACGTGATCGGCCCGTACACCGCATCCTGGAAATCGATAATGCCCGGATTGCCGGTCGGCAGGACCATCAGGTTGCGCGAGTGGTAGTCGCGATGAACGAACACCTGCGTCTGCGCCAGGTTATTGGCGAGCAGGGAGTCGAACACCTTGGTCAGCGTGTTCTTCTGATCGTCGGTCAGCGTCACGTTCAGGTGCTTGGCGATGTACCAATCGGGAAACAGTTGCAGCTCACGCGACAGCAGGGCGCGATCATATTCCGGCAGCACATCCGGCTTGCTCTGGGTCTGCAGCAGCACCAGCGCGTCGATGGCGTCGATGTAGAGCTTGTGGGCGGTGTCGTTATTGAGCTGGTTCAGGTAAGTGGTCGTGCCCAGGTCCGACAGCAGCAGGAAGCCGCGTTCGACATCCTGCGCCAGCACCGTCGGCACCGACACGCCGGTTTTTCCGAAGACCTCGGCGACGTGGATGAACGGGCGCACGTTTTCTTGCGGCGGCGGCGCATCCATGGCGATCAGCGTTTTACCGTCCGGCGTGTCCACGCGGAAATAACGGCGGAAGCTGGCGTCGGCCGAAGCGGGACGCAGCGTCTCGACCTTGGTGGGGACTGCGAGGGTGGGCAGCCATTCTTGCAACTGGGACAGGCGCGGATCGGCAGGGGAATTATTTAAAGACATGAACAATCAGAGGAATTCGTTTGATGATGTTGAGTTCCCATATAATAAGGGATTAAATCCAAAAAATCGCCTGCCATGGTGTTTGAACGCTTCTTTACATGATCCGCTTTTTCAAGTTTCCATTTGGTCGTAGTGCCGACTTGCGGATGTCGCGGTTCTTTACGTCCCTGGCTTCTCTTGCCGTCGCGGCGTCGGCAACGACCGTTTTGCCGCTCTCCGCGCAGGCGCAGACCACCCAGAATACGCCGGCCAAGCCCAATGCCAAGGCCGATGACAAGGATGCACCCGTCAACGTCAGCGCCGAACAGATGACCGGCCGGCCTGATCGTCAGATCAACCTCGATCGCGACGTCGAAGTCGTGCGCGGCGAAACCGTTATCAAAGCGGACAAGGCCGAATACCGCATCATCAAGGACGAGGTCGAAGCGACCGGACACGTTTGGATGAAGCGTCTGCAGGATCGCTACACGGGCGACAAGGCGCTCATGAACATGGATTCGGGCAAGGGTTACGTCACCAATCCGACTTACCTGTTCGGCAAGAACGGCGGTCGCGGCAAAGCCGAGAAGATCGACTTCCTGTCCGATGACCAGGCCAAAGTTACAGAAGGCACCTACAGCACCTGCGAAGCGCTCGATCCCGACTGGTACATCCAGGCGTCCACGATGGATCTCGACAGCGGTCGCGACGTCGGCACCATGCATAGCGGCATCGTGTATTTCAAGGGCGTACCTATCCTCGGCGCGCCGCTGATGTCCTTCCCCTTGTCCGGTGAGCGCAAGTCGGGCGTGCTGCCGCCGACCTTCGGCGTTACCAGCACGGGTGGTGCAGAGCTGACGGTGCCTTATTATTTCAATATCGCCCCGAATCGCGATCTGACTCTTTATCCTCGTTATATCGCACGGCGTGGTTTGCAGTTGGGCGTGGAAGGTCGCTATCTCGGTGAGGGCTATTCCGGGACGACCAGAGTTGAAGGCATTCAGGATCGTGTGACAGGTACCGGGCGCTATTCCCTTTCGTCCATGCATTCGCAAACGCTGGCGCCCAATCTGGTGTTCGGCTGGAATGTGAACAAGGCATCGGACAACGACTACCCGAGCGATTTTTCGCATTCGGTGACGGCCAGTACGCAGCGCCTGCTGACCCGCGAGGTCAGCCTGAATTATGCCGGGACCTATTGGAATGCGGTAGGCCGCATGACCAAGTACCAGCTGCTGCAGGATGTCAATAATCCTATCCAGAAGCCGTATGATCGAGTCCCGCAATTGACATTGACCGCCGCACGTCAGGATGTCGGTGGTTTTGATCTCAATTTCGCCTCTGAATTTGCGCGGTTCTCCAACACCTTCACCACAGGGACTTCCGCCGGAGCCGAAATGGTCAGCGGCGACCGCATGTACGCCAACCAGTCGGTCTCCTACCCGATCATCCGGCCAGGCTATTTCATCACTCCCAAGGCATCTCTGGATGCGACCACGTACCGCCTGAACAATGTCGGCGTCGGAGCACCGACCAACCTGACGCGCGTCGTGCCGACGTATTCGCTCGACGCCGGGATGACGTTCGAGCGCGATACCAGCTTATTCGGACGCGACATGACGCAAACTCTGGAGCCGCGTCTGTTCTACGTCCGTACTCCTTATCGCGACCAAAGCCAGTATCCGAATTTCGACTCTGGTCTGGCGGACTTCAACTACGCGCAGATTTTCAGCGAAAACCGTTTTGTCGGCCATGACCGCATCAGCGATGCAAATCAGATTACCGGTGCGCTGGTGTCTCGTTTCATCGAAGAGAACGGTCTTGAACGTTTGCGTGCGGCGATTGGCCAGCGTTTCTACTTTGCAGATCCAAAGGTGACATTGGATGGCACTTCGGCTACCGTCAACGGTAGCAAGTCCGACCTGTTGTTGTCATTGGGCGGCCAGATTACCAAACAGCTGTCGCTCGACAATACAGTCCAGTACAGCGAAACGCTGCGGCAGATGGTGCGTTCCAATTTCGGCGCGCGCTGGCAACCGGCGCCGAAGAAAGTGCTGAACCTGACCTACCGCCTCGATCGCACCAACGCGACCGGTATCCTCAAGCAGATGGACATTTCCGGTCAATGGCCGGTGTCGCAACGCTGGTATGCTGTCAGCCGCATCAATTATTCGATCCCCGACAAGACCGTGGCCGAAGGTTTGCTGGGCATGGAATACAAGGCCGATTGCTGGGTGTTCCGCCTGGTGGCGCAGCGCATTCCGACTTCGTCGAGCAAGGCGTCCACTTCGTTCTTCATTCAGCTTGAGCTGAATGGTTTCTCCAAGATTGGCTCGAACCCGCTGGATGCGCTCAGCGCCAGTATTCCCGGCTATCAGATCATCAACAAGCCAGACGATCTCACACGTTATTAAACCGATAATCATATGAACGCTTCCTTCTCCCTGCGCCGTTATCCTTTCGCCCGCATCACTTCCGGCATCGTCCTGTTGAGCATGTCGCTGGGCATGGCCGGCAGCGCCCAGGCGCAGTTCGCCGCCACCGCGACGCCGGCGGTTCCGGGACTGCAGCTGCCGCCTTCTGCGGCGCCGGCAGCTCCCGCGCCGGCTGCGGCGTCTTCGCGTGCACCGCGTCCAGTTGATTCCATCATCGTCGTCGTCAACAACGACGTGATCACGCGTCAGGAACTGGCCGAACGCCTGGCATCGGTGCAGAAGCGTCTGACCGCTCAGGGCGTCGCCCTGCCGCCGCGCAACCAGCTGCAAAGCCAACTGTTGGAACGCATGATCGTCGAGCGTGCGCAGACGCAAATGGCGAAAGAAAACGGCATTGTTGTGGATGACGTCATGCTGGATCGCGCGATCCTGCGCATTGCCGAACAAAACAAGATGTCGCTCGCCGATTTCCGCGTTCAGCTCGAGCGCGAAGGAATGGCCTATCCTGCCTTCCGCGAAGACATCCGTCGCGAAATCATCATGCAGCGCTTGCGCGAACGCGAAGTCGACAACAAGGTGCTGGTGTCGGAATCCGAAGTGGACAACTATCTGGCAGCGGAGAACAACACCGCCGTCAAGCACGAAGACCTGAACCTGGCGCAGATTCTTGTGCGGGTTCCGGAAAATGCCTCCCCTGAGCAAGTTGCCGCACGCCGCCAACGCGCTGAAGAAGTGTTGCGCCAACTCAAGACAGGCGCTGATTTCGCCAAGACCGCAGCAACCTATTCCGACAGCAGTGATGCGCTCAACGGCGGCGACCTGGGTTGGCGCGCGCAAGACCGTTTGCCGCAGTTGTTCCTCGATGCGGTGGCAAGCCTGAAACCGGGCGAAGTCTCCGCCATCGTCAAGAGCGGCAACGGCTTCCACATCATCAAACTGGTTGATCGCCGCAACGCCAGCGTCGCCGACAAGGCAGGAGCACCGGCCGTCGAGCAAACCCATGCACGCCATATCCTGATCAAGGTCAATCAGGTGGTCTCAGCCGCCGAAGCGCGTCGCAAACTGCTGGAGCTGAAAGAGCGCCTGGACCACAAGGCAGCGACCTTCGAAGAATTGGCCAAACTGTATTCGAACGACTTGTCTGCATCCAAGGGCGGGGATCTGGGCTGGATCTATCCGGGCGACACTGTGCCGGAATTCGAGCGCGCCATGAACGAATTGAAGCCGGGCGAAGTCAGCCAGCCGATTGAATCGCCGTTCGGTTTTCACCTGATCCAGGTGGTTGAACGCAAGACCGACGACGGCTCCAAGGAACGTGCGCGCCTGGCCGCACGCCAAGCCATTCGCGAGCGCAAGATCGAAGAAGCGAGCGAAGACTGGTTGCGTCAATTGCGTGATCGCGCCTACGTCGAATTCCGCACCGACGATAACTGATTCCACTGATGTCCGAAGCCCTGCCCGCAGTCCCTGAAGATCAACGCCGGCGTCCCACGCTGGCGATCACCTGCGGAGAGCCGGCCGGCATCGGCCCGGAAATTTCCATTCGCGCCGCCTGGCAGCTGCGTGCAGAAGTACGCAGCGTGCTGCTCGGCGACGCCGCCTTCCTGGCACAGACGGCGCAGGCGCTGGACCCCTCCATCGCCTTGTCGGCCTTGTCGTTGCAGGCCTTTCGCAACAGCGGACTGCCCAACTTCCCGCAAGATCGCTTGATCGTCATTGACTGCCCCACCAGCGAACCGGTCGTCCCGGGCGTGCTCGATGCGCGCAATGGCCGCGCCGTCCTGCAGACGCTCGACGTCGCTGTCGAGTGGGCGTTGCAACGGCGATTCGACGCCATCGTCACTGCGCCGCTGCAAAAGAGCACGATCAATGACGCCGGCGTGCCTTTCACCGGCCATACTGAATA
This sequence comes from Herbaspirillum sp. NPDC101397, assembly GCF_044767325.1. Lineage (NCBI taxonomy): Bacteria > Pseudomonadati > Pseudomonadota > Betaproteobacteria > Burkholderiales > Oxalobacteraceae > Herbaspirillum > Herbaspirillum sp. NPDC101397. Next base: position 250,966 of record NZ_JBIWNS010000003.1, read on the forward strand.
CCTTGCTGAACGTACTTCCACACCGCAGGTGGTGATGATGCTGGCCGGCGGCGATGCGCCGCATTTACGGGTGGCGCTGGCGACCACGCATCTCGCGCTGAAGGACGTATCGGCGGCGATCTCGTTCGACGGACTGGGTCGTACGCTCGACATCATCCATGCGGATCTGCGCGACAAATTCGGCATCCCCCGGCCGCGCATTCTTGTCACCGGCCTCAACCCGCACGCCGGCGAGAACGGTTACCTGGGGCGTGAAGAAATCGACGTCATCAGCCCTGCGCTGGCAGCGGCCAAAGCACGCGGAATCGATGTCGCCGGTCCTTATCCGGCCGACACGCTGTTCCAACACAAATATCTCGAGCACGCCGATTGCGTGCTCGCCATGTACCACGACCAGGGCCTGCCGGTGTTGAAATTCGCCAGCTTCGGCCAGGGCGTCAACATCACGCTGGGCCTGCCCATCATCCGCACCTCCGTTGACCACGGCACCGCGCTCGACCTCGCCGCCCAAGGCTTGGGTCGCGCCGACCACGGCAGCATGGTCGAAGCCATCAGGACGGCGGCGCTCATGGCCCGCGCCAAGAATTCCCCATGAAACATATCGCCCGCAAACGCTTCGGCCAGAATTTCCTGACCGACCAGACCGTCCTGTACGACATCATCAGCGCCATTGCGCCGAAGAAGGACGACGTCATGGTTGAGATCGGTCCAGGCCTGGCAGCGATGACCAGCCTGTTGCTCGAATCGCTTGATGAGATGCACGTGGTTGAACTCGACCGCGACCTGGTGGCGCGCCTGCAGAAGCAATTTGATCCGAGGCGTCTGCATGTGCATTCCGCCGATGCGCTCAAATTCGATTTCACGTCGATTCCGGTGCCTGCCGGGCGCAAGCTGCGCGTGGTCGGCAACCTGCCTTACAACATCTCCAGTCCGCTGATGTTCCGTCTGGCCGAGCTGGCTCCGCTGGTTCAGGACCAGCATTTCATGCTACAGAAGGAAGTAGTCGAACGCATGGTCGCCGATCCCGGCAGCAAGGCTTTCGGACGTCTTTCGGTGATGCTGCAGTGGCGCTATCACATGCAGCTCATGTTCGTGGTGCCGCCGACTGCCTTCGATCCGCCGCCGCGCGTGGAGTCCGCGATTGTGCGCATGATCCCGATTGCGCAGCCGCTTGAATGCGATCAGTCCCTGCTCGAAGAAGTCGTCACCAAGGCGTTCTCCCAACGCCGCAAGGTAATCCGCAATTGTGTCGCCGGTTTGCTCGTTGAAGCCGACCTGATCGCCGCCGGCATCGATCCGCAGGCGCGCCCTGAAGCCGTGCCGATGGAGCAGTTCGTCGCGCTGGCCAATGTGTTGCGGCAACATCGCGCCGACTAAATCTGTGACCGCTGTGCGGTCGTAAATTATTTACGCATCGATTTCAGCAGCAATTCCATGAAGTCCACCGCCAATTGCTGATCCTGCGGTCCCAGCAGGATGAAGCGTCCCAGCGCGTTTTCCAGACGTGCCGCCGCCGCCTTGCCGGCGTCGCTGGCGTTTTTTCCTGACTGGCTGTTCTGCTCGGCGATGAGATAGAGCGACGACACCGGGACGTCGAGCGCCTTGGCGACGTTTTCCAGCATGTCAGGTGTGAGGCGTTGCTTGTCGCGTTCGACGCGCGACAGATTGGCGGCATCGGTGCCGGCGACCAATGCAATTTCTTCCAGGCTCGCTTTTCTTTCCTTGCGAATCTTGCGTAGGACTTGGCCAATATTCATTTATCAATTCTCCTGCCAACATTGCGTGAGGCGCAAAGTCGTGCGGACAAATTTTTTGCTAAAATATTGCGTATTACGCAAATAATCGACGCCAAACCAAGGCCTGCAAGCAAAAATAAATCTTGCTTTACGGCATTGACGATTCAACCCTGTCGGAACCGCACCACGAAAGGCGGCAAACGGCAGGCAGGCGAAGAGATCAGCAGGTTCTCTCGCGCAGCGGCTCGCTTATGACAGCTGCGCGGATGATCGTCCTTTCTTTCATCATAGTTCGCCGACCGTGAGATGAAACCTGTATTTGCGCATGCTGTCATCTGACGGGGGAACGTCGCACATGGTCATCAGGAATTTCCCGATGGCAGCGCGACGCGTTGCGGATTAGTCTTGCGGAAATTTTCCGCACTTCAATATTGCGTCATTGCATCAGCGACGCCTTCGACAAATGCTTGTTGAAGCGTGATCTCCCGGCGCGTAGTATCGACTCATCCGGATCGGAGTAACCGGGACGCGTCGCGTCAGCCGTCAGCCAATACGTTCAATTGCACTTTTACATGACAAGGGGAAATGTATGCGCATAGCGAATTTCAAGATCGGGGCACGTCTGGGTTTAGGATTCGGCTTCCTGGTGCTGTTGCTGGTCGCCATGGCAGTGCTCGGGGTGACACGCCTGTCCGGGCTCAATGAACAGATGGACGAAGTCATCAACGACAAGTATCCGAAGACGGTGCTGGCCAACGACATCATCAAGAACGTCAATGTGATCGCGCGATCTTCGCGCAACGTGCTGTTGATGACCGATGCCGACGAGGTCGGCAAGGAAATGCAGACCATCCGGACCGCCAGCGACAACACCAAAACCACGCTTGAAAAGCTCGACAGCCTGATCACCGGCGACAAGGGTCGTGCGCTCATGAAATCGATCATGGATGCACGCACGCAATACAACGCCGGTCGCGACGAAGTGCTGCGCCTGGTCGTGTCCGGTGCGAAGAACGAAGCGACGGTATTGCTGCTGCAGACGGTGCGGCCGCTGCAACTGACCTATATGTCGGCAGTGGAAACCCTGATCGCGCATCAGAATGAATTGATGCATGTTGCCAGCAAGGAAGTCGAAGAAGAATATCTAGAAGCGCGCAATCTGGTGATTGCACTAAGCGCCATCGCGCTGGTGTTCGCAGGCCTGATCGCCTGGCTGGTCACGCGGAGCATTACATCGCCCTTGAGTCGCGCCGTCAAGGTCGCGGAGACCGTTGCAGCAGGTGATCTGACCTCGCAATTCGATGCGTCCGGCAAGGATGAAACCGGCCAGTTGCTGCGCGCCTTGCGCTCCATGAACGACAACCTGCTCGATATCGTCAGCCGGGTTCGCCACGGCACCGACACCATCGCCACCGCATCGACCCAGATCGCCGCCGGTAACCTGGACCTGTCCAGCCGCACCGAGCAGCAGGCCAGTTCGCTTGAAGAAACCGCCTCGTCAATGGAGGAGCTGACTTCCACCGTCAAGCAGAACGCCGAAAACGCACGCGAAGCAAACAAGCTGGCCGTGTCGGCGTCGGCCGTCGCGGTCGAAGGCGGCAACGTGGTCGGCAAGGTGGTGCATACGATGGAATCGATCAATGCGTCCTCGCGCAAGATCGTCGACATCATCAGCGTGATCGACGGCATCGCCTTCCAGACCAATATCCTGGCCTTGAACGCTGCGGTGGAAGCCGCCCGCGCCGGTGAGCAGGGCCGCGGGTTCGCAGTGGTGGCCAGCGAAGTACGCACGCTGGCGCAGCGCAGCGCCGCTGCCGCCAAAGAAATCAAATCGCTGATCGACGACTCGGTGGAGAAAGTGGATTCCGGCAGCAAGCTCGTCGAGCAGGCTGGCCAGACCATGAACGAGGTGGTCAGCAGCGTGCGTCGCGTGACCGATATCGTCGGTGAAATCACCGAAGCCAGCCGCGAACAAAGCGAGGGCATCGAGCAGGTCAACCAAGCTGTCACGCAGATGGATCAGGTGACGCAGCAGAACGCCGCCTTGGTGGAAGAAGCCGCCGCTGCCGCACAATCACTGCAGGATCAGGCCACCAGCTTGTCGCAGATCGTCGGCGTGTTCAAGATCGATAGCAATCGCCTGCCGAATAATGCCGGCGCCGCGTCGTCCGTCCAGCAGCGTTCGCATGACGTGACGCCAAAGACGCCATCGCTGGCGCGCAAGCAGGAAACGCCGCGTCTGCCGGCTGCCGCACGCACGCCTGTCACCACCAAGGACGACGACTGGGAGCAGTTCTGATCGTTTGACGTTATCGCCATCACTGCGCGCCTGCCGTCATCTGACCGCAGGCGCGCGGCATTTTCCCGATCTGGAAGGCGACGTTAATAATGCACGCCGGCAAGCCGACGCGAACAGCGCTACAATCCTGCACTCCGATAAGTTCTTAGGCAAAGGCTCACTATGCGCATCCTGCACACCATGCTCCGGGTTGGCGACCTGCAACGCTCCATCGATTTCTACACCAAGGTGCTCGGCATGAAATTGCTGCGCACCAGCGAAAACACAGAATACAAATACACCCTGGCTTTCCTCGGTTACGGCAGCAATCCGGATCACGCCGAACTCGAGCTGACCTACAACCACGGCGTCGACAAGTATGAAATGGGCACCGCCTACGGCCATATCGCGATCTCGGTCGACGATGCCTACAAGGCCTGTGACGCCGCACGCTCTTCGGGCGGCAACGTGACGCGCGAAGCCGGCCCGGTCAAGGGCGGCAGCACCGTGATCGCCTTCGTGACGGACCCCGACGGCTACAAGATCGAGTTCATCGAACGCAAAGACTAAGGTAAACCGACGTATAAACGATTCGGCCTGCTGCATGGAGACATGCGGCAGGCCGATTTTTTTGTCGAACGGAATTGCCGGTCAGAAAATCGGCAAAGTCTCGGGTGCGCTGTCGCGCAGGGCGCGCTTGGCGGTTTCGAATTCAGGGAAGATCGATTGTACCGTGGCCCAGAAGCGTGGGCTGTGGTTCATTTCGCGCAGGTGCGACAACTCGTGCGCGATCACGTAATCGATCAGCGGCAGGGAAAAATGCATCAGGCGCCAGTTCAGGCGGATGCGACCGTCGGCAGTACAGGAACCCCATTGCGTGGTGGCCGACGATAGCGCGAACGACTGGTAAGTCACGCCCAGTTTCTCGGCGTAGATCGGCAGGCGCGCTGCAAAGGTTTCCTTGGCGCGCGCTTGCAGCCAACCTTGCACGCGGTCTTTCAACTGCTGTTCGCCGGCGTCGGCAGGCAAGCCTACCGTCAACTCCAGCGTGTCTTCATCGTAAGCAATGCCGGCCGCCTGATGGGCGCGGATACGCAAGGTGATGTCCTGTCCAAGATAGGGCAGGGTGGCGCCGTCTAGCCATTGCATCTGCGGTTGAAGGCGGCGCGCCGAGCGTTCGCGGCGTTCATTGAGTTTTGTGAAGATCCAGCGCTGCTTTTCGCGGATGGCGTTTTCGATCTCGCCCAGGGTCACCCATTTCGGCGCAGTCACGCGCAAGCCTTCATCGCTGATCAGGAAGCCGATCGAGCGGCGCTTCGAACGCAGCAGCGCATAGTCGAGATGATGTTCGCCCAGCTGGATGCGCCGCATGCCATCGGCGGGACGGCCGATCGGCGGCGACATCGGCGGCAACGGCGTCTGCTGTTTCAGTTCGGGCGCCGGTGCGAGGTCCTGCTGCAAAAGCGGTGGCGGTGGGCTGTCCTGCGTCGTCTCAAGAGGCGTCGGTGTGAAGAAATCCAGTTGCAGCGTAAGCTGGTTAGGATCCGGCTGAGAGTGACGAAGCAGTTTCAATGTAGTGGGGCCGATGGTGTCAGTTTCTTGTTTTGTCGACGGCGGCATAAACCGCCGGGGAAATCACGCGCATTTCAGATTCTATCCAATTTTCGACGCGTTGGCTTAACTGTGCAGGATCCAGGCCTTCCGGCGAGATGGGTTTGCCGATCGATACCGTGATCATACCCGGAGTTTTGATGAATGAGCCCTTCGGCCAGCACTCGCCGGCGTTGACGGCGACAGGCACGACCACGGTGTTGGTTTCCACCGCCAGGCGCGAGCCGCCGTGCTTGTACTTGCCGGTCTGGCCGACCGGAATGCGCGTGCCTTCCGGGAACATGATTACCCACTGGCCGTCGGCCAGGCGCTTGCGTCCCTGCACCACGACTTGCGCGAAGGCGTCGCGGCCCTTGCTGCGGTCGATCGGGATCATGCGCAACAAGGCGATGCCCCAGCCGAAGAACGGGATGTAGGTCAGCTCCTTCTTGAACACGAACACCAGCGGACGCGGCATGATGATCAGGTAGAAAATCGTTTCCCACGCCGATTGGTGCTTGGATAGCAGGATCACCGGCGCGTCGGGCAGGTTTTCCATGCCCTTGACCTGATAGCGGATGCCACAGATCACGCGCGCTGCCCAGATCACGATGACGTTCCAGCGCGAAGTCAGGTAATAGCGCTGCGCGTACGGGAACGGCGCGAACAGGATGCACGCCATCGACCACACTACGGTGGTCACGGTCATCACCAGCGTGAACAGCACGGAACGCAAAAACAGGTTGATACGCAAAATACAGTCTCCCTTTTCAGAGCCGGTGCGGCCGTGTCCGCAATGCGGCGGCCCGCTGCCTTCTCACTTATCCACTAAACCGACATTTCTACCGGTGCTTTCAATATGAAGTCGACTACGCCGGCGAGGTCCGGATAGATCAGCGTACCGGGCGGCAGGCCGCCTTTTTCGCGGGTCTTCTCGCCCTTGCCGGTGAGCACCAGGAACGGCGCACAACCGGCCACGAAACCGGCCTGCAGGTCGCGTAGCGAATCCCCTACGGTCACCACGCCGCCGCGCAGGCTGACGCCGAAGCGCTTGGAAATTTCGTTGAACATGCCCGGCTTGGGCTTGCGGCAATCGCAGTTGTCGTCGGCCGCATGCGGGCAAAAGAACACGGCGTCGATATCGGCGCCGACCTGCTGCGCGGCATTGTGCATCTTCTGATGGATGGCGTTGAGCGTCATCATGTCAAACAGTCCGCGGCCTACGCCCGACTGATTGGTCGCGACGACGACGCGATAACCGGCCTGGTTGAGGCGGGCGATCGCTTCCAGCGAACCCTTGATCGGAATCCATTCCGCGGGCGACTTGATAAAGGCGTCCGAGTCCTGGTTGATCACGCCATCGCGATCCAGAATGATCAGCTTCATGTTCTTCTTACCCTATCCCTGAGAACTTGATGGACCTTATGCCGCCAGCTTGGAAATGTCGGCGACCTGGTTGAGCATCTGATGCAATTCGGCCAGCAAGGCCTGGCGATTCTTGCGCAGCTGTTCGTCCTCTGCATTGACCATGACGTCGTTGAAGAAGGCATCGACGTTCTGGCGCAGTTGCGCCAGCGCCTTCAACGCGCCGCTGAAATTGCCTTGCGCATACGCGGCATCGACTTGCGGCTTGAGCAGCAGCATGGCCGAATACAGCGCCTGCTCGGCGGCTTCGCGCAGCAAGCCGTTCTGCACGGTGCCACTCACTCCACCCTCGATCTTCTTGAGGATATTGGTGATGCGCTTGTTGGCGGCGGCCAGCGCTTCGGCTTCCGGCAGCGCGGCGAAGGCTTGCACCGCATCCAGGCGTTCGGTGATGTTGTCGAGTACTGCCGGCTGCTGCGCCACCACCGCTTCGATCTCGTTGGGCGAGTAATTGCGCTCGCGCAGCAAGCCGCGCAGGCGATCAAACAGGAAGGCGCTGACGTCGGCGCTCGGGTCCTTGAAATTGCTGTTGCCGGCAAATTGCGCCACGGCGGCCTGCAGCAAGGCAGGAATCGCCAGCGGCAGACGCTTTTCAACCAGCATGCGCAATACGCCCAGCGCATGGCGGCGCAGCGCGAACGGATCCTTGTCGCCGGTCGGCTGCAGGCCGATGCCCCAGATGCCGACCAGGGTTTCCAGTTTGTCGGCCAGCGCCACGGCGGTGCCGGTCGCGGACGACGGCAGGGCGTCGCCGGCGAAGCGCGGCTGATAGTGTTCGGAAGCGGCCAGCGCGACTTCATCCGGCTCGCCGTCGTGACGCGCGTAGTAGGTGCCCATGATGCCTTGCAGCTCAGGGAACTCGCCCACCATGTCGGTCAGCAGATCGGTCTTGGCCAGCAGCGCGCCGCGTTCGGCCAGCGCCACATCATTGCCCAGCAATTTGGCAATCGCACCGGCCAGCGCCTGGACGCGCTCGGTACGTTGCAACTGGTTGCCCAGCTTGTTGTGATACACGACGTTAGCCAGTTGCGGGACGCGGTCGGCCAGCGTCTTCTTCTTGTCTTGCTCGAAGAAGAACTTCGCATCCGACAGGCGCGGACGCACCACGCGTTCGTTGCCCTGGATGATGTGCTGCGGGTTGGCGGTTTCCAGATTCGAAACGATCAGGAAGCGCGAGCGCAGCTTGCCGTTCGCATCCGTCAGCGCAAAATATTTCTGGTTGGTCTGCATGGTCAGGATCAGGCATTCCTGCGGCACTGCCAGGAACTGGTCGTCGAACTTGCATTCGTAGACCACCGGCCATTCGACCAGCGCCGTGACTTCATCGAGCAGCGCTTCCGGCATCAGGACCTTGTCGTCGCCGGCCTTGCCGAGCAGGTCGAGGCGGATCTTTTCCTTGCGTTCTGTGAAGCCGGGAATGACTTTGCCCTTGCTGATCAGCGTTTCGACATAGGTCTCGGGCGAGTCGATCGCGATCGCGCCCTGTGACAGGAAACGATGGCCTTGGGTGATCTTGTCGGCGTCGAGGCCGAGGATGTTCAGCGGCACCACGGCGGCGCCGTGCAGAGCGATCAGGCGGTGTGCCGGACGCACGAAATGCACGGTATTGCCTGCGTCACGGCCGTGCTGGCGCTGGTAGCTCATCACCTTCGGAATCGGCAGCTTGGCGACCGATTCTTCCAGTGCCGCTTGCAGACCGGATTGCAGCGCGCCGCCCTTGGCGGTGTAGTTGTAGAAGAAGCTTTCGGCCTTGCCGTCCTGAGCGCGTTCCAGCTGGTCCGGGGTGATCACGGTGGCGCCGACTTGCACCGCCAGTGCCGCCAGTTTCTTGACCAGCGGCGCCGCAGGGCGACCTTCGGCGTCGAGAGCGACGCTGACCGGCAATACCTTTTCGCGGATAGCCTTGTCGAGCGAGGTGGCGCGTACTTTAGTGATGGAAACCGCCAGGCGACGCGGTGTCGCGTAAGCGGTGGCGACCGCGCCTTCTTCAAGGAAGTCGCGCGATTTCAGTCCGTTGAAAATCCCGTTGGCAAAAGCGTCGCCCAGTTTGGCGAGCACCTTGGGAGGCAGTTCTTCGGTCAGGAGTTCTACTAAAAGTGTTTGAGTCATTTTCTGTTTTCTTGCCGATTTCTTGCTTATTTGGCGCTACAGCGGGTGTCAGCCGCAGCGCGATCCGATCAATGCTTTATTCAAGCCGCCTGGCGCGAAACATCGGCATCCGCCATCGGGAAGCCGAGGCGCTCGCGCGATTCGTAATATGCCTGCGCCACGGCGCGCGACAGATTGCGGATGCGGCCGATGTAGGCTGCGCGCTCGGTGACCGAGATGGCGCCGCGTGCATCCAGCAGGTTGAAGGTATGCGCCGCCTTCAGGATCATTTCGTAGGCCGGCAGCGCCAGCGGCACTTCCAGCAGGCGCTTGGCTTCGGCTTCGTAGTTGCCGAACAGCGAGAACAGGAAGTCGGTATTCGAATATTCGAAGTTGAAAGTCGATTGCTCGACTTCGTTCTGGTGGAACACGTCGCCGTAGGTCAGCTTCTTCTTGACGCCGTTCTCGACCCATTCGGTCCAGATCAGGTCGTAGACGTTTTCCACGTTTTGCAGGTACATCGCCAGGCGCTCGATGCCATAGGTGATTTCTCCCAGCACCGGTTTGCAGTCGAGGCCGCCGACTTGCTGGAAGTAGGTGAATTGCGTCACTTCCATGCCGTTGAGCCAGACTTCCCAGCCCAGGCCCCAGGCGCCCAGCGTCGGGTTTTCCCAGTCGTCTTCGACGAAACGCACGTCGTTTTGCTTCAGGTCCAGGCCCAGCGCTTCGAGCGAACCGAGGTACAGGTCGAGGATGTTCTCAGGCGCCGGCTTCAGCACCACCTGGTATTGGTAGTAGTGCTGCATGCGGTTGGGGTTTTCGCCGTAGCGGCCGTCCTTGGGGCGGCGCGACGGTTGCACGTAGGCGGCGCGCCATGGCTCAGGCCCGATGGCGCGCAGGAAGGTCGCGGTGTGCGAAGTGCCGGCACCGACTTCCATGTCGTAGGGCTGGAGCAATGCGCATCCTTGCGCATCCCAATATTCTTGCAGCTTGAGAATGATCTGTTGAAATGTAAGCATCTTTTTATGTTGCCGGTGATGGCGGGCAAGGAATTGCTAAAACCCTGAATTTTAGCGGTTTTTGAGGGGGCCATGCGGCCCAAACGCAGGAACAGGCCGGAAATAACGAAGACAGGCCCGGGAACGAACAAAGAAAAACGCGGTGGCGACTAGCGTTTGCGGCGCGACAGCAGCCAGGCCGCCGCCAGCGCGGCGATCGCCAGCGCCAGCATCAGCTTGTTGCCGAGCAGGATGTAGGGCGTCTGGCCCTGGAAACCTTGCACCGAGGCGCTCAGCATGTTGCGCGTGTAAGGCTGCAGTTCCGACACCAACTGGCCTTTGGGGCCGATCACGGCGGTCGCGCCGGTGTTGGTCGCGCGCAGCATCGGGCGGCCGGTTTCCAGCGCGCGCATCTGGGAGATCTGCAAGTGCTGCGGCAGCGCGATCGAATTGCCGAACCAGGCGATGTTGGACAGGTTCAGCAGCATGCTGGCCTGCGGCTGCCCGGTGTAGTAGGCGCCGCCGAGCTGGGCGGCGATCTCTTCACCGAACAGATCCTCGTAGCAGATGTTGGGCATGATCCATTGCTGCTTGACCTGGAATGGAAGCTGCAAGGGTTTGCCGCGCGTCATGTCACCCAGCGGAATGCTCATCATGTCGACGAACCAGCGGAAACCGAGCGGGATGAATTCGCCGAAAGGCACCAGATGATGTTTGTCGTAGCGATACGGTGTGCGCTCGCTGGCCGGATCAGGAGAAAAACCGACCATGCTGTTGGCGTACTGGCCGGGTCCGTCGGACAAGGGAATCCCCAGCGCCAGATGGCTGCCCGAAGTCTGTACAAAGCGCGCCAGGCGCGCCAGATAGTCCGGCGGCAGTTGCTGCGGCAGCAGCGGCACAGCGGTTTCGGGTGTGGCGATCAGGTCGGCCGGCGCGCTGCGGATCATATCGTCGTACATCATCAGCGACGACAGCAGCGCTTCGTTGGAGAATTTCATCTCTTGCGGAATATTTCCCTGCAGCAAACGTACGCTGATCGGCTGTCCTGCAGCCTGTGTCCAGTCGACCGTGTGCAGCGCTACGCCGGCGCCGGCGAGCAGCAGCGTCAGCGCGGCGGGCAGGACGCGCGGCCCGGTGCGCAAGCTCAGCATGGCGAGACTGCCGGCGACGATGGCGGCAATCCAGGCCAAGCCATAGACGCCGACCACGGGCGCGAAGCCGGCCAGCGGACCGACGTTGTGTGCATAGCCCGAGGTCAGCCATGGGAAACCGGTGAACAGCCAGCCGCGCAGCCATTCCGACAAGGCCCACAGCGTCGGCAACAGCAGCAGCAACAGCACCATTTGCGAGGTCGCCCAGCGCTGCTGCAGCCAGCGCGCCAGTGTTGCGGTCAACGCGGCATAGAGACCCAGGTAAGCCGCCAGCAAGCCCACCGCCAGCGCCGCCATCCATCCCGCCATGCCGCCGTAGTCGTGCATGCTGATGTAGAGCCAGTGCACGCCGGCGGCCGCCCAGCCGAAGCCGTACAGCCAGCCGGTCAGGGCATTGCGGCGGAAAGAGGCAGTGCGGGAGATCTGGCGGAACAGCCAGGCCAGCGTGACGATCTGTATCGGCCAGATGTTGAACGGCGCGAACGCCAGCACGTTGGCGACGCCGGCCAGCAAGGCGAACAGCGGCGTCCAGCGTGCAAGGCGCGATACCGTCGAACTGTTGGCGGCAGCCGCAGCATCGGTAGAGTCAGCAGGGATGGGCGAAGAAGAATTCACGCGGAAAAACTAGTGTTCTTCCTCGGCTGCCGGCGTGTCCGGCAGTTTTTCCACCAGCAGCACATGCGCCTGGCGGGCGTCGGCGCGCAACACTTCGAAGCGCATGCCGCCGATGTCGAATTCGTCGCCCTTGCGCGGCACGCGGCCGAGGTGGTTGGCGACCAGGCCGCCGATGGTGTCGGCGTCTTCATCGGAGAAGGTGGTTTCCAGCGTCTCGTTGAACTGGGTGATCTCGGTCAGTCCCTTGATGCGCCAGCGCGGCCCGTGGGCGCCGTCCTTGATGGCGAGGATGTTGTCTTCTTCCTCGTCGAAATCGTATTCGTCTTCGATGTCGCCGACAATTTGCTCGAGCACGTCTTCAATCGTGATCAGCCCGGCGACACCGCCGTATTCGTCGACCACGATGGCCATGTGGTTGCGGTTGGCGCGGAAGTCGCGCAGCAGCACATTGAGGCGTTTGGATTCGGGAATGAACACGGCCGGACGCAGCATGTCGCGCACGTCGAAGGATTCTTCAGCGTAATAGCGCAGCAGGTCTTTCGCCAGCAGCACGCCGACCACCTTGTCGCGCTCGCCTTCAACCGCAGGGAAGCGCGAATGCGAGGTCGACAGCACGTCGGGCATCCAGGTTTCGATCGGCTTGCTGATATCGATGGTGTCCATCTGCGAACGCGGCACCATGATGTCGCGCACGGCGAGATCGGATACCTGGAATACACCTTCGATCATCGACAGCGCATCGGCGTCGATCAGGTTGCGTTCATGGGCGTCTTGCAGGACCTCGAGCAACTCTGCTCGGTTTTCTGGTTCGGGGGAGATGAGGGCGGTGAGACGTTCGAACAGGGAACGGTGTGGTTTAGCGTCAAGAGATTTGACGCTACTAGAGTGATCTTGCATATGGCGTGAGCCGTGGGTCCGACGTTGTTTCGATGAGCCATAGGATACAACAAATATATGACAAATCTACTAAAACCCGATTTTCACGACTGAGACGCGCAACGAACGCAAGCAGCAGGCTGGATCAAATGGCAACAGTTTCCCGGCGGACATGTGCACTGACGGACATGTCCACGGCGAGGGGATGCCGCAGACATGTCGAAAGAAACGAAGATTACTTCTTCATTTCATCTTTCTTCATTTCATCCTTGCCCATGCCGTCTTTAGCCATGGCGTCCTTGCCCATGGAGTCCTTCTTCATCTTGTCTTTTTTCATGCCATCCTTCTTCATGCCGTCTTTTTTCATGCCGTCCTTCGACATGGAATCCTTGGACATGTCGTCCTTGGCCATCGTATCGGCAGCGTAGGCGCCAGATACGGCAGCCATCATCAGACAGGCGAACAGGGTCGAGAGTGCTTTTTTCATGTGAATCTCCTAGATGTTGAAAATTGGCAAAAGCGCCATGACTACGGCAGATGCTTGGCAGATTGCTAAGCGCCGCCGAACCAGTTGTACCCCTGGTCTTCCCAGTAACCGCCGGGGTAAGTGTTGGTTACTTCGATCGAAACGATGTGCTTCGGATTCTTGTAGCCCAGCTTGGTGGGCATGCGCAGCTTCATCGGGAAGCCGTATTTCGGCGGCAGTATGTCGCCGTCATACGTCAGCGTCAGCTGCGTCTGCGCGTGCAGCGCCGTGGCCATGTCGATGCTGGTGTAATAGTCGTCGGCGCAGCGGAAGGCGATGTACTTCGCGCTCAGGTCGGCGCCGATATGCTTGAGGAAACCGGCGAACGGCACGCCGCCCCAGCGGCCGATGGCGCTCCAGCCTTCGACGCAGATGTGGCGAGTGATCTGTTCCACCTGCGGCAGGCGGCGCAGCTCGGCCAGGGACCAGGTGCGGCGGATGGCAATCAGGCCTTTGAGCTCAAGGCGATAGGCATCGCCGTCGACTTCGGTGATTTCATCCTCGCCATAAAACGCGTTGAACGGAAATGGCCGCGTGATCATCGACGCCGGATACGTCGGCGCCAGTTTGTTCGGATCGAACAGCCAGCCCTGCACACCATCGTTCATGCGTGAAATCTTCGTCAGCATGCGGTTCACGGATTCCTGCTCGGTGAGATTGCAGCCGCTCAGCAGCGACAGGCCGCCCAGCGTCAGTGCGCGCTTGCCGAACAGGCGTCGCGACGGCATCGACAATTCGAGTTCGCGGCGCGCATCCTTGAGGATCAGTTCGCCGTCGAGGTTAGACGGCAGGCGATTTGGTTTCTTGATCATGGTAAGGGTCTCTGTTTAGTGGCGTTCAGCGTCCGCGCAGCATGGCCAGCAAGGTGCGCGGCACCAGCGCCACCATCGCGACATGCACGACAATGAACAGCACCAGGAAACTCATGGCAAAAAAGTGCACGATGCGCGCGCTGTCATAACCGCCCATCAAGTCGCGCAGCAAAGGCAGCTGCACCGATTTCCAGATCGCCAGTCCCGAGACCACGATCAGCAACAGGTCGGCGATTACCGACAGATACGCCAACTTTTGCACGGCGTTGTAATGGTCCAGAGACGCGTGCTGCAACTTGCCCTTGAGCGCCTGCACAAAGTCGTGGAAGACTTCCTTCGGGCGCAGCGGAAAGAACTTGCGCCGTGCACGTCCGCTCAGCAGATTGAGCGCCAGGTAAATCACGCCGTTGATTGCCAGCAGCCACATCGCCGCGAAATGCCATTGCAGCGCACCGCCCAGCCAGCCGCCCAAGGTCCATTCCTTGGGAAACGAGAAGGGAAAAATCGGCGACGCGTTATAGATGCGCCAGCCGCTCAGGATCATGAGCACGACGGCGAGCGCGTTGGTCCAATGCGTGACGCGCAGCCACAGTGGATGGATGGTCGCGGACGTCGTCGGAAGCGTGGGCGCATGGATGTTCAAGTTCGTCTCCTCAATACATGGCGAATATGTGTTTCATGCAGCTTGGTCGGACGAGTTGGCGGTTTCTTACAAGGAATTTGAAAAAAGTGAAAATCACGGCATGGCAGGGCTCGCAAAGGCATCAGTAGCCACTGCGAAAAATAATCGTCAGTGAATTGTAAGAAATGACGTCCGGCCACGACCAACATGCAGGGAGCCGGAGAACGGCGCTGAAAGCGCGACGGCGGGTTGGCTGATTTACAATGCCAGACGGAGTGCGACAGGAGCAATGACATGAACTGCAAGGAAGCACATCGCGTCTTGTGCGAGGCGCAAGACAGCAAATTATCTTTCGCCCGGCGGCTGACGTTGCGCTGGCATCTGGCTATCTGCGACCATTGCACGCGCTTCGGCCGTCAGCTGGATTTCATGCGCAGGGCGGTGCGGCGTTACCGCGACGGCGGGGATGGAAGTAAGGTGGGAAGTAGGGCAGGAAAATAGGGCAGGGAACACAATGCCGTCGCAGCGCAAGGCTGCGGCCGGCAATGTTCAGTGCTGCCGATGTTGCCGATGTTGCAGATGTTGATGCAGATGTTGGTAGTGTTACCGGCGGTCCGCGTAAGGATCGGCGAAACCCAGGCCTGCCAGAATTTCAGTTTCCAGCGTTTCCATTTCGGTCGCTTCTTCTTCGTCTTCGTGATCGTAGCCTTGCGCATGCAGCACGCCGTGCACGATCAGATGCGCCGCGTGATCCAGCAGCGGCTTCTTCTGCTCCAACGCTTCCTTTTCCAGCACGTCGGTGCACAGGATGATGTCGGCCTGCGTCACTTCGGCGTCTTCCTCTTCCGTGTAGGCAAAGGTCAGCACGTTGGTGGCGTAATCCTTTTCGCGGTATTCGCGGTTCAGCGTGCGGCCTTCTTCGGTGTCGACGAAGCGGATCGTCAGTTCCGCCGGCGCGAACAGCGCGGCCTGGATCCAGCGGCGGATCTGCGGACGCGGCACGCTGTCCTTCAGGCGTGTATCGGCGTACTGGACGGACAGGGTCAGTTTATTTTTTTGCATGGCGTGGCTTGGCTGACTGGGTCAGGCCCTGGCTGAGGCGTTTGACGGCGGTGTTGGAAGTGACATGTGAATTGCTGACGGTCGATACCGCTTCATAGGCGTCGACAATGCGCGCGACCATGGGATGGCGCACCACGTCGCTGCTGGTGAAGCGCGAGAAGGCGATGCCGCGCACCTCATTGAGCACATTGAGCGCGTCGACCAGGCCGCTCTTCTGGCCGTGGTGCAAGTCGATCTGGGTGACGTCGCCGGTGACCACGGCCTTGCTGCCGAAGCCGATGCGGGTGAGGAACATCTTCATCTGTTCCGGCGTGGTGTTCTGCGCCTCGTCGAGGATGATGAAGGCGTGGTTCAGCGTGCGGCCGCGCATGTAGGCCAGCGGCGCGATTTCGATCGCCTGTTTCTCGAACAGCTTTTGCGTGCGGTCGAAACCGAGCAGGTCATACAGCGCGTCGTACAGTGGGCGCAGATACGGATCAACCTTCTGCGCCAGGTCGCCGGGCAGGAAGCCCAGGCGTTCGCCGGCTTCGACAGCCGGGCGCGTCAGCACGATGCGCTGCACGGCGTCGCGCTCCAGCGCATCGACGGCGCAGGCCACCGCCAGGTAGGTCTTGCCGGTGCCGGCCGGGCCCACGCCGAAGGTGATGTCGTGCTCGAGGATGGCGTGCAGGTACTGGCTCTGGTGCGGCGTGCGGCCGCGCAGATCGTGCTTGCGCGTTTTCAGGATCGGGCTTTCGATCTCGGTCTTGTCTTTCTTGTCAACCGCGATATCCGCATCGTCGAGTTCGGCGTCGATGGTCGCGGTGGCGCGTTGTTCGACCAGCGCCAACTGAATGTCTTCCACCGATACCTGCTTGTCGGCCCGCGTGTAGAAACGATCAAGGACGGCGACCGCGCGTTCGGCGTTGGTGCCGCTGACGATGAACTTCTCGCCGCGACGGAAAATCGTCACGTCGAGGGCGGACGAGATCTGCCTCAGGTTTTCATCGAGCGGACCGCACAGATGCGCCAGGCGCTTGTTGTCGAGCGGTTGCGGGATGAAGTAATGAGGCTGGTTGGGTGATTTTTTCAATCTGGCTCGTTGTCGTCAGGTGGATTTAAATAGCGGATGGCGATGGCGTCATTGCTTGACGATGATCTCGCCGCGCAGCGAAAACGCGAAAGTCTGGACGATGGTGACGTCGATCATTTCGCCGATCAGGCGGGCGCCGTTCGGGCCGGCGTCGAAATTCACCACGCGGTTGTTTTCCGTGCGGCCTTGCAATTCGTTGGCATCTTTCTTTGAAGGGCCTTCGACCAGAATGCGCTGGACCGTGCCGAGCATGGCCTGGCTGATCTTGCTGGCATTGTCCTGCACCACCGCTTGCAGATGTTGCAGGCGCTTCAGTTTGACCTCGGCAGGCGTGTCGTCGGCCAGGTTGGCCGCCGGTGTACCGGGCCGCGGGCTGAAGACAAAGCTGAAGCTGCTGTCGAAGCCGATATCGGTAATCAGCTTCATCAGCGCGTTGAAGTCTTCATCTGTCTCGCCGGGGAAGCCGACGATGAAGTCGCTCGAAATCGTGATGTTGGGCCGCACTTCGCGCAGGCGGCGCAGCACCGATTTGTATTCCAGCGCCGTATAGCCGCGCTTCATGGCCGACAGGATGCGGTCGGAACCGTGCTGCGCCGGCAGGTACAGGTGATCGACCAGCTTGGGCACCTTGGCGTAGGTGTCGATCAGGCGCTGGGTGAATTCCTTGGGATGGCTGGTGACGAAACGAATGCGCTGGATGCCGGGCATCTCGGCGATGTATTCGATCAGCAGCGCGAAGTCGGCGATCTCGCCGTCTTCCATGACGCCGCGGAAGGCATTGACGTTCTGGCCCAGCAGCGTGATTTCCTTGACGCCTTGTGCGGCCAGTCCGGCCACCTCTGTCAGTACGTCCTCGAAACGGCGCGACACTTCCTCGCCGCGCGTGTACGGCACCACACAGTAGCTGCAGTACTTGCTGCAACCTTCCATGATCGACACGTACGCCGTCGCGCCTTCAACGCGGGCCGGCGGCATGTGATCGAACTTTTCGATTTCAGGGAAGCTGATGTCGACCTGCGGGCGGCCGGTAAAGCGGCGCTCGCTGATCATCTGCGGCAGGCGATGCAGGGTTTGCGGACCGAATACCATGTCGACGAAGGGCGCGCGCTTGACGATGGCTTCACCTTCCTGGGAGGCCACGCAACCGCCGACGCCGATCAGCAGGTCAGGATTGATTTTCTTCAGTTCGCGCAGGCGGCCGAGATCCGAGAACACTTTTTCCTGCGCCTTTTCGCGCACCGAACAGGTGTTGAGCAGGATCACGTCGGCGTCTTCCGGACGGTCGGTCTTGATCAGACCGTCGGACAGGTTCAGCACGTCGGCCATCTTGTCCGAGTCGTACTCGTTCATCTGGCAGCCGAAGGTTTTGATGAATACTTTTTTCTGCATAAATGTCATTCAGGCATGAGCGCGCGGCGGGAGGCTGGGTCCTGCGCACGTTGGCTTGTGGGGCGCATCGGCCAGGCGCCGGCAAGGGGAAGCTGAGCATGGGCAAACTACAGTCGCGGCAGCCGGAAAGGCGGCTTGTGCGGCGCGATCCGGGGCGCCTGCAGTCGGTGCTTCCAAGGTCCGCGATTATAGCACCGGATACCGCGCGGAGCCGCAGGCGGGCGCGGATCCGGGGAGGCCGGAAAAGGCGTTGAAAATGTCAACAATGTCATCAAGGCAACTTCCCGGCGACTCTTCCGCCAGATTCAGGCGGGCGATCCGTCGGCGAAGCAGCCTTCCAGCCAATCCAGCACCGCCCGCAGACGCGGCAGTGCCCGCAGATCGCGGTGGTACACCGCCCAGGCCTCGCGCTGCAACTGTGGCGCAGCCTCTGCCAGTTCCAGCTCAGGCGCCAGCAGGTAATGTGGCAACAAGGCCATGCCCACGCCGGCGCGCGCCGCCATGCATTGCGTCACCAGGCTGGTGCTGCGGAAGCGCACCGGATTGCCGCCGGCATGATCCGCCAGCCATTGCGTCTCGGGAATATCCGGCACACCGTCGTCGAAGCCGATGAACGGCGCAGAAGCCGGCGCGGCGCGCCATTCGGCCACGCGTGCGCGGCTGCCGCACAGGAAGTAGCTGATCTTGCCCAGCTTGCGCGCAATCAGGTCGCCGTCCTGCGGCCGCGCGAAGCGGATCGCCAGGTCGGCGTCGCGGCGCGCCAGGCTCACGGTCTGGTGACTCATGCTGAACTCGATGTCGAGCTGCGGCCAGCGCTCCAGCAGCGCCGGCAGGCGCGGCGCCAGGAACATGGTGCCCATGGCGTCGGTGCTGGCGATGCGCAGCTTGCCTTCCATGCGGATGTCTTCGCCGGCCAGGCGGCGCGCCAGCTGCGCGGTCTGCGCCTGCATTTCGCGCGCGGCGGCCAGCACCGTTTCGCCCAGCCGCGTCAGTTCGGTGTCGTCGCCGCGTCGTGTAAACAACGGGCCGTGCAAGGCATGCTCCAGCGTTTGCAGGCGCCGGCTGACAGTGGCATGGGTCACGCCCAGCATGCGCGCGGCACCGGAAAAGCTGCCTGATTCGATAAACGCGGCAAAGGTGCGCAAGCCTTCCCAGTCGGCGGCGAGGAGTGCAGACGAGTCGGATGCGGATGTGAATTTATTCACGGATGGCTACCTGTTTTTGTGAATTGATGAACGTATTTTAACCGTCTAGGATGATCCCATCGTTCACCACCCTCAAGGAGAAAAACCATGTCCACACCAAAAACCCTGCTGCAAATCGCCGGCGCCGCACCGCGTTCGCCAAAGTGGCAAGACGCCGCACTGGTGCTGATCGATCACCAGACCGAATACACCGTCGGTGGTGTGCCGCTGGCCGGCATCGACGCCGCCGTCGGCGAGATCGCCGCCTTGCTCAAGCAGGCGCGCGCCGCCGGGGCACCGGTATTCCACGTGGTGCACCACGCCAAGCCGGGTGCGGCGCTATTCGATCCGCAGCGCGAATTCGTCGGCATCATCGACGGCCTGCAGCCGCAGGACGGCGAAGTCACGGTGGTCAAGGCGCTGCCGAATTCCTTCGCCGGCACCACGCTGGACGCCGAGCTGAAGAAGGCGGGGAAAAAGGAGCTGATCATCGCTGGCTTCGCCACCCACATGTGCATCAGTGCCACCACACGCTCGGCGCTGGATCATGGCTATGTGTCGACGGTGGTGGCGGCGGCGTGCGCCACGCGCGATCTGCCGGATGCGCTGGGCAAGGGCGTGGTGCCGGCGGCGGAGGTGCAGCGTGCGACGCTGGCGGCGTTGGGTGATCGTTTTGCGACGATCGTGCCGGATGCGGCTGCACTGAATTAACGGCGATGTTTACGCGACGGTCGGATTGGTTGGATTGATCCGCAGGTTCTTGAGAATGTCGCGCCACGTGACGATGCCGACCGGCCTGAAGTTCAGATCGACCACCGGCAGGCAGGAAATGCCGTGGGTATTGAAGGACTGGATCGCGTCATCGACCGTGGCGCTTTCCTGCAGCACGATCGGCCGCCGCGTCATGATCTGGTGCACGCGCTTGTTCAGACTGGCGGTGTCCTGGTAGGTTTCCCGGGCCGAGCCGATGTTCGGACTCAGCGCCTTGAGCAGGTCGCGATCGGACACCACGCCCAGCAGCTTGCGCTCTTCCACCACCAGCAGGTGATGGAATTTCAGGTTGTCGAAAATCTCTTTGACCGTTTCCAGCTTGTCGTCCAGGGTGACGGTGACGAGCTTCGCGGTCATGATCTTCTTGATGCTGACTCCAGCCATTGCTCCTCCGTTGATATGTCGGATTGTCCTCCAAGCCAGGCAGGGCAGGCAATTGACGCAGGTCAAGTTGACCGTAAAAAACAAAAAAGGCCCGTGCGAACACGGGCCTTCAGATGTCTTTGGTGGTGATAGGTGGACTTGAACCACCGACCCCAGCATTATGAGTGCTGTGCTCTAACCAACTGAGCTATATCACCAAAAGCAAGCCCGTGATTATGCTGTCCGTTCTTGCTTGTGTCAAGAGATTTAAGCCTAAGATTGCTGTTTCATTAACCCGCGCTTGCCGGCCTTATCCAATCAATGTTCCAGCGCCTTGCGCACGTACGCCATCACCGCCTGCGTCGCGTCGGGCGCATTGCAGTCGATCACGATGCGGTCCGGTGTCGAGCGCAGCCAAGTGATCTGGCGCTTGGCCAGTTGTCGCGTGGCAATGATGCCGCGTTCGCGCATTTCGGCGCGGTCGTACTGGCCGTCGAGATGTTCCCAGGCCTGGCGGTAGCCGACGCAGCGCATTGACGGCAGGCCCAGGTGGAGGTCGCCGCGGGCGCGCAGCTTGCGGACTTCGGCCAGCAGGCCGTCGTTTTCCAGCATGAGGCCGAAGCGGCGCGCGATGCGTTCGTGCAGCACGGCGCGGTCGGACGGCTCCAGCGCCAGCGGCAGCAGCGTGAAGGGCAGGGCTGCTGCGGTCTTCTGCGTCAGCAAGGCCGACATCGGCCTGCCGGTCAGCTCGATGATCTCGAGCGCGCGCTGGATGCGCTGGCTGTCGTTGGGTTTGAGGCGGGCGGCGGTTTCCGGATCGAGCGTGGCGAGGCGTGCGTGCAGGGCAGGTACGCCATCGCGTGCAGCTTCTTCGTCCAGGCGCGCGCGTACTTCGGGATCGGCTTCAGGCAGGTCGTCGAGGCCGTCACGCAAGACCTTGAAATACAGCATCGTGCCGCCCACCAGCAGCGGCAGCTTGCCGCGCGCACGGATGTCCTGCGCCAGGCGCAGCGCGTCGTTGCGGAACTGCATGGCGGAGTAGGCTTCAGTCGGATCGATGATGTCGATCAGGTGATGCGGCACGCTGGCGAGTTCGTCGGCGTTGGGCTTGGCGGTGCCGATGTCCATCTCGCGATACACCAGCGCCGAGTCGACCGAGATGATTTCGCAGGGAATGTGTTTGGCAATTTCAAGCGCCGCGGCAGTCTTGCCGGAAGCGGTCGGTCCCATGATGGCGACCGCCAATGGTGCTGACGCCATTTTATTGACCGCGCAGGAAGAGTTTGTCCATGTCGGACAGGGCCAGCTGGCTCCAGGTCGGACGGCCGTGGTTGCACTGGTCTGCGCGCTCGGTGGCTTCCATCTGGCGCAGCAGGGCGTTCATTTCCGGCACGGTCAGGCTGCGGTTGGCGCGCACCGCGGTGTGGCAGGCCAGCGTGCCGAGCAGTTCATTGCGACGCTCAAGCAGCACGCGCGAGCCGCCGAATTCGCGCACGTCGCGCAAGACATCGCGCGCCAGGGTCTGGGCGTCGGCGTTCTTGAGCAGCGCCGGCACCGCGCGCACGGCCAGCGTGGTCGGCGACATCGCGGCGATGTCGAAGCCGAGTGCGCTCAAGGTTTCCTGATGTTCTTCGACGGTGCCGACTTCGACGGCGTCGGCGTAGAAGGTCACCGGGATCAGCAGCGGCTGCACGAACATGGAATTGTCGTCGAGCGCGTTCTTCAATTGCTCATACAGGATGCGTTCGTGCGCGGCGTGCATGTCGACCACCACCAGGCCCTTGCTGTTTTGCGCCAGCACGTAGATGCCGTGCAACTGCGCCAGCGCGAAGCCGAGCGGGAAGTCGTCGGACGGCAGCGTCTGCGGATTGGCATGGGCAGAAACCGGCATGGCGAAAGCGCCTGGCGTTGTGTCGCCACCATAGGCCGCAGCCATGTCCAGATTGGTCTGCACGCCGGGCTGGAACATTGCGCCGTATTCCGCCGTGTTCTGCGCCACGCCGAAATTGCCGGCGGAGAAATTCGGTCTCAGCTGCGCGCCGAATTCGTTCTGATACTGCGGCTGAGGCTGCGCTTGCTGATCGCGCATCCACGGCAGCGGACCGTTGCCTGCGGCTTGCGGCGCCGGCGCGTTGCCGAAGGAGGTGGCCGACGTCGCCGCCAATGCGCGGCTGACCGCGTGGAAAACGAATTGATGCACGCTGCGGCTGTCGCGGAAGCGCACTTCGATCTTGGACGGATGGACGTTGACGTCGACCAGCGCCGGATCGAGGTCGAGCGACAGCGCGTACGACGGATAGCGGTCGCCGTGCAGCACGTCCTGGTAGGCGGCGCGCACCGCGTGCACCAGCAATTTGTCGCGCACGAAGCGGCCGTTGACGTAAAAATACTGGCCGTCGGCGCGCGCCTTGGAGGCGGTCGGCAAACCGACAAAGCCGTGCAGGCGCAGCGGGCCGGCGCTCTCGTCGAGCGGCAGGCGGGCGTTGGCGAACTCGTCGCCTAGGATGTGGGCGCTGCGCTTGGCGAATTCGCCGGTGTTCCAGTGATCGACGGTCTTGCCGTTGTGGGTCAGCGAAAACGTCACGTCCGGACGCGCCAGCGCAATGCGGCGCACGACTTCGGCGCAGTGGCCGTATTCGGTCTGTTCGGACTTCAGGAACTTGCGCCGCGCCGGCGTGTTGAAATACAGATCCTGCACGTCGATGGTGGTGCCGGGCGCACCCGAGGCAGGCACGACTGTGCCTTCCTGCGAGCCGGTGATTTCCCAGGCGTGGGCGGCGTCGGCGGTGCGGGTGGTCAGCGTGAGCTGGGCGACCGAGGCGATCGAGGCCAGCGCTTCACCGCGAAAACCCAGTGTGCCGACGTTTTCCAGATCAGTCAGCGAAGCAATCTTGGAGGTCGCATGACGCGCCAGCGCCAGCGGCATCTGCTCCGGCGGAATGCCGCGGCCGTTGTCGGTGATGGCGATGCGTTTGACGCCGCCCTGTTCCAGCCGCACGGTGATGTGCGTGGCGCCGGCATCGAGCGCGTTCTCCAGCAATTCCTTGACGACGGCGGAAGGACGTTCGATGACTTCGCCGGCAGCGATTTGGGAAATCAGCTGGTCGGGCAGGGCCTGGATGGGGCGAATTGGACGGGGCGGGCGATCTGGTGCGTTCATCCGGCGATTATACCGCCAGCAGGCTCAGGGATCGCTCACGGATCACCCTTGGCCTGCTGTGTCGATTGTGTTTAGAACTGCTCCCAGTCCTCGTCTTTGGATGGCGCCGACAGGGATTTTTTTGCAGCCGGGAGTTTGGCGATGGGAGCGGCTTTCGGTGCAGCCGCCGGTTTGACGAGCGGCGCAGCCTTGGCGATGACTTTGTGCACTGGTACCGCTGTGGAGCCGAACGCCATGGCATGCGTTTCGTCCAGCTTGAAGGTGCTGACCGAGGCGGTCAGCTTGTGTGCCTGGTCCTGCAGCGATTGCGCGGCGGCGGCGGCTTGTTCGACCAGTGCGGCGTTTTGCTGCGTGGTTTGTTCCATCTGCACGATGGCGTGGTTGACCTGCTCGATGCCGGCGCGCTGTTCCTGGCTGGCCGAGCTGATTTCGCCGACGATGTCGGTCACGCGCTTGACGCTGGCGACCACTTCGCCCATGGTGGCGCCGGCTTGTTCCACCAGCTTGCTGCCGGCCTCGACCTTGTCGACCGAGTCGTCGATGAGGCCCTTGATTTCCTTCGCCGCCGATGCCGAGCGTTGCGCCAGGCTGCGCACTTCCGATGCGACCACGGCAAAGCCGCGGCCCTGTTCGCCGGCGCGGGCAGCTTCCACCGCTGCGTTCAGGGCGAGGATGTTGGTCTGGAAGGCGATGCCGTCGATCACACTGATGATGTCGACGATCTTGCGCGAGGATTCGTTGATCGAGCCCATCGTGTCGATCACCTTGCCGACCACGGCGCCGCCTTGCGAGGCCACTTCCGATGCGGACAGTGCAAGCTGGTTGGCCTGGCCGGCGTTGTCGGCGTTCTGCTTCACGGTGGAGGTCAATTCTTCCATCGCCGAGGCGGTCTCTTCCAGCGAGCCGGCCTGCTGTTCGGTGCGGCTCGACAGGTCGAGGTTGCCGGTGGCGATTTCGCTCGAGGCCGTGGTGATCTGCTCAGTGCCCTGACGGACGTCGGCGACCACGTGCGCGAGGCCTTCGCTGATGCCGTTGACGGCGCGCATCAACTGCCCGATTTCATCCTGCTGGCCGTCGCTGACGCGCACGCGCGCAGTCAGGTCGCCGCTCGCCAGCAAATCGGCGGCGGCACGGGCGCGCGCCAGCGGACGCGTCACGACCCGCTTGATCACCATGGTCAGCACCACGCCGACCAGCAGCAGGAAGATTGCGCCGAACAGCATGAAGCGGTTGCGCATGGCGGCGATTTCCTTGGTGACTTCTTCGGCGTAGGTCTCGCCGACGATGACCCAGTTCCAGGCCGGGAATTGCGAGAAGGCGACGATCTTTTCTTCGCCGGCGTGGCCGGCGGTGTCCGGGTTGTCCCACATATAGCGCATCACGCCTTGCTTCTTGGTGAGCATGTCCTTGATGAATTCCTTGCCGTCGACGTCTTTCAGTCCCAGCAGGTTCTTGCCTTCATCCTTCGGACCGGCCAGCAGCGCGCCGAAATCCTTGCCTTCCTTGGCGTTGAGCACATAGAAAAAGCCGGTCTCGCCGATCTTCAGCGCCTTGATCTTGTCTTTCAATGCCTTGATGTCGCCGGAGATGTCGACGCCAACATACAGCACACCGATGAGCTGGCCGGCGGCATCCTTGATCGGCACGTACTTGGTGATGTATTGCTTGCCGAACAGCGTGGCGATGCCGCTGTAGGACTTGTCCGCCTTCAATGCCGCGTAGCCGGGATGCGCACGGTCGAGCAGCGTGCCAACCGCGCGTTCGCCGTCTTCTTTCTTGACCGAGGTCGAGACGCGTACGAAATCATCACCGGTCTTGGCGAAGATCGTCGCGGTCACGCCGGTCTGCGCGGTGAAGCGGTCGGGAATCGTGAAGTCGAGGTTGAGGTCGGTGTCGCCGTTACGCAGCACTGGCGTGGCCTTGTCGCCGATCTGCACGGTGTGGCCGGCGTCCAGCGTGAACTTGCCCGGGAAAGAGTTGGAGAACATGTTGGAGAAGCGTTCCACCTGGCTGTTCACCGAACGGTCAAACATCTCGACCATGTTGACCACGCCGCGCGTCTCGCCGCTGATCTGGTTCATCGAACGCTGTTCCAGCATGGCCGACGTGGTGAGGTCGATCAGCAGGATGGCCGCGACGAACAGCGCGCCGACCAGCGCGAGAGTAAGGGAAGTGAGCTTGGTGCCGACGGCCCAGCTGCGATAGTGGAAGGCAGAAGTTTGCATGGTGTGGTTTTCTTTTTGTTTGGGCGCAAGACGCCCGGGAACCGCGAGCAAACGTTGTGGGGCTGAATTTTCAGCAAACGTTTGCGCGTGCGCGGCTGGATCGAAAGACTTCGGTTTTTTGAACGCGAGCAAGTATAGCCAACTTCGCTTTTCATGCGGTCTCATTTGAGCCAAAAAACAACGTAAGTCGTTGTTTATGAACCAGTTTTAGCGGTAAGACCAATGAAAAGCGATGTAATAATGCTACGTAATATTGTTTCCCTGATAAAACTTTTAGAGAAAATTGTCGATTTTGAAATTTTTCAGCCAATGTTCAAAGACCGTGGCCAGCATCGGTCGCGAAAACAGGTAGCCTTGCGCCACATCGCAGCCCTGTTGTTTCAGCAAATCGTATTGCCGCTTGTCTTCGACGCCTTCGGCCACCACGATCAGGTCGAGGCTTTCACCGATGCGGATGACTGCGTTGGTCAGCGCCAGCACCGTCTGGTCGCGGTCCATGTCGCGCACAAAACTCTGGTCCAGCTTGAGCTCGCACACCGGCAGGTTGCGCAGGTAGCCGAGACTTGAATAACCGGTGCCGAAATCGTCCATCGCCAGCTTCACGCCTTGCGCATGCACTTCGCGGATGGTGCGCGTGGTGCTGGGATTGGTGTCCATCATCACGGTTTCGGTGATTTCCAGCGTCAGGTCGCCTGGCGCCAGTTCGAAGCGTTGCAGCAGGCCGGCGATGAACTGCGGTAGTTCCAGATCATGGAAGTTGGTGGACGACAGATTGACCGATACCGACGGCACGTTGATGCCGCGTCGGCGCCAGTCGTGCAGTTGGAAGCAGGCTTCTTCCAGCGCCCATTTGCCGAGCTCGCCGATCAGGCCGCATTCTTCCGCGATCGGGATGAAGCGCGCCGGCGAGACCTGGCCAAGCTGGTCGTGATGCCAGCGCGCCAACGCCTCCACGCCGTGCAACAGGCCGGTGTGGAAATTGACCTGCGGCTGGTAATGCAACTCGAAATCGCCGCCACGCAGCGCGTCGCGTAGCGCGCCCTCCAGCGCCAGGCGTTCCTGCGCCTGGGAATTCATCTCTTCGCTGAAGAAGCTGAAGCGGCCGCGGTTGTTGGCCTTGGTCTGGTACATCGCCATGTCGGCGCGATGCAGCAGGATCTCTATGGTCTCACCGTTGTCGGGAAACAGGCTGATGCCGATGCTGGCCGAGGGCGTGATCGCCACGCCGGCAATATGGCAGGGCAGCGACAGGCTGGCCTGGATGCGCTTGACGACGTCCGTGACGCGGTTCAGGTCGCATTGCGCCAGCACGATGACAAACTCGTCGCCGGACAAGCGGCCGACAATGTCCGACTTGCGCGCCTCGATCTGCAGGCGGCTGGCGACCGTGCGCAGCAGTTCGTCACCGGCCTGATGCCCCAGTGAGTCGTTGATCTGCTTGAAACGGTCGAGGTCGATGAACAGCACCGCCAGCGGAATCTTGGTGCGCGCCGCATTGGCGATGGCCTGGTTGGCGTTGACCAGCAGCAGGCTGCGATTGGGCAACCCGGTCAGCGAATCGTAGAACGCCAGCCGGTGGATGCGCGAGCGCGCCTCTTCGCGCTCCAGCGCCAGCGCGCACAAGTGCAGGCTGACATCCACCAGGCGGTGATGGAAGGGATCGGGGCGGCGTTTGCTGTGATAGTAGAACGCAAACGTGCCGATCACGCGGCCATCGGCCGACTTGATCGGCGTCGACCAGCACGACTGCAAACCCGTGGGCAGCACCAGGTGGCGATATTCGGCCCATAGCGGATCGGTGGCAATGTCCGTCACCTCCACCGGCTCGGCGCGGAACGCCGCGGTGCCGCAGGAGCCGACGCTCGGGCCGATCGCCACACCCTCGAGTGCGCGGCTGTATTCTTCCGGAAGACTGGGGCCGGCCACCGGATGCAGCAAGCCCTGTTCGTCCACGCGCAGGATCGACGCCGCCACGTCGGGCGCCATGCGTTCCAGTTCCACGCACACCATGGTCAGCACTTCCTGCAGGCTGGCCTCACGCACCATGGCATTGAGCGCCTTGTATTGCAGAACTTCGTGCATCTTGGTGTTGGTGATGTCGGTCAGGATGCAGACCGCATTGATCAGCTTGCCGTCGCCGTCGAGGATCGGGTTGACCACGGTCGATACCCACAGCGGATGGCCCTGTTTGTCGACCATCATTTCTTCGCCGTGGAAACTGCGGCCCTCGGCGATTACCGCATAGCAGTCCTCGATCAGCTTGAGGATGGCGGTCTGCCCCTCGAACAACTCGCGCGGCCGACGGCCGATGACTTCCTCCGCGGTGAAGCCGAGCATGCGGCTGAACCCGGTGTTGTGGAAGACGATGTGATTGGCGTCGTTGGTGATGAACACCGCATTGTCGGTTTCATTGATGCCCAGCGACAGCAAGTGTTGATACTCGCGGTCGCGCTGCTCGCGCACCATGCGGTACGACACGTCCGAGCCGATGCTGATGATCTTGATCGGCTTGCCTTCGAGATCGAACACCGGCGTATAGGTGGCTTCCCACCACACCGGTCGGCCGTCGCGCGCGATGCGTTTGAAACGGCCGGAGAAGAAGCGGCCCTGGTTGACGTCGCGCCAGAAATTTTCGTACTCCTGGCTGCCGACGTAATCCGGTTCGCACAGGAAGCGGTGATGCTTGCCGACGATCTCTTCGGGCAGGTAGCCCATGGTCTTGAGATAGTTGCCGTTGGCGCCGACGATGATGCCATCGGCAGAAAATTCAATCACGCCGAGTGAGCGGTTGAGCGCACGCAGCACGCTGTGCTTTTCCTGCGAGTCGTCGATATGGGCGGTGATGTCGGCGGCAATTGAAACCACCCGCAGCAAGCGTCCCTCGGCGTCGAACACCGGATTGCAGGTGGCTTCCAGCCACAGCCGCGAGCCGTCGCTGCGCATGCGCTGCAAGGTGCCGGACACGACTTCTCCCTGGTGCAGGCGTCGCCAGAACTCGGCGTATTCGGGTGATTCAGCGTGCACCGGATTGCACAGCATGCGGTGATGGTGGCCGACGATGTCGCTGCGCCGGTACGCCATCAGCGTGAGGAAATTCTCATTGGCCGACAGGATGGTGCCATCCGGCGCCAGTTCAAGGATTGCCATCGAGCGAGAAAACGCCGCCAGCAGCGCCTCTTTTTCTGCAAGGGAGCTGCGGCATTGTTCAAGCTCGAGGCCGATGCGTTCGGCGTCCATCATGGAGTCGTTCCCCTCCCGTTCCTTGACTGCACTCATACGCGTCAATTCTCCGCTCGGTATGATTTATGTTGCGTCCGGTTTGAATCTGACCAGCATCTGCCTTGCATCCGGTCCCGCTCTCGGGCGGGTTGCACCGAATTTGTTAAAACGGCGTCTTACAACTATTTCTTAAAACTGTTCCCACTGATCGTCGCCGCCGCCGTCAGCTTTGGCGGTGATGGGCTTGACTGCCGGCAATGCTGCCGGTACTTTCCTGGCCGGCGCGGCGGCGGGCTTCACGGCTTTGGCAATCGCCGGCGCCGCTTTGCGCACCACCGTTGCAACCTTGACTGCAGCCGGCGCCTGAGCGGCGTCGTTACCCGAAATCCTGAACACGCTGACCGCCTGCGTCAGCCGACCGGCCTGTTCCTGCATCGATTGCGCAGCAGCGGCGGCTTCTTCCACCAGCGCGGCGTTCTGCTGCGTGGTCTGGTCCATCTGCGTGATGGCCTGGTTGATCTGCTCAATGCCCTGGCTTTGTTCCTGACTGGCTGCGCTGATTTCGCTGACAACGTCGGTGACGCGTTTGACGCTGGCGACCACCTCGTCCATGGTCGTGCCGGCTTGCGCCACCAGCTTGCTGCCTTCACCGACCTTTTGCACCGAGTCGGCGATCAGTTCCTTGATTTCCTTGGCAGCCGATGCCGAACGTTGCGCCAGGCTGCGTACTTCGGAAGCCACCACGGCAAAGCCGCGGCCCTGTTCGCCTGCGCGCGCAGCTTCGACTGCGGCGTTCAACGCGAGGATGTTGGTCTGGAAGGCGATGCCATCGATCACACTGATGATGTCGACGATTTTCTTCGACGAATCATTGATGTTGTTCATGGTGTCGACCACCTGGCTGACCACCGTGCCGCCTTGCTCCGCCACTTGCGATGCGGTTGCCGCCAGCTGGTTGGCCTGGCGCGCATTGTCGGCGTTCTGGCGGACGGTCGAGGTCAGTTCTTCCATCGCGGACGCGGTTTCTTCCAGTGCGCCGGCTTGCTGCTCGGTGCGTGAGGAGAGGTCGAGATTGCCGGTGGCGATTTCGCTCGAGGCGGTGGCAATGGTGTCGGTGCTGACGCGCACTTCGCCGACGATCTGCAGCAGGCGTGCGTTCATGACCTTGAGGGCGGACAGCAGTTTGCCGGTTTCGTCCTTGCTGTCGCTGTCGATGCGCGAGGTCAGGTCGCCCGCCGCCACCGTTTCGGCCAGGCCGACGGCGCGGTTGAGTGGACGCGTGATGCTGCGCGTTGTGAAATAGGCAATCGCCACTGCCACCAGCAACGCCGTCGCGGTCAGCAGGATGATCAGGTTGAGTGCGCTGCGGTATTGTTGCTCCACCAATGCGCCGGCGTCCTTCATCAGCTTGTCTTGGTATTTGATCAACTCGGTCAGGGATTTCAGGTACTTCTGCTGCAGGTCGAAGGTGCCGCCGGCGAACAGCAGCGCCACCGCCTTGTCTTTTTCGCCGGCGGCGATGTTCTTGAGCACCTGGTCGCTGGCGGCGACGTATTCGCTGCGGCTGCGCTGGATTTCCTTGAACAGCTCACGGCCGCGTTCACTCCTGATGCCCTTGTCCAGCTTGTCCATGTCGGCCGCCACGGTCTGGAAGGCCGGAGAGAAAATCGCGTTCTGCGCCTTGAGCTGTTCCGGGTCGGACATCAGCAGCAGATTGCGGGTGGCGCGGATGATCAGGTTTTCCTGGATGATGATGTCGTTGGCATAGACGGTCTTGGGGTAGGTCTCATTCACGACCATCGACATCTCGCCGTTCAGTGATGCCAGGCGGTTGCCGCCGAGAAAGCCGGTGGCGATGAGCAGCATAACCAGAATGGCAAAGCCAAGTCCCAGCCGAACGCCGATTTTCAAATTTGTGATGCGCATTCAGAGTCTCCCGTTGATAAGACATGCCGTCGCTTTTATTGGGGAAGTGCAGCGGTCGGCATATCCGTTGTTATCGGAAACATAGTTGTTGTTCTTGAGCATGCAGATCAAATAAGTTTTTTCTTTAAAACGATTTACCTGTTGAGTCGCCTCTTGACATTGTTCCTGCCTAACCAGCCCTGCTATCCGGCGACGGCCCGCCGGGTCGAGTAGTGTATGATTCCGGCGCAGCCTGAGCGGCGTCAAAAACGAAATGAGTGCGGAACTCATTTCATGAATAGCCG
Organism: Herbaspirillum sp. NPDC101397; assembly: GCF_044767325.1. NCBI lineage: Bacteria > Pseudomonadati > Pseudomonadota > Betaproteobacteria > Burkholderiales > Oxalobacteraceae > Herbaspirillum > Herbaspirillum sp. NPDC101397. The sequence continues at coordinate 282,338 of NZ_JBIWNS010000003.1, forward strand.
CGAGATGCGTTTGCCCCAGAAAGGGCGCTGGCAAGGAGCGCAACGCGGCCAGCGCCCTTTCTGGGGCAAACCCTTCGGGAACGTCCTGTTTGGGCGTATTGCTGCGTTGCGCCGCTTGCCAAGGGAGCCACCCTTGGCTGCGCGACGCGCCTTGCACTACCTCCCAAACAGGATCGTTCGCACTCACGGCTATTTATGAAATGAGTTCCATGGATTACTTGCAGTTACTGGACGTGCTGTTGCACGTCGACAAGTCCCTCGGCATCCTGATAGAACAATACGGCACGATGATTTATGTGGTGCTGTTCCTGATCATCTTCTGCGAAACCGGTCTGGTGGTGTTGCCCTTTCTTCCCGGCGACTCGCTGCTATTCATTGCCGGCACCTTTTGCGCCACCGGCGCCATGAACATCTGGCTGCTGATGTTCCTGCTTGTGGTCGCGGCCGTGACCGGCAACACCCTCAACTATTGGATCGGCAGCGCCATCGGGCACCGCGTCTTCACGCACAACTACCGCTGGCTCAATCCCGCCGCGCTTGCCAAGACCCACGCCTTCTACGAAAAACACGGCGGCAAGACCATCATCCTGGCGCGCTTCACGCCCATCGTGCGCACCTTCGCGCCGTTCATCGCCGGCGTGTCGGCGATGACCTTCATCAAGTTCCAGTTCTTCAACATCATCGGCGCCCTGTTATGGGTGGTCGGACTGCTGGTATTCGGTTACCTGTTCGGCAACTTGCCGTGGGTGCGCCAGAATCTCAACACGCTGGTCCTGATCGGCATCGCCGCCGCGATCCTGCCGATCGTGCTTGGCGCGCTGTGGCAGTTCTACCGCAAGTTCTTTTCGAAACGTCAATAATCGACAAGGTGCAGCCGGTCTGATCGATTGCCCGGCTGCGTCTCATCAGAATTCCTTCCACTGTTTGTCGCTGCCGAGCGCCACCGGTTGAGCAGCGCGGCCAAGCCGCATCGGCGGGGCTTTCGCGGCGACCGCCGGCCTGGTCTTGCGTTGCACCAGACCGTCGTCACCGAGCAGCTGGTACCCGCCGAGCTTGAATATTCCGACCACCTGCGCCAGGCGATCGGCCTGGTCTTGCAAGGACTGCGCCGCTGCGGCCGCCTGTTCGACCAGCGCGGCGTTCTGCTGCGTGGTCTCGTCCATCTGCGTGACGGCCTGATTGATTTGTTCGATGCCCTCGCTTTGCTCCTGGCCGGCGACGGTGATTTCGCCGACGATCTCGGTCACGCGCCTGACGCTTTGCACCACCTCGCTCATGGTGTTGCCGGCCTGGGCCACCAGTTTGCTGCCGTTGCCGACTTTTTCCACGGAGTCGTTGATCAGCGTCTTGATCTCCTTCGCGGCCGATGCGCTGCGTTGCGCCAGGCTGCGCACTTCCGACGCCACCACGGCAAAGCCGCGTCCCTGCTCGCCGGCGCGCGCGGCTTCGACTGCGGCGTTCAACGCCAGGATATTGGTCTGGAAGGCAATGCCGTCGATCACGCTGATGATGTCGACGATCTTGCGGGACGACTCGTTGATGGACTCCATGGTCGTGACCACCTGACCGACCACGTTGCCGCCCTGGGTCGCAACTTCCGAGGCCGACGCCGCCAGCTCATTGGCCTGGCGCGCGTTGTCGGCGTTCTGCCTGACGGTCGAAGTCAGTTCTTCCATGGCCGAGGCGGTTTCTTCCAGCGAGCCGGCCTGCTGTTCGGTGCGGCTCGAAAGGTCGAGATTGCCGCTGGCGATTTCGCCGGAGGCGGTGGCGATGGTGTCGGTGCCGCTGCGGACCTGGCTGACGATCTTCAGCAGATTGTCGTTCATGGTTTTCAGCGCCTCCAGCAATTGCGCGGTTTCGTCCTTGCCGCTGCTGTCGATCTCGGAGGTGAGGTCGCCGGACGCCACCGTCCTGGCGACTGCGACAGCGCGGTTGAGCGGTATGGTGATGCTGCGCGTGATGCCCCAGGCGATGCTGCCCGCCATCACGAGGCCGAGGGCGGCCAGCACGATGAGCATGTTTCTGGCGTGTTCATAGTTGCGCTCCACTTCGTCGCCGGATGTCACCATCATCTCGTTTTGCTGTCTGATCAGCTTGTCGACAGCAGTCATGTATGCGCTCTGGACCGGCCGTACTTCGCCGATGAGCATGTCGATGGCGCCGTCCTTGGTGCCGTCGGCCACCATCTGGCGTACCTTGTCGCGTTTGTCGACGTAATTCGTTTGCGCCTTGATCAGATCGGCCAGCAGCGCACGGCTCTGATCGTCGGCCAGCCGCTTGTCGAGTTCGGCCAGGCGTTCCTGAATGGCTTTGTCGGCGCCGACGATGCGGTCGTTTTCGCTCTTGATCTGCGCGGGGTCCTTGAGCAGCAGGATGTTGCGCAGCGAGCGCGCAACCAGGTTGATCTGGTCGACGATGTCGCCGGCGGCCACGGTCTTGGGATATTTGTCGTGGATGACGTCGTTCATCTGGTGGTTGAGCTGAGCAAGCCGGTTCACGCCGACGACCGCCATGGCGATCATCAACAGTGTCAGCAATCCAAAGCCCAGCCAAAGACGACGGCTGATGGTGATGTTGGCAATCTTCACTTGTTCCTCCCAGTTGTAAAACACGCAATGCGGATATTGCTGTCGGAAAATACCTTGGGTATGGCAGTGGAAGATGACGCTGTGTTTTTTGAGCAACCGGAGGCCGGTGACAGCAACGGACGCCAGTTTGCTCTTTATGATTGTCCCCGGACGCAAGAGAGCAACTCCGATGCCTCGCGAGACAATTCATCATACGGCCGCGCGGGGCTGCTGCGATGGGCGGAAATGAGGCGGGAATACAGTTCTGTTCGGCCTTGGAGGCCGGTTACGATGCCGCCCGGCAAAAAAAAGCGGTCCAAATGAAAACTCCCGGCGCGATGGCCGGGAGTGGAAGAGACAGTGGCGCAGACGGGGCAGACCCCGATCAACTCAGGTCAGCTTGTTCTTGGCCAGCGGCGGATTTTTCGAGAAATACTTCTTGATGCCGGTCATGATGGCGTCGGCCATGTCATCCTGATAACTGTTGTCGGTGAGCTTGGCTTCTTCTTCCGGATTGGAGATGAAAGCCGTCTCGATAAGGATGCTGGGGATGTCCGGCGCCTTCAGCACGGCAAAGCCGGCTTGCTCGACGGCGCCCTTGTGCAGCTTGTTGATACCGCCGATTTCCTTGAGCACGGCATTGCCAATGCGCAGGCTGTCATTGATCTGGGCGGTGGTCGACAAGTCGAGCAGGACGCTCGCCAATTGTTTGTCGTGGGTCTTGATGTTGACGCCGCCGATCATGTCGGCCGAATTTTCCTTGTTGGCAAGCCAACGCGCCGCGGTTGAACTGGCGCCTTTTTCCGACAGGGCGAACACCGAGGAGCCGCGCGCGGTCGGTTGCACGAAGGCGTCGGCGTGGATCGAGATGAACAGGTCTGCCTGCACCTTGCGCGCCTTTTGCACGCGCATGCCCAGCGGCACGAAGAAGTCGGCGTCGCGGGTCAGCATGACGCGCATGTTCGGCTGTTCTTCGATCTTCTTCTTGAGGCGCTTGGCGATCGACAGCACCACGTCTTTTTCGCGGTTGCCGCGGCTGCCGATGGCGCCGGGATCTTCGCCACCGTGGCCGGGGTCGAGCGCGATGGTGATCATGCGCGTCAATTGCAGCTTGGTGTCGTCCTGCGGTCTGGCCTTGGCGGCGAACGGCGGATCTTCATCCTGTACTTGCGGCGCAGCTTTGGGATCAGGTTTGGCTTCGGCCAGCGGCGGCCTGACTTCGGCCTGCTGATCCTTGGGCCAGTTGCCCTTCTGGATCAGCGCGGCGATGGGGTCGGGCGGGTTGGCCGGGTAGAGGTCGATGACGAAACGGTACTTGTATTCGCCGACCGGCTCCAGCGTGAACACCTGCGGCTTGATCTCGTCCTTCAGGTCGAACACCAGCCGCACTACGCTGGGGCGGTTCTGGCCGACGCGGACCTGCTTGATATAGGGATCGTTGGGCTGGATCTTGGCGACCAGGTCTTTCAGCGTCGAATTGAGGTCGATGCCTTCGATATCGACCACCAGGCGTTCCGGATTCTTGACGATGAAGTGGGTTACCTTGAGGTTGCTGTCGTTTTCCAGCGTGACGCGGGTATAGTCGTCGGACGGCCACACGCGCACCGCGAGGATTTGCGAGGCCAGCGCCGGCAGGGGAGTCAATACGGAGACGAGGAGCGTGCCGCCTGCCTTGAGGATGGTGCGGCGAGTCTTGGATGTCACAGATTTGGAGCGAATTTCAGTCGAGCGAGGCATTGATGACCCTTGTCAGACAACGCTCGTAATTCTACATCACGTCCGTGTCCTGCAACCGTTAGCGAGATATTGATATCCGGAGCAGGCAACACGGGGTCGCCCTTTTCCGGCCATTCGATGATGCAGATGCTGTTTTCGTTGAAATGTTCACGAAAACCCGCATCCAGGAACTCTTCCGGGCTGGCCATGCGGTAGAGGTCGAAGTGGATTACGGTTACCATGCGGTCTGCCAGCTTCACCTCATACGGTTCGGCCAGCGTGTAAGTCGGGCTTTTGACGCGTCCCGCGTAGCCGGCGGCATGCAGCAGCGCCCGCGTGAGCGCGGTCTTGCCGGCGCCGAGGTCGCCGTGCAGGTAGATCGCCATGCCGGGTTCCAGCACCTGGGCCAGCGATGCGCCCAGGGCTGCGGTGCCGGCTTCATCCTGCAAATGGGTGTGACGCGATGGCTGCATAAATTCTTGTTTGATTCTTGTTTTAAGCGACGTAGTGAAAACGATCGATGACTGACCTTGTAGCACTTGCCGACACCATCAAAGCCTGGGGGCGCGAACTCGGGTTCGCCGACCTGCGCATTGCCGACGTCGATCTGTCGCATCGGGAGGCGGGTTTTCAGGCGTGGCTGGACAAGGGCTACCACGGCGAGATGGATTATATGGCAAGCCACGGCATGAAGCGCGCCCGGCCCGCCGAATTGGTGCCCGGCACGGTGCGCGTGATCACCGCGCGGATGCCTTACCTGCCGCGCGACACCGCCCCCGACTGGCGCGAGCGCGAAGAAGGGCGCGGCGCCGACGGCAGCGCAGCGGTGGTCTCGCTGTATGCCCGCGGCCGCGATTACCACAAAGTTTTGCGCGCGCGGCTGCAGCAACTGGCCGGCCGCATCGAGAAGGAGATCGGCGCCTTCGGCTATCGCGTCTTCACCGATTCGGCGCCCGTGATGGAAGTCGCACTGGCAGAAAAATCCGGCCTCGGCTGGCGCGGCAAACACACGCTGCTGCTCAACCGCGAAGCCGGCTCCATGTTTTTCCTCGGCGAACTGTTCACCGACCTGGCGCTGCCGGTCGACGAACCGATTACGCCGCATTGCGGCCAGTGCAGCGCCTGCATCGACGTCTGTCCGACCCAGGCCATCGTCGCGCCGTACGAGCTCGATGCGCGCCGTTGCATTTCCTACCTCACCATCGAGCTCAAGGGCAGCATCCCGGTCGAGCTGCGCAGCCTGATCGGCAACCGCGTCTATGGTTGCGACGACTGCCAGCTGTACTGCCCGTGGAACAAGTTCGCCCAGACCTCGACCTTGCCTGACTTCGACGCGCGCCATGGTCTCGGCAGCGCTTCGCTGGTCGAGTTGCTGAACTGGAGCGAAGACGATTTCAACCGCAACACCGAAGGCAGCGCAATCCGCCGCATCGGCCACGAACGCTGGCTGCGCAACATGGCGGTCGGCCTCGGCAACGCCGCCGGCACGCACAAGGGCGATGCGGACATCGTCGCGGCGCTGCACGCGCGTCTCGAGCATCCTTCCGAACTGGTGCGCGAACACGTTGAGTGGGCGCTGGCGCAACATTCCTTGTAAAGTGTTGTCTCCATAAAAAATATAGATGGAGACACCTGATGACAAAACTGAAACCTTTATCCGCTGCGCTGCTGCTGTCCGGTTGCGCCGCGATGGCGCTGTCCATGACGGCCCATGCGGCAGGCGAATCCGAAACCCTGCGCGTCCCCGGCCTGCACAAGAAGGCCGAGATCCTCGTCGACAAATGGGGCGTGCCGCACATCTATGCCGCCAGCCAGGACGACGCCTTCTTCGTGCAGGGTTTCAACGCCGCGCGTGATCGTCTGTTCCAGATTGATTTGTGGCGTCGCCGTGGACTGGGCCAATTGTCCGAAGTGTTCGGTCCGGCCTACGTCGCGCAAGACCAGGCGACGCGCCTGTTCCTCTATCGCGGAGATATGCAGCGCGAGTGGAAATCCTACGGCAAGCATTCCGAACACGTGGCGACCGCCTTCGTCGCCGGCATCAACGCCTATGTCGACTATGTCACGGCGCATCCCGAGCGGCTGCCGTATGAGTTCAAGCAACTGGCTTACCTGCCGGCTCGCTGGCAGGCCGAGGACGTGGTGCGCATCCGCAGCCACGGCCTCACGCGCAACCTCACCAGCGAAGTCGCGCGCGCCAACGTCGCCTGCAAGGCCGATCTCAAGTCCGATGAAATTCGCTCCGGCCTGACGCCGCAATGGGAGGCGATCATGCCGCAGGGCCTTGATCCTTGCCTGCCCAAGGACTTGCTCAAGGTATTCGGGCTGGCCACGCAAAACGTCAAGATAACCAAGGAAAGTCTGAGCACCGCAGCCGATGATCAAGGCGCGACTATCCGCATTGCCGCCGCCGAGAACCCCGAAGAGACCATGGAAGGCAGTAATAACTGGGTGGTCTCGCCGGGAAAATCCGCCACCGGTCGCGCCATCATGGCCAATGATCCGCATCGCGCTTACTCTGCACCGTCGCTGCGTTACATCACGCATCTGAGCGCGCCGGGCCTGAACGTCATCGGCGCCGGCGAGCCGGCCTTGCCGGGTGTGTCGATCGGCCACAACGGCACCATTGCATTCGGCCTGACGATCTTCAACATCGACCAGGAAGACCTCTATGTCTACGAGCTCAATCCCGACAATCCCGACGAGTACAAATACCAGGGCAAGTGGGAGCGCTTCAAGGTCCTGCGCGAAGCGATCAAGGTCAAGGGCGGCACATCGACAACTGCCGAGCTGAAGTTCACGCGGCACGGTCCGGTGATCTTCGTCGAGCAGGAAAAGAACCGCGCCTTCGCCGTGCGCTCCGGCTGGCTGGAGCCGGGCATGTCGCCGTACTTCGGCAGCATCGATTACATGCGCGCCAAGAATTTCAAATCCTTCAAGCGCGCCATGCTGAACTGGGGCGCGCCGACCGAGAACCAGGTCTACGCCGACGTCAAGGGCAACATCGGCTGGGTGCCGGGCGGTCTCGCGCCGAAGCGTCCGAACTGGGACGGCTTGCTGCCGGTGCCGGGCGACGGTCGCTATGAGTGGGCCGGATTCTGGACCGGCGATCAGCTGCCGTCAACCTACAACCCCAAGCAGGGCTGGTTCGCGTCGGCCAACCAGATGAACCTGCCGGACGACTATCCTTACCGCGAGCGCAAGCTCGGCTTCGAGTGGACCAACAATTCGCGCTTCTCGCGCATCAGCGAAGTGCTGGCCTCATTGCCGAAGGTGTCGCTGGAAGATTCGATGCGCCTGCAGAACGACGACCTGGCGATTCCCGCACGCCGGCTTGGCGCGCTGCTCAAGCCGTTGACGTCGGGCGATGCGCAGACGCAAGCGGCGTTAAATATTTTCAACAGCTGGGATTATGTCGAACGCGTCGATTCACCGCAGGCCGCGCTGTATGAAGTCTGGCTCACACGCCACCTGGGCAAGGCCTTCAAGGAAGCCGTGCTGAGCAAGGAAGCGGCAGCGGCGATGGGCGCGCCCGATGTCGCCGTGATGCTGGACACGCTGGAGCAGCCGCAGGCCCGGTTTGGCGCCGACGCGGCGAAGAAGCGCGATGACGTCTTGCTGACGAGTCTGGCTGGCGCCTTTGCCGAGATGGTGAAGTTGCAGGGCGATGACGCCAGCAAATGGCAATGGGGCAAGCTGCATCACAACTTGATGGAACATCCGCTGGCCGGTGTGGTGGACGAGGCGACGCGCGCGAAACTGAACGTCGGACCACTGCCGAAACACGGCGGCGCCTATTCGCCGAACCAGTCGACCTATCGCCCCAGCGACTTCCGCCAGACCAACGGCCCGTCGTTCCGGGTGGTGGTCGACGTCGGTAACTGGGATAACTCCAAAGCGGTCAATTCGCCGGGCCAATCGGGCGACCCGGACAGCCCGCATTATCGCGACCTGGCCGACAAATGGCTGAACGGGGAATACTTCCCGCTGCTGTATTCACGCAAGGCGGTGGAGGAGGCGACGGTGCATCGGATTGTGCTGGAGCCGGCCGGGCAAGTTAAGTAAGCTCCACGGTAAAACCGTCGTCCTGGTGAGAGCCGGGGCGACGATGCCTCTCAATGCACCAGCATCAACCAGAACGGAATCGTCACTGCCGACACCAGCGTGCCGAGTGAAATCAGGAAGGCCGTCATGGGGCCGTTGCCGCCCATGCGCGCAGCGAGGATGTAGCAGCTCGACGCCGTCGGCAGCGAGCAGAACAGCACGACGATCTGCAGCTGCAGCTGCGGCAGTTCGAGCCAGCGTCCCAGCACATAAGCGACGGCCGGCACCGCCAGTAATTTGATGGCAGTGAAGTAGGTCGTCATCAGTTTGTCTTCACGTATTCCCGCCAGGCGCAGACCCGCGCCGACCATCAGCAGACCCAGCGCAATCGAGGCGCTGCCGAGACGCGACAAGACCGCGCCGGCAACTTCCGGCAAGGTGAACCCGCACAGCGCGAACAGCAGGCCGGAACCGGTTGCGATCAGCAGGGGATTGCGCGCCAGCTCGCTTCCCAGGTTACCGCTGCGATGGGCCAGCGCATGCACTGCGGCCATGTTGCACAAGGGGACGCCGAAGCCGATCAGCAGCGCCATCAATCCCACGCCTTTTTCGCCCGCCAGGCGTGACGCCAGCGCCAGCGCAATGTAGGAGTTGAAACGGAAGGCGGTCTGCATGCCCGACTCGTAGGTCATCGGACCGGCCTTGATGAAGGGCTTGCCGATCCAGGTCAGCGCTACGCCGGCCAGCAGCGCCAGCACGCCGACTTCGACAAACTTGCCGGTGGTCTCCAGATTGAGTTGCAGGCGCGCGGTGGAATAGAACAGCAGTGCCGGGAACAGCAGGTAATAGACCATCTTTTCCATGCCGGCCCAGAACGCTTCACCCCAGTTGGTGATGCGAAAGATGATCACGCCCATCAGGATCAGGATGAAATCGGGCAGCAACAGTGAGATGACTTGCATGGGTATTCGGCTTGCGTTGGTTGTTACTTGAGCAGGCGCGCAAGTTCGACGGCGGTCTTGACGTTCATTTTGTCGAAGATGTGGGCGCGGTGCACTTCCACCGTGCGCATGCTGATGCCGAGCTCGTCGGCGATGACCTTGTTCATTTTGCCGGCCAGGATCAGGTTCAGCACTTCGCGTTCGCGTGTCGACAGCGAGTCCAGGCGCGTGCGCACGGCGTCCTGTTCGCCGGCTTCGCGCGAGGCCTGCAAAGCCTCCAGCACGCGGTCCATGAGCTGGTTGTCGTTGAACGGCTTTTCAAAAAAATCGAAGGCGCCGTTCTTGAGCATGTCGACCGCCATCGGCACATCGCCATGGCCGGTCAGGAAAATCACCGGACGCCGCCGTGTGACGCCGCGGCTCTTGAGCGTGTCGAACAATGCCACGCCGCTTTGATCCGGCATGCGAACATCGAGCAGGATGCATTCGCCGTCGACGTCGAAACTGTCTGGGCCGGCCTGCTCCATTGCCGCCAGAAAGGCTGCGGCGCCGGCGTAGGCGATGGCGGGAATGGCGCGCGATTGCGCCAGCCACGTGAGCGAATCACGGATGATCTCTTCGTCGTCAACAATGTGCAGCATCGATGCCATGTGAAATAGTGACGCTTGGCCGAAGGCGCGCGTTTTTGTTCTGGTTCAAACCGCAGAGTCCTGCCCGGGCAGGGAAGGCAAGGAAAACCGGAAGATTGTACCCCCGGCAGGGTTGTTGGCATAGGTCAGCGTGCCGCCATGGAATTCGATGGTGGTGCGGCAGATGTTGAGCCCCATCCCCATGCCCTCGGCCTTGGTCGAGAAGAACGGCGAGAACAGGGCGGCGGCGACTTCGGGCGGGATGCCGTGGCCCTGGTCGGTCACAGACACCACCACGGATTGCTGGGTCGATTGCTGCGACGACGTCTGCCGGTCGAGTGCGGCGGCAATCCGCAGGATGCGGCGCTCCGGCGCGATCGCCGCCATCGCCTGGATGGCATTGCGGGTCAGGTTGAGCAGCACCTGCTCAAGCAGTACCGCATCCCCCAGCACATTGGGCAGGTTGGCGGGAATCGCGGTCTGCACCACCACCAGGAATTGCTGCGCCTGCAGTTCCACCAGCGGTGCAATGTTGTCGACGATGCCCTTGATCGACACCGGCTGGCGCGTCGGCTCGCGCTTCTTGACGAACTGGTGCACGCTGCGGATGACGTTGCCGGCGCGCTGCGCCTGGGTATTGATTTTCTCGAGCGCAGGTTGCAGCGAGGCTGGATCGAGTGCGCCGTTCTGCATCATGTTGAGTGCACCCGTGGTGTAGCTGGAAATCGCCGCCAGCGGCTGGTTCAGCTCATGCGCCAGGGTCGAGGCAATTTCGCCCATGCTGGCCAGGCGTGCGCCAGTCTGCAGCTTTTCTTCCTGCATGCGACTCAGGTCCTCGGCGCGCTTGCGGTCGGTCACGTCGAGGATCGATCCCATCCAGCCGGTCTGCTTGCCGTTCTGATCGACCAGCGGCGATTCGAAAATCAGCACCGGAAAACGCTCGCCGTCCTTGCGCTGGAAGATGGTTTCGAATTGCGGCGTAATCCGGCCGGCCAGCACGTTGGAGAAGCGCTCCTGGTATTCGTCCATCGCTTCCGGCGCCCAGTAGGGCATCGGCGGGATCTTGCCGACCAGCTCGTCGGCGGGGATGCCGACCATCTTGCAAAAGGCCGGATTGACGTAGGTGATGCGACCTTCGAGGTCGCGTGCGCGCATGCCGGTGACCAGCGAGTTTTCCATCGCGCTGCGGAACGACACTTCATGCACCAGCGCTTCTTCCGCCGTCATGCGGCGATTGATGTCGCGCCACAGCGCCCACAGGCTCCACAGCAGGCCCAGCGACAGCACGATGACCGAGCCGACCAGCAGATTGGGTAGCAGCTTCGGCGCGCTCTTGGTGCTGTTGGTGTGCAGTCGCAGCGTCAGCCCGGGCAGCTCCAGTTCGCGCCGATGGGTGTAGACGTTCAGGCCCGGGCCGCCGGCCGTGCGCCGTGCGACCACCTTGTCGTCGGTGTCGGTGAGGACGATCTCGTTGTCCTGGGCGAACCACCACGGCACCATTTCATTGAGCACGCGCGCCACCGAATAGCTGGCGACGACGCTGCCGAGGTAATGATTCTCGCGGAACAGCGGGATGTGGTAATCCATCACCACCGGCTCGGCGATCCCGGGCGGCACGGCGGGGGCGCTGTAGATCGGTCGGCGAATCGTGCGCGCCTGCTCTTCGGCCTGTTGCGACGGCGTCGACAATTCGTGGCGCGCGACCGGGAAATCGTCGGTGGAAGCGAGCGGCTTGCCGTCGGCGCTGAACCAGGTGACGCGATAGAACTCGCGGTTGTTGCGCAGCAGCGCGTTGAGGCGGCTGCGGAACTGGTCTTTTTTCAGGTGCTCGTTGACGATCTCGCGCGCGATCAGGCGCATGCTCTCATCGTCGCGGCTGAGCTGGAAACGGATCGCCTGCTCGACCCACAGCGAATCGGCGATGAGCTGTTCCTGGCGTTCGCTCGACTCCATCTGTTGCGCCTGGCGCGGCAGCCAGATCAGCGTCATCAGGAACAGCAGCACCAGCAGGATGGGCATGACCCAGCGCAGCAGGTGGCGGCGCCCCGGCGACAACAGGTGGGAGGGAGAGGAGATGTGCTGCGGCTTCATGGACTCGGAAGTGGGCGATGGCTCGATGCGCGTAGTTTATCGCGAGCAGACTTACGGTGGACGATGTTCGTCGGACGTACGTCAGATGTTGCAATGCGTCATGCAAATTGTGGTTATCCACAGTTGTGTCAGCTTTTTGTCATGTCAAAATGCGCTCAGTCAGAATTGTGACCACACCTTTACACTATTTTCTAAACCAAAAAAGGGGACAACCATGAAGCTCAAGTCATTAGTTTTTGCGCTCACCGCCGCAACGATCATCGCAGGCAACGCCTTCGCCCAGGCGCCTATCGTCATCAAGTTCAGCCACGTCGTCGCCAATGACACGCCCAAGGGCAAGGCCGCCGAGCGTTTCAAGGAGCTGGCCGAAAAAGCCACCAAGGGGCGCGTGAAGGTCGAGGTCTATCCGAACAGCACGCTGTACAAGGACAAGGAAGAACTGGAAGCGCTGCAACTGGGCGCGGTGCAGATGCTGGCGCCGTCGCTGGCCAAGTTTGGTCCGCTGGGCGTGAAGGAATTCGAGGTCTTCGACCTGCCGTATATTTTCCCGAGCAAGGAAGTGCTGTACCGCGTGACCGAAGGTCCGATCGGCAAGGACCTGTTCAAGAAGCTGGAGCCAAAGGGTATCACCGGTCTGGCCTATTGGGATAACGGTTTCAAGGGCATGTCGGCCAACAAACCACTGCACGTGCCGGCTGACTTCCGCGGCCTGAAGATGCGCATCCAGTCGTCCAAGGTACTCGATGCGCAGATGCGCGCGCTCGGCGCCAATCCGCAAGTACTGGCCTTCTCTGAGGTCTACCAGGCACTGCAGACCGGCGTGGTCGACGGCACCGAGAATCCGCCATCGAACCTGTACACCCAGAAAATGCATGAAGTGCAGAAGCACGTGACGGTCTCCGACCACGGCTACCTGGGCTACGCCGTGATCGTCAACAAGAAGTTCTGGGACGGCTTGCCTGCTGACATCCGCACCGCGCTGGAAGGCGCGATGAAGGATGCCACCAAGTACGCCAACGCCATCGCGCAGCAAGAGAACGATGCCGCGCTGGCCGCCGTGCAAAAGACCGGCAAGACCACCATTTATCGCCTCAACGACAAGGAAAAGGCTGAATGGCGCAAGGCGCTGCTGCCGGTGCAGACACAAATGGCCGACCGCATCGGCAAGGATCTGATCGCCGCGGTCAACAAGGAAGCCGCCGCGTTGGGTCAGAAGTAAGCAGTCAGAAAAATAAGACGAGCTCAGGCGGCACAAGGTGTCGCCTGAGAAAAAAGATCTGACAGGGATGGGGCAACGTTCGATAGCGGTTCGTTCGGTTTGATCCGTCTATCCCCATTCCCGCACTTACATCCAACGAGGAGAAACAATGCTTAAATTTCTGGACCACCTGGAAGAGTGGCTTATCGCCTTCCTGATGGCGGGTGCGACCGTCATCATCTTCGTGGCGGTGTTGCACCGCTATGCCTCCGGCCTGCCGATTCCCTGGTTGCAGGACCAGCTGATACAAATCAACACCAGCTGGGCGCAGGAGCTGTGTATTTTCATGTTCGTGTGGATGGCCAAGTTCGGCGCCGCGTACGGCGTGCGCACCGGCATCCACGTCGGCGTCGATGTGCTGATCAATCGCATGAACACGCCATGGCGCAACAAGTTCGTGGTGCTGGGACTGCTGGCCGGCGCGCTGTTTACCGGCATCGTCGGTACGCTGGGTGCACAGTTCGTCTGGGAAATCTCACAGCACTCGAGCACTTCCGAAGTTCTGGAAATACCGATGTGGATGGTCTACATGGCCGTGCCGCTCGGTTCCTACCTGATGTGTTTCCGTTTCCTGCAGGTCTGCTGGGCCTTCATCAAGACCGGTGAATTGCCTAAACACGACCACGCCTACGTCGAAGGCCTCGACGAAGAAATCGCAGGAGGAAAAGTATGAACGCAGCCATTATCTTCGTCCTGCTGTTCGGCCTGATGCTGACCGGCATGCCGATCTCGATCTCGCTCGGCCTGACGGTATTGACCTTCCTGTTCACCATGACCGATGTACCGATCCAGTCGGTCGCGCTGAAGCTGTTCACCGGCATCGAGAAGTTCGAGATCATGGCGATCCCGTTCTTCATCCTGGCGGGCAACTTCCTCACGCACGGCGGCGTTGCCCGGCGCATGATCAACTTCGCCACGGCGATGGTCGGTCACTGGCACGGCGGCCTTGCACTGGCGGGCGTGATGGCATGCGCCTTGTTCGCAGCGGTGTCCGGTTCTTCGCCGGCGACCGTGGTGGCGATCGGTTCGATCATCCTGCCGGCGATGGTGCGCCAGGGTTTCCCCAACAAATTCGGCGCGGGCGTCATCACGACCTCGGGCGCGTTGGGTATCCTGATTCCGCCGTCGATCGTGATGGTGATGTACTCGGTCTCGACCAACACCTCGGTGGGCAAGCTGTTCATGGCCGGCGTGGTGCCGGGCCTGATGCTGGCCTTCCTGCTCGGCCTGACCACCTGGTACCTGGCGCGCAAGCACAACTATCCGCGCCTGCCGAAGGCAAGCTGGGCGGAGCGCGGTGCGGCTTTTCGCAAGAGCGGCTGGGGCCTGTTCCTGATCGTGATCGTGATGGGCGGCATCTATACCGGGATCTTCACGCCGACGGAGGCGGCGGCGATGGCGGCGGTGTACGCCTTCATCATTGCGGTGTTCGTGTACAAGGACATGGGCCTGAAACAAGTACCCAAGGTCTTGCTGGACTCCGCCTCGATGTCGGCCATGCTGCTGTACATCATCACCAACGCGGTGCTGTTCTCGTTCCTGGTGACCAGCGAAAACATTCCGCAGGCGATGGCGGCGATGATCACCGACAGCGGCCTTGGTCCGATCACCTTCCTGCTGGTGGTCAACGTGCTGCTGCTGTTGGCGGGCAATGTGATGGAGCCGTCGTCGATCGTGCTGATCATGGCGCCTATCCTGTTCCCGGTGGCGATGAAGCTGGGCATCGACCCGGTCCACTTCGGCATCCTGATCGTGGTCAACATGGAAGTCGGCATGTGCCATCCGCCGGTCGGCCTGAACCTGTACGTGGCCTCGGGCATTACCAAGATGGGGATTACCGAGCTGACTATTGCAGTGATGCCGTGGTTGCTGACGATGCTGGCATTCCTGGCGCTGGTGACGTACGTGCCGCAGATTTCGCTGTGGTTGCCGAACCTGGTTTTTGACTGATCAAAGGGTAATGCAGCAGGCCGTCGCCGCAGGCTGGAAGCGGCGGCGACGGTAATATTTCCCGGTTGAAATATTGTCAAAAAACATGTTTTAAATTTGCGCAAAAAGTACTTTTAATGCGGAGCAAGTACTGTTAAAGTGCGACCTCGTCTGCAAGGACAACAGAATTTCAGCCGCAGTATTGTCGGTAGTTCATGGCTTTAAAAACAAGATTTAAAGTGGGTGATGCACATAACAAACGGTATTGATACCGAGGATACTGAGGAGACGTGGGTTCAAGAAGCTGTTTAAACGGCCGGGACGCACAAGGGTAATTTCAAGGCGCATCGCAAGATGCGCCTTTTTTATTTTCTGCGCGGATTTCGCTGCCTGCAGGCGCGTTGTTACTCCGCCAACCCCAGCGGATGCAGGCCGGTTGGCGTCTGGATCAGCGCCAACAGGTGCGGCTTTTGCCCGGGCGCCGGCTGGTGCATGTCGACGTGGCTTTGCAAGCCCATCTGCGCCAGACTGGCGGCGATTGCCTCGGCTTGCGGATGGCATCCCTCCAGTTTGACCAGGCTGCAACCGAGATCGGCCATGTTGTCGGTCGGGTGGCTGGAACTGTTCCACTGGATCAGGCTGGGCATCACGCCATCCAGGACCAGCTTGCCGTCGGCGGGAATGGTGATGCGCCATTGCAGCGCGCCACGGCTCATTTCTTCAACGATGCCGGGCGAGATGGCAGACGCTGCCGCTGCGGCTTCGATATCGTCGGTGCGCACCACCCAGGTCGCCAGGCGCGGCTTGCTGCCCGCGGCCATGTAGTCAAGCCCGAACCAGCGCGCGCGTTGTGGCGCAGGAGCTGGCGCAGCTGGATTGATCGCGATGACTTCCAGATAAAATCCCCGGCCCAGCTTGAGCAGGGCGTTATGCGTGCCGAGCCGCACATGTTCGCCACCGGCTTGCGGCGTCACGCCGAGGGTTTGCTCGATGTAGGCAATGCCTTCGGCCAGCGAGGGAGCGGTGACGACGAGGTGGTCGGCGTGGCTGGTAGGTGTTGTCATGTATCCGGTTCCTGAGTTGCAGCGGGGTTGAAGGCGGGTGGCAGAGGTTTGCGGCGATGTGCTTAAATAGCGTATTCCCTCAATGTTTCCGAGTCATGAAGAATACACAAGCGGGCGACATTTTTTCCGCCATCGTACACGTACCGTTCGGCGGCATCGGTATTCGCACTTCTGCCGGCCTGATCCTGGAGATGGTTACCCTGCCCAAACACTTTCGTGAAAAGGACGCGACCGACGCCGTGGCCGACAAGGCCGCGAAACAGATTCTGCGCTACATCGACAAGCCGGACTTCCGCTTCAAGCTGCCGCTGGCCGAAGTCGGCTCGGACTTCCAGCGCCGCGTGTGGGATGCAATCGCCTCGATTCCACGCGGCGAAGTGCGCACCTACGGCCAGATCGCCAAGTTCATCCGGTCGGCGCCGCGCGCGGTGGGACAGGCTTGCGGCGCCAACTGGTTTTCGCTGGTCATTCCCTGCCATCGCGTCACGGCGGCGGGCGGGCTGGGCGGCTATTCGCATCGCGACGACGAAGACGGTTTCCCGCTCAGCGTGAAGCGCTGGCTGCTGGTGCACGAAGGTGTCGATGGCTACTGACGTATCTGCTGACGTGTCTATTGACGCCGCCAAGCCCGTCAGGAAAAGCGTCACCGGCCGCGCGCCCAAGGTCGAAGCCACCGGCGCCAGCCTGGCCGCTATCGACGAGTTTTGCGACACGCTGTGGCTGGAAGACGGGCTCGCCAAGAATTCGCTGGAAGCCTACCGGCGCGACATGACGCTGTTCGCACATTGGCTGCAGACCGAGCGCCAAAAGGATCTGCTGGCGACGCATGCGGAGGACCTTAACGCCTATTTTGCCGCACGCCACGCTGACACCAAGGCGAGTTCCTCCAATCGCCGGCTGGCGGTGCTCAAGCGCTTTTTCCTGTTGGCGCTGCGGCAGAACCGCATCAGCGAAGATCCCTGTCTGCGCCTGCGCTCGGCCAAGCAGCCGCCGCGCTTTCCCAAGGTCTTGTCGGAAGGCCAGGTCGAAGCCTTGCTCGCCGCGCCTGACGTGACGACGCCGCTGGGCCTGCGCGACCGCACCATGCTTGAACTGATGTACGCCAGCGGCTTGCGCGTGTCCGAACTGGTGTTGCTCAAGTCGGTGGAAGTCGGCATGAACGAGGGCGTGCTGCGCATCACCGGCAAGGGCAACAAGACGCGCCTGGTGCCGTTCGGAGAAGAGGCGCGCAGCTGGATCGAGCGCTACCTGCGCGAAGCCCGTCTGCTGATCCTCGAAGGCCAGGTCGATGACGCCCTGTTCGTCACCGCACGCGGCGGCGCCATGACGCGCCAGATGTTCTGGACGCTGATCAAGAAATACGCGCTGCAAGGCGACATCCGGGCGCCGCTGTCGCCGCACACGCTACGCCACGCCTTCGCCACGCATCTGCTCAACCACGGCGCCGACCTGCGGGTGGTGCAGTTGCTGCTCGGGCATGCAGATATTTCAACCACGCAGATTTACACCCACGTGGCGCGCGAGCGCCTGAAGAAATTGCATGCGGAACATCATCCGCGTGGATAACACGCTTCAAGTTGCGGCATAATGTGCGCCAAATGAGCTCCAGAAAAGACCATATTTCCGAAACCCAGGCCACGCAATTCCTGCGCAAGCATGGCGTTTCCTTCACCGAACAC
Organism: Herbaspirillum sp. NPDC101397; assembly: GCF_044767325.1. Lineage (NCBI taxonomy): Bacteria > Pseudomonadati > Pseudomonadota > Betaproteobacteria > Burkholderiales > Oxalobacteraceae > Herbaspirillum > Herbaspirillum sp. NPDC101397. Next base: position 300,256 of record NZ_JBIWNS010000003.1, read on the forward strand.
CCTTATCCCTACGAAGAGCACGGCGGCACCAGCGTGTCGGCGCGCGAACTGGGTGTGGATGAGCATCATGTCGTCAAGACGCTGGTGATGCAGGATGAGGCGGCCAAGCCGATGCTGGTGCTGATGCACGGCGACCGCAAGGTATCGACCAAGAATCTGGCGCGGCAGATCGGCTGCAAGTCGGTGGAGCCGTGCAAGCCGGAAGTGGCCAATCGCCATTCCGGCTTCCTGATCGGCGGCACCTCGCCGTTCGGCACGCGCAAGGCCATGCCGGTCTACGTCGAAGAAAGCATCCTGGCGATTCCGAAGATTTACATCAACGGCGGCCGCCGTGGTTTCCTGATCGGGATCGCCCCGGACGTCATTGTCAAAGTCTTGCCCGGCAAGCCTGTACACTGCGCGCTGGAAGAATAAACAAGCTGCTGCAAAACAGCGTCAAGAAAGAAGGATTCAATGAATACAGTATTGTTTGCGATCGCCGCCTACCTGATCGGCTCCATTTCATTCGCCGTGGTGGTGAGCAAGGCCTTTGGCCTGTCGGACCCGCGTACTTATGGCTCGAAAAACCCCGGCGCCACCAACGTCCTGCGCAGCGGCAACAAGAAGGCCGCGGCGCTGACCTTGCTGGGTGACGGTTTCAAGGGTTGGCTGGCGGTGTGGCTGACGATTAAACTGGGTCCGCAATTCGGCGTCGGCGACACCGGCGTCGCGCTGGCGACCATCGCCGTCTTCCTCGGTCACCTGTGGCCGGTGTTCTTCCGCTTCGTCGGCGGCAAGGGCGTGGCGACCGCGCTCGGCATCCTGCTGGCGCTGAACGTCTGGCTCGGCGTAGCGACACTGGTCACCTGGCTGGTGATTGCCTATGCCTTCCGTTATTCCTCGCTGGCGGCGCTGATTGCCAGCGTGTTCGCACCGTTCTACTACGGCCTGCTGTTCGGCAGCGCAGACGGCATCCTGCTGGCAGTGCTGGCGATGAGCGCGCTGCTGATCTTCCGCCACCGCAAGAACATCGCCAACCTGCTGGCGGGCAAGGAAAGCAAGATCGGCGCTAAGAAGAAATAGAAAAAATAGAAGAAACAAGCAGGATTCGCGAAACTAAAAAAGCCCGGTTTGCACCGGGCTTTTTCATGGGTCACGCTGTCGTGCGCAATTCGTCCAGCGGCCAGCGCGGCCGCACGCTGAAGGCATACTCGCGCTTGGCCGCTTCGGGATGCTGCTGCAGCCGCATGGCGCCGGCGAAGGCGATCATGGCGCCGTTGTCGGTGCAGAATTCCAGTTCCGGATAAAACACCTGGTAGCGCCGTTTGGCCGCGGCGGCGTTGAGGCCTTCGCGCAGCTGCTTGTTGGCGCCGACGCCGCCGGCGATGACCAGGCGCTTCATGCCGGTGTGCTTGAGCGCGTTCATGCATTTCGCCACCAGCACGTCGACGATGGCGTCGACGAAGGAACGTGCGATGTTGGCCTTGTCCTGTTCGCAGATGTTGGTGGTCTGGTTCTTGACCACGGTCAGCACGGCAGTCTTCAGGCCGGAAAAACTGAAGTCGAAATTCTTGGAATGCAGCATCGGGCGCGGCAATTGATACACTCCCGGGTCGCCGAACTCGGCCAGGCGCGAAATCGCCGGGCCGCCCGGATAGCCGAGGCCGAGCAGCTTGGCCGACTTGTCGAAGGCTTCGCCGGCAGCGTCGTCGAGGGTTTCGCCGAGCAGCTCGTATTGGCCGACGCCGTCCACGCGCATCAACTGCGTATGGCCGCCCGACACCAGCAGCGCCACGAACGGAAACTGCGGCGGGTTGGACGACAGCAGCGGCGACAGCAGGTGGCCTTCCAGGTGATGCACGCCGAGCACCGGCTTGTCGAGCGAGAGGCCGAGCCCGCAGGCCACCGATGCGCCGACCAGCAGCGCGCCGGCCAGGCCGGGACCTTGCGTGTAGGCGATGGCGTCGATGTCGTCGTGGACGATGCCGCTTTGTTCAAAGACTTGCCTGAGCAGGGGAATCGCACGGCGGACGTGGTCGCGCGACGCCAGTTCTGGAACGACGCCGCCGTATTCCTGGTGCATTGCGATTTGCGAATGCAGGGCATGGGCGAGCAGACCTTTTTGCGTGTCGTATAACGCAAGACCGGTTTCATCGCAGGAGGATTCGACGCCGAGAACTATCATGGATTGCAGCAGGGAAAACAATGAGGACGCGGGTGCATCCGAAGGCGCTATTGTAAAGGAAAGGCGCACAGGAGAATGTCAAGCGCCCGGCGGCGCACAAGAAGCGTCGCATGGTGTACTCTTGCGCACATCAAAAACGGCAGCAATAACGGCAACAATAACGGCAACAACATCGGCACCAATACGAGAGCAGGATCATGACGGAATCAAACAAGGACATGCTGGCTGCGGCCCGCTTCATCAAGGAAATCGGACGCGGCAAGGATGGCGCGCGCAGTCTGTCGCGCGACGATGCGCAACTGCTTTACGGGGCGATGCTGGATGGCCGCGTCAGCGATCTCGAACTTGGCGCGATCCTGCTGGCCATGCGCGTCAAGGGCGAATCGGTGGAAGAAATCGCCGGCTTCCTCGACGCCGCCGAGGCATCGTTCACGCCATTGCAGGCGCCGCTGGGCGACTATGCGCCGGTGGTGATTCCGAGCTACAACGGCTCCCGCCACATGGCCAACCTGACACCCTTGCTGGCCTTGCTGCTGGCGCGCGAAGGCGTGCCGGTTCTGATGCATGGGGTGACCCAGGATCCGCAACGCGTCACCAGCGCAGAGATTTTTGAAGCGCTTGGCATCCATCACGCGATGGGTCCGCACGAAGCGGAGGCTGCCCTGGCCAACCGGCAACCGGCATTCATTCCGATCCAGGTGCTGGCGCCCAAAATGGCGCGCCTGCTGGCGATGCGCCGGGTGCTCGGGGTGCGCAACTCAACCCATACGCTGGTGAAGATCATGCAGCCGTTTGCGGCGCCGGCCTTGCGCCTGACTTCGTACACTCATCCCGAATACCTGGAAATGCTCGGCAAGTATTTTGTCGACGCCGCGCCGCCTCAGCGCGGCGACGCGTTCCTGATGCGCGGCACCGAAGGCGAGACCGTCGCCAATGCGCGGCGTGCACAGCAGATCGACTGGTTCCATGGCGGCGAACGTACCTTGCTGGTGGAAAAACAGAAAGTGGCGGAAGAGATTCCGGACTTGCCGGAGGGCAGGGACGCCGCCGTGACGGCGCGCTGGATTGAGGCGGTACTGCGCGGCGAAAAAACCGTACCGATTGCGATCACCGAACAGGTCGAGCATTGCATGACGGTATCCAAAGCGATCAAGGCGCGCGGGCTCTGAAGGTGCTCATTGATACGTGAGCGTCATCGCGGCGTATTGTCTCTAGATGTATTCTCAGGCTTTGGGTTTGACGACCTTTGGGGGTAGCGCTGCAGCGACTTGTGCGAAGGCGAAGATGACTTCCTTGACGATCTTGCGTTGTGGCGCAGGCAGGTTGATGAAGGCTTCGAAGGCCTCGCGTTCGCGATAGCCGATGGCTTCTTCCCAGCGCGCGCGGCGCTTGTCGATGCGCTTGCCGATTTCTTCGCCGAAGCGCAGATGTTGCGGCGTGACAATGAGCCATTCTGCGAGCGTCTCGAGCTTGTCCTGATTCGGCATGGACTCGCCGAGAAGCCAGCGTCGCACGCCGTGCAACGTCATCGGTTTACCCCAATAGCGCAAATTGAACTCGCGTTCCAGAACAGCGGGCTTTGGTTCATATCCCGCTTTTTCCATCGAGGCGCGCAGTCGTTTTGCAAATTTTTCGTTCGCGTTTTCCATGACTGGAACTTACTGCCTAGTGGGTGAGGATTGGGTACTTTTGGTTTTCGGAATAATTACGCGGAGGATGTGACTTATAATCAACGCCGCTTAACGTCACCAAGTTGTAGCTATCTTGTCTTATTTTCAACTTGACTGATAGATAACAATTGTAACGTGTGGGAATCTCCCAACATGACGCCCAGCAAGACTTTCAGGCCGGTAACGGTGTTTGCGCGAACCTCGTTCGCCGCCTGCCCCAAGGCAAAAAAGTTGCCTTGGCGGTCACATTCCGGAGCCGCGTGCGGAAGCTGTGATTTCGTCAGCACAGCCCGTTCTTTTCGCAGGGTGAAAACGCCGCGGAAGAAGCTGGGATTTTTTGGTGCAAACCAGCTAGAATAGGCGCGGATAAAGGGATTGCGCCGGATGGCACCGATTGTCGCTAATGAATAAAGAGCAAACGACAAGCGGCTGCGCATACAAAAAACCGAGCGTTTGAGACGCTTTTTTCTCCTGATTTTGTTTGTGAACATCGATGCGTCGTCACGCATCGGGGAAGCTTTGTTTGTTGTCGTGGATTCACGGGATTCATTTTCGTAACACGCAGTTCGAACGGAAGATGCAGACGGATTTCTCAGATCATGGCTGGCTCCTATAACCTTTTGCTGATTTGCTTTTCTCTATTTGTTGCGACGCTCGCTTCGTACACAGTATTGGAAATCGCTGAACGCATCTCATCGCAGGAAACCGCGCGTTACCGCCGCATGTGGCTGGCCGGCGGCGCGCTGGTGTTCGGCGTCGGCATCTGGTCCACCCATTTCACCGGCATGCTGGCGTTCCAGCTGCCGATCAACGTCGGCTACAACGCGTTCTTCACCGGCATCTCGCTGCTGCTGTGCATTGGCCTGTCGTTTTATCTCCTGCATCGTTCCACCCAACGCCGGCTGCGCTGGCCGCGCATGCTGGCCGACGGCGTCGCACTCGGCGGCGGCATGGCAGTGGTGCACTGGCTCGGCCTGCATTCGATGCAAATCCTCCCGGCGGTGCGTTATACGCCATGGCTGGAGATTCTGTCGGTGCTGGCGACGATGGCCGTCGCAGTGCTCAACATCTGGATCATCTACACCCTCAATGCGCGCAAGAGCGATCATTTCTGGCGCCGTGTGATTTTTGCGGGCGTGCTGGGCCTTGGCATCTTCTTCATGCATTGCCTGAACATGGCGGCGGCCAATTTTTCGGCGGATAGCATCAGTAGCACCTACGCCAGTATCGACAGCGACAACCTGATGAGCGCGGTGGTGCTCGGTACCCTGTTTGTGCTGATCGCCGCATTGATTTTCAGCGGCGCACAAAAGACCAAACTGCTGCGCAAGATCGTCGGCCGCACCAATGACAAGCTGCTGCATTTCGCCACCCACGACGTGCTTACCGGCCTGCCCAATCGCGCTTTGCTGGCCGAGCGCATCCAGCATGCGATCCATGTCTCTAAGCGCAGCGGATTGTCGTTTGCGGTGCTGTTCATGGACCTGGACGGCTTCAAAGGAATCAACGACTCGCTCGGCCACTCGGTCGGCGACGGTTTGCTGATCGCCGTCGGGCAGCGTATCCGCGCCTGCATCCGCAGTGAAGACATGGTGTCGCGCATCGGCGGCGACGAGTTCGTGGCGGTGATGGGCAACCTGGCCTCGCCCGAAGTGGTCGAGAACCTGGCGGAAAACATCCTGAGCGTGCTGCGCCAGGATTTTCGCGTCGACGAGGCGACCTTGCGCGTGACGTCGAGCATCGGCATCGCGGTGTATCCCAACAGCGGCGACACTGTAGATGCGTTGATGAAGAACGCCGACGCGGCGATGTATGAAGCCAAGCAGAACGGTCGCAACACCTACCGTTTCTTCGAGCCGGCCATGCACGCCAGCGCGATGCGCCACCTGACGGTGCGCCACGCGCTGCAGATGGCGGTGGAGCACAACCAGCTGTCGCTGCATTTCCAGCCCAAGTTCGAAGGCCGCCAGCGGACGCTGACCGGTGTCGAGGCCTTGCTGCGCTGGGATCATCCGGAACTGGGTAGCATGAGCCCGACTGAATTCATCCCCATCGCCGAGCGCTCGGGCCAGATCATTCCGATCGGCGATTGGGTGTTGCGCGAAGTGTGTGCGCAGATAGTGCGCTGGGATGCGGCCGGCATGCCGCCGGTCAAGGTGGCGCTCAATTTGTCGCCGCTGCAGATGCGTCCGGACCTGGTCGACAGCGTCACCGCGATCGTCAGCCAGGCTGGCATTACGCCGCAGCGCCTGATGTTTGAGATCACCGAAACCGCTGCGATGAAGAACGTCGAAAAGAGCGCGCGCATCATCACCGACCTGCAGGAGCTCGGCTACGACATCGCCATCGACGATTTCGGCGCCGGTTATTCCAGCCTGGCGTATCTGCAGCAGTTCCACTGCCGCCAGATCAAGATCGACAAGTTCTTCACGTCGCGCCTGGATCAGGGCGGCGACTCCGGACCGGCCATCGTCTCGGCCATCATTGCGCTGGCCCATGCGCTGAACATGGAAGTGGTGGCCGAAGGCGTGGAGACCGAAGCGCAGCTCGCCGCGTTGCAAAAACTCAACTGCGACCAGGTACAGGGATTCCTGCTGGCGCGGCCGGCAGCAGCCGGGGATGTCCAGCATTTCCTGGGTCAGGGCAGGGCGTTCGCCTGAGGTCCTGAAGCGCTTGAAGCAGCGCGTCGCTGGATGATGCGCAAATACCAGATCAGGAAGAACGCCACCAGCCCCAGGCTGGCGCTGTTGCCGAGCCAGAAGCCGGCGGCGCCGTGCAGCCACGCCGGCGATACGCCGAACGGATCGAGGCCGAGGATATAGCCGCCGCCGAGTCCGACACCCCACAGCGCCACCGCGTAAATCACAGTCGGGACCACCGCCACCTTGTACGCACGCAGCACGAAGGCCGTGGTCACCTGCAGCGAGTCGAACAGCTGGTAGAACGCGATGAACAGGAACAGCGGCAAGGCCGAGGCGATGATGACTTCGTCGGGCGTATAGGCGCGGATGATCAGCTCTCGCGCGAACCACACCGCCACGCCGATCAGCACCGACAGGATCGCCGACAGGCGGATGCCTGCACGGGAAATCTTCTTGGCGGTCTGCCAGTCGCGTGCGCCGATGGCTTGCGCCACCAGTGTGCCGGTGGCGTTGGCCAGCGACAGGGGCAGCATGTACAGCACGGTGCCGACGTTGGCGGTGATCTGATGTCCGGCCACCGCCACCGCGCCGAGGCGCGCGATGAAAATCGCCATCAGCGTGAACGCCGTGACTTCGATGAAATAGCTCAGGCCCATCGGGATGCCTAGTTTCAGCAGGCTGCGTTGCGCCTTCCATTGCGGCGCGACGAAGCCGCTGCCGAACACGCGCAGTTCGCGGTAGATCGGCGCGCCGCGTACCAGCATCCAGCCGGTCAGCAGCATCAGCCAGGCAATCAGGCTGGTGGCGATGGCGCAACCCGGACCGCCGAAGGCAGGCAAGCCGAGGCCGCCGAAGATGAACCAGGCGTTGAGCGGAATCTTGAGCAGCAGGGCGCCGATCTGGATCGCCATGACCATCTTGGGGCGCGAGATGGCGTTGTTGAGCGCGGCATAGACGCGGAAACCCAGCGTCGCCGGCAGCGCCAGCGCTTCGATGCGCAGGTAGAGGGTGGCTTTTTCAGCCAGTTCCGGCGAGGCTTGTGCGAACGACAGGAGCACCGGCGAGAACAGCAACACCAGGCAGCCGAGGCAGCTGAGGAAGAAGGCCAGCCACAATCCCTGTTTCACTTCTCTGCCGATGTCGCCGAAGCGGCGCGCACCGTACAACTGGCCGATGGTCGGCAACAGCGCCTGCAGCACGCCCGACAAGCCGACGAACACGCTCACGTAAATCGATACCCCCAGCGACAGCGCCGCCAGATCCATCGCCGAGAAGCGCGACACCATCGCCGTGTCGATCACGCCATTGGCGATCAGCGCCAGCTGGCCGATCAGGATCGGCCAGGCCAGCGAAGCAATGCGGAAAGTATGGATGCGTGATGTCATGCTGTTGAAAAGTCGACGCCGGTCCGGCCTGGATCAGGATGCCGGCATCGCTTCAGTTGCCGATGCGGCGATATAGGCGGAAGCGCTCGTCGCGGTCGGAGGGACGCCGGCCCTCCCACAGCAGTTGCCAGCGGCCTTCATACTGGCGCAGCATCTGTTCGGCGTTCTGGTTGTCGATACTGTCCTGCAGCAGCAGGAAGTCGCAGCGCATGTCCGGACGGTCTTCGAAATGCACGTGGCCGAAGTAGGCGAACGAGGCGCGTTGCGCCGGGCCGACGTTGGACTCCACGCATTGCTTGACGGCCGACATGCGTTCTTCGATCTGTTGCGCCACGCCGGCATAGCTCTTGCCGTAGTTGACCCATGGCAGCCACAAGGTCATCAGCAGCACCCAGCACAGCACCACGCCGCCGGACGACAGCACCACCGCGCGCCACAGCACCGAAGGCCGGCGCGAAATGCGCCAGTGCACCAGCATGATCCAGAAAATCGTGGTCAACACCGCGATCGCCAGCGCAATGGCATTGAAGCCGGGTTTGTAGCCGGGAGCGAGCTTGAAGGCGTTCTTGGCGATCTGCGCCGGCCAGCCGGTTTCCTTGGCGATCCAGCCGATCCAGATGAAGGCCGCGCAGGTGGTCAGCGTCATTACCGAGAACCAGTCCACCGCATTGATGGCGCCGCGCTTCATGGTCGGCAGACCGAAGGCCGCCAGTATCGCCAGCGCCGGCAGCAGCGGCAACAGGATGCCTTCTTCACTGTGCACATTGAGCAGCACCAGCAGCGTGAGCGGGATGAAGAATGCCAGCGGCAGCGAAATATGCAGCGATTGCAACTGGCGGCGCCAGGCGTACACGGCCCAGCCGGCGAACGGCCAGGCCGGCCAAGCGAACCAGACGCCGTACTTGCCGAAGAATTTCAGCGAGGCCATGGTCGGCCAGTTGATCTGATAGATGTTCCAGCTGAGCCAGGTCGAGAATTGTGCGCTGGCCTCAGGCAGCAAAGCCCGGATCGAAAAGACCCAGACCAGGCAGATCGCCAGCGCCGCCGGCAGCGTCAATCCCACCAGCGACTTGAACACCGGACGGTAATGCAGGCCCGACAACACCAGCAGTCCCAGCAGCACGCCGGCCGGCAGCAGCCAGCCGTGCGTGAGCACCAGCAAGCCCAGCACCGCGCCCAGCGACAGCGCCTGATGCGGCTTGTTGGTGTCGAACACGCGTGCCGCGCTGTACATGGCGTAGGCCACCAGCGCGATTTGCAGGGTTTTGGCGCTGGTCTCGTGGCTGTGCAGCAGCAAGCCCAGGAAACCGAGGTAGATCAGGAAGGCGCCGTCAGCCAGGGTGCGGCCGAAATCGCGCGGCTCCGGCTGGCCGCCGAAGGCCAGCTTGAGCGGCTGCGCCTCGCTGCGGCGGCCGAGCAGGTAGGTGGCGTACCAGATCGACAGCGAGCCGATCAGGAAGCAGCCCACGGTCGAGATGCGCGCCGCCAGCGGATCGCCCAGCAGCCAGCCGAACAGCTTGATGCAGATGGCGCCGAACCAATAGGCCAACGGACTCTCGGCGGGCATCGCCATGCCGGCGATATTCGGCGCCAGCCAGTCCATCAGGTTACCATGCGCCATGGTCCACATGATGCCGAAGCTGGCGGCGTCATCGTTCTTCCACGGGTCGCGGCCGATCAGGCCGGGCAGGATATACAGCAAGCCGAGCGCGAGCAGGCCCCAGCGAGGCAGAGCATTGGTCGCGGCGGCAGGGAGGCGGACTGGCTTCATCAAGGTGTTATTGCTCTTGTACGTGTTGCTGCACTGTGCGGGTGCAATTATCGGGTAGCCGATATTGTGCAGCAAAATTCCGTTAAAGGATGTATTGGATGGTAACGGCGGGGCAATCCTGCAGCGGTAAAGCTGCACCCCGTTCCGCAAAAAACAAAAAAGGCAGCCTTAGCTGCCTTTTTTGACATCGTGCAGAGATTATTCTGCTGCGATTGCAGTCTTGGAACCGACTGTGCCGAACTTTTGGCGGAATTTCTCGACGCGACCTGCGGTGTCGACGATCTTGTGCTTGCCGGTGTAGAACGGATGCGATTCGGAAGAAACTTCAATCTTCACGAGTGGGTATTCCTTGCCTTCGAATTCGGCCTTTTCGCGTGTGCCGATAGTCGAACGGGTGATGAACTTGAAGTCGTTCGAAACGTCGTGGAACAGAACTTCGCGGTAATCCGGGTGAATGCCTTGTTTCATTTTTTTGCCTTGAAAAGTAGTGGTAGCCAATCGTCACTTCGTCGGTCGCCTTGCTTCTTGACCCGATTGTCGATCACTTGCCGGTGAAAAGTCCGAAATTATACAATGAAATCAGGGGTTTGCACCAAGTCTAACCCGCCGGAGCCGGTGGGCAGCTGTTGTTTTTTGCCGATTTGGAGGTGTTTTCCGGTCTGGAGGACGCCAGATTGCTCGTTTTGGGTCGGCTGAGTCCGCCGCCGGGCGAGGTCACACCCGCCGGCGGCTCATGCAGTGTCAACGCAGGCTTATTTCCACAGGGAACACTTGGATTCAGCCTTGGTGGTCCATGCCTGTTCGGCAGGAATGGTCTGCACCACCTTGTAATAGTCCCACGGATACTTCGATTCCGACGGTTTCTTCACTTCCATCAGGTACATGTCATGCACCATGCGGCCGTCGGGACGGATGTAGCCGTTCTTGGCGAAGAAGTCGTTGATCTTGGTCTTGTGCATCTGCGCGATGACCTTGTCCGGATCGTCGGTGCCGCTGGCTTTCACCGCGTTCAGGTACTGCATCGTCGCCGAATAGTCCGCCGCCTGCAGCATCGACGGCATGCGCTTCATCTTGGCGAAGTAACGTTTGGACCAGTCGCGGGTTTCCTGGTTCATGTCCCAGTACCAGCCGTCGGTCAGGTACATGCCCTGGGTCACCTGCAAGGTCAGCGCATGCACGTCGTTGATGAACATCAGCAGGCCGGCCAGCTTCATGGTTTTGTTGATGCCGAACTCATTGGCCGCCTTGATCGAGTTGATGGTGTCGCCGCCCGCATTGGCCAAGCCCAGGATCTGCGCCTTCGATGCCTGTGCCTGCAGCATGAAGGACGAGAAGTCCGACGCTCCCAGCGGGTGCTTGACTGCGCCCACCACCGTGCCGCCGTTGGCCTTGACGATGTCGGAGGTGTCCTTCTCCAGCGAGGCGCCAAAGGCATAGTCGGCGGTCAGGAAGTACCAGCTTTTGCCGCCGTTCTTGACGATGGCCGAGCCGGTGCCCTTGGCCAGCGCGACCGTGTCGTAGGCATAGTGGATGGTGTAGGGCGTGCATTCTTCATTGGTCAGGCGTGCGGTGGCGCCGCCGACGGCGATGAAGGTCTTTTTCTTTTCGCCGGCAACCTTGGCCATGGCCAGGCTGGTGCCGGAATTGGTGCCGCCGATCAGCATGTCCACGCCTTGCTGGTCGAACCATTCACGCGCCTTGGAGGCGGCGATGTCGGCCTTGTTCTGGTGATCGGCGGTGACCAGTTCGATCTTCTTGCCGTTGACGCTGCCGCCGAAGTCGGCGATCGCCATCTTGATCGCTTCGATGCCGCCCTGGCCGTCGATGTCGATGTAGACGCCCGACAAGTCGGTGATCAGGCCGATCTTCACCACATCTCCCGAAATCTGCGCTGCCGCCGGTCCGGCAAATCCTGCTGCACATGCGGCGACCACGGTCGCCGCGATGGCTGTCATTTTGACTTTCATCTTTTGCTCCTCCTGATTGGTTGTGTCTGCGTTGCTGTTTTTATGCCGTCTGGTGGACGGAAAGGTGAAACCCCGGCATGGATCCATGACCGGCAGTACTGCGGTGCTCTACAACGTACAACGGTGCTGCGCTTGCGGATGAATGCCCGGCAGCGGGAACGATGCCGGTAAATGATCTGAACGGTCTGAACCTGTCGGTTCGATGCTGTCTCTGTATTTAATTTTTATTGCCGGGTCTGTCTTTGCGCAGAGCGCGGCGTGGCTGAAATAGTAGTGTAGGAAGAAAATTGCGGTCAAGCGGTATTTCCAAACCGGCGAAATCCAACCAAGGCCTCGCGGGCATAAAAAAATCCGCCTGGTCGCCCGGGCGGATTTTTCTGATTGATAGCCCTAAACGGGGGCTAACACGGCGTCACTGGCAAGGCGCAACGACGCAGACAGCACGAATGTGCGGCAAGGAGTTGCAACGCAGCCAGCGGCGTTGTGTTAGTCACCGTTCGCTGCCGCGACGCATCATGTCGAAGAACTCTGCATTGTTCTTGGTCGACTTCATCTTGTCGAGGATGAATTCCATCGCTTCGATTTCGTCCATGTCGTACATCAGCTTGCGCAGGACCCAGATCTTTTGCAGCTGGTCCGGCTTGATCAGCAGTTCTTCGCGGCGGGTGCCGGACTTGCTGAGGTTGATGGCCGGGTAGACGCGCTTCTCGGCGAGGCGGCGTTCCAGGTGGACTTCCATGTTGCCGGTACCCTTGAATTCTTCGTAGATCACGTCATCCATGCGGCTGCCGGTTTCGATCAGGGCGGTGGCGATGATGGTCAGCGAACCGCCTTCTTCGATGTTGCGGGCGGCGCCGAAGAAGCGCTTCGGACGTTGCAGCGCGTTGGCGTCGACACCGCCGGTCAGGACCTTGCCGGACGCCGGGATCACGGTGTTGTAGGCGCGCGCCAGACGGGTGATCGAGTCCAGCAGGATGACCACGTCCTTCTTCATTTCAACCAGGCGCTTGGCTTTTTCCAGCACCATTTCGGCGACCTGGACGTGACGCGTTGCCGGTTCGTCGAAAGTCGATGCAACGACTTCGCCGCGCACCGAGCGCTGCATTTCGGTCACTTCTTCCGGACGTTCGTCGATCAGCAGGACGATCATCACGGTGTCGGGATGGTTGGTGGTGATGGCGTGGGCGATGTGTTGCAGCATGACCGATTTGCCGGACTTCGGCGACGCCACCAGCAGGCCGCGCTGGCCGCGGCCGATCGGCGCGATCAGGTCGATGATGCGGCCGGTGATGTTTTCCTCGCCGCGCATTTCGCGCTCGAGCTGCATGATCTTGTTCGGATGCAGCGGCGTGAGGTTTTCAAACAGGATGCGGTGCTTGGAGGCTTCCGGCGCTTCGCCGTTGACCTTGTCGACCTTGACCAGCGCAAAGTAGCGCTCGCCGTCTTTCGGTGTGCGCACTTCGCCTTCGATGGAATCGCCGGTGTGCAGGTTGAAGCGGCGGATTTGCGAGGGCGAAATGTAAATGTCGTCAGTGGACGCCATGTAGCTGGCGTCAGGCGAGCGCAGGAAGCCGAAGCCGTCAGGCAACACTTCAAGGGCGCCGTCGCCGAAAATTTGTTCTCCCGATTTCGCGCGTTTCTTGAGGATCGCGAACATCAGTTCTTGTTTGCGCAGGCGCGCCGCGTTATCGATGTCCAGGCCAATTGCCATTTCAAGCAATGCGGAGACGTGTAACGCCTTTAATTCTGATAAGTGCATAAGAGTGTCCCGGGATGGGAATCGTAAAAGGTGGGGGAGGGAATTGCGTGGCGTGTAAATTAAAAAACTAGCTTACGTGTATCGATTGTTCAGGCTACCGGTAAGCATAACAAGCGGCGATACGAGCGTACCGCCGCTGTGAATCTTCTTAGATGTTGCTGTCGATGAACGAGGTCAGCTGGCCTTTTGCCAGAGCGCCGACTTTTTGCGCTGCTGCTGCGCCGTTCTTGAACAGGATCAGCGTCGGAATGCCGCGGATGCCGAACTTTGCTGGAATTGCCTGGTTTGCATCGACGTCCAGCTTGGCGATCTGCAGCTTGCCTTCGTATTCCTTGGCGACTTCTTCCAGAATCGGGGCGATCGCTTTGCAAGGACCGCACCATTCAGCCCAGAAGTCCACCAGGACCGGCTTGTCGGATTTCAGGACGTCTGCTTCAAAAGAGGCGTCGGAGATGTGTTTGATGTTTTCGCTCATGGTAGATCCTCGATCTGAGGGAATATATATAAGTAAGTGGTCAAATAGCGCCGGGGGAACATACCATTTGCTTGGCGTATGCCATCAACGCTTCCGGAGTTGCTTCATTGCGTAACTTTGCTTAAAGCAGATGGAGTCGTTGTGCCCTGATTCAAGTATTTTGAAACGCGGCAACGGGTATTCGGCGGGGTACGGAGGCAATCATAACCCATTTTCGGGAAAAGTGCGCCTTGCCGCCGCCGATAGGCCGCCATCCGGCAAAGCCTGTTGCAGGGCGGTTGCCAAGGTTGCCAATTGACCCGGCCGGTCGCATACAATGCGGCAAAGACATGCCGGGTCGATAGATTCCGGCAATCATTTCGATAAATATATTTTTCTCTGCGGCCCCCTTTAATGTTGCATTCGCCCCTGCTGATCAGCCCCTCCATCGACTTCTGGCCGCAGACCGCGGCCGCCTTGCTGGAGGCCGATCACATGCTGGGCGCTGCATTTGGAGCGGGGTCGCGTGACTTTTCCGGTTATCAGGTGGTGGTGCCGGCGTTTTCGCATGCGGTGCACTGGCGCGCGGCGTTGGCCCAGGTGCTGCAGCGCCGGTCGCCGCAACAGGCCGGCTTCATCCCGCCGCGCATCAACACCATGGCCGGCTGGCTGGCCATGCAGGCGCCGCAGCCGCAGCAGGACGACAGCGAGCGCCTGATGCAGCTGTACGCGCAATTGCGCCAGCACGCCTGGCTCAAGAAGATGTTTACGGCGCGCCGCAACACCGACCTGCTGCCGCTGGCGCAGACGCTGCTGTCGCTGTCGGATGAACTGACCCAGGCGTTGTTGCCGGCCATGGAGCGCACTCCCGGGGATGCGGACGAACGCTGGCAAGCCGCGCTGGCGCAGCTGTCGCCGTCGGCGCGCAGCATGCTCTCGGACGAGGCGCAACTGGTCTGGTCGATCTGGCAGAGTCAGCTCGACGGCAACGACAAGACCGCGCAGCGCTACGCGCGCATGCTGGCGCTGGCCAAACCAAGCGCCCACGCGCCCCTGGCGCCGCTGATGTGGATCAGCCCGGTCGCCCCCGAACCGATGGAACTGGCCTTCCTCGAGGCCTACGGCGAACACGCCGAAGTGCAGCCGGTGCAGATCGACTGGCGCGGCCCGGATATCCCCTTGCTGTACCAGACCGCCTGGCCGGAATTGTGCGACGCACCGCTGGCCCCCGCGCCGGATGATCTGTTCGCGCCGCAGATGGACGCGCCGACGCTGGCGTTGTGCCCGGCCGCCAGTCTGGAAGACGCTTCGCTGCAGAGCGCGCAGATCGTGCTCGACTGGCTGCGGCAAGGCAAGGACGACATCGCCATCGTCGCCCAGGACCGTGTCAGCGCGCGCCGCCTGCGCGCCCTGCTGGAGCGTGCGCAAGTTTCGGTGGCCGACGAAACCGGCTGGAAGCTGTCGACCACCCGCGCCGCCGCAGCGATGGCGGCGTGGTGCGACGTCGTCACCTCGCGCGGCGAAACCACTGCACTGCTCGACCTGCTGAAGTCGCCGTTCATCTTCGCCGGCATGGCCGACAAGAGCGCGGCGGTAATGCAGATCGAGTGGCAATTGCGGCGCGAGAATATTTCCGGCGAATGGCGCAGCGTGCAAGCGGCGTTCAAGAGCGGGTCGCTTGCCGCAGAGGTTTTGCAGGCAGTGGCTGCGCAGGCCGCGCTGTTCGAGGGACGCAAGAACCTGATCGACTGGAGCGCGTGCGCGCAACACTTGCTCGATGCGCTCGACATGCGCGCCGCGTTCACGCAGGACATCGCCGGCCAGCAGGTGCTGCAATTGCTGGACGACCTCGGCGCCCGGCAATCGGATACCGACGGCGGCGAATTGTTCTCCTTCTCGGAATGGCGCGCATTGCTGAACCTGCAGCTCGACGCCGTCACGTTCATGCCGCCGATCACCGATCGTCGCATCGTCATGCTGCCGCTCAACGGCGCGCGCCTGCGCAATTTCGACGCCGTTCTTGTGATCGGCGCCGACGCCGAACACCTGCCGTCGCAACCGCAGGAAACGCTGTTCTTCTCGAACGCCGTACGCCACGAGCTTGGATTGCCCACACGGCTGTCGCGCCAGCACCAGCAATTGCGCGACCTGACCGAACTGCTGTGCGCCAATCGCGAAGTGGTGCTGTGCTGGCAGACCCACAAGGACGGCGAACCGAATCCCAAGAGCCCGTGGCTGGAACGTCTCGAACTGTGCCTGGCAAAAGCCGGCATGGCGCCGCTGCGCGAACTGCGCCACGATTTGCCGCTGCATGAATTGCTTGCCGCACCCTCCGTCATGCCAGCGCCGTCGGCCGCTGAGCTGACGCCGGCGCGCTTGTCGGCCAGCGCCTACAACCGGCTGGTGGCCTGCCCGTATCAATTCTTCGCTCAGCACATGCTGCGCGTGAACGTCATGGACGAACTGTCCGACATGCCGGAGAAGCGCGACTACGGCGGCTGGCTGCATGAAATTCTGATGAAATACCACGAAGCGCAGCGCGACGCGAAGACGCCTGTCGAGCAGCGTGCGGCCTTGCTGGCGACCGTCTCGGATGACGTCTTCAGCAAGGCGATCCGCGAACATCCCACCGCGCTCGGTTATGAAGCGCGCTGGCGCAAGGTGATGCCGGCGTACCTGGTCTGGGCCAACGAGCGCGAAGCGCAGGGCTGGCATTTTGTGCTCGGCGAATTGCCCTTGCAGCACGCACTGGCCTGGCCGGACGGCGGTATCGAGCTGTACGGTCGCCTTGATCGCGTTGATGAAAACGCGGGGGGCGAACGCGCGGTGCTCGACTACAAGACCAGCTCGCTGCCGTCGCTGGTCGCCAAGTTGAAGAATGCCGAAGATCACCAGCTGCCGTTCTACGGATTGCTGTCGGGCCAGACGATGGCGGCTGCGCACTACGTCGCCCTGGAGCCGTCCCGGGACAAAACCGGCGACGTCGCCGCCCCCGATTTCGAGAAGCAGCAGCAGGCCTTGCAGCAGCAGATCATCACGGTCGTGCAGGCCATCGGCAACGATGCGCCGCTGCCGGCCAACGGCATCGAATCGGTTTGCCAGTATTGCGATGTACGCGGGTTGTGCCGCAAGGGAGTCTGGCAATGAGCGACAAAAATTTAATCGCCGCCTACGAAATCAACGGCCGTCCTGCAGAAGCGGCGGCATTCACCGCAGCTGCCTGCGACCCGCGCCAGTCGGTGGTGGTGGAAGCCTGCGCCGGCAGCGGCAAGACCTGGCTGCTGGTGGCGCGCATGTTGCGATTGCTGCTCGCGGGCGCACAGCCGGCCGAACTGCTGGCGATCACCTTCACCCGCAAGGCCGCGCAGGAAATGCGCGAGCGCCTGATGGAGTTGCTGCACGAACTGACGCTGGCGCCGGCCGAACAGGCACGCCAGTTGCTGCTGGAGCGCGGCGTCGACGCCGACGAGCTGCCGCGCTTGATGCCGCTGGCGCGTTCGCTGTACGAACAGATTCTGGCGGGCCAGCAGGGTTTGTCGATCGACACTTTTCACAGCTGGTTTGCGCGTCTGCTGCAGATCGCGCCGCTGGCGTCGGGCGTGCCGCATGGCTATGCGCTGACCGAGAAAAACGGCGAGATCATGAACGAGGCTTACCGCCGCTTCATGCAGGCGGTGCAAAAGCCGGCGCAGCAAGCGATCAAGCTGGCCTTGCTGGAACTGTACGAGCTGGCCGGCGACAGCGGTGCGCGCAACCTGCTCGATGCCTTCCTCGACAAGCGTGCCGAATGGTGGGCTGCAACCATGCCGCCGTTGTCGTCGGAGGACGCGCCGCTGCAATGGCTGGAAGAGTTGTGCGGACCCGACGCCGCTCGCGACGCGCGACTGACGGTCTGGACCGACGAGGCCTTGAAGGCGCGGCTGTATGAAATTTCTTCACTGCTCGGCAAAGGCACGGCAACCAACCAGAAACGCGCGGTCGCCATCGAAACGCTGGTGAGCGGCGAAGCGTCGGTGGAGCAGTTCGCCGCCTTGGCGACGCAGTTTTATGACGACAACGGCAAACCGCGCGGCAACACCAAGACCAAGGACTTGAAGGCGGCGTTGAGCAAGCACTACGGCGTCGACGAAGAGGTCGCCGTGTCGCTGTTCGATGAAGTGTTCGAGCTGACCGGCAACGAACTCCGGCTGTTGCAGCGACGCAGCGCCGAAGGCATTGTGCTCAGGCTTAATCGCGCCCTGTTCACAGCGGGTCGCGCCTATCTCGACGCCTATCAGGAGGTGAAGGCTGAGCAGCGTGTGTTCGATTTTGCCGATCTCGAATGGCACGCCTACCGCCTGCTCACCAACGAAGAGAGTGCTGCCTATCTGCAAAGCCGCCTCGACGCGCGCTACAAGCACATCCTGCTGGACGAATTCCAGGACACCAACCCGCTGCAATGGAGCATCGTGCGCGCCTGGCTGCGTGCCTACGGCGGCGATGCGGCGCAGCCGAGCGTGTTCGTGGTGGGTGATCCCAAGCAATCGATTTACCGCTTCCGCCGCGCCGAGCCGCGTGTGTTCGCCGCCGCGCGCACCTTGCTGGAACAGCAAGGTGCGGCGGTCTTGCGCGCCAACCAGACGCGCCGCAACGCCAGCGCCATCGTCGACGTGCTCAACACCAGTTTCAGCGGGCGCAATGCCTTGTTCGCACCGCAAACTACGCTGGGCATGGACGGCGGCGCCGTGTGGCGCTTGCCGCTGGTGCAGGCTCCCGAGGCGGCCGAAGAGGACAAGACCGACGCTGCGCCATCAGCGCTGCGCAATCCGCTGATCACCCCGCGCGAGGAAGAAGACGATGCGCGCCGGCGCGACGAAGGCCGTCAGGTGGCGCAGGCGATCCTGCTGGCGCGTCAACGCATCCAAGTCGGCGGCCGCGCGCTTAAATGGGGCGACGTCATGCTGCTGGTGAAGAAGCGCCGTCACCTGATCGCATATGAAAGCGCATTGCGCGAGGCCGGCATTCCGTTTGTCTCCGACAAGCGCGGCGGCTTGCTCGATTCGCTCGAGATCGCCGACCTGATCGCGCTGCTGACTTTCCTGATCACGCCCAACGACACGCGTGCGCTGGCTCACGTGCTGAAGAGCCCGATCATCGGCGCTTCCGACACCGACCTGATCGCGCTGGCGCAACGCAGCGAATCCGACTGGTGGAATCGCGTGCTGGCCACGCAGCAATCCGGCGCAGGATCGGCATCGGCCGCCATCGCCCGCGCCGCGCACTTGCTGGCGCAATGGCTGGACGCCGCGCCGCATTATCCGGTGCACGATCTGCTTGATCTTATCCTGCACGAAGGCCAGTTGGCCGCGCGCTATGCCCAGTCCGTCGCGCCATCCATGCGCAGCCAGGCGCTCGGCAACATCGAGGCCTTTGTCGAACTGGCGCTCAACCTCGACGCCGGCCGTTATCCCAGCCTGCCGAAATTCATCGATGCGCTGCGCGTCTTGCAGCGCCACGCCGAAAGCGATGCGCCCGACGAGGCCAGCATTGATGCCGCCGCCGACGCCGTGCGCATCCTCACCGTGCACAGCGCCAAGGGCCTGGAAGCGCCGGTGGTCGTGATGATGGACACCAACCACAGCGATCCCGCCAACGACAACATCGGCGTCCTGTGCGACTGGCCACAGGACGAAGACGCACCAACACATTTCTCCGCCTTCGGCCGCAAGAGCGAGCGCGGCACGGCGCGCGACCGCTGGTTCGACGCCGAAGAGCATTTCAAGATGCAGGAGGACTGGAATCTGCTCTACGTCGCACTCACCCGCGCCAAGCAATTGCTGATCGTCAGCGGCGTGGCCGGCACCAAGGGAGCATTGGAGGGCGGCATCCAGGAAGGCAGCTGGTACAGCCGGTTGTTCGACCGCGCCGGCGAGGAGCAGGGCGTGGAATTGGTAGCGCCGCCTGCGCAGATCAACGACGCCGGGCAACAGCGCGAAGAACGATTCGAACTGCCGCTGTTCATTCCGACGCCGCTGCCGGCGCCGGTGGTCGATGCGCCGGAGAATTACAGCAATGACGCCATCGACGAAGGCGTGGCCTTGCACGCGCTGCTCGAACGTGCGCTGCATGCGCGCACCTGGCCGGTGAATTTGCCCGACGAAGCGGCCATCGCACGCTGGTTGCCGTGCCCGCGTCCGCTGGCGGCGGTGATCCGGGCCCAGGCCGTCAATATGTTGGCGCAACCGGCGCTGGAGCGTTTCTTCAATCCCGCCCTGCATCGCTACGCGCGTGACGAAATGGAGATCGTTACAACCGACGGCGTATTGCGATGCGACCGCGTGGTGGTGTTCGACGACGAAGTCTGGGTGCTTGATTACAAGCGCAATCTGCTCGATAGCGAGCGCGCCGCTTATCAAGCGCAATTGACGCGTTATCGCACGGCGCTGTTGTCGGTGTTTTCTGACAAGCAAATAAGGTCTGCGCTGATTACTGCCGATGGTCGGCTTTGGGAATAATGGCAACGCATTCGCCACTTAACCGCAAACAAAAGACGATCAGATCATAGGAAAAAATTTCGTTTAATATAAAAATGGTTTAACCTCGGGTTCCCTACCGCGGTTAATGTTCAGGAAGCTTTCAAGCAGCATCGCTTCATATCAATCATCAGTGCGTCTCCAACAGCATCGCCAAGGAACAGGCGAAGCGCGCGCACCGTCAAAATAAATACGTCAGGAGGAGCTATGCAGTGGACTCTTCCGTCTTTCGCCCTTGCACAACCGATCCAGTGGAACGCGTTGCTGCTGTTCGGCAGCTTGTTGCTGTTCGGGCTGATAGCCGGTCATATCGTGTCGAAGTCGCCATGGGTGCCGCGCATCACGGGTTATCTGATTGTTGGTTTCATCCTCGGCGGCGGCGGCCTGAACTGGCTGTCGGGCGATGTGCTGAGCGTGACCAATATCTTCGCCGACATTGCCGTCGCGCTGGTGGTATACCAACTTGGTCGCTACGTCGACATCGGCTGGCTGCGCCGCGAGAAGTGGCTGCTGGCCACCGTCGTCACCTCGGCTGTACTGTGCTTCACTTTCGTCAGCCTGGCCTTGCTGTGGTTCGGCACCTCCAACGTACTGGCCCTGCTGGGCGGCGTCTGGGCCATCGCTACCGCCCCGGCCGTGGTGCTGGTGGTGCTGCGCGACCTCAAGGCTGAAGGCCAGGTCACGCGTCGCCTGGCGACCATGACCGCGCTCAATAACTTCGTCGCGATCCTGGCCGCCTACGCCTTGCTGCCGGTGATTGCGCATGAGTCAGGCACGCCGCTGCTGACGCTGGTCGAGCACACCGCGTATTCGCTGATCGGTTCGGCCGTGCTGGCTTACCTGACTTACTGGCTGATGATGCCGCTGGCGCGCCTGCTTGGTCGCCAGGGCAGCCGCCAGTTCGTGCTGGTGATTTCGGTCATCGCGCTGGCCATCGGCGTGGCGCACGCGCTGCATTTGCCGGTGATGCTGACGATGCTGATCTTCGCCATCATGTCGAAGAACCTGGATCGCCAGTACGACCTGATGGAGCTGGAATTCGGCGTCGCCAACGAATTGTTCGTGGTGATGCTGTTCGTCACCGTGGGCGCCTCGATGCGCCTGGCGGACCTGAGCATGGTCGGCTTGTCGGTGCTGATTCTGATCGCCGCGCGTTTCGTGGCGATGGGCTGCGGCGTGTTCCTGTTCGCCCGCTTTGCGCGCATGAACTGGAAGCAGGCCGGACTACTCACGCTGGGCACCTTGCCGATGACCGAGGCGGGACTCGGGCTGATGCAGACGATTTCCAACCTGTACCCGCATACCACGTCCGACGTCGTGCCCTTGCTGGCGGGATGTCTGATCGTGCTGGAATTGTTTGGCCCTGTCGCCACCCAATTCGCCCTGATCAAATCTGGTGAAAGCGGACGCGAATGACTACTACCACTACCTCTGCCTCTATCCCTGCCGCTGCGCCGGTGCAGGAAGAAGGACTGACGCATTTTCCGACGTCCAGCGCCGGCATCCTGCCGTTCACTTCGTCCACGCCGTTCACGATGGGCATCGAGCTTGAGCTGCAGCTGGTCAATCGCCGCAACTACAATCTCGCCAGCGACGCCGTCGACCTGCTGACCTGGATTGAGCCGCGCGAGCTGCAAAAGCAGATCAAGCTGGAAATGACGCAGGGCATGATCGAACTCAACTCGGGCATCCACACCCGCGTCGACGAGCTGATCGAAGAGTTGAAGGACTTGCGTGGCGCCCTCAACAACGGCGCCCAATATCTCAACATCGATGTCTCCGGCGGCGGCGCGCATCCGTTCCAGCACTGGAACGAGCAGCGCATCACGCCGAGCGAGCGCTTCTATCACCTGCACGAGAAGTACGGCTATCTCGCCAAGACCTTCACCGTGTTCGGCCAGCACATCCACATCGGCGTGGCCAACGGCGACGATGCGCTGTATCTGACGCATGCGTTCTCTCGCTTCGTGCCGCATTTCATCGCGCTGTCGGCGGCGTCGCCGTTCTATCAGGGCGCCGACACCAAATTCGACTCGTCGCGCAGCAACGTGGTGCGTGCGTTCCCGCTGTCGGGCACGGCGCCGGTGCAGACCAAGTGGGCCGAGTTCGAGACCTACTACGACGAGCTGCTGCAGATGGGCATCGTCGCCAGCATGAAGGATTTCTACTGGGACATCCGCCCCAAGCCCGAATACGGCACCGTTGAAATCCGTGTCTGCGACACCCCGCTGACCATCGAGCACGCCGCCCACCTGGGCGCCTACGCGCAGCTGCTGGCGCGCTGGATCCTGACCGAGCGGCCGTTCGTGATGCGCGACGATTTTTACCTGCTGTATCAGTACAACCGGTTCGAGGCCAGCCGCTTCGGATTGAACGGCATGCTGGCGTTGCATGGCGAAACGCCGGCGACTTCGAGTAAACTGCCGATCTTCGAGCATTTGCTGTTGCAATTGCAGTTGCTGCAACCGTATGTGCAAAACGAGGTCGAGGAACTGACCCTGAAACGCCTGCGCCACATGGCGCACAACCGGCTCAGCGACGCCGGCTGGCTGCGCCAGGCATTTGCCCAGCGCGGTTCGCTCAACGATATGATGCGTCTGTCGTCCGAACTGTGGATGGACCGGTCGCCGCCTTCTTATTTCCAATGATGCCCCTGCCTTCGCCAGCGAAGCAGGCTGGCGAAAGCAAACATGACAACACCATTCGATGTAGCAGTAATCGGCGCCGGCGCCGCCGGCATGATGTGCGCGGCCGTGGCAGGGCAGCGCGGCAAGTCGGTGGTGCTGATCGATCACGCATCCAAGCTGGCCGAGAAGATCCGCATCTCCGGCGGCGGTCGTTGCAACTTCACCAACATCAGCGCGACGCCGCAGAATTTCCTTTCGCAAAATCCCCATTTCTGCAAAAGCGCCTTGTCGCGCTACACGCCACAGGACTTCCTTGCGCTGGTCAAGCGCTACCAGATCAGCTTCCATGAGAAGCACAAGGGCCAGTTGTTCTGCAACGACTCGTCTGAAGAGATCATCGCCATGCTCAAGGCCGAGTGCGACTCAGGCAATGTCGAGTGGCGCATGCCGTGCGGCGTGGCCTCGGTCGGCAAGGACGGCGAGCTGTTCCGGCTGGAGACCGATTCCGGCGAAATCCTGGCGCGTCATGTGGTGATCGCCACGGGCGGCCTGTCGATTCCCAAGATCGGCGCCACCGATTTCGCCTATCGCATCGCCAAACAGTTCGACATCAAGATGGTCGAGACGCGCCCGGGCCTGGTACCGCTGACTTTTGACGGCGCCGGCTGGCAGCCTTTCGTCGACCTGGCCGGCATCGCGCTGGAAGTCGAGGTGGAGACCGGCGTCAAGAAGGAGCGCGGTTACTTCCTCGAAGACTTGTTGTTTACCCATCGCGGCTTGTCCGGTCCGGCTATCCTGCAGATTTCGAGCTTCTGGCAGCAGGGCGCCTCGCTGACGTTGAACCTGCTGCCGCAGATCGATGTCGCCGAGGTCTTGATCGAAGGCAAGACCACGCTCAAGAAGAATCTCGGCAACCAGCTGGGGCAATGGCTGCCGGCGCGCCTGGCTGACGGCTTGCTCAAAGCCAACGGATTCGACGGCACGGCGCGCATTGCCGACATGCCGGACAAGCAACTGCGCCAGGTGGGCGAAGCGCTCAACCGCTGGACCATCAAGCCGAATGGTTCGGAAGGCTACCGCAAGGCCGAAGTCACCATGGGCGGTGTCGACACGCGCGAGCTGTCGCAGCAGAGCATGATGGTCAACAAGGTGCCGGGCCTGCATTTTATCGGTGAGGCGGTCGACGTGACCGGCTGGCTGGGCGGCTACAACTTCCAGTGGGCTTGGGCGTCGGGCGTGGCGGCGGGGCAGGCGATTGAATAGAGTTGGCGTGAATGCGGGAGTGTATGTTTCCGGCACGCATCCCAGATCATTGATTTATTTGGATTTTTTGCCGTCCGGTTGGAAAAAAGCCACGGTAAAGCTTCCATTTGCCGCTTCGGTCTGCTAAAATCGCGTTCTTTCCGTATCCAACCTAACCTCTTTGGTTTGAATCTACATGACCACTATTCGTCTTAAAGAAAACGAGCCGTTCGAAGTCGCCATGCGCCGCTTCAAGCGCACTATTGAAAAAACCGGTCTGTTGACCGAGTTGCGCGCGCGCGAGTTTTACGAAAAGCCGACAGCAGAACGCAAGCGCAAGCTGGCAGCCGCAGTGAAGCGCCACTACAAGCGCATCCGCAGCCAGCAACTGCCTAAGAAGCTGTACTAAGAATTTCCCGTCGCGCCGCCTTGGTGCGCGCGACCACGTTAAACCCGCTCTGGCTCAAACCACAGCGGGTTTTCGCATTCGTAGGCCGTCGCTAAGCTGCTGCGCGAACCGGCATGCGGTCTGCGGTGCTCATCGTACATTCGTACGATTCCGCTCCTCGATCCACATGTCGGTCCTGCTCGCTACGCTTATCGACGGCCTACGTGGTCTCATATAAGTCCTTTGCGACGCACTTCAGCGACCGGGATTTGAGGCTTGTGCTAGATTGAATCAATCGCTTATCTCTGGAGAATGCAATGGGTCTGAAAGAGCAAATCACCGAAGACATGAAGGCGGCGATGCGCGCCAAAGAGGCGGCCAAGCTGGGTACGATTCGCCTGATCACCGCGGCGATGAAGCAGAAGGAAGTCGATGAGCGCGTTGAGCTCGACGACGCCATGGTGCTGGCGATCATCGACAAGATGGTCAAGCAGCGCAAGGATTCCATCAGCCAGTTCGAAGCCGGCGGTCGCCAGGACCTGGCCGATATCGAGAAGGCCGAACTGGCCATTCTGACCACTTACATGCCTGCCGGCCTGTCCGATGACGAGATCAAGGCTGAAGTGCAAGCCGCCGTGGCCGCCACCGGCGCCGCCGGTCCGCAGGACATGGGCAAGGTCATGGGCGTGCTCAAGCCGAAGCTGGCCGGTCGCGCCGACATGACTGCCGTGTCCGCTCTGGTCAAGGCCGCCTTGACCAAGGCTTGAATCTTGTCAGGACGCTAACTCCCTGTGATTCCACAGTCGTTCATTCAGGATTTGCTCAACCGCGTCGATATAGTCGATGTGGTTGGCAAGTATGTGCAGCTCAAAAAGGGCGGCGCCAACTTCATGGGCCTGTGCCCGTTCCATAACGAAAAATCGCCAAGCTTCACGGTCAGTCCGACCAAGCAGTTCTATCACTGCTTCGGCTGCGGCGCGCATGGAACGGCCATCAGTTTCCTGATCGAATATTCCGGCCTTGGCTTTGTCGAGGCGGTCAAGGATCTGGCCCAGGGCGTCGGCATGACGGTGCCCGACAACGACGACCGCATCCCCCCGGCGCAGCGCGCCGAGCAGCAGGCCAAGAGCATGGCCTTGTCGGATGCGATGTCGGCTGCTTGCGATTTTTATCGCCAGCAGCTGCGTGCCGCGCCGAACGCCGTTGAATATTTGAAGGGCCGCGGCCTGACCGGCGAAATCGCCGCCAAGTTCGGTCTCGGTTATTCGCCTGATGAATGGGACAGCCTGCGCAAGGTGTTCCCGGATTACGAAGTGCCGGCGCTGGTCGAAGCCGGTCTGGTGATCGACAAGAGCGACGAGGACGGCGGCCAGCGCATGGGCCGCAAGCGTTACGACCGCTTCCGTCATCGCGTCATGTTTCCGATCCGCAATACCAAGGGCCAGGTCATCGGCTTCGGCGGCCGCGTCATGGACGGCGGCGAGCCGAAGTACTTGAACTCCCCGGAAACGCCGCTATTTCAAAAGGGTAGCGAGCTGTACGGTTTGTTCGAAGCGCGCCAGGCGATCCGCGAAGCGGGCTATGTGCTGGTGACCGAAGGTTACATGGATGTAGTGGCGCTGGCGCAGCTGGGTTTCCCGCAGGCGGTGGCGACGCTGGGTACGGCGTGTACGCCGATCCACGTGCAGAAATTATTGCGTCAGACCGACGAAGTCGTGTTCAGCTTCGACGGCGACTCGGCCGGACGACGCGCCGCACGGCGTGCGCTGGACGCGTGCCTGATCCACGCTTCGGACAATAAGATCATCAAGTTCCTGTTCCTGCCGAAGGAACACGACCCCGACAGTTACGTGCGCGAAAAAGGCGCAGAAGCGTTCGAGCAGCAGATTAAAGAAGCGATGCCGCTGTCGCAATTTCTGATCAAGGAAGTGGTCGGCGAGAACGACATGACCACGCCGGAAGGCCGCGCCCGCGCGCAGTTTGACGCCAAGCCGATGTTGCAGGCGCTGCCGCCGTCGTCCTTGCGCCTGCAGATCGTGCGCAGCCTGGCACAGGTCACGCAGACCTCGCCGGCTGAAATCGAGGCCTTGTTCGAGCTGTCCAATCCGGTGGTGCAGACTGCCGCGCGCCGGGCACCGCCGCCGCGCAGCAAGCGCATGGCGCCGATCGGACTGGAGCGCCAGATCGTGCGGCTGCTGGTGGCGCATCCGGCCTTGTCCGCGGATCTGGACGACGACACCCTGGTGGTGGTCGGCCATCACGCACCGGATCACGCGCAGATGGTGACGCAACTGGTTGAAGCGTGCCGCAGCATGGGTGAGCAAGCCAATTTCGCGACGCTGGTCGAGCTGCTGCGTGACGGCGGGGCGGATTTTGAAAGCCTGATCGCTGAAATCGCAGCCGAGACCGAGGTCGAATCCGAATTCGATGTCGTCCGGCAAGAAATGGCCGGCGCCGTGCGCCAGATGAAAATGCGCCAGGTCGAGGACGAAATGAAGCAATTGTCGATTACCGGCCTGAGGGATGAAGTTGCCCAAAGCAGGTACCGGGAATTGATGCAAAGGAAGGAGCATCTGAAACGTCTCACGGGAGCTGATTTCGGATGATTTTGAGAGGTGTTGAGGGACGATCGGGGCGGGATCTTACGCAGGATTGCCTTGATCTCCGGGAAAAACACCCTATATATGTTATAATCTAGGGCTTTAATTCCGCGGCGAAACATAATTCGTGATGCGGCAAAGATTCATTGAACCATCGGTCCATAGAGCGAATGAAGGCAAATAAGCCATCGCATTGGACAAGAAATGCAGGGGACGAAAGATTTAGGAACGTTGCGCGGGCAAATCGTATCCAATTGGTATGAGATGCAAGAAGAGCATGGTTTTATTGGCGCAATGAGTTTGACTCACTTGGCTTTGATTCTATGGCAGATGCAATGAAGAAAACCGCAAAAACTCCGACACCTTCCGCTAAAAACACCAAGCCGGCCGTCAAGCCGGCAAGCAAGTCGACCCCTGTAACACGATCGGTCCCGAAGAAAACAGCTGCTGCAAAGCCCACCGGCAAAGCAACGGCGACGGCAGTAAGGGCAACAAGCTCGCCGGCGAAAGCTGCATTGACAGCCTCGGCGAAAAAAACCAGTGCCAAACCTGCTTCTACGGCGGTTCGCGCTGCAGCGCCGGTAATTGCCAAGGCGACTACCAAAGCGGCTGCAACGCCAACGAAGAAGAACTTATCTCAAGCCAGCGTCAAGCCGGCTTCTGTGCAATCGAAAGCTTCTGTGACAATCAAGAAACCTGAACCGAAAACCGCCAAGCCTGCCGCGAAAGCAGCAGTCAAGAGCGAAGTCAAAGACGTCAGCGTCATGATCGCGCCTGGCGTCAGCCAGACCACCGACGCCGCCGCACTGGCAGCCATCGACACGTCCGGCTACATTTTGCCGTCCGTCAAGGTGCCGGGCCGCCGTGGCCGCAAGCCGAAGGAATTCCAGCCCGAGAACGACGAAATCGCCGCACTGAATGCGGTTGAGCGCGCCGAACTCAAGGCCGTCGACAAGGCCAAGGCCAAGGACCGCAAGGCCAAGGAAAAGGCGCTGCTGAAAGACGCGTTCTCGTCCGACACCGAAGCCACCGAAGAAGAACTCGAGCGTCGCCGCCAAAAGCTCAAGACCCTGATCAAACAGGGTAAGGAGCGCGGCTACCTGACCTTCTCCGAAATCAACGATCACCTGCCCGAAAACATCGTCGATCCGGAAGCCATCGAAGGCATCATCGGCACGTTCAACGACATGGGCATCTCCGTGTACGAACACGCGCCGGATGCTGAAACATTGCTGCTGTCCGACAACGTCGCCAACGTCGCCAGCGACGACGACGCCGAAGCCGCCGCCGAAGCTGCGCTGTCGACCGTCGACTCCGATTTCGGCCGCACCACCGACCCGGTCCGCATGTACATGCGTGAAATGGGCTCGGTCGAACTGCTGACCCGCGAAGGCGAAATCGAAATCGCCAAGCGCATCGAAGACGGCCTCAAGGACATGATCCAGGCGATCTCGGCTTGCCCGACCACGATCGCTGAAATCCTGGTCGCCGCCGACAAGATCTCGAAAGACGAAATCAAGGTCGACGAAATCGTCGACGGCCTGGTTGACATGAGTGAAGGCGAAGTCGTTGTCGCCGCCGCTTCGGATGAAGAAGACGAAGAGGACGACGAAGAGGACGACGAGGAAGAGGAAGAAGAAGGCGAAAGCAGCAACACCGGCGGCGCCGCAGGTTTCTCCGCCGAGCAGCTGGAACAGCTCAAGCGCGATGCGCTGGGCAAGTTCGCCACCATCTCGACCCAGTTCGACAACATGCGCAAGGCCTTCGAAAAAGAAGGCTACAACTCGAAGCCGTACGTCAAGGCGCAGGAAATCATTTCCAACGAGTTGCTGGGCATCCGCTTCACCGCCAAGGTCGTTGAAAAGCTGTGCGACACGTTGCGTGCGCAAGTCGACGAAGTGCGCCAGATCGAGCGTCAGATCCTCGACGTCGCCGTCAACAAATGCAACATGCCGCGCGCGCATTTCATCAAGGTCTTCCCGGGCAACGAAAGCAACCTGGACTGGGTTGACGGCGAAGTCAGCGGCAACCACGCCTACAGCGTCGTGCTGGCGCGTAACGTGCCGGCCATCAAGGAACTGCAACAGAAGCTGATCGACCTGCAAGCGCGCGTCGTGCTGCCGCTTCCAGACCTGCGCGGCATCAACAAGAAGATGGGCGCCGGCGAGAAGAAGGCGCGCATGGCCAAGCGTGAAATGACCGAGGCCAACCTGCGTCTCGTGATCTCGATCGCCAAGAAGTACACCAACCGCGGCCTGCAGTTCCTCGATCTGATCCAGGAAGGCAATATCGGCCTGATGAAGGCGGTGGACAAGTTCGAATACCGTCGCGGCTACAAGTTCTCGACCTATGCGACATGGTGGATTCGCCAGGCAATTACCCGTTCGATCGCCGACCAGGCGCGCACCATCCGTATTCCGGTGCACATGATCGAAACCATCAACAAGATGAACCGCATCTCGCGTCAGATCCTGCAGGAAACCGGTGCAGAACCTGATCCGGCGACGCTGGCCATCAAGATGGAAATGCCGGAAGACAAGATCCGCAAGATCATGAAGATCGCCAAAGAACCGATCTCCATGGAAACGCCGATCGGCGACGACGACGATTCG
This sequence comes from Herbaspirillum sp. NPDC101397, assembly GCF_044767325.1. Lineage (NCBI taxonomy): Bacteria > Pseudomonadati > Pseudomonadota > Betaproteobacteria > Burkholderiales > Oxalobacteraceae > Herbaspirillum > Herbaspirillum sp. NPDC101397. The sequence continues at coordinate 330,049 of NZ_JBIWNS010000003.1, forward strand.
CACCTGGGCGACTTCATCGAAGACAACAACACATTGGCCCCGGCCGATGCCGCGTTGCACGCTTCGATGCGCGGTGTGGTCAAGGACATCCTCGACTCCCTGACGCCACGCGAAGCCAAGGTGCTGCGCATGCGTTTCGGCATCGAAATGTCGACCGACCACACGCTGGAAGAAGTCGGCAAGCAATTCGACGTCACGCGCGAGCGCATCCGTCAAATAGAGGCAAAAGCGCTGCGCAAGCTGCGCCATCCGTCGCGCTCCGACAAGCTGAAGAGCTTCCTGGAAGGTAACTAAGTCAGATCGGGACTTCGGTCCCGGCCAGACTCAGGCCCCCTAGCTCATGCTTGGTTAGAGCAGCGGACTCATAATCCGTTGGTGCCGTGTTCGACTCACGGGGGGGCCACCAGCAATATCAAGGGCTTACGGTAAAACGTAAGCCCTTTTTCTTTTGCTGGGGGATTTCGGCTTGTCAGAGAAAAAGTCAGCTCATCGTTCTTGCTCATCGGATGATTTTTCGACGTGTACTTTCGTACCCGATGATTTCGTTAGGATTTATTCCAGGCACTTCTTCTCAACAAGACAGGTTTCAATCAGAAAATCAATCACGCCGACAACGACACTCTCTTCCGTTGAATAATAAATATAAGTCCCCTCGCGCCGCGCCGACAGCAGCGCAGCCCTCGTCATCTCCTTGAGATGGAACGACAGGCTGGAGGGAACGATCTGCAATTGCGCAGAAATCTCGCCGGCGGAAAGTCCCCGCGGTCCAGCGGCGGCCAGCGCCTTGAAAATCGCCAGCCGGGATCTGTGTGCGATTGCACTCAGGGCGAGCATCGTCGCTTCTTCGTTCATCATTGAATGTCCAGGCATCGTCAATCTGCGGCGTGCCCACAACCGGGCGCGCCGCCAACCATTCCTAGATCTGCGCCATGCCGCCGTCTACCGGCAAATCGATTCCCGCGACAAAGCTGCTGTCGTCCGACGCCAGGAACAAGGCTGCGGACGCCAGTTCTTCAGGGCGTCCAAGGCGACCCAGCGGAATCGCCTGCGCGAAGGTCTCGCGCAGCTTGTCGGTTTCTTCCCTGGTCGGAAACTGCAAGTCGATGATGGGCGTATCCACCGGTCCCGGGCTGAGCGTGTTGACGCGGATGCCGCGATCCTTGAGTTCCAGCGTCCAGGTCCGGGCGAATGAGCGGATCGCCGCTTTCGATGCGCTGTAAGCCGTATAGGACGGCATCGCCTTGCTGTTGGCGATCGACGAGACGAGGATGATCGAGCCGCCTTGGCGCATCAGCGGAAGGGCTTTCTGTACAGTGAACAGCAAGCCCTTCGTGTTGATGTCGAAGGTCTTGTCGAAATGCGCCGGGCTGATCTGATCGATCGTCTTCAACTCGACGAAACCGGCGTTCGCGAACAACACGTCGATGACGCCTTTGGTTTCCTTGACCGTCGCATACAGACGATCAAGGTCGTTCAGGTTGGTGACGTCGCCCTGGACAGCGGTGACGTTACGGCCGATTTCCTTCACGGCCTTGTCGAGCTCTGCTTGCCGGCGTCCGATGATGAACACATAGGCGCCTTCTTCGACGAAGCGCTTGGCCGTGGCCAAGCCGATACCGCTGTTGCCACCGGTGACGACGGCGATTTTTCCTTGTAACTTGGACATGTTCATTTCCTTTAAATGTAGTGCGTTCATCCAGCGGCGACTGTCATGGACGCGCAATGGATTGCACAATGCAGGCCCGGATGGGCCCGCATCAGCGATGGCGTTTGAAATCAGGCGGCTTCGTTCTTGAGTTGTTGCAGCACCGGCAGCAGCTCTGAAGGATCGGGACGCTGCGTATAGTCAGGATTGACTTCCGCATAGGCGATCACGCCGTCCTGGCCGATGACGTAGCGCGCGGGCATCGGCAGGGACCAGCTTGGTTCGCCGTTGTTGATGGCAAGATCGTTCTTGAACGTGTTCTTGTAGAGATCCTGCAGATACTCGGGCAGCGTAAAACGCAGGCCGAATTGCGCTGCAACTTCATTGCCGGAATCGGACAGGATCGGAAAGCTGACGTTGTTCTCGCGCACCGAGCGGCGTGTATTGGCCGCCGTTTGCGGCGATACCGCAATGAGTTGCGCGCCGAGGCCTTCTATCTGCGGCAAGGCCTTTTGCAGGGCCTGCAGATCCAGGTTGCAGTAGGGGCACCAGACGCCGCGGTAAAAGCTCAGCACCAGCGGACCGGATTTCAGCAGTTCGGCGAGCGAAAGGGGTGTTCCGTCGACGTCCGGCAAGGCAAAGTCGGGAGCGACGTCGCCGGCCTTCAGGGCGCGGTCCGCGATGCGAGACGCCACCAGCTCTGCCGTGGCACGGTGCATGGGTTCGTGGATCCAGGCAGGGGCGTTGAACGGCGGGCCGCCGGCTTCGAAGTTGCGGCGGAATTCGGCGAGTTGTTCAGGTAGTTTCATTACAGTTTCCTCAGTTGGTTGCGCCATGTGGCGTGAGGAGAACTATCTTTCATTTGTCGATGAGCGAGAAGGTGGGTAAATCGACTAAGATATATCCAAATTTCAAATGAATGGATAGTCATGAGTGATCGCCTTTTTGCGTTGCGTGTGTTTGTCCGGATCGCGCGCAGCGGCAGTTTTTCCAAGACGGGGCAGGAACTAGGCCTGTCCCAACCTTCGGTGTCCCGCATCGCCGCCGAACTGGAAAAAGAGGTCGGCGCCGCGCTATTTACCCGCACCACCCGGGCAGTGTCGCTGACGGAGGCCGGCCAGGATTATCTGGCGCGCATTGAGCCGATCCTGGCGGCATTGGAAGAGGCCGACCACGCAGTGAGAGGCACGGGAGCGCTGCGCGGCCTGCTGCGCGTCGCGGTATCGTCCAGCCTCGCGGTGCGCGAGATCGTGCCGCAGTTGCCGCTCTTCATGGAGCGCTATCCCGCGCTGCGCGTGGAGTTGATGATGAGCGACCAGCGCCAGGATCTGGTGCAGGAGGGCGCGGACCTGGCGTTGCGGTTCGGCGTCCTGCCCGACTCGAGCGCTACCGCGCGCAGGGTTGCCGTCTCTCCGCGCATGCTGGTGGCGGCGCCAGCCTATCTGGTCAAACATGGCACGCCCAGCACGCCTGCCGACCTGTCCGAGCATGCGATGATCCTGGGTCCCACGGGCGGACGCACCTGGGAATTCCGTCAGGGCGGGCGCAGCGCTTCCGTGCGCGTCGACGGACGGTTGCTGGTGTCGCTCAATGAAGCGGCGATCGCCGCCGCAGTCGCCGGTCTCGGCATCGTCCAGACCAGTCGCTGGGGCTGCCGCGCCGAACTCGATGGCGGCGCATTGACGCGCGTGCTGCCGGATTGGGACGCAGGGCAACTCGAACTGCATGCGGTCTTCCCCGCCGGACATGCCGCCAAGCCGTCGGCGCGCAGTTTTATTGAACATCTGATGCAGCATTTCGCTGCTTAGGCACGTTCGCGCTCATGCGGGCCAGGCAGCACGACGAAATATCTGTTTCAAGGTTAGCTAGACGACCGGTCTAATCTGTGACATGATGCGCCCATGACTACTGCCATTGCTCCTCCCGATCTGCGTCAGCACATGCTCGACGTCGCCAAGTCCCTGATGCTGGAAAAGGGCTTCACGGCGGTCGGGCTGACCGAGTTGCTGGCGGCCGCCAAGATTCCCAAAGGCTCGTTCTATCACTACTTCGCGTCCAAGGAAGCTTTCGGCGACGCCTTGCTGACCTGGTATTTCACCGGTCACCACGCACAGCTCGACATCTTGCTGGGCGGGCGCGATCCGGCTGCGCAGCGGCTGATGCGTTACTGGCAGTACTGGCTCGATACCCAGACCGGCGGCGATCCCGATCAGCGCTGCCTGGCGGTCAAGCTCAGTGCTGAAGTCTCGGATCTGTCCGAAAGCATGCGGGCGACGCTGGAGTGGGGTACGCGCGGCATCATTGAGCGCGTGACGCGCTGCCTGGCGGAGGGGCAGGCCGATCAATCGCTGCAGGTGACGCAGGAGCCGGCCGAGTTGGCCGCCACGCTGTACCAGCTGTGGCTGGGCGGCAGCCTGATGGCCAAGATCAGCCGCCATCGCGGTCCGCTTGATACGACCATGGCGAGCACGCGCCAATTGCTGGGACTGGCGGATTCGCCGGCCTGACTCTTCATTGACGGTGGCCGCCAAGATGCAGATGTGTTTTGGCGGCCTTTTTATTTCACTCGTTACTAGACGACCGGTCTATTAATATCAAAGCCTATCAGGTAAATCGAAAAGGAGAAAACATGCCGCTACACCAATATCCCCTCGTCAATCGTCGCATCGTCCTGGCGCAACGTCCTCACGGCGCACCGGTTCCCGCAGATTTCCGCCTGGAGCAAGTCGCCATGCCCGAACCAGCGGAGGGGCAATTGCTGCTGCAGACCATGTTCCTGTCGCTCGACCCCTACATGCGCGGCCGCATGAGTGATGCTGCGTCCTATGCGCCGCCGCTGGCCTTAGGCGATGTGATCGTGGGCGGCACAGTCAGTCGCGTCGTGGCGTCGAGGCATCCGCAATTCAATGAAGGCGATCTGGTGCTGGGTTTCGACGGCTGGCAGGAATACGCCTTGTCCGAGGGCAGCGACCTGACACCGCTGGGCGATGCCGCACATCCTTCTTACGCGCTGAGTGCGCTGGGCATGCCCGGCTTCACCGCCTATCACGCGCTGCTCGAGATCGGCCGCCCGAAGGCTGGTGAAACCGTGGTGGTGGCGGCAGCCAGTGGTGCTGTCGGTTCGGTGCTTGGGCAGATCGCGAAGATCAAGGGCGCGCGCGTAGTCGGCATCGCCGGCGGCGCGGACAAATGCCGCTATGTCGTCGATGAGCTGGGATTTGACGCCTGTCTGGACCGGCGCGATCCGGAGTTCGCTCGCCAGCTTGCTGCGACCTGTCCGGATGGCATCGACATCTATCACGAAAGCGTCGGCGGTCCGGTGTTCGACGCGGTGCTGCCGCTGCTCAACGACCACGCGCGCATACCGGTATCGGGGTCGATTGCGCATTACAACGAAAAGGGTCTGCCGGCTGGCCCGGATCGTTTGCCGCAGCTATTGAGCGCGCTGGTGTTCCGGCGTATCCGCATGCAAGGATTCATCATCCTCGACCACTATGCCGACGGCTATGCTGAATTCCAGCGCGACATGCGCGCCTGGGTCGCCGCCGGGCGGGTCAAGTTGCGCGAGGACATCGTCGCAGGACTGGAGCATGCGCCAGCTGCGTTGATCGGTTTGCTCGACGGTCGCAATTTCGGCAAGGTGGTGGTGCGCGTCGCCGATTGATCACGCGGCGACGCAGCTTCGTTTGCACTCTCTCTATATATAGAAGGCCTGGCGGTGCGCCAGGCCTTTGCTTTTTGCGCTGTCCGGAGAAATATCGGGTGGTGCCTCTCTGTTGTCGGCAGGCATGATCCTCCTTGCTCAAATCACCCCCGCTGAAGTTTAAGTTCGTATCAGCAACATATTTAAACCAAAATGTAGTTTTAAAACTAGCAATAAGTAGCAAAGCTACTTGTAACATTAGTACACATATTCTTCGTTTCTATGGCTCTTAACTGTTGTAATTCCCAATAAATCTATAAAATCTATGTAGTTGCGGTAAAAAAAGCGTGGAAAATAAATTTTTAATGTGTAGAATTAAATAAAATTTTTAGTAAAACTACATAAAATGTAGAGAGGCAAAAAGAAGCGCAACCGTCACATGGCTGCGTGGAAACAATGCCCAAAAAAAAGAATTCGAGTGCAATGCTCGAAAAATAGTGGAAGTCCCCACAGCAAATTTAGGAGATGAAATGAAAAAAGCATCAAAGGTCGCATTCATTGCGAAGCCGCTCGCTATTGCTGCCGTCATGGCCGGCGCATGCGCAAGCGCTCAGGCTCAGACTAACGTCACCATCTACGGCCGTATCGACGCCGGTATCAATTATCAAAGCAACTTCACCCAACGCGATTCCACCGGCGCAGTCGTTTCCCGCGGCGGCAAATGGGGCGTTGACGGCAATGAGTGGGGCACCAGCATGTTCGGCTTCAAGGGCAATGAAGATCTGGGCGGCGGTCTTAAGGCGATCTTCACACTGGAAAGCGGTTTTGACGCTTCCAACGGCCAGGTCAACGGCGGTTCGGGTTTGTGGACACGTCGCTCGTTCGTCGGTCTGAGCGGCTCGGCCGGTACTCTGAAAATGGGTAAGGACCTGGCGATCCAAAGCGATCCGATCTGGGCACTGGATCCGACCGGCCAACAAGCGCTGAGCACCGCGACACTGGTCAAGGAACGCAACTGGCCGCAAACCAACAACATGGTCAGCTATGAAACGCCAAACTTCGGCGGCTTCACGGCAACTGTCATGCACGGCTTCGGCGAAGCTGCAGGTTCGTTCACCAAGGGCGTAGCCCCGACAACCGGCCCAACCAATATCAACAACGGCAGCCGCGACGGCATCTCGCTGGCTTTCGTGCAGCCGACCTATGAACTGCGCGCCATCTATGACGTGCAACGCGACACCAACGGTCAGTTCTCCACATTGTTTGCTTCTTCCAAAGAGCTCACACTGGGCGGCACCGTCACCATCGACAAACTGAAGTTGTTCGCCGGTTACGAAAACCTGCGCGCGCCTTCGGCAGCAGCAGGTTCGCCTGACCGCGCCAACCATTACTGGCTGGGCGCGAACTACCAGATCACACCAGCTCTGACACTGATTGGCGCGGCTTACCACGTCAACGTCAACGGCGGCGTGGGTAGCGCCAACCTGTTCGTCCTCGGTGGTAACTACAGCCTGTCCAAGCGCACACTGTTGTACGCAACCGTCGGCACAATCCGCAACAGCTCGACTTCGGACTTCTCGGTCGAGTACGGCACCAATGGCGGCGCCGTGGGTCAGAACATGAACGCGCTGTACTTCGGCGTCAGCCACTCGTTCTGATGCAAGACAAGCCCGGGATCGCGTGATCCCGGCACCGTCCTCGCGGGCATGATTCCATCGTTAATAGTCGCGATGGAATCATCCCGCGCAGGTCTGCAGCAAACGTGCTGTACTTTAGTCGGGCGGCACACGTAACGCAGAGTAGTCGTAGGTGTAGTGACATCCTGAGGAACTCCCCCTCTTGGCCCGTTCGATGTTGAGCGGGCTTTTTTATTTTCTTCCGCAAGTTTACCGGCACTACCTTTCCTGCACCCTATGCCGTATATTCAGCGCACGGCAACAGCCGGAGCCGGCATATGACAAGGCGACATACTCGGGGGAGATGCTGTGTTGAAAAGTTATCACAAGATCGGATTTGCATTCCTGCTTTTGGCGGCTGTTCTGCTGACGGCGTGTGCGACGACACGTCCGGAAAGTGACAAACCGTCGCTGCCCGGTGCAGAGTGGCGTACTACCCGTACCGTCAACGGGGTAAGGCAACCGGTGATGGATGCACCGAAATGGTCGTCCGAGAATGAACTCACCCTGTTGGACGATGCAACCGGTTTGCTGTGGAGCAAGAGATCGTTCGCGCTACCGGCCGACAAAACTCTCGAAGACGCCCGAAGTTATTGTGAAAGCTTGGGCTGGCCAGCGATGCAGATCCCCACGAGGCAGCAATTACAGACGCTCGTTAACTACAAATACGCCAACCCGGTCGTTGATCATGACCGTCTGCCGGGTATCCGTTCAATTCCCTATTGGACCTCGACACCATCCGATATCAACGGCGCCGACAAGGATTCGTATTGGCTCATCGACTTCCTTGATGGGAGAAGTTTTTCCAGAAGCGCAAAGGGCAATCTGGCTGGTGTTCTGTGCGTCGCGGACTTTCACGAGGCCAAACCAGACAGTCATTACACCGACCGGGGAAGCTGGGTCGAAGACAATGCCACCGGACTGGGATGGCAAAAGCAGACGGTACAGGCCAACGACGCCAGTGCCTTGGCGGATGCCTGCCTTGGATCGGGCTTGGGTGGCAAGCGCTGGCGCGTTCCTGCGCAGCATGAACTCCTGAGCCTGGTGAGTGCAGGGCAAAGCCATCCTTACCTCGATCCGCTCTTTTCGGGCGAGCTGTCGCTGAGCAGCAGTACGGCGGACTTGCATCGCGTCGGTTCGGATTTTTATGGCGTGGACTTCCGGCGCGGAGTGACCGTCACGGGCGATGGCATGCACACGCGCTGTGTTTCCCAGTGGCCCGACAACAAGTTGACAGGGCGCACCTACGAGGGGAGCGTGTTCATCGATGCGCCCAACGTCGATGACGCAAACCGTCAGCTGCAATTGTTCGAGACGGGGCACTATCGAAAAATCCACGGAGACCTGTACATTCACGGGCCGGTTGCGGCTGTCATCCTGCCTTATCTGGAAGAGGTGACCGGGAGCATAAGCATCGACCGAAGTGTGAAAGTTCATACTGTCGCGATACCTTTCCTGACTACGCTCGGCGGGGAGCTCGGCGCCGTTGGCAATGCCGCTCTGGAGCGTCTCGTGTTTCCTGGACTTTCTGGAATTGGCGGTAGTCTGACGTTGAGCAAGAATGCCAATCTCGGCAGCAAGCAAGAGCAGATCCCCCTGGCCGACGACATTGTCGAGCCTCTCGATTTTCGTTCATTGAAAACAATCGGGGGGGACGTCAGTATTCAAGCTCACCAGCAACTCAAGATGCTCTCGATCACCTCTCCGATAGCGGTCGGGAAAAGTGTGAGCATTGGGGATAATCCGCAACTGCGGACGATCCGGATGACTTCGCTGGCTTCGATCGGTCAGTCGTGCGGACCTGGTAGCGGCGACTGCGGCAGTCTCGAGATACTGTCGAACATGCGATTGGCGTCAGTGGACTTCGCGTCGCTGAAAACCATCGTTGCAGGTTTCTCCGTACGTGGAAATCCCGAGCTCAAGGATGTTCAGGAAAGGATAGATCGTATCGGCACCGATTTGGTGGCGCAATATAATCGCAAGTTGTGCGCTCGCACGGTGCTTGATCGCATTCTCTTGCGGACCTGGAACAGCGGGCATTTTCCCGGCGGCGTCACCATTACCGACAATGATCCTGCGCCGGAATGCAAAACTGCATGTAGCGATCGGGACCATTGCACAATTCCTCACGCCAAGGCAGTGCCGCGCCGTTGAAGCAGGCGGTGGTGCTATTCAAAGAAAAGCCGGCAAGCCTTGCAGGCCTTGCCGGTTTATTTTTATGTGGAGGGCCTGCGCTGCATCTGCTGCCGGCCTTCCTGTCTCCGCCGCTTAACTGGTATTACGTGGTATTGCCCGGTGCTATTTGGTGTGCGAGATCAGATTGGGCTTGTTGCCTTCGTCACCATGCTTTTCCACCGGATGATCGTCGGCTGCCGAGACCTTGTCGCCGAGGACGTCGTGCGTCGAGGCGATGTGGGCCAGGATGCCGCGCTTGGCCTGGCGCTGTAGCTCCGCGAACGGGCTCGAGCGGTTCAGCGACACGCCCACTGCCAGCACGTCCACCAGCAACAGCAGCAGGATGCGCGACACCATCGGGATGTGCATCATGCTGCCTTCGTCGTGCTCGACCGCCAGCGTGAAGTCGGCGCGCTTGGCCAGCTGCGAATTGCTCGGCGCCAGCGCGATGATGGTGGCGCCGGAGTTCACCGCGACCTCGACCGTGGTCGCCAGGTGACGCAGGCGGCCCGAGTTGGAGATGATGACCGCGACGTCGGTATTCTTCAGCAGCGAGGCCGAGACTTCCTGCAGTTGCGGATCGGTGTAGGCGGTCGACGGAATGCCGAGGCGGAAGAATTTCTGTTGCGCGTCTTCCGCCACCAGGCCGCAGCTGCCGAAGCCGTAGAACTCCACGCGCGTGGCATGGCTCAGCACTTCGATGACCTTGCTCAGCGTGTCCGCGTTGAGGCTGTCGCGCACTTCCATCATCGCCGCGATGGTGTTGTCCACCACCTTGACGCCAACGTCCAGCGAGGAGTCGCCGACGTGGACCTGGCTGTGTGCGACAGGCACGGTGCCGGTGACGCCCGAGGCGAGTTTCAGTTTGAAATCGGCCAGACCCTGGCAGCCCATGGTGCGGCAGAAGCGGATCACGGTCGGCTGGCTGACGTTGGCGCGGCGCGCGATTTCCGAGATCGGTTCGCTCATGACCGCGCGCGGGTGCGCCAGGATCAGGCCGGCGACGCGTTCTTCGGCCGGCGAGAATTGCGAGCGCGCCTTGCGGATTCGTTCCAGGAAAGGCACGGCATTGCCGCCGCCCAGGCGTTCGGCCAGGATCGCGGCGACGCCGACGAAAGCCGGGTAGGGCGCGGTGATGACGAAGGTCGGGATCTTTTGCATGTAGGCGTCAAAACGCCCCTTGCTTTCAAAGCGCGCGCGGAAGGCTGAGCGTGCAAAGTAGTCGCCCAGATGCGGCACCACGCCGCCGCCGATGTAGATGCCGCCCAGCGTGCCGAGCGTCACCGCGACGTTGGACGCCAGCGTGCCGAGCATGCCGCAGAAGACGTCCACCACTTCCAGGCACAGCGGGTCTTTCTGATTCAGCGCGCGGTCGACGATCTGCGGCGCCGCCAATTCTTCCGGGTTCTTGATCTTGTTGATCTCGCACAGCGCCTTGTAAATCATTTCCAGGCCGGGGCCGGAGATCAGGCGTTCGGCCGAGACGTGTTTATAAGTGCGCCAGCAATATTGCAGGATAGCCGCTTCCTTTTCGTCGGCCGGCGAGAACGACACGTGGCCGCCTTCGCTGCCCAGCGCGATCCAGCGACCTTCGCTCGGGATCAAGCCGCCCACGCCGAGACCGGTGCCGGCGCCGACCAGGCCGATCACGCCGCCTTCCAGTCCCTGGCCGCCGCCGATCTGTATGCAATGCGACTGCTCCAGATGCGGCAATGCCATCGACAGCGCGGTGAAATCGTTGACCACCAGCAGCGTATCGAGACCGAGCAGCTTGCGCGTCTCTTCAATCGAAAACGCCCAGTGATGATTGGTCATCTTGATCTGGTCGCCTTGCACCGGATTGGCGATCGCGATCGCCGCATGGTGAATGGCCGGATGTTCGTTGGTTTCCAGGTAAGCCTTGGCCGCCTGCGAAAACTCCGCATAGTCGGCGCAACGCAAGGTCTGGATCGTATCTATCTGTCCGGGAGCACGTTCCAGCGCGAAGCGCGCATTGGTGCCGCCGATGTCTGCCAACAAACGCGGACCATCCATGAAGGTGTTCGACGCGTTGTAGCTGCCATGTATGAGCGATGCTGAAGACATGTAGTGAAACTTTCCGAAAAAAAACTGTTATGCGTATCGGTGAGGCTGTGCGCGGGCTTGCTCTGCGGTGCTTTTATTTTAAGTGGGCGTATATTAGCTCGCTTTGCGCAAATCCGTGGCCATCACCGGTCTTCTGGCCAGTGCGCGCCGGCGCGCGACATCATCGCCGACGAAGCACTGGGTCCCCAACTTCCAGCAAGATAAGATTTCGGCAGCGCAGCAGTGCTCTGCCAATGGTTCAACAACGGTTCCACCCAGCGCCATGCCGCTTCCTGCTCATCGCGCCGCACGAACAGCGCGAGGTTGCCGCGAATTACATCGAGCAGCAGCCGCTCGTAAGCATCTGCTCGCTTTTGCTTGAAAGCCTGGTCGAAGGCCAGGTCCAGCGCCACCGGCTGTATCGTCATGCTGTCGCCGGGTTGCTTGGCGAAGCAGTGCAACTGTATCGATTCTTCCGGCTGCAGCCGGATCACCAGCCGGTTACTGCTCTCCACGCCTTGCGGCATCGGCAGGATCGCGTGCGGGATCGGCTTGAAGGTGATCACGATCTCCGCAGTGCGCTCCGCCAGGCGCTTGCCCGTGCGCAGGAAAAACGGCACGCCGGCCCAGCGCCAGTTATTGATCTCGGCATGCAACGCGATGAAGCTCTCGGTCTTCGACTGCGGCGCAATGCCGGCTTCCTGGTGATAGCCGCCGACGGCCTGGCCGCGCACCGCACCGGCGGCATATTGGCCGCGCACAGCGCGGGTTTCCAGGTCGTCGCGGCTGAACGGTTTAAGGGCGCGCAGCACGCGTACTTTTTCATCCCGTATAGCATTGGCATCAAGCGAAGTCGGAGGTTCCATCGCCACCATGCACAACAGCTGCAGCAAATGGTTTTGCACCATGTCGCGCAAGGCGCCGGTGCCGTCGTAGAACTCGCCGCGGCCTTCCACGCCGAGCTGTTCGGCGATGGTCAGCTGCACGTGCTCGATCGACTCGCGCCGCCACAGCGGTTCAAACAGGCTGTTGGCAAAACGTAAAGCCAGCAAGTTCTGTACCGACTCCTTGCCCAGATAGTGGTCAATGCGATAGATCTGGTCTTCGGCGAACACCCGCGCCACGGCGTCATTGATCGCGCGCGAGGACTCGAGATCGTGGCCGAGGGGCTTCTCCAGCACCACGCGGGCGTTGTCCAGCGCAATGCTGCTGGCGGCCAGGTGGTTGCAGATCGGTTCGAACAGCTTCGGCGACGTCGCCAGGTAATAGACAGTGACGGCCTGGCCGTTCAGTTGTTCGCCGAGCAACGCGTAGTCGGCGGCGCTGGTCGCGTCCAGCGCGACATAAGTAATGCGGCGCAGAAAACTTTGCCATTTGTCGGCGTTCTGATTGGCAATGCCTTCGCTGACATACAGGCCGGATTGGGTGTGAACCCAGTCAAGATACGACTCCTGATTCAACTCCTGCTTGGCGACGCAGATGATGCGGCCATCTTGATGTAATTTGCCGTCAAGATGCGCGGAGAACAGCGCGGGAAGGATTTTCCGCATCGCCAGGTCGCCTGTCGCTCCAAACAGGACGAAATTGAACAAGCACGCTTCTTCTTGAATGACTTGCATGAGATTTCTATGTAATTAAACAAAACTTATATTGCAATGTTACTGTAGCATTACTACAATTACAAGCGAGCGACGGGAGTTCGTCCTAATAATTAAGTTTATTGAGGCAATTTTTGTAGTTTTAGTAAAGTGAAGTAGAAAAGAGTGCTCTTGAAAGCACCCGCCGTACCAACAGCAAGTTCTCTTCCCCGGGGAACCAAGACCTTGCCGCGGTGCAAGCCGACGGCAATTTTTAAAACACAGGAGATAAAAAATGATGTTGAAGCACGCCATTAAAAAAAGTCTGATCGCCACCACCCTGATCGCAGCTTCCACCGTAGCGTATGCCGCGGAAGTGGAAGTGCTGCATTACTGGACTTCCGGCGGTGAAGCAAAATCGGTTGCCGAACTCAAAAAAATCATGGAAGCCAAGGGCGTGACCTGGAAAGACTTCGCGGTCGCCGGCGGCGCAGGTGAAAACGCGACGACAGCGCTGAAGGCGCGCGTCATCGCCGGCAGCCCTCCGACAGCCGCCCAGATCAAAGGCCCTGCAATTCAAGAATGGGGTCAGGAAGGCGTACTGGCCAACATCGACGCCGCAGCAACTGCCGGCAAGTGGGATTCCCTGCTGCCGAAGTCGGTCTCCAGCGTGATGAAGTATCAAGGCCACTATGTCGCCGCACCGGTCAACGTGCACCGTGTGAACTGGCTGTGGATCAACCCTGAAGTGCTGAAGAAAGCCGGCGCCAAGACTCCAACGACCTGGGATGAATTCTTCGACGCTGCAGAAAAGATCAAGAAGGCCGGCTTCGTCGCCGTTGCCCATGGCGGTCAGCCATGGCAGGACGCCACCGTCTTTGAAACCGTCGCCCTGGGCGTCGGCGGCGCCGACTTCTATCAGAAGGCGCTGGTGAAACTGGACCAGACAGCCCTGACCAGCGCCAACATGGTCAAGACTTTCGACACACTGGGCAAGATCAAGACCTACATCGACAAGGATTCCGCAGGCCGTGACTGGAACCTGGCAACCGCCATGGTCATCAACGGCAAGGCCGGCATGCAATTCATGGGCGACTGGGCCAAGGGCGAGTTCACCACCGCCGGCAAGCAACCAGGCAAGGACTATCTGTGCGTAGCAGCACCTGGCACTGACAAGTCCTATACCTTCAACATCGACTCGATCGCCATGTTCAAGGTCAAGAATCCTGATTCGCAAAAGGCCCAGCTGACTTTGGCAACCGCCATCATGAGCCCAGAGTTCCAGGAAGTCTTCAACCTGAACAAGGGTTCGATCCCGGTCCGTCCTGATATCCCACGCGGCAAGTTCGACAGCTGCGCCACCAAGTCGATGGACGACTTCGCGACATCGAGCAAGGCCAACACCCTGGAGCCAAGCATGGCCCACGGCATGGCCGTCAGCTCGGCAGCGCAAGGCGCGATGTTCGACGTGATTGCCAAGTTCATGAACTCCAACATGACTTCACAAGCCGCCGTGCAAGCGCTGGCCAAAGCAGCTAAAACTCAGTAAGCAATAAGAAGTAACCAGAAGCAGTGTAATAAGGCCTGTTCCGCAGCACGCTCCGGCGTGTTTGCGGACAGGGTATTTACGGGGCGGGCGCAGCGGTCGGGCGCCCATCATCGTGAAAGGCCGGCAGGATTGTTCGACCGGTTTCGCGATAGTTCCCCGGGTTCAGGAGACATGCATGTCCAATTCAACAGTTTCCCTGTCGTCGACCAGTTCGAACGCTGCCGGCAAGCCCGCGCGTAGAAACGGCCGCAGTGGAAAATTCGCCGCGCTGGCCGACAACTGGCTGCCGCGCCTGGTCTTATCACCGACCATCGTTTTGTCGCTGGTGTTTGTCTACGGCTTCATCGCACTCACCGGCTATCTGTCGCTGACCAATTCGCGCCTGATGCCCAATTACGAATTCGCCGGCTTCGATCAATACACCCGACTGTTCGCGCTCGACCGCTGGTGGACCGCCGCCAGCAACCTCGGCATCTTCGGCGGCCTGTTCATCCTGCTGTGCCTGGCCATCGGCCTGTTCATGGCGATCCTGCTGGACCAGAAGATCCGTGCCGAAGGCGCATTGCGCGCCGTCTACCTGTATCCGATGGCGCTGTCCTTCATCGTCACCGGCGCCGCCTGGAAATGGATTCTCAATCCCGGCCTCGGCCTGGAAAAAATGATGCATGACTGGGGCTTCGCCAACTTCACCTTCGACTGGCTGGTCAACTCCGACATGGCGATCTACACCGTCGTCATCGCCGGCGTGTGGCAGTCGTCCGGGTTTGTGATGGCGCTGTTCCTGGCCGGCCTGCGCGGCATCGACGACGCCATCATCAAGGCCGCAATGGTCGACGGCGCCAGCTTGCCGACCATCTACCGCCGCATCGTCATCCCGGCGTTGCGCCCGGTGTTCTTCAGCGTGCTGCTGGTGCTCGGCCACATCGCCATCAAGAGCTTCGACCTGGTCATGGCATTGACCGCAGGCGGACCCGGCACCTCGTCGGACTTGCCGGCGATCTTCATGTATCAGTTCTCCTTTACGCGCGGACAGCTCGGCCTCGGCGCCGCGTCCGCCGTGATGATGTTGGCGACCGTGCTGGCCGTGCTGGTGCCTTTGATGTATCTGGAAACGAAAGGAACCCGCAATGGCCGTTGATACCTTCGCTCCCAAAGGGGGCCCGAACCAGGAGCGCAAGCCGCTCACCATCGGCCGCGTGCTGATCTACATCCTGCTGGTGCTGGTGGCGCTGTACTACCTCGCGCCGCTGTACGTGATGATCACCACCTCGCTCAAGTCGCTTGACGAAATCCGCACCAGCAACCTGCTGGCGCCGCCGATGGCGCCGACGGTTGCAGCCTGGGGCAAAGCCTGGGATACAGCTTGCACCGGCGTCGACTGCGGCGGCCTCGCGCCGTTCTTCTGGAACTCGATCAAGATGACGATTCCGGCCGTGCTGATCTCGACCTTGATCGGCTCGCTCAACGGCTACGTGCTGGCGCACTGGCGCTTCCGTGGATCGGAGGCGTTGTTCGCCGCACTGATGGTCGGCTGCTTCATTCCGTTCCAGGTGGTGATCCTGCCGATGGCGCGCCTGCTGGGCATGTTCGACTTGGCCAATACGACGCCGGGCCTGATCTTCGTCCACATCGTCTACGGCATTGCGTTCACTACGCTGTTCTTCCGCAACTACTACGTGACCGTGCCGGAAGAGCTGGTCAAGGCGGCGCGCATCGACGGCGCAGGATTCTTCCTGACCTACCGCAAGATCATCTTCCCGCTGTCGCTGCCGATTTTCATGGTGTGCTTCATCTGGCAGTTCACGCAGATCTGGAACGACTTCCTGTTCGGCGTGGTGTTCGGCGGCTCGGATGCAAAGCCGGTCACCGTGGCGCTCAACAACCTGGTCAACACCTCGACCGGCGTGACCGAGTACAACGTCAACATGGCGGCGGCGATCATCGCTGCGCTGCCGACGCTGCTGGTGTATATCCTCGCTGGTAAATACTTTGTCCGCGGCCTGACAGCAGGCGCCGTCAAGGGTTAAGCAGTTCAAGACAAGAATTCATGGAGAAGTAAGAGAATGGCAAGCTTATCAATTCGCAACGTACGCAAGGTCTACCCGAACGGTAACGAAGTCCTCAAGGGCATCGACCTCGAAATCGAAGACGGCCAGTTCCTGATCCTGGTCGGCGGCTCCGGCTGCGGCAAGTCGACGCTGCTCAACATGATCGCCGGACTGGAAAGCGTGTCCGAAGGCGAGATCATGATCGGCGACCGCGTCGTCAACAACGTCGCTCCGAAAGAGCGCGACATCGCCATGGTGTTCCAGTCGTATGCGCTGTATCCGACCATGACCGTGCGCGAAAACATTTCCTTCGGCCTCGGCATCCGCAAGATCCCCAAGGCCGAACAAAAGGAAATCGTCGAGCGCGTCGCCAACATTCTGCAGATCACCCATCTGCTGGACCGCAAGCCGGCACTGCTGTCCGGCGGCCAGCGCCAACGTGTCGCAATGGGCCGCGCGATTGCGCGCGATCCGTCGCTGTTCCTGTTCGACGAGCCACTGTCGAACCTCGACGCCAAGCTGCGCGTCGAAATGCGCGCCGAAATCAAGCGCATGCACCAGCGCCTCGGCAGCACCATCGTCTACGTCACGCACGACCAGATCGAAGCGATGACCCTGGGCGACCGCATCGCCGTCATGAAGGACGGCGTGGTCCAGCAGTTCGGCAGCCCGCAAGAGATCTACGACTCGCCGAGCAACCTCTTCGTGGCCGGCTTCATCGGCTCGCCGTCGATGAACTTCCTGCGCGGCAAACTGACCACCGACGGCTCGGCACCAGCATTCGAACTAGACCACGGCGGTCGCAAGACCTTGCTGACCTTGCCATTGAACGGCCATACCGATGCAGTAGCAAAATGGGTAGGCCGCGACATCGTCCTCGGCATCCGTCCGGAACACGTCACCGACGCCATGAGCGCCCGCAACGGCGATCCGCTCAGCACCACCGGCAGCTACCGTCCGACCGAAGTCGACTGCGTTATCGAACTGACCGAGCCGACCGGCCCGGACACATTGGTAGTGGCGCGTTTCAACGATGCACCGGTGACTTGCCGTACCCATCCGCGCGCAGGTGCTTTGCCGAATGAGCCGTTGAAATTGGCGTTTGATCTGACCAAGGCATTGTTGTTTGATCCGGCTTCGGAGCAGCGGATTGCTTGAAGCATCAAGTAGATGGATAAATGATAAAACCCCGCAGCTCCGCCACTGTGGGGTTTTTTTATTGCTGATCCACATAGAAGGGGCTAACTGTAGTCATCTGCTCCTCACGAGTTTTTTTTGCTAAGCTATTGATACAAAAAAATATTTCTGGGAGGAATGATGAGCGCTAAAGATTTTGCACGAGAGCTAAAGGAAATCATTGAAGGAATCAAAGCCAAGGGCAATGACACAATTCAATGCGATGCCCTGATTACATATTTGGCAAACATCGAAAGTACCATCGCCTCCGAAGCAACTCCACTACAGCTTGAGCAATTCAAGGCTCAGTTGCAAGGGCAGTTAGAAGTCACGAAACGAATGTACGACGGGCAGCTGGAAATGTTCCGGTCAGTGATTGCATCGGGGCCGGCCGCCATCAAGACAGGATTTTTACTAAATGGTGGTGCTGCCATTGCGATGTTGGCCTTTATCGGACATCTTGCGCAACACGTGCCAGCAAAGGTCTATTTGTTTTCGCTGGTCCTAGCTCCATTCGCTTTTGGCGTGCTGTCAGGGGCAATGCTTTCGGGACTTACCTATTTGTCTCAATGGCTGTATGCGTCTCCCCGACCCAAGGCGAAAAAGTTCGGATTTGGGGTAAATATTCTCTGCATTTTGGTCGGATTTTTTGGCTACGGGCTATTTGCGTGGGGGCTTTGCCGGGCCTACACAGCGTTTTTGACCTTCTGACATCCACGCAATAGCGCTGGGAAAAACGCCTTGGGAATTCGTCAAAAATGCATCGAATGGCATGGCCGCCGACTCCAAAGTGGGACGTTAAACAAGCGACATCGCAACTCTTTTAACTTCATGCGAAACTTGACAAGAATACGCCAGACAGAGAATAGAAAAAATGCCCCTGCCTATCCCATCTAAAAAAAATCTTCTTCTTCGCAAGCTCTTCTTGGCATTCAATGGCCCAAATTGGGTATTTTTACGTGATATTAGACAGAATAAAATAATTGCTTCTATGGGGATTTGGCTGGCAGTAGTTCCTCTTCTATCCAAGCTTCTATATGAGATAGATGACATTCTTTGGTTGAGCGTCGCTGGTCAGCAAATCAAACTTCACATGACGCTTCCATTCAGTTGGCAAACATTGTTCTTCGCTGCTCTTTCATTCTCAATCGGCAATTTACTTGTATCGATGCTCTGTCCCAAGATCGTTGTTGAAAACAAAAATTTCGCTGAGTTCGAAGCCGCTGGGATGACAATGACACAGTTAAGAGAATACGAAGAATCACTGCATGAACTGCCGTTGTATGTGCAAAACCGACTTCTCAATGCGGCAAATTTAGGTAGACGTAGCACTCCATACACAGAGCCCAAGTTAGAATTTTGGCGTATATATTCACTACAGAAAAACACTATGCTGTTTTTTCGATGGTGCTGTACAGTCTTCTACCTCGTCGGCTTTTCACTTTTGACCGATATCCTCTTAAAGCAAATATCTTGGGTATTTAGAACAATGAAATTAGACGAATACATGCATCAATTAGTCTTTTGGCCATTTCTCAAAATGTTTGTTGTAGGCGGCGTACATTAGTAAATATTTATCTTTCATTGAGCGCTCTCGCGGCCGCGTTCCTTTTCGTAGTCACCCCAAAATCTTTCTTGAAGATCCGGATGATGTAAATCTCTTCGAAATAGTTGGAATTAACGAATTAAGACGTCCACAATCGGCCAGAAGAAGGCGAGAAAAATATCGTAAAAACGCCCCACAACGACTTTGTTGCCGGGCGTTTTCATTTAATTTGTTGACGCCCTTCGACGTATTCTGCCACGCAGCCAGTCGCCCAATCGGCTATGCCAAGACGACGATGCGCGAACCGCATCGCCCCCTTCAGCATCACCCCCATGCACCAACCGATACAACAACGGCAACACCAGCAACGTCAACAACGTCGACGACAAAATCCCCCCTATGACCACGGTCGCCAGCGGCCGTTGCACTTCCGCTCCGGTGCCGGTCGCCAGCGCCATCGGCACGAATCCCAGCGACGCTACCAGCGCGGTCATCAACACCGGTCGCAGGCGCGTCATGGCGCCTTCGAAGATGGCGTCGTCGAGGGAGCGGCCTTCTTCGCGCAGGGTACGGATGAAGGCGATCATCACCAGCCCGTTCAACACCGCCACGCCTGACAGTGCGATGAAGCCGACGGCGGCGGAGATCGACAGCGGGATGCCGCGCATCGCCAGCGCCAGCACGCCGCCGGTCAGGGCGAACGGGATGCCGGTGAAGACCAGCAGGCCGTCCTTGACGTTGTTGAACATCGCGAACAGCAGGACGAACACCAGCAGCAGCGCGACCGGCACGACGATTTGCAGGCGCTGTGTTGCCGACTGCAGGTTCTCGAACTGGCCGCCCCAGGCGATCCAGTAGCCGGCCGGGATTTTTACTTGCGCGGCGATGCCGGCGGCTGCGTCGTCGACGAAGGAACCGAGATCGCGTCCGCGCACGTTGGCGCTGACGACGACGCGGCGTTTGCCGTTTTCGCGGCTGACCTGGTTGGGGCCGGGGGCGATGTCGAAGTCGGCCACTTCTCCCAGTGGGATGTAGCTGATCTTGCCGTCAGAATGCGGCAGCGGGATCGGCAGGCGCTTGATGGCGTCGAGGTCGTTGCGCTCGTTTTCCGGAAGCCGCACGATGATGTCGAAGCGACGGTCGCCCTGGAACAAGGCGCCGGCTTCCTTGCCGCCGATGGCCATGGCGACGGTGTCTTGCACGTCGCCTATGTTGAGGCCGTAGCGGGCGGTCTTCTCGCGGTCTATCTTGACGGTCAGCATCGGCAGGCCGGTCGATTGCTCGACCTTGACTTCGGTTGCGCCGGGGACTTTGCCCAATGTGGTTGCGATCTTGGCGGCGGTGTCGTTGAGCACGTCCATGTCGTCGCCGAAGACCTTGACCGCGACGTCGCTGCGTACGCCCGAGATCAGTTCATTGAAACGCAACTGGATCGGCTGCGAGAACTCGTAGCTGTTGCCGGGCAGGGTGGCGACGGTTTCCTGGATGGCGGCGATCAGTTCGTCGCGGGTCTTGCGCGGCTTGGGCCACTGGTCTTGCGGCTTGAGCATGATGTAGCCGTCGGAGATGTTCGGCGGCATCGGGTCGGACGCCACTTCGGCGGTGCCGGTGCGGGCGAACACGCGCTCGATCTCGGGGAAGCTGTCCTTGAGCGTGCGTTCGAGCTGCTGCTGCATCTCCACCGATTGCGTCAGGCTGGTGCCGGGAATGCGCAAGGCCTGGATCGCCAGGTCGCCTTCGTTGAGGCTGGGCACGAACTCGCTGCCGAGCTTTGTCCCGAGCAGCGTGCACAGCACAATCACGGCCACGGCCAGCGACAGCACCACCGGCTTGTTGCGCATTGAGGCTTGCAGCAGCGGCGCATAGGCGCGCTTGGCGGCGCGCATCAGGGCATTTTCCTTTTCGTCGACCTTGTCGCCGATGAACAGGGCAATCGCCGCCGGGATGAAGGTGACTGACAGGATCATCGCGCCCAGCAGGGCTGCGACCACGGTGAAGGCCATCGGCTGGAACATCTTGCCTTCGACGCCGGTCAGCGCAAACATCGGCAGGTAGACAATCATGATGATGAGTTGGCCGAACAGCAGCGGGCGGCGCGCTTCACGCGAGGCGGCGAAAACTTCGTGGAAGCGTTCGCTGCGCGTCAGCGGCCGGCCGTGATGTTGTTGCGCGTGGGCCAGGCGGCGCACGCAGTTTTCCACGATCACGACGGCGCCGTCGATGATGATGCCGAAGTCGAGCGCGCCCAGGCTCAGCAGGTTGGCGCTGACGTGGTTGGACACCATGCCGGTGAAGGTGAACAGCATCGCCAGCGGAATCACCATCGCCGTAATCACCGCCGCGCGGATGTTGCCGAGGAACAGGAACAGCACCGCGATCACCAGCACCGCGCCTTCGATGAGGTTTTTCTTGACGGTGTTGATGGCCTTGTCGACCAGCACCGTGCGGTCGTACACGGCGACGGCCTGCACGCCTTCGGGCAGCGAGCGGTTGATCTCGGCCATCTTCTTGTCGACCGCCTGCGAGACCGTGCGGCTGTTCTGGCCGATCAACATGAAGACGGTGCCGAGCACCACTTCGCGACCGTTCTCGGTGGCGGCGCCGGTGCGCAGTTCGCGGCCGATGCCGACCTCGGCGACGTCGCGGATGCGGATCGCCACGCCTTGCACGTTGCCGAGGATGATGTTGCGGATGTCGTCGAGCAAGGCCACCTGGCCGGGCGCGCGGATCAGGTATTGCTCGCCGCGCTTCTCGATGTAGCCGGCGCCGACATTGGCGTTGTTGCGTTCCAACGCAGCGGCGACGTTTTGCAGCGTCAGGCCGTAGGAGGCCAGTTTGGCCGGCGAGGGCGCGACGTGGTATTCCTTGGCGTAGCCGCCGATGGAATTGATCTCGGTCACGCCGGGCACGTTGCGCAGCTGCGGCTTGATGATCCAGTCCTGGATTTCGCGCAGGTCGGCGGGCGAGTAGGGAACGCCGTCGGCGTTCTTCGCGCCTTCCTTGGCTTCGACGGTCCACAGGTAGATTTCGCCGAGGCCGGTCGAGATCGGTCCCATGGCAGGATCGATGCCGGACGGCAGCTTGTTGCGTGTTTCCTGGATGCGTTCATTGACCAGCTGGCGCGCAAAGTAGATATCCGTGCCGTCCTTGAAGATGACCGTCACCTGCGACAGGCCGTAGCGCGACAGCGAGCGTGTCTGCTCCAGATTGGGCAGGCCGGACATGACGGTCTCGATCGGGAAGCTGATGCGCTGCTCGGTCTCCAGCGGCGAGTAGCCTGGCGCGGAGGTGTTGATCTGCACCTGGACGTTGGTGATGTCGGGGACGGCGTCGATGGGCAGCTTCTGGTAGCTGTAGACGCCATAGGCCGCCATGCCGAAGACGGCCAACATGACCAGCCATCGGTGCTCGATGGCGAAGCGGATGATGCGTTCAAACATGGGTGTGTCCTTCTCGCTCGGAGTGGGAGGTGCGGTCGCTGTTCAGCAGATTCTTAATGCGCATGTTCGGCGCTCCCCTTGCCCAGTTCGGCCTTGATGACGAAGCTGCCTGCGGCGGCATAGACATCGCCCGCGCTGAGGCCCTTGAGGATTTCGACGCGTTTGCCGTCGGTGCGGCCGAGCGTGACTTCCTGTTTGCGGAAGCCGTCGGCAACACGCACGAAGACAACCTGTTTCTGCTCGACCGACTGCACCGCGTCGGCGGCGACGGCGAGCGCGACGTCGGTTTCCTGCGCCAGCACGTCGACATTGACGAACAGGCCGGGACGCCAGGCGTTGCCGGGATTGGGCAGGACCACATGAGCCTTGGCGGTGCGCGTTTGTTCGCCCAGCAAGGCGCCGACGTAGGCGATCTTGCCGCTGGCGCTGGAGGCGAATGCGGTGGCGTTGACGGTGACGCTTTCGCCGACGCGCACGGCGTTCATGTCGCGCGCGGCGACCGTCATCTCGGCCCAGACGCTGGACAGGTCGGAGATGGTGAAGATGCTGGCGTCTTCCTTCACGGCTTCACCGAGCGCGAGATGCTTCTCCACGACGATGCCGTCGAAGGGGGCGCGGATCTCGTAGCGGTTCAGTCCTGAAGCGCCGGCGCCTGCACCGATGGCGGCCAGCTTTTGCTGTGCATTGCGCACGGCGATTTCGGCTTCCTTCAATGCCTGTCCGGCTTGCAGGTAATCCTGTTCGGCGGAGATTTTTTCTTGCCACAAGGTCTTTTCACGGGCATGTGTCGATTGCGCCAGCGTGAGGCGCTGCTGTGCGTTCAGCAATTCGCTGCGTTGCTCGGATACCGTGCTGCTGCTGACGACGGCGAGCACTTGTCCCTTCTTCACGTGCTGGCCGAGATTGGCGCTGACCGATTCGACCACGCCGTTGACCTTGGGCACCACGTGTGCGGTGCGATCCTGGTTGAAGCGGATTTCGCCGGGCAGTTGCAGGCTGGTGCGGATGCGGCCGGGTGCGGCGGTGTCGAGGACGATGCCGGCGGTTTTGAGTTGCTGGTCACTGAAGGCGATCTTGCTGTCTTCGTCGTGGCCCTTTTCATCGTGATCTTTCTCGTCGTGGCCTTTCTCATCGTGGTCTTTGTGCTCGTCATGCTCATCTTTGGCTTCCTTGTGATCGTCCTTGGTGCTTTTCTCTGCGGCATGGTCATGGCCGCTTTCGGCATGGGCGTCGGCCGGTGCCGATTTGCTGGCGCCGCTAAGCAGGATCAGCGCAGCCAGCAGCGCGGTGATGGCCGCGATCGCGGCGATGGTGAGTTTCTGTTTCTTGGTCATGATGGCGTCCGGTTATTGGTTGGGGCCGGCGGAACCGAGCAGGCGCTCCAGTTCGGCCGAGGCAAGATGGGCGTCGGAGATCGCGCGCAGGTATTGCGAGCGCGCCTGGAACAAGGTGCGCTGGGCGTCGAGCACTTCCAGGAAATTGAACTTGCCGAGTTCGAAGCCCTTGCCGGCGGCGGCATAGGCGCTCTGCGCGCCGGGCAGGATGTCGCTGTGCAGGACGGCGACTTCGGCATGGGCGTTGCGCAGTTTTTCATACGCCTGGGCGATGTCGGTGCGCACGCGCGTTTCCGCGGCGGCCAGTTCGTCGCGCGCCTTGTCGGTGCGGCGCAGGGCTTCTTCCAGGTTGCCGCGATTGCTGTCGAGGAAGGGCAGCGGCATCGACACGCCGACCACCCACATGCTGCGGCCGGCTTCTTCATCGCGCTTCCGGCCCAGACTCAGCGTGGCGTCGGGAATGCGCTTGCTGCTTTCGATCTTGCTCAATGCCTGGCGGCGTTCGACTTCGATCCGGGCTAGCCGCAGTTGCGGCGCATCAGCGCTGCGCTCCGCGATGTCGGCGATGGCCGGCAGTGGCGGCAATTGTCCGGCAGCGCCTTCAGCCAGCGTGAAGCGCGGCTGCGCGTTGCCCCACAGGCCGGCGAGGCGGCGGCGCGCGAGATCCAGTTCGCCGTCGGCCTGGCTCAGTTCGAGCCGTGCAGAGGCAGCGGCGACGCGCGCCCGGGTTTCTTCCACCGGCGAGATCTTGCCGGCGGTGACGCGACGGCCGGTGGCGTTGGCGGCGCTGTGGGCCAGGTCGGCGGATTCTTGCGCCAGGCGTCGGCGTTCCTGCGCTGTCAGCACCGTGAAGAACGCCGACGTGGCGGCGATGCGGATGTCATCGCGCCTGATGGCCAGCTCAATGCGGGCGGCTTCGCGTGAACGTTCTGCGGCGCCGATGCGGGCGGCGCGCTTGCCGCCGAGTTCGATGGGCTGGTTGAGTTGGATGGTGGTGGTGCGCGTGCTTTTGCGCGTGTCCTCCATCAGCGTCGACAGCTCGGGGTTGGGGCGGGCGCCGGCCTGCGTAACGGTGGCGTCGACCGCCTCAAGTTCATGCCTTGCGGCGGACAGTTCAGGATTGTTGTCGAGCGCGAGCGCGACGGCGTTGCTCAGCGTCAGGGGCGTTGCCGCCTCCTGCGCATGCGTGTAGACCGGGCAGGCGAGCAGAAGCGCCAGTCCCAGCGGATAGAAACGGGTGTACATCGAATTCTCCGGACAAGAGGGAAGGAATTCGGCGAGCGGTCAGCAGTAAGGAAGAAAGGGGAAGACGACTCGCCGGTTTAGGCGGCGAGTTTCCAGTCGGGCTCTTCGGGGGATTCTCCGATATGGGAGAGATATAGCGTGGGTAGTGAAGGAGTGAAGCTGTTCTTCTCCGGCGCAGGCGGCGTCCATGACGTGTACGAGTTCATCGGCTTGCTGCAGGAGAAATGGCAGAAGCTGCAATCGGCGTCGCTGGCGGTGTTGAGCTTGCTGTCGTCGCTTTGGTCCGCTAGCTGATCCTGCTGCTCTTGCTTGCTGTCGGCGGAGGCGTGATGGCCGACGTGCTGTGCAGCAGGATTGCTTTCATGCTGGCAATACGACGCCACCGCGGCCCAGGAAAACTGGAAGGGCAGCAGCAACAGCAGGAAAATGAGGACGTAGCGTTTCATGGCAGGGCATTATAGCCGCACTTTTTCAAGACCAGTCGAATCACGCCGCAGCGCGTGCTGCACGCCGATCCAGCAAGGCCGACGTCAGCACCGTCAGGAAGCCCAGCACCGACACGCCCGCGCCCAGCAGCGGCAGATCGGTCAACGGCCAGCCGGCCGAAATCGCCAGTCCACCCAGCCACGCGCCGGTGGCGTTGCCGACATTGAACGCGCCCTGGTTGAGCGTCGACGCCAGGTTCGGCGCGTCCTTGGCTTTATCCAGCACGCGGATCTGCGCAGCGGGAACAACGGCAAACGAGAACGCGCCCCAGACGAACATGGTGATCAGCGTCGGCAGCGGATAGTGGCTGCTCCACGAGAACTGCACCAGGATCAGCGCGATGCAGACGAACATCGAGAACAGCACCGGCATCAGTCGCCAGTCCGCGAGGCGGCCGCCGATCAGGCCGCCGACCGTGATGCCGGCGCCGAACAGCAGCAGCACCCAGCTTTCCTGATGCGCGGTGAAACCGGTGACGTCGAGCAGGATGTAGGCGATGTAGGTCAGCACGCTGAACATGCTGACCGACGCCAGCGTGCTGGTCAGCAGCGCGAGCTGGACTTGCGGATGAACGATGGCGCGGAATTCCTTGAAGATGCTGCCGCCCTGCATGGCGATTTTTTTCGGCAGGCAGATCCACAGCATGATGACGGCGGCCAGGCCGATCAGCGTGATGACGCCGAAGGTCGAGCGCCAGCCGGCGGCGTGACCGAGTGCGGTGCCGAAGGGCACGCCGAGGATGTTGGCGACGGTGAGACCGGTGAACATCAGCGCCACGGCCTGTGCACGTTTCTCGCGCGGCACCAGTTCGGCGGCGACCACGGAACCGATGCCGAAGAACGCCGCGTGGCAGAACGCGGTGACCACGCGCGCCACCATCAGGAAGTTGTAGCTCGGCGCAATCGCGCACAGCACGTTGCCGAGGATGAACAGGCACATCAGGCCGACCAGCGCACGCTTGCGCTGCCACTTGGCGGTGACGATCGCCAGCACCGGCGCACCGGCCGCCACGCCCAGGGCGTAGCCGGACACCAGCATGCCTGCCGCCGGCGCAGTGACGCCGAGGTCGCGCGCGACATCAGGCAACAGCCCCATGATCACGAATTCTGTAGTGCCGATGCCGAAGGCGGCAACGGCGAGGGCGAAGAGGGGCCAATGCATGATGAAAATCCTGGTATGGGAACTGCGGGGGAAAGCGCTATTTTACGTGGCTGCGGCCCGCCCTGCTGAGCAGATGTGGGCCGCATGAGTGAAATATATTGAAGAGAATCGTGCGAACTCAAAGAGATCGAAACCTGTTCGCGGTCCGTAGCGAGGAGTCATGAGCCGCCGCCGACCGGAGCGCAAGGACCGGAACGTACTTCAGGTACGTGAGGATCCTGAGCACCGTACGGTGGTGGATCATGGCTCCGCAGTAGGACCACGGACAGGTTTTACCATTCGGCGAAGCTGCCGTCTTTGTGCCGCCAGATTGGGTTGCGCCAGCGATGGCCGACTTCGGCGCGCTGCCTGACGTATTCCTCATTGATCTCGATCCCGAGGCCCGGGCCGTTCGGGATGGTGACGTAACCATCCTTGTAGCTGAACACGTCGGCGTCGGTGACGTAGTCGAGCAGGTCGTTGCTCTCGTTGTAGTGGATGCCCAGGCTTTGTTCCTGGATGAAGGCGTTGTACGACACGGCGTCGACTTGCAGGCAGGCCGCCAGCGCGATCGGTCCGAGCGGGCAGTGCAGCGCCAGTGCGACGTCGTAGGCTTCGGCCATGGTGGCGATCTTGCGCGTCTCGGTGATGCCGCCGGCGTGCGAGACGTCGGGCTGGATGATGTCGACGTAGCCTTCGCTGAGGATGCGCTTGAAGTCCCAGCGCGAATACAGGCGCTCGCCCAACGCGATCGGCGTGCCGGTGAGGTGGGCGATTTCCTTGAGGGCTTCGTAGTTTTCGCTGAGCACCGGTTCTTCGATGAACATCAGCTTGTACTGTTCGAGTTCCTTGACCAGCACCTTGGCCATGGGCTTGTGCACGCGGCCGTGGAAGTCGACGCCGATGCCGACGTTGGGGCCGACGGCCTCGCGCACGGCGGCGACGTTGGCCAGCGTGAGCTCGACCTTGTCATAGGTGTCGATGAATTGCAGTTCTTCGGTGCCGTTCATCTTGACCGCGGTGAAGCCGCGCGCCACCGCATCCTTGGCCGCCTTCGCGGTGTCGGCCGGACGATCGCCGCCGATCCAGGAATACACGCGGATGCTGTCGCGCACCGGGCCGCCGAGCAGCTGGTTGACCGGCAGGCCAAGCGCCTTGCCCTTGATGTCCCACAGCGCCTGGTCGATGCCGGCCAGTGCGCTCATGTGGATGGCGCCGCCGCGATAGAAGCCGCCGCGGTAGAGCACGGTCCAGTGGTCTTCGATGTTGCGCGGGTCTTTGCCGATCAGGTAATCGGCCAGTTCTTCGACGGCGGCGGCGACGCTGTGCGCGCGGCCTTCGACCACGGGTTCGCCCCAGCCGACGATGCCTTCATCGGTTTCGATCTTGAGGAAGCACCAGCGCGGCGGCACGATAAAGGTGGTCAGTTTTGTGATTTTCATCGGAAATGATCCGTTCTGAGAAAAAGCGCCCAGTCTTGCGGCGGGCTGGTTGAGGAGCGGCCGGTCGTCATGGGCATGTTCATGACCCTGCGACCGGCTTCTTTTTAAGTGGTCGGTGTGGAAGCACCATGACGGGTTTGCCAGGCGCTGACGAAGGCCTTGGCGTTTTCGGCGACGGTGGCGGCGGACATGCCCGGCTTGAACAGCGCCGAACCGAGGCCGAAGCCGGATGCGCCGGCTTCGACGAACACCGACACGCTGCTGGGCATGATGCCGCCCACCGGCAGCAAGGCGACCGAGGCCGGGATCACCGCGCGCCAGGCCTTGACGACGTGGGTGCCGAGCTGCTCGGCCGGGAACATCTTGAGCACGTCGGCGCCGGCGGCCAGCGCGGCAAATGCTTCGGTCACGGTGGCGACGCCGGGGGCGCTGCACAGGCCGGCATCCTTGGCGGCGCCGATGACGCGTGCGTCGCTGTGCGGCATGACGATCAGTTCGCCGCCGGCGGCCTTGACCTGGGCGACTTGTTCGGGGCTGAGCACGGTGCCCGCGCCGATCACGCAATCGGCCGGCAGTGTACGGCGCAGCGTGGTGATGCTTTGCAGCGGCTCGGGCGAATTGAGCGGCACCTCGATGACGCGGAAGCCGGCGTCATACAAGGCCTTGCCGATGGCTTCGACTTCGTCGGGACGCACGCCGCGCAGGATGGCGATCAGGCCGCAGTGCTGCAGGGCATGGTGGAAAAGATTCTTTAGCATGGTTCTACTTTCTCGGTGTTCTTGGTGAGGACGAAACCAGGCCCGCATGCAGGGCCAGTTTCCACAAGCCGTGCTCGGTGGCGGCAGCGGCGATTTCCACTTTCGTCAGGTCGTACAGCGCCAGCGCCTGGCGGTAACGCTCGCACAGCGCGTCGTCGCCGATGAGGGCGATACGCTGTTGCCGGACGCCGTCGGTGGTTGCCACCAGCGCGGCGATTTCGTGGCCGATCAGCAGGCCGGACAGGTAATGCGCCTGGGCGCGCGGCGACAGTTCGCCGGTCAGGCCGAGGGTGCGGCTGCCGAAGATGTTGGACAGCATGCCGGCGCGGCCGTCGGGCGACTTCGCCACCAGCGCGCCGCGCACGAAAGCCGCGTCGTCTTCTGCATCTGCTGCGCCGTCGCGTTGCATGGTGCGGCCGAGGATGCTGTGGTTGCTCAGTACGGCGTACATCTCGCCGGTCATGAAGGTGTCGAAATGTTCGATGCGCTTGCCGCGCACGTGCACCCATTTCGAGTGCGTGCCGGGCAGGCCGATCAGGATGTCGTCGACCTGCAGTTGGTCGAGGATGCCGGCGACCTGGGTTTCCTCACCGCGCATCACATTGGGCAGCGCCGAGCGTTGCAGCAGTCCCGGCACGATATGCAGCGGCACGCCGAAGCCGGTGTCGACCACGGTCAAGGTGTTGCCGACGTCGCTGACGGCCAGCGGCACGTCGAGGTAGGGCGCTTCCCGCCAGCCCTGTTTGCTGCCGACCATGCCGGCGGCGATCAGCGGCGTGGCCGGGAAGTCGCGCAGCCAGTCGCCGCAAGCGGCTTGCAGCGCGCGACGGAAACCGGCGAGGGAAGAAGCTGCGGATGTATCGGCGCCGTCTTCCGCCGGCGGCAGGTTCATGATCCCCCACGGCAGCGCACGCTTGTCGGCCACGCGGCCGTCGGCGTCGAACCGGTAGGCGCGCAGCGAGGTGGTGCCCCAGTCGAGCGCGATCAGGCCGGTGGAGGAGGTGGAAGGAGTTGCTTGCGTCATTGTGTGTTCGGTTTTAAAACAAATTCAGAGCAGATTCAAAGCGGATTCAAAACAGATTCAAAACAGATTCAAATCTCGCTCACGATGAAATGCGTGAGTAATTGCATGGACGCGTCCGGCGCCAGGTTGACCAGGCCGTCGCGGCCGGGCATGTGGAAGGCGTCGATCGGATGCGTGATCGGCTCCAGGCAAAAATAGTCGAGGCCGGGCGGGCGGTACATCAGGCTGTAGCCGGTGCAGTTTTCCATTTGCATGCTCAGGCGCAGGCCGCGGTCGGGGTAGTCGATGTGCGAGAGGCCGTCCCAGCCGGTGAAGCAGTTGTCGATCAGCGGACCATCGGCGGGGAACTCCACCGGCGCAAACCGGTTGTAGTCGAAGGTGGCCGGAAAGTCGCGCGTATGCCCGGTCGGAATCGGATCGGCGCCGCACAGCCAGACGCCGTCGGCGCGCGATTGCAGGCGCGTGTCGGCGTTGCGCGGGAAGTAGGGATGCAGGCCGAGGCCGAACGGCAGTTCTTCGGCGCCGCGATTGGTGACTTGCAGATCGATGGTCAGGCCGTCGTCGTTCAGCGTCAGCGTCTGCGTCGCGCTGTAGGTATACGGATCGCCGTCGTATTGCGCCGAGTCCAGCGCCAGCACGATGCGGTTGTCGGTTTGACCGGCGACCCGCCAGCTTTGCAGCCAGCCGTCGCCGTGGATAGGATAGTTTTCGCCGGCGCGGTTTTGCAGCACCGGGTAGTGCGCGCCCTTGTGCATGAAGCCGCCTTCGGTGATGCGGTTCGACCATGGCACCAGCGGAAAGCAGGCGGTCGTGTACAGATCGTCAACGCCGGACCAGGGACGAAACAGCGGCGTCCAGGCGCCGCGCCATTCCAGATCCCAGGCCGCGATGCTGGCGCCGAGTCCGGGCAGCACGCTCAGGCGTTGACGTCCGGACTGAAGGGTCACGGTCTCAATGGCGGGAGCGTCGTTGCGCTGCGCTGCTGGGGATGTGGTCATGGCGTCTCGGTTGCGGTCTCGATTATCTGGGCGGATGCTGTGCGGTCTGCTCCGCCTGGGCCTGCTGTACTGCTGTACTGCTGTCTGTGTCGCTGGATGAGGCAAAAACAGCGCCGATCCTAACATCGGCTACCGATGCGGAATAATGAAAAATTTATGGACATTGATATCAAAAATGATCTGTCAGGTTGAGGCGCGTCAGTATTTTGTCAGCGTTTTTTTGCTCCATGTAGTTTGCTAAAGCGCCATGCCTGTTTCGGTATCGGATATCGCCAAAAATTCATTGGATAGATATTTCTCCGTCTCCTACTATTGACCGGCACATTTCGCTGCACGCCAGGTGACAGCGAAGACGCACATGACGGCGCTACCGTTCCCCCCACGACAAGCGCCGGACACCAAATAAAAACAGTTCGTGTTGATAAACATCATTGGAGACAAGTAATGAAAATGACTCGCAGAACCCTGCTGGGCGCCGCCGTTTGCATGACCCTGGGTTGGAGCGTCCTGTCCGGCGCTGTTGCCGCCGACAAACCGCTGACCATCGGCTTCTCGCAAGTCGGCGCCGAAAGCGAATGGCGCACCGCCAACACCGCCTCGATCAAGGATGCCGCCAAGAAGGCCGGCGTCAACCTGAAGTTCGCCGATGCGCAGCAGAAGCAGGAGAACCAGGTCAAGGCCATCCGCTCCTTCATCGCACAAAAGGTCGACGTGATCGCCTTCTCGCCGGTGGTTGAATCGGGCTGGGACACCGTCCTGCGCGAAGCCAAGGCCGCCAAGATCCCGGTGATCCTGACTGACCGCGCCGTCAACGTGAGCGACAAGTCGCTGTACGTGACCTTCATCGGTTCCGACTTCGTCGAAGAAGGCCGTCGCGCTGCACGCTGGTTGCTGGACCGCGCCAAGACCATGCCTGCCGGCGATATCAACATCGTTGAACTGCAAGGTACTGTGGGCTCCGCACCGGCGATCGACCGCAAGGCCGGTTTCGAAGAAACCATCAAGACCAATCCGAACCTGAAGATCATCCGCTCGCAGACCGGCGACTTTACCCGCGCCAAGGGCAAGGAAGTCATGGAAGCCTTCCTCAAGGCCGACGGCAAGAAGATCAACGTGCTCTACGCGCATAACGACGACATGGCCATCGGCGCCATCCAGGCCATTGAAGAAGCCGGCCTGAAACCGGGCAAGGACATCCTGGTGATTTCGATTGATGGTGTGAAGGGCGCGTTCGAAGCCATGATGGCCGGCAAGCTCAACGTCACCGTCGAGTGCAGCCCGCTGCTCGGACCGCAACTGATGTCGATCGCCAAGGACGTCAAGGCCGGCAAGGAAGTGCCGAAGCGCATCACCACTGAAGAAGGCGTGTTCCCGGCCGAAGTCGCGGCCAAGGAATTCCCTAACCGCAAGTATTGATACGTTATTGATACGTCATTGATGCCTGATATCGGATATTGATCGGTCTCCCGCCCGCATGTGCGCCATGTGACCCATGTGCGCATGCGGGTTCCGATCGTATGACCGGGGAAGCAATTTCCCGGTGTTGTTTCTCCTCTGCTCTGGAGTAACCCCTGGGCCTTGAACGATGTGCCGCAATGCCCCTCTGTGTTGCGGCGCATCTGCTCAACAGGCTTTGTGCGGCGGGCTTCGGCCCGCCGTTTTTTCACTTGCGGTAACGCCATGTCGAACGCAACTTCAGAACACACTCCCGCCAGCGGCGCCGAACCGGCGCTGGAACTCATCGGCATCCATAAGTCATTCACCGGCGTCAAGGCATTGAGCGACGTCGGCCTGCGCCTGTTCCCGGGCGAAGTCCATACCCTCATGGGCCAGAACGGCGCCGGCAAGTCGACGCTGATCAAGGTGCTCACCGGCGTCTACACACCCGATGACGGCCACATCCTGCTGCGCGGCCGCGCCATCCGTCCCGGCTCGACGCTGGAAGCGCAGCAGCTCGGCATCAGCACGGTCTACCAGGAAGTCAACCTGTGTCCGAACCTGACCGTGGCCGAGAATATTTTCATCGGCCGCTACCCGCGCAAATGGGGCGGCGTCGGTCCGATCGACTGGGCCACCATGCAGCGCCGCGCGACCAAGTTGCTGGCCAGACTTGACCTGCACATCGATGTGCAAAAACCTCTGTCTGCGTATCCGCTGGCGATCCAGCAGATGGTGGCGATCTCGCGTGCCGTGAGCGTATCGGCCAGCGTGCTGATCCTCGACGAGCCGACTTCCAGCCTTGACGAGGCGGAAGTGCAATTGCTGTTCAAGGTCTTGCGCAGCCTGCGCGACGAAGGCATGGCGATTCTCTTCGTGACGCATTTCCTGGACCAGACTTACGAAATTTCCGACCGCATCACGGTGCTGCGCAACGGCGTGCGCGAAGGCGAATATGCCGCCAGCGAATTGTCGCGCCTCGATCTGGTCAACAAGATGGTGGGCGTGCCGGTCGACGCCACCGCCGCCGGCGAGGCATTGGCCGACAACGCCGACATCACGCCGGCCGCCAACGACGGCGAAGTCTTCCTGCAGGCGCGCGGACTTGGTCGCAAGGGGGCGCTGACGCCGCAGGACTTCGAGCTGCGCGCCGGTGAAGTATTCGGCCTGTGCGGCCTGCTCGGTTCCGGCCGCACCGAGACCGCGCGGCTGCTGTTCGGCGCCGACAAGGCCGACAGCGGCGAGATCAGCATCAAGGGCAAGCCGGTGAAATTCTCCACGCCGCGCGACGCCATCGCCGCCGGTATCGGCTTCTGCTCCGAAGACCGCAAGAAGGAGGGCGCCATCCTCGACCTGTCGGTGCGCGAAAACATCATCCTCGCGCTGCAGGCGCGCAACGGACTGCTGCACGTGATCCCGCGCAAGCGCCAGCAGCAGATCGCGGCCGATTACGTCAAATGGCTGGGCATCAAGACCGCCGACGTCGAAACCCCGATCGGCCTGCTGTCCGGCGGCAACCAGCAGAAGGCCTTGCTGGCGCGCTGGCTGGCGACCGACCCCGACATGCTGATCCTGGACGAGCCGACGCGCGGCATCGACGTGCGCGCCAAGCAGGAGATCATGGATTACGTCATGGCCTTGTGCCGCAAGGGCATGTCGATTCTTTTCATCTCTTCCGAAATCCCCGAAGTCCTGCGCTGCAGCGACCGTATGCTGGTGCTGCGCGATCGCCACGGCTGCGGCGAATATCTGCGCGGTGAACTGGACGACGCCTCGGTGCTGCAGGTGATCGCGGGCGAGACCAAAGGGCAGACAGCAGGAACAGCAACATGAGCGCATCAATGAATTCCAACCTGATCTCCAATCGCAATACTTCTTCGGGCGCCGCTGCCAACCGGCTGCGACGCGCCTTGTTTCATCCGCTGAGCCGGCCGCTGGGCGCGCTGGCGGTGCTGCTGCTGATCGACTTCTTCATGATCCCGGGCTTCTTCCGCATCGAAATGAAGGACGGCCATCTGTACGGCAGCGTGATCGACATCGTCAACCGGGCGGCGCCGCTGATGCTGGCGGCGCTGGGCATGACGCTGGTGATCGCCACGCGCGGCATCGACATTTCGGTCGGCGCGGTGGTGGCGATTTCGGGCACGATTGCGGCGATGCTGATCGGCGGCACCATGGTCGTCAACAATGGCGTACCGGAATACGTCAGCAACATCCCGATGGGTTGGGCGCTGGCCGCCGCGCTCGGCGTGGCGCTGCTGTGCGGCGCGTGGAACGGCCTGCTGGTGGCGACGCTGGGGCTGCAACCGATCATCGCCACGCTGATCCTGATGGTGGCCGGACGCGGGCTGGCGCAATTGCTGACCGATGGCCAGATCATCACGGTGTACTACAAGCCGTTCTTCTATCTTGGCAGCGGTTACCTGTGGGGCCTGCCGTTTTCGCTGTTCATCGTCGCCGGCATGTTCGTGGTGCTGGCGCTGCTGATGCGCAAGACCGCGCTGGGCCTGTTCATCCAGTCGGTCGGCATCAATCCGGTGGCGTCGCGCCTGGCGGGCATCCGCACGGCGGCGCTGATCTTTTTCGTCTATATCTTCTGCAGCCTGTGCGCCGGACTGGCCGGGCTGATGATCAGCGCCAACATCAAGAGCGCCGACGCCAACAACGCCGGCCTGTTGCTGGAGCTGGACGCCATCCTGGCGGTGACGCTGGGCGGCACCTCGCTGGCCGGCGGCAAGTTCAGCCTGGTCGGCAGTGTGATCGGCGCGCTGATCATCCAGGCGCTGACGTACACGATCTATTCATTGGGCGTGCCGCCGGAAGTCAACATGGTGGTCAAGTCGGTGGTGGTGTTCCTGGTTTGCCTGTCACAGTCGCCGGAGTTTCGTCGTCTGCGTTTTTTCAAATCCGGCAACCAAGCCTAAGCATTCAGGAAAAATCATGAAGAATTTTCGCTCCCTGTTGGCGACGCCATACTTCACCTCGCTGGTCACCGTCGCCTTGCTGGTGGTCCTGTTCGCGATGGGTTCGGTCGCCTACGACGGTTTCTTTTCGGTGCAGGTGGTGCTGAATCTGCTGATCGACAACGCTTTCCTGCTGGTGATCGGCATCGGCATGACCTTCGTGATCCTGTCCGGCGGCATCGATCTGTCGGTCGGTTCGGTGCTGGCGCTGACCACCATGATTTCGGCCTACCTGCTGCAATCGTGGCATTGGCATCCGCTGCTGGTGATCGTCTGCGTGCTGGCGCTGGGCGGCCTGTTCGGCGCCGCGATGGGCGTGCTGATCCATTTCTTCAAGCTGCAGCCGTTCATCGTCACGCTGGCTGGGATGTTCCTGGCCCGCGGCCTGTGTTATCTGATCAGCATCAATTCCATCACCATCGACGATCCGTTGTTTGTGGCGATGTCGCAGACCCGGCTGGAGTTCGGATTAGGCGACGCCTTCGTCTCGCCCAGCGTGGTCATAGCGGTGCTGATGCTGGCGCTGGCGATCTACCTGGCGCATTACACGCGCTTTGGCCGGGCGGTCTATGCCGTTGGCGGCAACGAGCAGTCGGCGCTGCTGATGGGTTTGCCGGTGGGTCGCACCAAGGTGGCGATTTATGCATTCAGCGGTTTCTGCGCGGCGCTGGCGGGTGTATTGTTCTCGTTCTACATGCTGTCCGGTTACGGCCTGCATGCGCAGGGCACCGAGCTCGATGCCATCGCTGCGGTGGTCATCGGCGGCACCTTGCTGACGGGCGGTTACGGTTATGTGGCCGGTACCCTGACCGGGGTGCTGATCCTGGGCGTGATCCAGACGCTGATCGCCTTCGACGGCACGCTGAGCTCCTGGTGGACCAAGATCGTGATCGGCGTGCTGCTGTTCGTGTTTTGTCTGGCGCAGCGGCTCATGTCGCTGGGCGCGGCCAAGGCGGCAGATGCGAATGGCGCAGCCGTCGCCGTCAAACCGTCCGCACAGGCGGCTTGAGGCATCTGGCAAGGGCAAAAGGCGGCAGACGCGAGTCCTGCCGTTTGCGCAAAACTGATGTTGAAAACAATATGGGTTTTAGCAAAAAAATCATTAGAAATGTATTGCTCTAATGGTTATCGTAGAGGCCTTGCAAAATATGTCGCGTTCCCCCGCGCAGATAGGCATGTTTTGCATTGCCAGTAAAACAACAAACATTTAGGAGACGAGAAGTATGAAACTCAAATCGGTATTGGCCGGGCTGACGCTTGGCCTGAGCATGGGTCTGATGGCAGTGAGCGCACAAGTGAGCGCCCAGACCAAGGGCCTGATCGGGATCTCCATGCCGACCAAGTCGTCGGCGCGCTGGATCGCTGACGGCAACAACATGGTCAAGGTATTCAAGGAAAAGGGCTACCAGACCGACCTGCAATACGCGGAAGACGACATCCCGAACCAGCTGGCGCAGATTGAAAACATGGTGACCAAGGGCGTCAAGGTTCTGGTCATCGCCGCGATCGACGGCACCACCCTGTCCGATGTGCTGCAAAAAGCCGCCGACAAGGGCATCAAGGTCATCGCTTATGACCGCCTGATCCGCAACTCCAAGAACGTCGACTACTACGCGACTTTCGACAACTACCAGGTCGGCGTGCTGCAGGCTTCGTACATCGAAAAGGCGCTGGACCTGAAGGGCGGCAAGGGGCCGTTCAACATCGAACTGTTCGGTGGTTCGGCTGACGACAACAACGCCTTCTTCTTCTACAACGGCGCCATGTCGGTCCTGAAGCCTTACATCGACAAGGGCAAGCTGGTCGTGCGCAGCAAGCAGCTGGGCATGGACAAGGTTGCAACCCTGCGTTGGGACGGCGCGACTGCGCAAGCCCGCATGGACAACCTGCTGAGCGCCTACTACGGCAACGCCCACGTCGACGCAGTGCTGTCGCCGTATGACGGCATCAGCATCGGCATCATCTCCTCGCTCAAGGGCGTCGGCTACGGTACGCCGAAGCTGCCAATGCCGGTCGTGACCGGTCAGGATGCGGAAGTGCCTTCGGTCAAGTCCATCATCCGCGGCGAACAGCGTTCGACCATCTTCAAGGACACACGTGAACTGGCCAAGGTCACCGTCTCCATGGTGGACGCCGTGTTGTCGGGCAAAGCACCAACCATCAACGACACCAAGACCTATAACAATGGCGTCAAGGTTGTGCCTTCCTACCTGTTGAAGCCGGTCAGCGTCGACGCCAGCAACTGGAAAGAAGTGCTGGTCGGCAGCGGCTACTACACCGAAGCCCAAGTGAAGTAATTCGCTGGTTCGGTTAAGTGAGTGTGGTCCGGTCGATGAATGTCGGCCGGACAAAAAAGCAGCCCCGCGCCGCGCGCGCGGGGTTGGTGTTTCCGGAGGCGACGTTGCCGCAGCTTGCAACGACTCTGATCGGACGCCAGAATAGCGGCCCGCAGCATCCCACCACCACGGGAGGCCGGAGCAAAAAAAGAGGTCAGAACACATGAGTACAATTCTGGAAATGCGCGGAATTGAAAAGACATTCCCGGGTGTCAAGGCGCTCAACAACGTCAACCTGGCAGTGCGCACCGGCGAGATCCACGCCGTGGTCGGCGAGAATGGCGCCGGCAAATCCACCCTGATGAAAGTCCTGAGCGGCGTCTATCCGCACGGAAGCTATTCCGGCGACATCATCTATCAGGGCCAGACTCGCGAATTCAAGGATATCGTCGACAGCGAAAGCGTCGGCATCATCATCATCCACCAGGAGCTGGCATTGGTGCCGCTGCTGTCGATTACCGAAAATCTTTTCCTCGGCAACGAGCAGGCCAGCGGCGGCGTGATCGACTGGGAACTGTCCTACGCCAAAGCCAAGGAACTGCTGGCCAAGGTCGGCCTGAAGGATCCGCCGTCGACGCTGATCACCAACCTTGGCGTCGGCAAGCAACAACTGATCGAGATCGCCAAGGCCTTGTCGAAAGAGGTCAAGCTGCTGATCCTCGACGAACCAACCGCCAGCCTGAACGAAAGCGACAGCGATGCCTTGCTCGAACTGCTGCTGGAACTCAAGGCGCAGGGCATTTCGTCAATCCTGATTTCACACAAGCTCAACGAGATTTCCAAGGTCGCCGATTCGATCACCGTGCTGCGCGATGGCGCCACGGTCGACACCTTCGACTGCCGCAAGGAAGAAATCAGCGAAGACCGCATCATCCAGAACATGGTCGGGCGCGAGATGGCGGACCGCTATCCCAAGCGCGAGCCGCAGATCGGCGAGACCATTTTCGAAGTCAGGCAGTGGCGCGTGCACCATCCGATTCATCCTGATCGCGTGGTGATCAAGGACATCGACTTCAACGTGCGCAAGGGCGAGATCGTCGGCATCGCCGGCCTGATGGGAGCCGGCCGCACCGAACTGGCCAAGAGCATCTTCGGCCGCGCCTATGGCACCAAGATCAGCGGCGAGGTCCATCTGCACGGCAAGAAGATCGACGTCGGCACCATCCAGAAAGCCATCAACCACGGCATCGCCTACGTCACCGAAGACCGCAAGGGCGACGGCCTGGTGCTGGACGAAGACATCAAGAAGAACATCTCGCTGGCCAACCTGGGCGCGATCTCTGACAAGTCGGTGATCGACGAGGCGCGCGAGTTCAAGGTGGCGGCCGACTTCCGCACCAAGATGCGGATCCGCTGCTCGAGCGTGCTGCAAAAGGTGGTGAACCTGTCCGGCGGCAACCAGCAGAAGGTGGTGCTCAGCAAGTGGCTGTTCTCGAATCCGGAAGTGCTGATCCTCGACGAGCCGACGCGCGGCATCGACGTCGGCGCCAAGTTCGAGATCTACACCCTGATCAACCAGCTGGCTGCGGAAGGCAAGTGCATCATCATGATCTCGTCGGAAATGCCGGAACTGCTCGGCATGTGCGACCGGATCTATGTCATGAACGAAGGACAGTTCGTCGGCCAATACACGGCGGCGGAAGCATCGCAGGAAAAAATCATGCGTTCCATAGT
Organism: Herbaspirillum sp. NPDC101397; assembly: GCF_044767325.1. Classification (NCBI taxonomy): domain Bacteria; kingdom Pseudomonadati; phylum Pseudomonadota; class Betaproteobacteria; order Burkholderiales; family Oxalobacteraceae; genus Herbaspirillum; species Herbaspirillum sp. NPDC101397. The sequence continues at coordinate 369,425 of NZ_JBIWNS010000003.1, forward strand.
ACGGAACGAAAGGATTGTGAAGAATGGAGAACAATGAAATGAGCAAGACACCTACGCTCGACGCGGTCCCCGAAGCCAAACGGGAATACGCCGGCTTCCTCAAGAACAACATGCGCGAATACGGCATGCTGCTGTCGCTGGTGGCGATCATGGCCTTCTTCCAGGTCATGACCGACGGCACGCTGATGCAGCCGCTCAACCTGACCAACCTGGTGCTGCAAAACAGCTATGTGGTGATCATGGCGTTGGGCATGCTGATGGTGATCGTGGCCGGCCACATCGACTTGTCGGTGGGCTCGGTGGTCGGTTTCATCGGTGCGCTGGCGGCAGTGCTGATGGTCAACTATGAAGTCAACTTCATCCTGACCACCGTCATCTGCCTGATCGCCGGCGCCGCCATCGGCGCAGCGCAAGGTTACTGGGTGGCGTTCTTCCGCATCCCATCCTTCATCGTCACGCTGGCCGGCATGCTGGTATTCAAGGGCCTGACGCTGGCGCTGCTGGAAGGCCAGTCGGTCGGTCCTTTTCCGCGCGGCTTCCAGCTGCTGAGCTCGGGGTTCATTCCTGAATTCTTTGCCGACACCGGCAGCGTTCGCATCACCTCGCTGCTGGTCGGCGTGGCCGCCGCCGCGATTCTGCTGGCGGTGAAAGTCCACGGCCGCAGCAAGCAGGTCAAGCACGGCATGGAAGAAGAACCGGCGGTGTTCTTCCTGCTCAAGAACATTCTGTTTGCGGCAGCCATCATCGCCTTCAGCTACCTGATGGCCTCCTACAAGGGCATGCCGAACGTGCTGATCATCATGTTTGCGCTGATGGTGGTCTACACCTTCGTCACCAACCGCACCACCATCGGCCGCCGCGTCTACGCCGTCGGCGGCAATGAAAAAGCCGCCAAGCTGTCCGGCATCAAGACCGAACGCGTGAGCTTCTACACCTTCGTCAACATGGGCATGCTGGCGGCGCTGGCCGGCCTGATCTTCGCGGCGCGCCTGAATACGGCTACGCCGAAGGCCGGCACCGGCTTCGAGCTGGACGTGATCGCAGCCTGTTTCATCGGTGGCGCATCGGCTTCGGGCGGCGTCGGCAAGGTCATGGGCGCGGTCATCGGCGCCTTCGTGATGGGCGTGATGAACAACGGCATGTCCATCATGGGCATCGGCATCGATTACCAGCAAGTGATCAAGGGCCTGGTATTGCTGGCTGCCGTATTCTTTGATGTCTACAACAAAAATAAATAACAAGAAATATAAGTTCTGCCAGAGGGGTGGCTGTAAGAGGAGTTTCTTGCAGCCGTTTTCATCAGCGTCGCCACACCGGGAGGTGGCGACCGCACTATTCCAAACGGATGAGTAAATGACTATCGACAAGAAGCGCACACTGCGTTCCGCAGCCTGGTTCGGTACGGCCGACAAGAACGGTTTCATGTATCGCAGCTGGATGAAGAATCAGGGTATTCCCGATCACGAATTCCAAGGCAAGCCGGTCATCGGCATCTGCAACACCTGGTCAGAACTGACGCCGTGCAATGCGCACTTCCGCAAGATCGCGGAACACGTCAAGCGCGGCATCATCGAGGCGGGTGGTTTCCCGGTCGAGTTCCCGGTGTTCTCCAACGGCGAATCCAATCTTCGCCCGACCGCGATGCTGACGCGCAATCTCGCCAGCATGGACGTCGAAGAATCGATCCGCGGCAATCCGCTCGATGCGGTGGTGCTGCTGGTCGGCTGCGACAAGACCACGCCGGCGCTGCTGATGGGTGCGGCCAGCTGCGACGTGCCGGCGATCGTCGTCACCGGCGGCCCGATGTTGAACGGCAAGCACGAAGGCAAGGACATCGGCTCCGGCACGGTGGTCTGGCAATTGAGCGAACAGGTCAAGGCGGGCAAGATCTCCATCCACGAATTCATGGCGGCCGAAGCCGGCATGTCGCGCTCGGCCGGCACCTGCAACACCATGGGCACCGCCTCGACGATGGCTTGCATGGCCGAAGCACTGGGCACTTCATTGCCGCACAATGCTGCGATTCCCGCCGTTGATGCGCGCCGTTATGTGCTCGCGCACATGTCCGGCATGCGCATCGTCGACATGGTCTGGGAAGGCCTGACCTTGTCCAAGATCCTGACCCGCGAAGCGTTTGAGAACGCCATTCGCGTCAACGCCGCCATCGGCGGCTCGACCAACGCCGTGATCCATCTGAAGGCGATCGCCGGCCGCATCGGCGTCGACCTCGAACTGGAAGACTGGACGCGCGTCGGCCGCGGCACGCCGACGATTGTCGACCTGCAGCCCTCGGGCCGCTTCCTGATGGAAGAGTTCTACTACGCCGGTGGCTTGCCGGCAGTGCTGCGCCGCCTCGGCGAAGCCGACCTGATCCCGCATAAAGATGCGATGACAGTCAACGGCAAGACGCTGTGGGAAAACAACCAGGACGCGCCGCAGTACAACGACGAAGTGATTCGCAAGCTCGACAATCCATTGATCGATGACGGCGGCATCTGCATCCTGCGCGGCAACCTGTCGCCGCGCGGCGCAGTGTTGAAGCCGTCGGCAGCCTCGCCGGAACTGATGAAGCATCGCGGCAAGGCGGTGGTGTTCGAAGACTTTGCGCATTACAAGGAACGCATCAACGATCCCGATCTGGACGTCGACGCCAGCTCGGTGCTGGTCATGAAAAACTGTGGCCCCAAGGGCTATCCCGGCATGGCCGAAGTCGGCAACATGGGCTTGCCGCCCAAGCTGCTGGCGCAAGGCGTCAAGGACATGGTGCGCATTTCCGATGCACGCATGAGCGGCACCGCCTACGGCACCGTGGTTCTCCACGTGGCGCCGGAAGCTGCCGCCGGCGGTCCGCTGGGCATCGTGCAGGACGGCGACTGGATCGAAATGGATTGTGCCGCCGGTCGCTTGCATCTCGACATCAGCGATGAGGAAATGGCGCAACGCCAGACTGCGCGCGCCGAGAAGCTGGCGCAGGTCAAGCCGGCGATGCAGGGCGGCTATCAATCGCTGTACATCGACCGCGTATTGCAGGCCGACGAAGGCTGCGATTTCGATTTCCTGGTCGGTTGCCGCGGCGCTGCCGTTCCCAAGCATTCTCACTAAGGAGTAACAAGCATGTTGCTGGTGCAATTCAAACAAGCCGACGGCTCGCGCCTGGTCGGCAGCCTCGAAGACGACGGCAAGAAGATCCGTGTCGTCGACGGTTATCGCAGTACGTATGCCTTGGCGCGCGCCGCCATCGCGAAGAAGGCTTCCTTGCAGGAATTCGCCACTGCCGCGCTCGGCGCGACCGTAGTCGATTATGCATCGGTTGCGGAGCGAGGCGGCTTGCTGGCCCCGCTGGATCATGAAGACACGGCGCATTGCTACGTCACCGGCACCGGTCTGACCCACCTGGGCAGCGCCGACGGTCGCGACGCCATGCACAAGAAGCTCGACGGCGCCGGCGACAACCTGACCGACAGCATGAAGATGTTCCGCATGGGTCTGGAAGGCGGCAAGCCTGCGGCCGGCAAGATCGGCGTGCAGCCGGAGTGGTTCTACAAGGGCGACGGTTCCATCGTGCGCGCTGCGGAAGAACCGCTGGCGATGCCGCACTTCGCGCTCGACGGCGGTGAAGAGCCGGAGATCGCCGGTCTCTATATCATCGGCGACAACGGCCAGCCGTATCGTCTCGGTTTCGCCATCGGCAACGAGTTTTCGGACCACGTGACCGAGCGTCAGAATTATCTGTTCCTGGCGCATTCCAAGTTGCGTGTCTGTTCGGTCGGCCCGGCATTGCTGGTGGGCGAATTGCCTGCGCACGTGCAAGGCATGTCGCGCATCCGCGCGCAAGACGGCAAGGTGCGCTGGGAGAAGCCTTTCGTCAGCGGCGAGGACAACATGTCGCACACGGTGTCGAACCTGGAATACCACCATTTCAAGTATCCGCTGTTCCGCCGCCCCGGCGACGTGCACATCCATTTCTTCGGCACGGCAACGCTGAGCTGCTCCGACAACATCACGGTCGCGCCGGGCGAGACGTTCGAGATCGACGTCGCTGCTTTCGGTCCGGCATTGCGCAATCGCCTCAGCCTGGACGACGTGCCGCATCCGCACGTCACCGTCCTGTAAGGCGCCACTCAATTTCTGGAGAACACATGTCTGCAACATATCAATTGGCGAGCTACCCCAGCCTCAAGGGCAAGCGCGTCTTCATCACGGGCGGCGGCACCGGCATCGGCGCGGCCATCGTCAGCGCGCTGGCGGAACAAGGCGCCATCGTCGCTTTCGTCGACATTGCGAAAGACGCCAGCGAAGCCCTGTGCAAGCAGATCGCCGACGCCGGTTTCACCGCGCCGTCGTTCCGCTACTGCGACCTGCGCGACATCGCATCGCTGCAAAACACCATCAAGGAACTGGCCGCCCAGTTGGGCGACTTCGATGTACTGGTCAACAACGCCGCCAATGACGAACGTCACAAGCTGGAAGACGTGACGCAGGAATACTGGGACAACCGCATCGCCATCAATCAGCGTCCGTCGTTCTTCGCCGTGCAGGCGGTGGCGCCGGGCATGATCAAGAAGAAGGGCGGCTCGATCATCAACTTCAGCTCGATCAGCTGGCACACGTCGAGCGGCGGCTTCCCGGTCTACACCACGGCCAAGTCGTCGGTGCTCGGTTTGACACGCGGCCTGGCACGCGATCTCGGCGCGCACAATATCCGCGTCAATACCGTGACGCCGGGCTGGGTCATGACCGAACGCCAGATCGAATTGTGGCTGGATGAGAAGGGCAAGGAAGACATCAAGCGCAACCAATGCCTGCAAGGCGAATTGCTGCCGTGGCATCTGGCGCGCATGGTGTTGTTCCTGGCGTCGGATGAGAGCGTCATGTGTACTGCACAAGAATTCATCGTGGACGCCGGCTGGGCGTAGATTGGTGATAAAGCACCGCTAGCGGCGTTGCGACGCCTTGCCGTGCTCACGCACTGTCTGCGTCGGCGCGCCTTGCTATCGGCACTTTCTCGCCAATCTATGCAGGCGCAGCTGAAAATAAAAAAAGCGAGACTTGATGTCTCGCTTTTTTTTTGTGGCTGGAATTCAGGAATTCAGTAAATCGTTTTCGCCACATCCCTGATCGCCTGTTGCAAAATCACCGCGCCCGGCGACAGCAAATGTTCCCGGCGGGTGATGATGCCGAAGCCGTCCATCTTGCACGGCAATTCTATCGGCAGCAGATCCATCAGGCGCGCCTGGGAATAATAGCGCGCCACTTCGGTCGGCATGGCGTACAGGAAGTCGGTCTGTTGCAGCAGGCTGGTGATGGTGAGGATAGCGGTGGTGTCGACCACATTGGCCGGCGGCGTCAGGCCGCTCTTGCGGAACATCAGGTCAACGCGGCTGCGCAAGATGCTGCCCTTGGGCGCCATGATCCACGGGTCGTCGACGATGTCCTTGAGTTGGAGGTTCTTGTGCGCGTGCAGCGGATGGCCGACGCGGGCGACGGCGCAGATCGGTTCGTCGGACAGTTCTTCGTAGTGCAGGTTGTGGCTGACTTCTTCATCGAGGATGCGCGCCACCAGGAAGTCCAGGTCGCCGCGCAGCAGGCGTGCCAGCAGGATGTTGCTGCTCTCGACTTCGACGCCGATACGCAGCATGGGCGAGTGCTCCTTGACGCGCGCAATCGCTGCCGGCAGCAGTGACATGCCCGGCGACAGGATCACGCCGACGTCGACCTGGCCGGACAGGCCGGACTTCAGCGCGACGATGTCTTCATGTGCCTTCGACAAGCTGGTGAGCGCCATGCGCGAGTGGCGGATCATCGCTTCACCGTAGATGGTCGGGCGCATGCCGCGCGGCAGGCGATCGAACAAGGTCACGCCGAGCATGTCCTCAAGATCCTTCAGTTGCTTGGATGCCGCAGGCTGCGTCATGTTGAGTTCATTGGCGGCGCGATGAATATTTCGTTCATCATCTAGTGCGATTAACAGCAAGAGCTGCCGTGTTTTCAGACGCGCACGCAGGAACCAGTTCGGGTCGCTGTTCTTCATTTGTCTCCGCCATTTTTTATATTTTTCGATGATATCAAATCAAGTATCGACTGAGGCAAATAATTCATTAGAAATATATGTCACTAATCCTTAGTATCTAGCCCAGTTCAGACGGTTTCACGCTCTGGACTCCACGTTGAAATGAAGCTGACGAAATGCTGATCGAACGGTTGAAAAAGCCGGTATCGAGGAGGACTTTTGCGCGCTGATTCAACGCGGGTTTCATACAAAAAAAGTGAGGGTGCAGCAATCGACTCCACCCTGTTGACTATAAAGATCTACGGAGACTTCACGATGACTCAGTCCATCTCAACCAAAACCCTTCTCAAGGCCCTGGGCACGGCCTCCCTGTTCGGCGCATGCCTGGCATCCGCGCAGGCGGAAGACAGCGTCACCATCTACGGACGCGTCGTCGCCGGCGTCGACGTGCAGAGCAACGTGCACCAGGCCAACGGCAACACCGGCACACAAGTGCGCGCAGCCAGCAACCAGTGGGGCACGAGCATGATCGGCTTCAAAGGTAAAGAAGATCTGGGTGGCGGCCTGAACAGTTTCTTCCTGCTGGAATCGGGTTTCGGCGCGACCAAGGGTGCTACCAACGGCACAGCACTGTTCAATCGTCGTTCGTATGTCGGCCTGAACGGCAGCGCCGGTTCGATCAAGATCGGCAAGAATTTGTTCATCGACAATGACGTCTGGTTCCTCGACCCGACCGGTCAGCAATGGATCGGCACCGCTAATCTGGTGCACGGCCGCAACTGGGGCGGTGCCAACAACATCATCGAATATCAGACGCCGACATGGGGTGGCTTCAACGCCACGTTCCAGACCAGCCTCGGCGAACAAGCCGGTTCGACCACCAAGGGCCGCAAGGACGGCGTCTCGCTGGTCTATCAGAATCAAGGCCTGGAACTGCGCGCGATCTATGATCTGGTGCGCGACGCCAACGGCAAGTACGGCAGCGTCACGACGAACGCGAGCGGCGCCACAGTGCCGGGCAACGTGTATGACTCCTCCAAGGAGCTGATCCTGGGTGGTACTTACACCATCGACAAACTGAAGCTGTACCTGGGTTATGAAAACCTGAAAGCGCCGGATGTTGCACCTGGCTCGACGGACAAGGTCAATCATTACTGGGTCGGCGCCAACTATCAGCTCTCGCCGGCTTTGACGCTGATCGGTTCGGTATTCCACGTCAACGCCAACAATAACGGCGGTTCCGCCAACCTGTACATGGCCGGCCTGAACTACAACCTGTCCAAGCGTACTTTGCTGTACATCGGCGCAGGCACGGTTCGCAACAGCGGCGCGGGTACCTTCTCGCTGGAAGCGGACGAAGCCGGTGCACCATTGGCGGGTCAAAGCCAAACTGGCGGCTACGTCGGCATTGCCCACTCGTTCTGATCGTATGAGGATCCGATCGTAACGAGCGGCAGAGCGCAGTAAAACGCAGCAGCGGAAGGAGGCAAGCCACGGCTTGCCTCTTTTCGTTTAAAGTTTCGAATTCCCGCTTCATCATTCTTCATCACCCGGAAATCAGTGGCAGGATTTCCCATCACGGAGCAGACATCTCATGCAAGCAAGCCTGATCGTAGACGGCAAAAATGAGCTCGGCGAATGTGCGATCTGGTGCGACAGGACGCAATCGCTATTCTGGACCGACATCCAGGGGGCGACACTCTGGAACCACCATCCGGCGGAAGGCACCACGCGCAGCTGGCCCATGCCCGAGCGTTTGTCGGTGTTCGCGCTGACTGCGCAGACCGATCGCCTGCTGATTGGTTTGGCTTCGCGGCTGGCATTCTTCAACCTGGACAGCGGCGAGATCACCAACATCCTGGCGGTGGAACAAGACCTGCCGACGACGCGCCTGAACGACGGCCGCTGCGATCGTCAGGGACGTTTCGTATTCGGCACGCTCAATGAAGACAAGGGACGCGCACCGATCGGCAGCTTCTACCGACTCAACGCCGATCTCAGCCTGGAGCGTTTGCCCTTGCCGGGCGTGGCGATTTCCAACAGCATCTGTTTCAGCCCTGACGGGACGCGCATGTATTTCTGCGACACCATGCAGGACAAGATCATGTCTTGCGACTACGACCCCGTCAGCGGCGCGATCGGCACGCAGAGAGTGTTCGTTGACCTGTCGGGTGAAAAAGGCAGCCCTGACGGTTCCGCCATCGACAGCCGCGGTTTTCTGTGGAATGCCCAGTGGGGCGGCGCACGCGTGGTGCGTTATGCACCGGACGGCCTGGTTGATCGCATTGTCGCGGTGCCGGTATCGCAGCCAAGCTGCCCGGCGTTCGGCGGCGCCAATCTCGATACGCTGTTCGTGACGACCGCGCATGAAGGCATGGATGACGCAGCACGGGCGCGCGAGCCGGCCGCCGGCGGCTTGTTCGCGGTGACGCTGGACGGCGTGCGAGGCTTGCAGGAAGTACGTTTCGGCGGATAGAGGGAAATGTTTTGCAAGTAAAAATGCCCGGCACACAATGGCCGGGCATTTTTTTGTCCCTGCAGAGGGATGGGATTTATCGTAGCGCCTGTTGAAGTTGCTGCTGCACTTCGGAGATGACGCCATTCCAGTCGCCGGCCTTGCTCTGGCGGAAAATCTGCATGCTCGGATACCACGGTGAATCGTTGCGGCCCAGCAGCCAGCGCCAGTCGGTGTTGTAGCGGTTGAGCAGCCACACCGGCTTGCCCAGCGAGCCTGCCAGATGCGCGACGGCGGTATCGACTGAAATCACCAGATCCAGATTATCGATCAGCGCTGCGGTATCCGAGAAATCGCGAAGATCGCGCGTGTAGTCGACAAGGCGCTGGCCCCCGATGTTGAGACCTGAGGACAGCCCCCCGAGGCTGAGACCCGATGATTGCCCTCCGAGGCTGAGGCTTAGCGAAGAAATGCCGCCTAACGGAGAAATGGTGCTGTTTTGCGGTTGCACGGCAAAGAATTCGACCTGGTCGTTTTGCAGCAGCGGCGACAGTACGGTGAAGGGGATCGAACGTGCGGCATCGAGTCGCTTGGTGGCCGGGCTGTTGACGCGCGGATTGCTGCCGGACCAGGCGATACCGATACGCGGCTTGCGCTTTTCGCCCAGACGTACTTTCCAGCTTTCAGATTTTCCAGGATCTTGTTGCAGGTAATTCGCCGCAGGGATGTCATCGAGAGAAAACGTCTGGCAGGCAAGCGGCAGGCTCATCAGCGGGCACTGCAGGTCGAACGGCGGCAACTGCTCGCCGGTAGCCAGCACGGCGCTGGCGCCTTTGATATTGGCCATCAGGGGCTTGAGCGCCGGTTGCACCTGCAGAATGATGCGTGCACCGCGTTCGGCCAGCAGCGGAACGTAACGCGCAAACTGCAGCGTGTCGCCGAAGCCCTGTTCGGAATGCAGCAGGATGGTTTTTCCCTGCAGGGATTCCTGGCCCAGCCACAGCGGCTGGCTGAAATGGCGCTGGGTCTTGCGCATCTGTTCGGTTTGCCAGCGCTGTTCATACTGGCGCCAGCCGGCTTCGAGCTTGCCCAGTTTCAGATTGGCCAGGGCTGTGTTCCAGCGCGCCGATTGGTAGTTCGGATCGTCCGGGGGGACTTGGTCATAGGCTGCGATGGCTTCGTCGTATCGCAGCAGTTCTTCCATTGCAGCGGCGCGGTTGTACAGGGCCTCAGAGGAGTCGGGTAACAGTTGCAGCGCGCGGTCATAATCGGCCAGCGCTTCTTCAGACCGGTTTTGTCCGCTCAGCAGGACAGCGCGGTTGGCGATCGCTTCAGCGAAATCCGGCTCGATTTCCAGCACTTTGTCGTAAGTCGCCATGGCTTCGTCAAGGCGGCCGAATTCCTTGAGCGTATTGGCCAGGTTGAACAGTGCTTCGGGATATTCGGGCGCGGCTTCGACCGCTTTTTCGTAGCAGGTCAGCGCTTCGCGCAGGCGACCCAGGTCATTGAGCGAATTGCCCTGCTTGAGCCAGGCCTGCGCGTGGTCGGGTTTGACGGCCAACACGCGCTTGTAGCAATCCAGCGCTTCCATGTGGCGCTGCATGGCGCGCAGTACGTTGCCGCGCCGGTACAGCGCTTCGGTAAAGTCGGATTTCAGCGCCAGCACCAGGTCATAACTGCGCAGCGCTTCGATGTGGCGTTCCGTATCTTCGAGGATGGTGGAACGGTCAAACAGGGCGTCGATATGGGTCGGGTTGATCTTGAGCGCCGCGTCGATCAGTTCCAGCGCTTCCTTGAAGTTCTTTCGATGCAGTTCTAGCATGCCGAGCAGATACAGCGCCTGAAAATGCCTGGGGAATTTGGAGAGCACCTTGGTATACAGGGCTTCCGCTTTGTCGAGCTCGCCGCTCTGATGCAATGCGACTGCTTGCTGAATTTGCACTGCGGCGGCTGCGGGATTTTGGTTAGGGCGCATAGATGAGGTCGGTTACTGAATTGGGTTGCTGGTTCGCGTGGCAAGCCGTCAAACGAGGCGTCAAGTCTGACGATGCTACACAAAAAAGCCTCTGTCATGTCGGAATTTGCCGCAGTTCTCCAGCGCGGGAGGGCGTTTTCTTTTACACTCGCAGAGCCTCAAGGGCGCCCCCGCATCCCCGTTTCATCAGAATACTTACGGAGCTACAGCATGTCTTACGCCATTCCCGTTCCCGCCGTCACCAGTGTCCCCGTGGTCGGCGGTGATCCTTTCCCGGTGCGCCGCATTTACTGCGTCGGCCGCAATTATGCCGCCCATGCGCGTGAAATGGGCCACGATCCCAACCGTGAAGCGCCGTTTTTCTTCATGAAGCCGACCGATGCCATCGTGCCGACCGACAGCGCCGTGCCGTATCCGAGCAAGACCAATGATTACCAGCACGAGATCGAGCTGGTCGTCGCGCTGGGCAAGGGCGGCCGCGACGTGCCGGCCGACCAGGCGCTGGACTTGGTGTTTGGCTATGCCGTCGGCCTCGACATGACGCGCCGCGACCTGCAGGGCGAAGCCAAGAAACTGGCGCGCCCGTGGGACATGGGCAAGGGCTTCGACCAGTCGGCGCCGTGCGCGCCGCTGCTGCCGGTGTCCAAAATCGGCCATCCCGACCAAGGCGCCATCTGGCTCAAGGTCAACGGCGAAGTGCGCCAGCAGGGCGACTTGTCGGACCTGATCTGGAACGTCGCCGAGACCATTTCCTACCTGTCGGGACTGGTTGAGCTGTTTCCTGGCGACCTGATCTATACCGGCACGCCGGAAGGCGTCGGCGCGGTGGTCAAGGGCGACAAGTTGCACGGCCACGTCGACGGTCTGGTCGACCTGAACATCACGATCGCCTGATTTTCCCCTATGGGCGCCGCCCCGTTCGCCGGGGCGGCGCCGGCTGCGTATTGTCGTTTTGATATCGCGGAGACGAAGCGACATCAAACTGTCATGAAGCCAAATTGCCGGGCGGCGTATAATAGCGGTTTGCCGGGCGATTTCCTGTCGGCAATTCTTGACGCGAGCCTCCTGTCTTTCCTGCGTGATCTTGCATGAGCGGCGTCGCGCGATATGTCAAACATCCGTTTTTACTGAAAGCTACAGAGCCTCTTCGCGAATGTATCCGCCGCAATCTTCTGTGCAGAATATTGTGTCGCATTGCATGATTCCACGCAGGGTTCGCCTGAGGACACTCTCCAAACATGCCTGAGCAATTGCCCGAAATCGCAACACCAGAAACGCCTGCCGTCCGCTTCGAGGACTTTGGCCTCTCCCCTGATATCCTGAAGGCGCTGACGGCGCAGGGCTATATCCATCCGACGCCGATCCAGGAGCAAGCGATTCCGATCGTGTTGCAGGGCCGCGACGTCATGGGCGCCGCGCAAACCGGCACTGGCAAGACCGCCGGCTTTTCATTGCCGATCATTCAGTTGCTGCTGGCCCACGCCAGCGCCAGCATGTCGCCGGCGCGCCATCCGGTGCGCGCGCTGATCCTGACACCGACCCGTGAACTGGCCGACCAGGTCGCCGACAACGTCAAAGCCTATTCCCGTTTCACACCACTGCGCTCCACCGTTGTCTTCGGTGGCGTCGACATGGCGCCGCAAACCGCAACCCTGCGCGCCGGCGTTGAAATCGTCATCGCCACGCCGGGCCGCCTGCTCGATCACGTCCAGCAAAAGACCGTGAACCTGTCGCAGACGCAGATCCTGGTCATGGACGAAGCTGATCGCATGCTCGACATGGGCTTCCTGCCGGACTTGCAGCGCATCATCAACCTGCTCCCGAAGCAACGCCAGAACCTGATGTTCTCGGCGACCTTCTCGCAAGAAATCAAGAAGCTGGCGTCCAGCTTCCTGAACAATCCGGTCACCATCGAAGTGGCGCGTAGCAATGCCACCGCCGAGCGCGTGACGCAGATCATTTACAAAGTCAACGAAGACGCCAAGGGCGACGCCGTTGCGCACATCATCCGCGAGCGCCAGCTCAAGCAGGTGATCGTGTTTTCGAACACCAAGATCGGCGCTTCCAAGCTGGCCCGCCAGCTTGAGAACGAGGGCGTCAAGGCCTCCGCGATTCACGGCGACAAAACCCAGGGCGAGCGCATGGCTGCGCTGGAAGCCTTCAAGCAAGGCCAGGTTGAAGTGCTGGTGGCGACGGATGTCGCCGCGCGCGGTCTCGACATCACCGACCTGCCGTGCGTGATCAATATCGACTTGCCGTACAACGCCGAAGACTACGTCCACCGTATCGGCCGCACCGGTCGTGCGGGTGCATCGGGCGATGCAATTTCCTTGTTCTCGGACAAGGATGAACGCCTGCTGGTCGATATTGAGAAACTGATCAAGATCAAGTTCGTGCGTTCCGAACTGACCGGCTTCGTGCCGCGGCAGCGCAGTGAACGCGGCGATCGCGGTGGTGAGCGTGGCGAGCGCTCTGAGCGCAGCGGCCGCGGCGAGCGTACTGAACGCGGCGATCGTGGTGAGCGGAGCAGCAGTGCAGCCGCTACAGGCAGCGGCAGCAGCGTCGAACGTGATGGCGAACGTTCCACCGTGCGCCGTGATACGCAATCCTACGGCCGCAGCGGCGGTGGCGGCGCGCGTCGCGAAAAGGTCGATCCGTGGTTCCTGAAGCCCTACGAACCGACTGCCGCACCGGCGCCGGTTGACGCTTCTGTCAATGCAGCCAAACCTGCAAGCAAGCCATCGAAACACAAGGTGGCGGCACTATTGGGCGGCATGCCCAAGCGCTGATCAGAATTTCAGATCAGCCAGGCGACGCTGCCATGCCGGCAGCGCCTGCTCCCAGAATGCGGCGACTTCGGTCGCCGTTGTCACGTCCAGCCCCAGGAATGTGGCGGTCCGCTGCAGTTCCTCCAGCGGACGAGTCAGATCCAGCGCCTGGGCACCGTTCTGCTTCGACAATTTCTCCCCGTCGCTGTGCAGCACCAGCGGCACATGCAGATATGCCGGCGTCGGATAACCGAGCAGACGCTGCAGGTAAATCTGGCGCGCGGTTGAGTCGAGCAGATCGGCGCCGCGCACGATGTGCGTCACGCCCTGTTCAGCGTCATCCACCACCACCGCCAGCTGATACGCCCAGAAACCGTCGGCGCGTTTCAGCACGAAATCTCCCGCTTCCGTCGCCAGGTGCTGGCTCTGCCGGCCCAGCCAGCGATCCGTGAAGCTGATCTCTTCGCCTTCTTCATCCGTATCAGGCACGCGCAAACGCAGCGTGCGTGCCTGCTTGCCGGGCCCCAGCCCGTGGCGGCAGGTGCCGGGATAAATGGCGGCGCCGTCGGTCCCGGTGCCGAGGCTGGAATCGGCAATTTCCTTGCGTGTGCAGCCGCAGGGATAGACATGCCCGGCGAGTCGCGTGCAGGCGTCCAGATAGCGTTGCTTGCGTTCGCTTTGGACCAGCACCGGACCATCCCAGCGCATGCCCAGCGTATGCAGCGCGGTTTCAATTTCCTGTGCGGCGTCGGCGACGGTGCGCGTCTCGTCGATGTCTTCGATGCGCAGCAGCCAGCGTCCATCGTGGGCGCGTGCGTCGAGATAACTGGCCATGGCGGCGGCCAGCGAGCCGGCATGCAAAGGGCCGGAAGGGGAGGGGGCGAAGCGGCCGACGTAGTGTTCGATATTATTCATGATGGGGGGAGCCGCTCAGCAGCGCGCGCTGGACTTCGGGTTGCGACAGGTGCTGCAAGAACCATTTGAGCGATTTCCCCTGCTCGGCCTTGGGCCAGGCGATCAGGAAGTTTTCGTGCGGTTTGCTCATCTGGGTTTGCTTTTCGATCAGCGCACCGCTGGCCAGGTAAGGTGCGGCCCAGTAGCGCGGCAGATGGCCGCAACCGAGGCCGGCCAGCTGCGCCTGCAGTTTGGCCGAGACCGTCGGCACGGTCAGCGTTTCCTGTCCGGCCAGCAGACCCATGGTCAGGCCGGGATGGTTGCGGCTGCTGTCGCCGACGGCGACGGCGCGATGTTGGCGCACCAGCTCCGGCGTCAGCGGTTCCGGCGCATGGGCCAGCGGATGGCTCGGTGCTACCGCGAATACCCATTCGATGGTGCCCAGCTGGCGCGTCTGGAAGCGTCCGCTGGTGCGCACGATTTCAGGGCCGTCCAGCGTCGCGCCGATGACCAGGTCGGCGCGGCCGTCCAGCATGTCGTCCCAGGTGCCGGACAGCACGCCGGGCGTAAAGCGCAGACGCGTGCCGCCGGCTTCGCGGTCGAACGCGGCAACCAGCGGCAGCATGTTGGCAAACGGGATGATGCTGTTGAGCACAATGCGCAACTCGGTCTCGCGGCCGGTGGCGGTGCGTTTGACGCGTTGTTCGAGATCGTCGGCTGCAGCCAGCAGGTGGCGGCCTTCGGTCAGCAATTCACGCCCGGCCGGCGTCAGCTTGGCGCGATGGCCGCGCCGGTCGAACAGCAGTACGTCGAGGTCGTCTTCCAGTTTGCGCACGCTGTAGGTCAGTGCCGACGGCACGCGGTCGAGCGTCACCGCGGCGGCGGCAAAGCTGCCTTTGCGGTCGATCATGTCAAGGATCTGCAGGGATTCCAGCGTCAGGTTCATGCACTTGTTTAAATTTTTTGAATGAGATATCTAAAATACGGTGCTTATTCTGCGGCACGTCATTGGATATAGTGTAAATCAGCACCAAAAAATTTGTATGAAATCAACGCAAGTACTGCACAAACGCTCTGCGGGGCGTTATGCTCGCCGATGCAGCAAGCGTTCGCTGGTTTTTCCATCGGTTTTTACTCACACAACAAGGAAATCAACATGAGCAAAGTCGCCATCGTTTACCACTCCGGCTACGGTCACACCAAGAAACAGGCTGAAGCCGTCCAGGCCGGCGCTGCAGCGGCCGCAGGCACCACCGTCGACCTGATCGCCATCAACGCCGAGGGCAACATCACCGACGCCGACTGGGCTACGCTGGATGCCGCCGACGCTATCATCTTCGGCTCGCCGACCTACATGGGCTCGGTGTCCTGGCAATTCAAGAAATTTGCCGACGCCACCTCCAAGCCATGGTTTACGCAAAAATGGAAAGACAAGATCGGCGCCGGCTTCACCAATTCGGCGACGATGAACGGCGACAAGTTGTCGACCCTGCACTACCTGTTCACGCTGGGCATGCAGCAGAGCATGATCTGGGTCGGTACCGGCCTGATGCCTTCCAATTCCAAGGCGGCCCAGCGCAATGACATCAACTTCGTCGGTTCTTTCTCCGGCCTGATGGCGCAAAGCCCATCGGACTCGTCGCCGGAAGAAGGTCCGCTGCCGGGCGATCTGGAAACCGCCAAACTGTTCGGCAAGCGCGTGGCGGAAACCACGGCGCAGTTCAAGAAGTAAGCAGTCCGTTTCAGGTTGCACCCGGCACACAAAAAAGCCCACCGTGAGGTGGGCTTTTTTGTGTGCCGGAGCCGGCTGAATCAGTCTGCGGAGGCAGTCGCTGCTTCTGCTGCGGTAGCGGCCTCCGGCGCGCAATGCGGACACGATTTACCCGGCACATAAGCCGGCGACAACTGCTCGCGCGGGGTCACCACGGCACGGCAGGCGAAACACTGCGCGGTCTGGGTTTCCTGCAATTGCGGATTGAGCGCGGTGCGGTAGTCAAAGACGAAGCAATCGCCCTCGTAATGCGCGCCGCCGACTTCTTCAAAGTACTTGAGGATGCCGCCTTCGAGCTGGTAGACGCTGTCGTAGCCGATGTTCTGCATGTGGATCGCAGCCTTTTCGCAGCGGATGCCGCCGGTGCAGAAGGTCACCACGGTCTTGTCGTTGAGCTCTTCCTTGTGGTCGGCGATGACTTGCGGAAACTCGGTAAATTTGCTGATGCGGTAATCGATGGTGTTCTCGAAGGTGCCGACGTCGACTTCAAAGGCGTTGCGCGTGTCGACCATGACCACCGGTTTGCCGTTGTCGTCGTGGCCCTGGTCCAGCCAGCGCTTGAGCGTCACCGCGTCGACGAAGGGCGCACGGCCTTCTTCCGGCTTGATCAGCGGATGCTTCATCGTGATGATCTCGGCCTTGAGCTTGACCAGCATGCGGTTGAACGGCTGGTGTTCGGAATAGCTTTCCTTGACCTGAATATCGGCAAAGCGCACATCGGCGCGCAGCCAGGTCAGGAAGGCGTCAATGTCGGGGCGCTTGCCGGCCAGGAACAGATTGATGCCTTCCGGGCTCAGGATGACGGTGCCGCGTAAGTGGTGTTTTTGACAAAATGCCAGGAACACCGGGCGTTGCTCCACCGTGTCGCTGAAGGTGATGAACTTGTAGGCGGCGATGTTGACGTACGAATTCTCGCGTTCTTGCGTCTGCTGAGAATGTTGCGGTTGCCGGATTTCTTGCATTTCTTGCATGATGGTATTGCCTAAGTCTTTGAATTGACAGCATTATAAACGCCCCGGGCCGGTTCTGCGATGGCCGCCGGACGCAATCTGCGCGCGCCATGATGCAGATCAAACAAGCCGGCGGCGGAATCGAGGGGGAAATGACGGGCGTCGACAAGTCCTCAAAACGCAAATTCGGGGGAGTCCCCTGTCATGGCACGGTAAAATAGCGGGCTATGACTACACCGCAATTCGTACATCTTCGACTCCATTCCGAGTACTCCATCGTCGACGGCCTGGTCCGCATCGACGACGTCGTCAAGGCGGCCGCCAAGGATGGCCAGGCCGCGCTGGCGATCACCGATCTGGCCAACCTGTTCGGCATGGTCAAGTTCTACAAGGGCGCGCGCGGCAAGGGCGTCAAGCCGATCGCCGGCTGCGACGTCTGGATCAGCAACGACGACGACCGCGACAAGCCTTCGCGCCTGCTGCTGCTGGTCAAGGACCATCACGGCTACCTGCAACTGTGCGACCTGCTCAGCCGCGCCTGGCTCACCAACCTGCATCGCGGCCGCGCCGAACTGCGCCCCGAGTGGCTGGAACAATTGCGCCACGATGAAGGCGGCAACGGCCTGATCGCGTTGTCGGGCGCGCATTTTGGCGAGGTCGGCATCGCCATCGAGAACGGCAACGTGGCGGCAGCCGAGCGTGCCGCCCAGCGTTGGAGCGAGGTTTTTCCTGGCGCGTTCTACGTCGAAATCCAGCGCGCCAACCAGCCCAACATGGAAGTCCAGGTGCGCCAGTCGGTCGCCCTGGCGGCGCGCCTCGGCTTGCCGGTGGTGGCCACCCATCCGATCCAGTTCCTGTCGCAGGACGAATTCGTCGCCCACGAAGCGCGCACCTGCATCGCCGAAGGCGAGATCCTGGCCAATGCGCGCCGCGTGCGCCGCTTCAACGAACAGCAAAATTTCAAGACCCAGGCCGAGATGGCGGAGTTGTTCGCCGACCTGCCGGGCGCAGTGCTGAACACGATTGAAATCGCCAAGCGCTGCAACCTCATGCTGACGCTGGGCAAGCCCCAGCTGCCGAACTTCCCGACGCCGGACGGCATGACCATCGACGATTTCCTGGTGGCCGAAACCAAGGTCGGCCTGGAAGCGCGCCTCAAGCATCTGTATCCCGATGAAGCCCGTCGCGAAAAGGAGCGTCCTCGTTACGAGGCGCGCCTGAAGTTCGAAAACGACACCATCATCAAGATGAAATTCCCGGGTTACTTCCTGATCGTGGCCGACTTCATCCAGTGGGCCAAGAACAACGGCGTGCCGGTCGGCCCGGGCCGGGGTTCAGGCGCCGGTTCGCTGGTGGCGTATGCGCTGTCGATTACCGATCTGGATCCGCTCGAGTACAACCTGCTGTTCGAACGCTTCCTCAATCCTGAACGGGTATCGATGCCCGACTTCGACATCGACTTTTGCCAGGAAGGGCGCGATCGCGTCATCCAGTACGTCAAGGATCGCTACGGCAAGGAGGCGGTCTCGCAGATCGCCACCTTCGGCACCATGGCGGCCAAGGGCGCGGTGCGCGACGTCGGCCGCGTGCTCGACCTCGGCTACAACTTCTGCGACGGCATCTCCAAGCTGATCCCGTTCAAGCCGGGCAAGCTGGTCACGCTGGCCGACGCCATCGAAGAAGAACCGTTGCTCAAGGAGCGGCTGGAAAACGAAGAAGAAGTGAAGCAGCTGATGGGCTTGGCCCAGCAGGTTGAAGGCATCGCCCGCAACATCGGCATGCACGCCGGCGGCGTGCTCATCGCGCCGGGCAAGCTGACCGATTTCTGTCCCCTGTACACGCAGGGCGGCGACGCCGGCGTGGTGTCGCAGTACGACAAGGACGATGTCGAAGCCGTCGGCCTGGTGAAGTTCGACTTCTTGGGCCTGACCACGCTGACGATCCTCGATCGCGCGGTACGCTACATCAAGCAGCTCGATCCGGACATGGCCGATTTCGATCTGGCTCGCTTGCCGCTGACTGACCGCGCCTCCTACGACCTGTTGACCAAGGCCAAGACCGTCGCCGTGTTCCAGCTGGAAAGCCGCGGCATGCAAGGCATGCTGAAAGACGCGCGGCCCGACCGCTTCGAAGACATCATTGCGCTGGTGGCGCTGTACCGTCCGGGTCCGATGGACCTGATCCCGGACTTCTGCAAACGCAAGCACGGCGAAAAATTCGACTATCCCGATCCCCGCACCGAAGGCATCCTGTCCGAAACCTACGGCATCATGGTGTATCAGGAGCAGGTGATGCAGATGGCGCAGGTCGTGGGCGGCTACTCGCTCGGCGGCGCCGACTTGCTGCGTCGCGCGATGGGCAAGAAGAAGGCTGAAGAGATGGCCGAGCATCGCAACATCTTCCGCGAAGGCGCCGCCAAGGACGGTTTGTCGCAGGAGAAGGCCGACGAAATCTTCGACTTGATGGAAAAGTTCGCCGGCTACGGCTTCAACAAGTCGCACGCCGCCGCTTACGCATTGCTGTCGTACCACACCGCCTATCTCAAGGCGCATCACCCCGCCGCGTTCATGGCCGCCAACTTGTCGCTGGCCATGGACGACACCGAAAAGATCAAGATCCTGGTCGAAGACTCGCTCGACGTCTGCGGCCTGAGCCTGCTGCCGCCCGACATCAATCTGTCCGACTACCGCTTCATCCCGGTCGGCGAGCCGGGCAAGAAGGCCGTGCACATCCGATACGGCCTGGGCGCCGTCAAGGGTTCCGGCCAGAGCGCGATCGAAGCCATCATTGCAGCGCGCCAGGACGGTCCGTTCAAGGACTTGTTCGACTTCGCCAAGCGCGTCGACAAGAAACAGATCAACCGCCGCACGGTCGATTCGCTGATCCGCGCCGGCGCCTTCGATTGCTTCGGCGTCGACCGCGCAGTGTTGCAGGCCTCGGTCGGCCTGGCCTGGGAAAATGCCGAGCAGATGGAAGCATCGGCCAACCAGGTCAGCCTGTTCGGCGGCGACGACAGCGACCTCGAGACGCCGTTGGAGTATGTGCAGGTGCGTGCATGGAGCGACAAGCAGCGCCTTACCGAAGAAAAGACCGCCCTCGGCTTCTATCTGTCCGGCCATCTGTTCGACGCCTACGAAAAGGAAGTGCGCCAGTTCGTGCGCACCAAGATTTCCAGCCTGGAGCCGTCACGCGATCCGCGTTCGATGGCCGGCATCATCACCGGCATCCGCGTGCAAATGACTCAGCGCGGCAAGCTGCTGATCGTCTCGCTGGACGACGGCAGCGGCACGGTCGACGTCACGGTCTACGGCGAACTTGCCGAACCGAACAAGGCCTTCTTCAAGGAAGACGAACTGTTGATCGTGCAGGGCAAGGTGTCGGAAGACCGCTTCAACGGCGGCCTGCGCATCTCGGCGGAGAAAGTCATGGACATCGGCGCCGCCCGCATCCAGTACGGCCAGCGCGTGGTGGTGTCGCTCAACAAGGGCGTCGATCCGGCGCACCTGCGCGACGCACTGTCATCCTATCGTCAGCCGCAGGGCTTACCATTCGTGATGAAATACGTGCAGTCGGGAGTCGGCTGCGAAGTCATGCTTGGGGATGCATGGCGTGTGGTGCCGAGCGATGGCCTGCAGGTGTCGCTGCGCGAGTCGTTCGGGCAGGAAGCGGTCGTGGTTGAATATTAATAAATACGGAACAAGTAAGCGATTCCAGAATAAAGGATAGTCGGCTTTACCGGCAAGAATATATGACTCAAGAAAACTCTATACAAAATATCGCTGTGACGTCGGGGGACGACGCATTACATATTGCATTCGGTGTTGATAGTAGCTATTTCCGGGGGATGGGGGTTGCCATTGCTTCCGTCATCAAGAACAACCCAGAGATGCGTTGCGTATTTCACGTTTTTGCATTTTCTGTCTCGGACGACAGTCGTCGCCGCATCGCTCAACTCGCAACGCGTTATGCCATCAACATCAATATTCATGTTCTGAATCCGGATGTGCTTGACGAATTCAGAGAATTTCCCTGTTTCGCGCAGCATCATCTTGGGACATTCATTCGTTTGTTGATTCCCGATCTTTTGCAGGGCGTGGCAAAACGCGTTCTTTACCTCGATGCCGATTTGCTTTGTCTGGGACCGATGGATGAACTGCTAAGCATGGATCTCGAAGGATGCATAGCCGCTGCCGTGCACGATCAGCTTGAGACTACCTCCAGAACGCAGATCGCGGCGCTCGGATTGCCGGTGGCAGAGTATTTCAACGCCGGAGTCATGTACATCAATGTCGCGAATTGGATTGCCCACGATACGCAAGTCAAAGCATTGACAGTTCTATCTACCCGGGAATTGGTGTTTGCCGATCAGGATGCACTAAATGTCACGTTGAATGGACACATTAAATTCATCGACAATAAATGGAATTACCGCTATCACCTGGTGGATTTCTTGAGTCGAGGACAAAAGACATTGGACGTGATCGCGCCAGTCGTGTTCATGCATTTCACTGGCCCTGTAAAACCATGGCATGACTGGTGTCTGCACGAAGCGAAAACTATTTTCATCGGCTATCAGAATTTGTCGGCATGGCATGACATGCCATTGGATCAACCCAGAAGCGCGCGAGAATTGAAGTTGTTCTCAAAGTTTCTCATCAAGCAGGGCCGGACCCTTGAGGGAATCGGTTGGCATGTGAAGTATCTCTGGAAACGTTCTGCGGTCAGCCAAAAGATGCTGAGGAAGAAATAAGAGGAAGTTGTCCTCTTGTTCAGCAAACCCGTCGCAGCGTTGTAATTGGAATAGGCGACTTGTTTGTGTGCTCACGACGTCTTATCGCCATTCTAGGAGTTTCCATTGAATTATCTGAAGCTGCCAGTCGTTATTCTGGTGACATTGTTTTATACCCTCGCTTTGGTCGTGGATCGATCTGCAGGAGTGTTTTATTCCTTGCTACTGTTGTTGGCGCTTGTTGGTATTGTTCTTCGCGCTAAGCCAGAAGAAAAATCTTTCCTTTATCTTCTCAAGGAATATTGGCCCCTCATGCTTGCCATGGCGGCGCCATTGCTCGCCGTCGTGGCGAATCAGCTATCAACAGGGAATTTCACTGGCAGGAGCTACGATACTCAGTCGCGACTGGCGGTGTTTGCATTGATTTTTTGGGCAATGCAGTTTATTCCATTCCAGTACATGAAGCAGGTGCAATGGGGACTGATAGTGGGCGTCATCCTGTCAGCGGCGAAAATTTACGTCCTCACCGGAGATGGGAAAACACGCTATGGCACGGATTTTATTCCCATTATTATCTTTGCCGAACTGGTTTTACTCATGAGCGTTTTTGTCGCTTTTTCGATTTCATGGGATACGAGTCGTCAACGGTTGTTTGCGATCTTGAAGATCGTCATATTGCTTATCGGCATTTACGTGGCTTATTTGTCGCAATCGCGAGGTGTATGGGCGACGATCCCTGTTTTTGCCGTCATCGCAGGTGTCGCTGCGAGAAATATTCGACTGTCGCACAAAATTTTCCTTGCAGTGTTGTTTGCACTTTGCGTCGGCAGTGCTTTTCAGTATGGAAGCATTATCAAAGAGAGGGTGGCCGTTGCCGAAGCGGACATCAAGCTGTACACCACCAATACCCAGGTGGACACTTCGCTTGGCATACGCTTTCAATTGTGGCGAGGATCCTGGATTCTGTTCAAGGAACATCCGGTGTTTGGTGTCGGTATTGAAGGTTATTCTGCTGCACTTGCGGAGTTGGCCGAACGCAAAATTATCAGTCCTTTTTCCGCGAGCCTCCCGCATTCACACAACGAAATTCTTTTCATGATGGTGCGGCTCGGAATTTTCGGATTGTTCGCAATTCTTGCAGTGTATTTTGTTCCGCTATACTACTTCGCCAGAGAGATTCGCCATCGCGACAACGAAATCAGATGTGTCGCTGCCATGGGCGCCGCGTTGTCGATGGGTTTTTTTACGCTGGGATTGTTCGACGTGGTTTTCTTGTGGTGGGAGTGCTATCCGTACTACGTCATCAGCGTCGCTTTTTTTCTGACGTATATCGTCAAGCGAAAAAAATTGCTGGCACAGTACGTGCCTGCAAGCGAGGTTCAGGTCTGATCGCTATCGTGCCGACCAGACTTTCTGTCGATACTAACGCTGGTCTGTCGCTGGTTTGTCGGCTATCCAGCTCTGCACGACTTCCATTACCGCAGCGGGCGTGATTGCCCGCATGCAATCGCAGGTAATCTTGTCCCGTCTGCTGCAACCAACGCATCCTGATTCAGCCAGGCAAAGATTGCTTGCGCGTCTGCCGATGGCAGCCCAGCGACCGGGGTGCATCGGACGAGTGGGTGGGAACAGCCCAAGTGTGCGTTGTCCAATTGCTGCGGCCAGATGCAATGGACCGGTGCCACTCGCGATAAGACCGTCAGCTTGATTGATGAAGCTTGTCAATTGTGCGAGGGTTTGCGTGCCGCAGACGTTGCCGACGTTCGGTAACGCGACCAGTTCAGCGGCATTTTCCTTTAACCACTCACCTTCTTTACTGCTGCCGGTAAGCCATACATGCACATCCGGCTGCATGCTCAATTCCTTTGCCAGCGCCAGATACGATTCAATCGGCCATTCCCGGCCGTGGCCGTTCGATTTTGCATGCAGGATCAGATTGAATGCATGGGGAGCAAGCAATGCGTTACTTGCGGTGTCGTAGGGGATGGTGAAGTGATAGTAGTCCGGGATTTCCGTGCGCTCGGGTATATGCTTGTCGCCGTAAGGGCGCAGAAATTCAAAATTGATCTGCGCCTCATGGTTCTCGGACAGGCCTTTGCTGAAACGCACGCGACGATTGCAATAAATCAGCTGATATATCTTTTGCCTGGCATTGCCGATGCGATGTTTAATCCCGGCCCGAAACGCGGCAACGGCGAGAGGGCGATCCGGTTGTGCGAGGATCACCGTGTCGATGTCGGAACGTTTCAGATAACCGACTAGATCGTTTTCGATATTCTCGATTTCGACGATATCGTCAATGTCGTTGCAATAACGTACCACTTCTGCCGCGTAGGCGCGGCACAGCAGGGTGATCCTGACGCCGGGATTGAGCTGCTTCAGGCGCGCGGCCATCGGCAGCGTCAGAATGACGTCGCCGATGTTGTCTTGGCGACTGATGAGTATGTGTTTGCTGGTGATGGGCATTCTATCGGCGGATCAGGTAGCGTTATTCTATGGACGAGGGTGATATTTACTTAGCCGCGCGCTTGCGCAGATACCGGATATACCACTTCAGGCTTTCCAGCGGCCGTCCCTGGCGGTACATGAAGCGCGAATGCATGCGCATCTCTTTGGTGTTCTTCGGTTCCGGGTCGAGCGGCATGTCGGCCCATGGCGTCAGCGACAGGTATTTGCGGAACAGGTGACGCGCATCGTGGCCGCTCCAGTCGGTCCAGGGTTTGACGGCCCCGGCGAAATGGACGAACACCGCCTTGCCGACCGGGCGCAACGCGAACTTGTTGACGTTGAGGTCGTGGATCAGGTCGTACAGGTAATTCCAGCGCGGCGAGATGTAGCGGGCGCGGCCGTTGAGCACGATGTTGAGCGCATCCTGGTCGTTGAAGCGCATGTCGGTCTTGCTGTCGAGCAGCGCATCCAGCGTTTGCTGGGTGATGTCCTCGCTGATCCACTTTTCGATGTTGATGAAGATCACGCCGCCGTTGAAGTATTCGTTGTGCTTTAGCTTCAGTGCTGCGACACGGCGCTGCAGCGTGACGGGCGCGTCCGGTACCACCACGGCGATGTCGCCGCTGATGTCCATGTCGACCATTTCGTCGAGCTTGTTGACGCAGAGGATGTCGGCGTCGAGATACAGCACGCGGTCGGTCTGGCCTTTCAGTACTGTCGGGATCACCAGTCGCGTGAAGATCGACAGCGAGTAATGCGAGTGGCCGATGAAATGCGAAAACTGCGTAAATGAACTCAGGTCGAGCAGATGTAATTGGGTGCTGACCGGATACATCGCTTCCAGCTGTTTGAGGCGGCGCTGGTGGTCAGCGGAAACCTCGAACGCCAGCACATGGAAGGTGAAATGCTGGCCCGGATTGTTGTCGATGATGGACGAAATGGTGCCGCCCATCGCACGAAAATAATTGTTGTCGACGCAGAACGCGATGTGGAAGGACGGCTTGCCGTTGCTGCCCACAGGTGCGGTTTGCTGGTTTTCTGGTTGATTCGCGATCTGGTTCACGGGCTGATTCATTGGATGGCTTTCAATACTTGTTCAACGGTGACGGCCTTGACCCAGTCGCGGCGGTTGGGGGCGGTGATGACGGTGCTGTTGGCGCGATCGATCGGCACCCATTCAGGATTCTTTTGGCGCATGAGCGCAATCACCGGTACGTGCACGGCGTTGGCCAGGTGCATGACGGCGGTTTCCACCGAAATGATCAGGTCGCAGCGTTCAAGTATGGCCGGCAGTTGGAAGAAATTCTCTTCGGCGCTGAACAGTTCGGTGCGCTCCAGCTGGTAGCTGTTGATCACGGAGCGCGCGTGCGCCAGTTCCTGCGGCACGGCGTTGACGATGAAGCTGCTGTCGCGCCAGGTGTCCAGCTTCTTCATCGCGATGATCAGTTCTGCGACATGCTCCAGCGGCCAACAGCGTTTTTTGGTCTTGGCGTAGGGATTGATGAACACCAGCTTGCCGGTATTGCCATCCGCCGGTTTGAAACTCCAAGCCGCCAGTTTGTCTTGCGCGTAGTCGCGCCACTGCTGCGGGATGTCAACGAAGGGGAAGCGCTCGGCTGCACCGACTTCCAGGCCGCTGAGCTGGTTGAACCAGTGCGCGTAGACGTCGCTGATGTGCTGCGGATTGGCACGGTCGACGCTGTACGGCGGGATCGACGCATTGAGCTTGCGGTAGGCCAACTGGTGATGCGGCTGGTAGAACTTGACGCGCTTCTTCATGCCGATCACCAGCCCGTCCGGGCTGATGCTGCGGGCCAGGCCGGCGTACAGGTGCGGCCGCAGCGTCGCCAGCGACACGACGATGGGATAGTGCTCGCGCTGGGCTTCTTCGATCGATTCCTGATACAGCGCCGGGCTGTACGTGCGGGTGTAGATCTTGTCGAAAAACGGGCAAGCGGCGACCCAGTCGTAGAGCGAATATTTTTCCAGATGCTTCCATTGCGCCGGATCGCTGGTGCGACGCACTTCATCGACCCACAGATGGACTTTCAGGTGCGGGTTGGCGCGTGCGAACGCCTGGAAGAAATTCTGCAGATAAGTGAAGTCGCCCAGCGCCAGGTGGGCGATGAACAGGATCTTGTCCGACTTCTTCAGCAGCGCTGGCGGGATCAGTGTCTGGGGCATGGTTGACGTTTGTTGTTTTCTCGGCGGAGTCAATCGGCTTGTTGAGAGAATTGCAGGCGGTAGAGATTGGCGTAGACGCTCTCATTGGCCAGCAATTGCTGATGGCTGCCGACTTCGACGATCTGGCCGTGCGACAGCACCACGATGCGGTCGGCGCGTTCGATGGTCGACAGGCGGTGGGCGATGACAAAGGTGGTGCGGCCTTCCATCAACTGGTCCAATGCAGCCTGCACGGCGCGTTCGGACTCGGTGTCGAGCGCGGAGGTGGCTTCGTCGAGGATCAGGATCGGCGCGTCCTTGTAGATCGCGCGCGCGATTGCCACACGTTGGCGCTGGCCGCCCGAGAGGCGCGAACCGTTGTCGCCGATGCGGGTTGCCAGTCCTTCCGGCATCCCTTCGACGACATCGGTCAGATGCGCCGCCACCACTGCCGCCTGCACGCGTTGCGGATCGGGTTGGGCGTCGCCGTACGAGATATTGGCGGCAAGGGTATCGTCAAACAGTACGGTGTTCTGGCTGACCATGGCGATCTGGTTGCGCAGGCTGATCAGCGAAATCGACTCGATCGGCTTGCCGTCGAGCAGGATCTGGCCGCCGGTGGCGGAATAGAAGCCGGGGATCAGACTCACCAGCGTCGACTTGCCGCCGCCGGACATGCCGACGAAAGCGATGGTCTCGCCTGGCTGCACGTTGAGGTTGATCTTTTGCAGCGCCAGTTGGGTATGGCCGGGATACGAGAATTCGACGTCGATCAGGTCGAGCTTGCCGGTGCTGCGCGCGTGCAGCGTTTCGCCACCGGTGCGCTCGGTCGGCTTGTCGATCAGGATATAGACCTCTTCGGCCGCCGCCATGCCGCGTTGCAGCGGACCGTTGATTTCAGCCAATTGCTTGAGCGGCGCCAGCAGCATCAGCATCGCGGTGAGGAAGGAAACGAAGCCGCCGACGGTGATCTGGCCGTTGCCCGACTGGATCAGCGCCATCACGATCACGATCGCCACCGCGCAGGCAGTCATCAGCTGCGTGATCGGTACTGTCGCCGAGAACGCCGTGGTCATGCGCATGGTGTAGCGGCGCAGATTTTCGGCGCGCTCGTGGAAGCGGCCCTTCTCATACTCATGGCCGCCGAACACCTTGATGACTTGCTGGGCGCGGGTGGTTTCTTCGATGACCTGGGTCAGTTCGGCGTTGACCGCGAGCGAATCGCGGTTGAGTTTCTTGAGGCGCTTGCCGGTGGTGCGCACGACGATGGTCACCAACGGCAGCAGCACCAGCGTGACGATGGTCAGCACCCAGTTCAGGTACAGCAGCCATGCCAGCAGGCCCAGAACCGTCAGCGCGGAGCGCACGATGGAGGTGAACACCTTGGTTACCATGTCGATGATCTGCTGCACTTCGAACATCATCGAGTTGATCACTTTGCCGACCGTGTTGGTGGCATAGAAGTTGATCGGCAGATCCAGCATGCGCGCAAACATCTGGCGCCGCAGTTCATTGAGGATGCGCGTCGACACCCACGTCATCATGTACGAGCTTGTGAACGTCGCGATGCCGCGGATGAAGAAGATGCCGATCACCGCCACCGGCACCAGCCACAGCGAGAACGCCGGTTTGCCGACGAAGCCCTTGTCCAGCAACACCTGGAAGATGTATGGCACCACCGGTTCGGTGGCCGCCGTGACGATCATGGCCAGGAACGCGATGGCGAGGCGTCTCTTGTAGGGCCAGTGCAAGGCGGCGAGCCTCTTCATGTTGTGCGACAAAAGCATGTTGTTCCTTACTGATTGCTGCAGATGAAAATACGATGGCGATCACGCCACAGCCAGCCGTTTACGGGACTCAGAGGATGACCGTCAAGAGAAGGGAGGTCATGAGCTCGTTGCCTGGTCGACTGTTGCCTCTGGCTGGCCTGATTTCACCCGTATGGACCTGTTCAGGCCGCAAACCGGAGAAACCGCACATTGTAATGCAACGGCAGGCCGAATTGACCGGCGGGGCATGTAAAGCGGGGAGGGGAGGGGTGTTGCATTAAAGGCAATTATTTGCCTTGAGGTGGCGTTTCAACCCGTGATGGACTGATCCTGCGCCAACCATCGTTCTATCTCGCTGCCCAGCGTCAGCAGCGCCAGGTCGGCGCCGCGGCGCGCCACCAGTTGCACGGCCAGCGGCAATCCTGCGGAAAAGCCGCAAGGCAGGCTCAGGCAGGGCGTGCCCAGCATGCTCCAGGGGCGGTTGAACAGCGAGTTGCCGGTGCCGTCGGCGGCCGGCGGCGCAACGCCGGGGGCGCTGAAGCTGAGCAGGGCGTCGAAACCGCCGTTTGTCATGGCGGCGTCAAAAATGATGCGATGCCGTTCAACGAATTCAAGGGCTTCACGATAGCGCTCCGCCGGCACGGCGCGACCGGTCTCGATCAGGCGTTGCGTGGGCGTGGCCAGCCGTTCGCGGTGCAGGCGGTATTCAGGTTCAAGCGAGTGCGCGCCTTCGACCGCCATGATCAGGCTGTTGCATTCACCCAGCGCGGCCACATCGGCGGGGGCAATGTCGGGCATGCCGAACAGCATGCCGTACTGCTCCAGCACATGCCGTACCTGTCCCAGTGCGGCGACGGCAGCGGATGACGCCGCGGCGGCATGCGGGCCGGGAAACCAGGCGATGCGGATCGGCGTACCGACCGACGAAGGCGCTGCGCCGTCGGCCAGCACGTCGAACGCCAGCGCAATATCGGCGACGCTGCGCGCGTGCAATCCCACGGTGTCGCTGGACGGCGCCAGCGCTTTCATGCCGCTGCTGTCGATCAGCCCGTGCGTGGGTTTGAACCCGACCACCCCGCAAAACGCCGCCGGCCGGATGGTGGAGCCGCCGGTTTGCGAGCTGATGGCAAGGCCGGCCGTGCCGGCCGCAACGGCCGCCGCCGAGCCGCTCGACGATCCTCCCGGCGTATGCGCCGTGTCATGCGGATTGCGCGTCGGTCCGGGCGCGGCGTAGGCGAATTCGGTGGTGACGGTCTTGCCGAGAATGATTGCGCCGGCCCGGCGCAGGCGCGTCACCAGTGCGGCGTCGCGCGCCGGACGATGATCGCGGTAGAGCGCCGCGCCATAGGCGGTCGGCATGTCGGCGGTGTCGATGATGTCCTTGAGGCCGACGATCACGCCCGATAAAGAGCCGCGCGCGCCGTCATGGTCTTGTTTGCGTGCTGCCGCGAGCGCGCCCTCGGCGTCGAGCCAGCTCCAGGCATGGATATCCGGCTCGCGCTGCGCGATGCGTTCAAGCGTGGCGGCGACGATCTGCTCAACGCTGCAGGCGCCCGCCAGCACGCGCGCGTGCAGTTCGGACGCACTGCAATTCCAGAGCGGCAGGGTCATGGTTGTGGCGGATGAACGGCTTTCCAGTGTGCGGCGATGTCGGCGCGACGGCAGACCCAGACATCCTTGTGCGCGGCGACGTAGTCGAGGAAACGCGCCAAGCCGACGGCCCGGCCCGGATGGCCGATCAGGCGCAGGTGCAGGCCGACCGACATCATCTTCGGCGCAGTCGCGCCTTCTTGGTAAAGCATGTCGAAGCTGTCGCGCAGGAACTCGAAAAAGTCGTTGGCCGTGGTCATCGAGCCGCGGCTGAATTTGCCGTCGTTGTTGGCCAGGCTGTAGGGGATCACCAGATGGTCGCGCTGCTGCACGCGCACCCAGTACGGCAACTCGTCGTTGTAGGCGTCGGCGTCGTACAGGAAACCGCCGTGTTCGGCCAGCAGCCGGCGCGTGTCGAGCGTCGGCGCATAGCGGCAATACCAGCCCAGCGGCGGCGTGCCGATGCTGCGCGTAATGGAGTCGTAAGCGGCGCGGATTTCTTCGGCTTCCTGTGCGGGCGTGAATTGCTGGGCGCGCACCCAGCGTCGGCCATGGCTGCAGACGTCGTAACCGGCTGTGCGGATCGCGCGCGCCACCGCCGGATTGCGTTCCAGCGCCAGCGCCGTGGCGAACACCGTGGCCGGCATGGCGCGCGCCTGCAGCAGGCGCAGCACGCGCCAGATGCCGACGCGGCTGCCGTATTCGTACATCGATTCGGCCGCCAGGTCGCGTCCCTCGAAGCCCCCCGAGCCGCCTTCGATCAGGCCGGTTTCGGTGACGCCGTCGCCATCGTCGAAGGACATTTCCGAACCTTCTTCGTAATTGATGACGATGTTCAGCGCCAGCCTGGCGTTGCCGGGCCAGCGCGCGTGCGGCGGATGTTCGCCGTAGCCGACGAAGTCGCGCGCCAGATGGGAGTGCTGATCGGAACCTGCGTCAGACATGATGATCTCCTTGCGGGGTGGCGGTGCCAATATCGGCGATGGTGACCTCGACCGGTTGTTCCAGATGCGCGATCACGGTGTCGTCGCCGCGGCCCGTGTGGCCCATCATCACGACCACTTCGTTGGGGCAGTCCACCGAGGTAAAAGTATAGTGCCACACGTTGGGCCGGTAGCTCACGCCCTGGCCGCCCTGCGTCAGGAAGGCGCGCAGGGCGCCCAGGTCGGGCCGGCCGTCGGCGCCGCCGGGCGCCACCACCACCAGGCAACGGCCCGCTTGCATCGGCACGAAGGTCTGCGCCGAATGCGGATGGCTTTCCATCATGTCCACCAGCACCACCGGATCGGTCACCTGCGGCAGTCGATTGACCCACAGTTGCGGCCGGTTGTCGTCGGCGAATTGCAGGCTGAAATCTTGCCGGCGCAGGTCGCTCTTGTTCTCCAGAAGTTCGCCGAAAGCGGCGAAGCGTTCCGCGCTGATCGGTTCAGCGGCCAGTTGTCTGTGCATGCAGTTTTCCATCATTGGTATTGGTGTTGTCGGTTGAAGCGTCCGCGGCGGAGATACGGCTCGAACGGTACAGCTTGGTGGTGCGGAATATCAGCATCAGCACGATGCCGCAGGCCATGAAGCCGAAGAAGATATAGCCGGTGGCGGCGAAGCTGCCCGTGGTCTGGCGGCTCCAGCCCAGGAGGCTCGGTGCAATCACGCCGGACAGGTTGGCCAGCGAATTGATGAAGGCCACCGCCGCCGCTGCGGTGGCGCCGGTCAGCAGCGAGGTTGGCAGGCTCCACAGCACCACGTTGGAAGCGTACACGCCCATGGCCGCAATGATCAGGCCGCACATCGCAGCGGCGTGTACATCCAGCATGCGCGACAGCACCAGGAAGCCGATCGCGGCCAGCGCGAACGAACCGATCAGATGCCACACGCGTTCACGCTTGGCGTCCGAATGGCGGCCCCAGAACACCATCGCCAGCGCGCCGAACAGGTAAGGCACGGCGCTCAGGTAACCGACCACGCTGTCGGTGTAGCCGAAGCTCTTGATGATCTGCGGCAGGAAGAAGGCGATGCCGGTGGTGCCGAACACGATGCAGAACAGCGTCCCGGCGAGCAGCAGCACCGCCGGATTGGTGAACGCCGCCGACAGTTTGTAATGGCCGCCGGCGTCCAGCGCCTGGCGTTCACGCGTCATGATCAGTTCCAGTCGTTGCTTTTCGTCGGCGCTGAGCCATGTCACTTCGGACGGGCGATCGGCCAGCATGCGCAGACAGGCCAGGCCCAGCAGCAGGGCGGGGACGGCTTCGATGATGAACATCCATTGCCAGCCGCGCAGTCCGGCCACGCCGTTCATGCCGTCCAGGATGATGCCCGAGATCGGGCTGCCGATCAGGCCGGACAGCGGAATCGCCACCATGAAGATGCCGGTGACGCGGGCCCGGTAGCTGGTCGGGAACCAGCGGCCGATGTACACCATGATGCCGGGGAAGAAGCCGGCTTCCGAGGCGCCCAGCAGGAAGCGCAGCACGTAGAAACTCTTTTCGCCGCTGACGAAGGCCATGCACAGCGACACGATGCCCCAGGTGATCATGATGCGGGCGATCCAGACGCGCGCGCCGACCTTGGCAAGGATCAGATTGCTCGGCACTTCAAAGAAGAAATAACCGATGAAGAACATGCTGGCGCCGAAGCCGTAAGCGATGCTGGACAGGCCGAGGTCGGCGTTCATCTGCAGCGAGGCGAAGGAAATGTTGACGCGGTCGAGAAAGGCGATGAAGTACAGCAGCATGAGGAAGGGAATGATCTTCCACATCAGTTTTTTCATCAGGACAGCATCGTGGTGGCTGTCTTCGTGTGTGGTTGCCGGATGCATGGCGCTCCCCTTTGGATTGGCGATGGATGACGAAGTGACGATCGATGACATTGACGACATGTCGGCGATGGCCATCGCCGGCAGGCAAAGCGGAGCAGCTGCGGTGTATTCGGCTTGATTACGGATCCACTGCGGATTGATTTGTGATCGTTCCGGGACCAATTTTAGGGGCATGGATATAATAGTCAACTATTAATATTTATCCACTTTCTATTAGGTTTGGTTATTATGAATTTGCGCCTGTTGAGCATCTTCCGCGCCGTCATGGCCAGCCAGAGCACCGTCGGCGCCGCGCGCACCCTGGGCATTTCGCAGCCGGCGGTCAGCAACGCCATCCGCCAGCTGGAAGAAGAACTCGGCTTCGAATTGTTCAACCGCGTCGGTAACCGCCTGGTCGCGCGCGAAGAGGCCAAGGTGCTGCTGACCGAGTCGGATGCGATGTTCCTGTTTTCGCGCAAGCTTGACGACGTCGCCGAAGATCTCAAGGAGAATCGTGTCGGCCGCATCCGCGTGACGGCCACGCCGCAGCTCGGCCACACTGTGCTGCCCGGCGCGATCCAGCGCTTCCTGGTCGAGCGGCCCAAGGTCAAGGTCTTGTGCGACGTCATCGATTCGCACAAGGTGATCGAGAGCGTCGACGCCCAGGCCGCCGATTTCGGCCTGGCGATCGCGCTCGAGCCTGAGCTCAGCGACAGCCTCAAGATGGTGCTGATGACCGACATCGAAATGGTCTGCGTGCTGCCCGCCGGCCACGCGCTGGCGGGCAAGGCGACCATCTCGCCGGAAGACCTGCGTGCGCATCCGCTGATCGCACTGGAAAGCTCGGCGCGCCTGAGTCCGATGGTGCGCGCGGCCTTCAGCCACGCGGGCGTGCCGCACCGCGCGGCGGTCGAAGTACGCTATTCGGAAACCGCCTGCCTGCTGGTGCGCGCCGGTGCCGGCGTGACGGTGGTGGACTGGTTCTCCGCCAGCACCTTGCGCCACGATCCAGCGGTGGTCATCGTGCCGTTCCGGCCGCAGATCATGGTCAACGTCTGGGCCATCTTTCCCAAGGCGCGTCCGCCGTCGCGGCTGGCGTATGCCTTGCTGGAAGAAATCAAGGACGGCATCAATGCATTGATGGAGCGCTGAGTTTCAACGCGCGGTTTTTCTTCCGTCCTTTCTTCCTCTCTTTTCTTTCCTTTCCTCTGTAGTACTCCTCCTGCGCACTTCCGTGGCGCTGCTCTTCTGCGCGTCCGGCGGCTGTCGTTTCGTCCTTTTTGGCGTCATGTTTCATGCAAAAAGAAAATTAAAATTGTTCATTGTATGAATAAAATATTTGCACTATAGTAAACACGGCATCACACAAAACAATGCAGGCAAGACAATAAAACAGGAGACGAAAGACATGGATACACAGATGCAAACGGCGGCACAGCCGCGCCGGTGGCGGCAAGCTCGCCGCTGGACGACGGGATTGAAGCGCACCGGACTGGCCGCGTTGCTGGCGGGCACCTTCGCCGGCGCCCATGCGGCGCCCGGTGTTTTTTCCGGCGACGTGGTGAAGATCGGCATCCTCAACGATCAGTCGGGTTTGTACGCCGACCTGGCCGGATTGGGCTCGGTCGAGGCGGCCAAGATGGCCATCGAGGAAATGGGCGGCACGGTCGCCGGCAAAAAGATCGAGCTGGTGTCGGGCAACCACCAGAACAAGGCCGACGTCGGCGCGGTGATCGCGCGCGGCTGGTTCGACAAGGATGGCGTCGACATGATCGCCGATTTCTCGAATTCGTCGGTGGCGTTCTCGGTGCAGGGGCTGGCCGCCGAGCGCGGCAAGATCGCCATGATCGCGGCGGCGTCGTCCGATTTCACCGGCAAGTCGTGCACCGCGACCTCGGCGCAATGGGTCTACAACAGTTACACCAACGGCTACGGCCTGGCCAAGGTACTGACCGAGCAAGGCTACAACACCTGGTTCCTGCTAACGGTCGATTATGCGTTCGGCCATGCCTTCGCGAGCGACATGAAGGCGGCGATCAAGGCCGCCGGCGGCACCGTGGTCGGCGAGGCGCGCCATCCGCTCAATGCCTCCGACATGAGCTCCTTCCTGCTGCAGGCGCAGGCCTCCAAAGCCAAGATCATCGGCCTGGCCAGCGCCGGCGCCGACATGACGACGGCAATCAAGCAGGCCGGCGAGTTCGGGGTCACGACCAACCAGGCGCTGGCGGCGCCGGCGGTGTTCCTGACCGATATCCACGGCATGGGTCTCAAGGCGGCGCAGGGTTTGCGTTTCATCACGGCGTTCTACTGGGATCGCAACGAGCGTACGCGCGAGTGGGCCAAGCGCTTCTACCAGCGCCGCAAGGCCATGCCGACCATGACCCAGGCGGGCGTGTATTCCTCCGTGCTGCATTACCTCAAAGCGGTCAAGGCGGCCAACACCGACAACGCCGCCGAGGTCATGAAGAAGATGCGCGAGCTGCCGGTCGACGACATGTTTGCGCAAAACGGCCATTTGCGTGAAGACGGCCAGATGGTGCACGACATGTTCCTGGTCGAAGTCAAGAAGCCGTCGGAATCGAAAGCGCCATGGGATTACTACAAGGTGCTTTCCACCATCCCGGGCGACAAGATCTTCAAGCCGCTGGCACAGACCGATTGCCCGCTGGTCAAGAAATGATCAGCATTAATCAGAATTAACCAAGGAGATGACGATGTCTGAAGTTGCAAAAAAATCCGAACAGAAAGATCCGCCGCCGCAGGTACGGCACGTCGACGAGATGGAATGGGAAACCATTCGCTGGCCTGGCGAAACCGGCAAGATGCTGTTCCACCCGAGTGAAGAAAATCCGACGGCGCCGAACGCCGGCCTGCTGCGGCTGGCGCCGGGTGCGCATCATCCGTGGCACCGCCACGATTTCGCCCAGGTCTGGTACATCCTCGAGGGCGAGTTCACCATCGGCGGCAGGGTGTGCACGCCCGGCACCATGCTGTGCCACGGTGACCCGCATTGCGAAGAAGAATTGCATACGGAGCATGGCGGCGTGATTCTCATCGTGCAGTATCCGGGACCGACCACGGGCGGCCGGCCGATCTACGACAAGCGCTTCAACATGAAAAAACGCATTGAAGTCGCCTTGGAGCGCACGGACATCTGAGCGGAAAAAATCCCCGTACTCACCTGCAGTAAAAACGGTCGCATGGACGCATGCGGCCGTTTGTCTTTGCTGCGCATGAGGACGGGTACAATGCCGGAAACAGGCGCAGGCCTGCGTCTCTCACCAAAAAAAGCATGGATAATCCAGAACTTGTAGCGATACAGATCGGCAGCCGCATCCGCGAATGCCGGCGTGCGAAGAACATCACCTTGCAAGTCCTGAGCGACGAGACGGCGCTCTCCACCGGCTTCCTGTCAAAGCTGGAGCGCGGTGAAGCCAGCGCCTCGATCGCCAACCTGATCTCGATATCGAAGTACCTCGGCTTGTCTCTGCAGGACCTGTTCCAGACGTCCACCGAAACAGTGCCGCCGCCGCCCGACTATGTCCTGTCCAAGGCCAAGGCGCGCAACGACGAGGCGCCGTTGTCGGCGGCCGGGTATACCTTCCATCGCTCCTGCGGCGACTTGCCGGGGCAGCAGCTGGCGGCGTTCGAACTGGAATTTCCCGCCAACCAGGAAGCCCAGCCGGTGCTGGTGTCGCATGAAGGCGAAGAGGTGCTGTACATGCTCGACGGTAAACTGGAATTCCATATCGGCGACGACGTGCTGATTCTGGAGCGCGGCGATTGCCTGCATTTCAACTGCGAAAAGCCGCACATGGGGCGCAACATCGGCGCCAAGACTGCGCGCCTGATGATGGTTGTGTCGAGCGCGTCGCCGATCAAGCGGCGCTTCGGCAAGGGCTAGGCAATCGCGCAGGCTGCTGTTTGCCGCTCGCTCTTCGCAAGTTCCTCGCGCAACTCCCGGTAAGCCTGCACCAGCATCTCCTGGCTGAATCCGCGATTCAGTCCGCTGGGATTCGGCAAGAGCC
This sequence comes from Herbaspirillum sp. NPDC101397, assembly GCF_044767325.1. Taxonomy (NCBI): domain Bacteria; kingdom Pseudomonadati; phylum Pseudomonadota; class Betaproteobacteria; order Burkholderiales; family Oxalobacteraceae; genus Herbaspirillum; species Herbaspirillum sp. NPDC101397. The sequence continues at coordinate 405,766 of NZ_JBIWNS010000003.1, forward strand.
ACACCATCGTGCCGCCGAACCTTTCCGACTGTTTTCCCCAACCGACTTTGGGCTGTCCCGTAATGGCCTGATACGCAGGCTTGCCCAAGAACGCCAGGCACTTCGGTCTGATCTGTTCGATCTTCTTGCGCAGTGTTTCGGCGGAACGAATGAACTCATCTCGCACCAACTCATCGGCCCGCGCAGTCGGCCGCTCGACCACAGTCGTCAGGCCGCAGCGATGATCCAGAATGTTGCGATCGTCAAGCGGATCGATGAGCCCGGGCGTGAAACCGGACAGATGCACGGTCTTCCAGAAACGATTGCTCCTGCCCATGAAATGGTGCCCGCTCGCTGCTGCGCGCAGGCCCGGATTGATGCCGCAGAAGACGACGTCGAGACCGGGGGAAAGAAGATCGGGAAGAGAGGAGGCTACAGTAACGGATGGCATCATGGCGGCGCTGTCTGGACATAATCAAGGTGCGGAGGTGAGATCGAGGATCTCCGCAACGACGCTGATTATGGGCAAGGATGAGCGCAGGAACAACCGCTGTCATGTGTTGTTATCGGCCATTCCACGCCTGATTCGGGCCATCCTTCTGGCACGCCTCTTACATCAGGATGATGTCGTACTGCTCCTGCTGATAATCGGTCTGCACCTGCAATGAAATCGGCTTCTTGATGAAGTCGCCGAGCATGGCCAGGTGTTGCGATTCTTCTTCGAGGAACATGTCGACCACCACCTGTGCGGCAAGGATGCGGAATTCGCGTGGGTTGAACTGCTTGGCTTCGCGCAGCACCTCGCGCAGGATTTCGTAGCAGACCGTACGCGAGGTCTTGACCTGGCCCTTGCCTTTGCAGGCCGGGCAGGTCTCGCACAGGATATGCGCCAGCGATTCGCGCGTGCGCTTGCGGGTCATTTCCACCAGCCCCAGAGCCGAAAAATTGGACACCGAAATCTTGGTGCGGTCGCGGTGCAAGGCCTTGTTCAGTTCCAAGAGCACGGCGCTGCGGTGCTCGAGGTTTTCCATGTCGATGAAGTCGAGGATGATGATGCCGCCCAGATTGCGCAAGCGCAGCTGGCGTGCGATCGCGTGCGCGGCTTCCAAGTTGGTCTTGAAGATGGTGTCGTCGAAGTTGCGGCCGTTGACGAAGCTGCCGGTATTGACGTCGATGGTGGTCATCGCTTCGGTCTGGTCGACGATCAGGTAGCCGCCCGACTTGAGGTCGACGCGGCGTCCCAGTGCGCGTTCGATTTCTTCTTCCACGCCGTACAGGTCGAACAGCGGGCGTTCGCCGCGGTAGTGCATCAGCTTGGGCAGCACCGATGGCGTGTAGAGCGTGCCGAACTCCTGCAGCATCTGGAAGTTCTCGCGCGAGTCGACCTGGATGTTCGAGGTGTCGTCGCTGACGAAATCGCGCAGCACGCGCTGGGCCAGGCTCAGGTCCTGGTACATCAGCGTCGGCGCGGGTTTGGTCTTGGTCTGGGCAATGATGCTGGCCCAGGTCTTGCGCAGGTATTCGACATCCATCTGCAGGTCGGCGTCGGAGGCGTCTTCGGCCATGGTGCGGATGATGAAGCCGCCTTTTTCTTCCGGCGGCAGCAGGCTCTGCACTTTGCTGCGCAGCAGTTCGCGTTCGGCTTCGTTCTCGATGCGCTGCGAAATGCCGATGTGCTTGTCCTGCGGCAGGTAGACCAGCATGCGGCCGGCAATCGAGATCTGCGTCGACAGGCGCGCGCCCTTGGTGCCGATCGGATCCTTGATCACCTGCACGGTGATGGTCTGGCCGTCGAACAGCAGTTTTTCGATCGGGACCTGCGGCGCGCTCTGGCCATGCTGGCCGTGCTGTCCATCATGCGGCTTGGCTTCCCAGATGTCGGCGACATGCAGGAAGGCGGCGCGTTCGAGGCCGATGTCGATGAAGGCCGATTGCATGCCGGGCAGCACGCGCACGACTTTGCCGAGGTAGACGTTGCCGGCCAGGCCGCGCGACAGCGTGCGCTCGATGTGCAGCTCTTGCACCGCGCCTTGCAGGATGAGCGCCACGCGCGTCTCCTGCGGCGTGATGTTGATCAGGATGTCTTCGTTCATGGTCTGGTGACCCTAAAAATGGTGAATGCTGGAAAGGGCTGGCGCGGACGGATAGGGAAGCCGTCCGCTGCAGCTCACAATGTGGCTTGCGGCAAGATGCGCATGCCGGTCTTCTGCAGCAATTGCGCGGTCTCGAACAGCGGCAGGCCCATGATGCCGGAATGACTGCCGGCGATGTCCTTGATGAACACTGACGCCAGGCCTTGGATGCCGTAGCCGCCGGCCTTGTCGAACGGCTCCTGGGTCGAGCAGTAGGCGCGGATCATGTCGTCGGTCAGCGCTTCGAAGGCGACGTCGGAATATTGCGTGATCTGCCACATCTGTTCCTGGAAGGCCACCGCGACGCTGGTCAGCACCTGGTGCGTGCGGCCGGACAGGCGCGTGATCATCTCGACGGCTTCCCTGACATCGACCGGTTTGCCAAGGATCAGGTCGTCCACCACCACGGTGGTGTCGGCCGACAGGATGGGGCGCATCGGCAATTGCCGGTACAGCATGGTCTGGCGTGCGCTGAGGAGTTTGTCGTGGGTGACGCGGGCGACGTAGTCGGCCGGCTTCTCGTTCGGCAGAACTTGCTCGTCGACTTCCTTGTCGTTGAGCAGCAATTCGAAATCGATGCCGATCTGGCGCAGCAGTTCGCGCCGGCGGGGACTCTTGGAGGCGAGGTAGATTTTTTTGTCAGCAAGTTTCATGAAGCAACACTTCTCAGTATTTATCCGTACAACATCTTCGAATCGTTGAAGGCGTTGTGCTTGCTTGTTTTTCTTACCTGATCGGTTTCCTATACGCGGTGATACGGATGATTCTGCGTAATCGACCAGGCGCGGTACAACTGTTCCGCCAGCAGCACGCGCACCATGCCGTGCGGCAGCGTCAGGCTGGAGATGCGCACCAGCATGTCGGCATTGGCCTTGAGGCCTGGATCGAGCCCGTCGGCGCCGCCGATGACGAAGGCGACGTCGCGGCCGTCCTGCTGCCATTGCACCAGCAACTGCGACAGCTGCATCGAGGTGATGTCCTTGCCGTGCTCGTCCAGCGCCACGACGCGCGCGCCTTTCGGCAGCGCTGCTTCGATCTTGCTGCGTTCCTGCGACATCACGGTTTCTGCGGTCCTGCTGCCGGAGCGTTCGATCGGTTTGATTTCTTTCAACAGGACCCGGCATTCGGCCGGCATCCTCTTGGCGTATTCATTAAATCCCGATTCGATCCAGCCCGGCATTTTGTGGCCGACGGCGGCAATGATGAGCTGCATGGCTCACACTACCGGGGTCAGGCCTTGGCTTTTGGACGTGCCGGACGCTTGGCCGCGGCCGCTTTCTTCGACGCCACGGCGCTTTTCGGCATGGCGACCTTGACGGTGGTGCCGACTGCTTTTTTAGCCGGGGCCTTGCGCTTGACCGCCGTGCCGGTGCCGGCGGCAGCCTTGTTCTTGGCTGCGCTGAGCGTGGTCGAGGCGCGTGGCGTACGGGTGGTCTTCGGCGCCGGCTTGGCGTCGGTGGTGACCGAGGTGGCGCGCGGCTTGCGTGCCGGTTTCTTCGGTGCGTCGTCGTCGATGGCCTGGCTGGCTTCAACCGCTTCGGCTTGCTCGCGGGTGCGGCGGATCTTGGCCGGCTTTTCGTCTTCGGATGCCTTCTTGGCGGCGGCGCTGGAGGCGACGCGCTTGGCAGCACCCATCTTCACTTCCTTGTCGCCCCAGATTTCTTCCAGGCGGTAGTAGGCGCGGATGGCCGGCTGCATGATATGGACGATCATGTCGCCCAGATCGACCAGCACCCATTCGCCGGTGTCTTCGCCTTCGACGCTGACGACATTGCCGCCCTTGGCCTTGACCTTGTCGCGCACCGAAGCGGCCAGCGCCTTGGTCTGGCGGTTCGAAGTGCCGGAGGCGATCGCCACGCGGTCGAACAGGCTGGTCAGGTGAGTGGTGTCATAGATCTTGATGTCCTGAGCTTTGACGTCTTCCAGCGCGTCGACGACGGCGGTTTGCAGTTTTTTGATATCCATTAGTTTTGATAGAGATGATGTTGTTCGATATAGTCTAGCACCCTCGCCGGGATCAGCGACTCCGGTCTTTCGCCGCGTTGCAGCAAGGAACGGATCTCGGTCGATGAAATGTCGACGTCGAGACTGGATGCCAGATAGGCTTTGCCGTGCGAGGTGGTGCGTATTTCCTTTTCAGTGCCGGCACGGCGTGTAAATTCCTGCATGACAATATCCGGCACCTGCGCAGCGTCGATACCGAAGCCCGGGCGCGAAGCGGCGCACAGGTGGGCGTAATCGAACAGCTGTTGCCAGCCTTGCCAGGTATCCAGATGCTGCAATTGGTCTGCGCCCATCAGGAAAACGATGGAGACCTCGGGACCGAGCTCGGCGCGCAAGGCCTGCAAGGTATCGATGGTGTAAGTTGCCGTCGTGCGGCGAATTTCCTGTTGGTCAATCACCACAGGAACGTGTTCATGGCTGAACGCCAGCCCGACCATTTCCACGCGTTGCGCCGCCGTCGCCTGCAAACCGTGCTTCTGCCACGGGTTGCCGGCCGGAATCACGCGCAGCTCGTCCGGCTGCAGCAGCTCGACGAAATGATCGCCCAGCGCGACGTGGCCGTTGTGCACGGGATCGAAGCTGCCGCCCAGAATGGCGATACAGCGCGTGGCTTGCACGGGCAAGGGGGCTGTGACCATCAAATCCATTCCTTGTGCGGCAGGAAGTCGCTGTACAGCTGCGCTTCCGGGCTGCCGTCTTGCGGCTGCCAGTTATAGCGCCACTTCACCACCGGCGGCATCGACATCAGGATCGATTCGGTGCGTCCGCCCGATTGCAGGCCGAACAGCGTGCCGCGGTCGAACACCAGGTTGAACTCGACATAACGTCCGCGCCGATAGGCCTGGAAATCCCGTTCACGTTCGCCGTAAGGCGTGTCCTTGCGCTGCTCCAGGATCGGCAGGTAGGCGCCGGTAAAGCTGTCGCCGACGCTGCGCATCAGCGCAAAACTGTCGTCCAGCGGCAGCGCGTTGAAATCATCAAAGAAAATCCCGCCGACGCCGCGCGCTTCCTTGCGATGCTTCAGGTAAAAATAGTCGTCGCACCACTTCTTGAAGCGCGGATGCAGTTCGTTACCGAACGGCGCCAGCGCATCGCGGCAGCTGCGGTGGAAATGGGTCGCGTCTTCCGCGAAGCCGTAATACGGCGTCAGGTCCATGCCGCCGCCGAACCACCAGACCGGCTCCTGGTTCTGGCCGTCCGCTTTGGCGACGAAGAAGCGCACATTCATGTGCACCGTCGGCGCATAGGGATTGCGCGGATGCAGCACCAGCGACACGCCCATGGCTTCCCATTCGCGACCGGCGATTTCCGGACGGTTGGCCGCCGCTGACGGAGGCAGGTTCTTGCCCATCACGTGCGAAAAACCGACGCCGCCGCGTTCAAATACATTGCCTTCTTCGATGATGCGCGAAGTCCCGCCGCCGCCTTCAGGGCGTTCCCAGGAATCGGTGAGGAAGGTTTTGCCGTCAACTCCTTCCAGCGCCGCGACAATGCGTTGCTGGAGGTCTTGCAGATAGGCTTTAATGGTTGAGGCGGTGGCGGTTGCTGTCACGGAGTATCGTCGCTGCTAGGGGGCGTGGGGGCAGCCGCAAAGGCGCTCTTGGTGCACGCAAGAAAAATTACCCCCGCGATTGTACCCTGACGGAGCCGTCAGCGGGTAGCCCGAAGCCGTTTAGGCGGCTTCGGAGCAGGCTTTTGGTGGGTTTAGGTGGCGCTTGGCGGGACGGATGCCGCCGGCTCAGACGGATTCGGATTGGCAACACTGACCTGATATGTGGCAGGCGCCGGCCAACCCGCTTCTGCGCAGGTTTGCGCGATGGCGCGGTTGGTGTCGTTGTAGACCTGGCCGAAATTCGGTGTCGGGGCGAACAGGCGCACTGCCAGCAGGGTGCCGGTGGTGTTGAATTCCTGGATCACCACGGCTGGCGCCGGATCGACCAGCACATTCGGGATCTGCGCCACTTTTGTACTCAGGCGCGTGATGGCCTCGGCCGGATCGACGCCATAGGCGATCTGGCAGCGCAAGTCGACACGTCGGGTCGGCTGGACGTTGTAATTGGTGATGATGTCGGAGAACAACTTGTTGTTGCCGATGATCACACGCAGATTGTTGTCGGTCAGCATGGTCGTGGTGACCAGGCCAATGTCAGTGACGGTGCCGGTCTGGCCCGCCGCCGTGATGTAGTCGCCGACCTTGAACGGACGCAGCACCACCAGGAAGATGCCGGCCGCGAAATTCGACAGCAGGCCCGACCAGGCCACGCCCAGCGCCACACCGACCGCGCCGATCATGGCCGCGAACGAGGTGGTCGGCACGCCGCACACTTCCAGGATGCCCATCACCAGCAGTACGCGCAAGACCACGTGGATCGCCGAAATGGCGTAGTTCACCAGTGTTGGTTCGAGCTGGCGCGCGGTCAGCACGCGCCGCACCACCTTGGCGAAGGTGCCGATCAGCATGCCGCCGACGAACCAGATGACCAGCGCCGCCAGGACCTTGAGGCCGAACGGCACCAGATAGAGATTAATCAGGTTGTCGAGGTTGAGCAGGTGTTGTTGCATGCGGTTTTCCTGTGTTGAATGCGTTGTTGACCGGGATTAGGTGCTTACGGGCCGTTTTTGTTGCAGATTTTTAGCTATTTTATGGAAAACGGGCAGTTTCAAAGCAAAAAACCTCGCAAAACCCAAAGTTTGCGAGGTTTTTCACGATTCCGGATGCCGTAATCAGCGCTTGATCGCGCGCCAGCCGATGTCGCGGCGCAGTTGCGCGCCTTCGAAATGGATCAGGTCGGTGACGGCGTAGGCCTGTTTCTGCGCTACCTTGACGCTGTCGCCCAGACCGACCACGCACAGCACGCGGCCGCCCGAAGTGGTCAGCTTGTCGCCGGTCAAGGTGGTGCCTGCATGGAAGGTGACGCAATCGTCGGTTTCCGCCGGAATGTCGGTGATCAGGTCGCCCTTGCGCGGCGCATCCGGATAGCCGGCGGCAGCCATCACCACGCCCAGCGCGGTGCGGCGGTCCCATTCCAGTTCGATGGTGTCGAGCGTACCGTTGACGGCATGTTCCATCACGGCCAGCAGGTCGGTCTTGAGGCGCGCCATGATCGGCTGTGTCTCAGGATCGCCCATGCGGCAGTTGAATTCCAGCGTCTTCGGATTGCCCTTGTCGTCGATCATCAGGCCGGCATACAGGAAGCCGGAGAACGGGATGCCGTCCTTGGCCATGCCTTGCACGGTCGGCACGATGATTTCGCGCATCACGCGCGCGTGCAGCGCCGGCGTCACGATCGGGGCAGGGGAGTACGCACCCATGCCGCCGGTGTTCGGACCCTGGTCGTTGTCTTGCAGGCGTTTGTGGTCCTGGCTGGTGGCCAGCGGCAGAATGTTCTTGCCGTCCACCATGACGATGAAGCTGGCTTCTTCGCCGGCCAGGAATTCTTCGATCACGACGCGCGCGCCGGCGTCGCCGAGCTTGTTGTCCGACAGCATCATGTCGACCGCGCCGTGCGCTTCTTCCAATGTCAGCGCAACGACCACACCCTTGCCGGCGGCCAGGCCGTCGGCCTTGATGACGATCGGTGCGCCCTTCTGGTCGACGTAGTCGTGGGCCGCCTTGACGTCGGAGAAGGTCTGGTATTCAGCGGTCGGGATCGCATGGCGCTTCATGAAGGACTTGGAGAAATCCTTCGAGCTTTCCAGTTGCGCGGCTTCCTTGGTGGGGCCGAAGATCTTCAGGCCACGGGCGCGGAACAGGTTGACGATGCCGGCGGCCAGCGGGACTTCCGGACCGACCACGGTCAGCGCGACGTGTTCTTTTTCGACGAAGTCGGCGAGTTCGTTCAGATCGGTGATCGCCACGTTCTGCAGGCGCTCGTCGAGCGCGGTGCCGCCGTTGCCCGGGGCAACGTAGACGGTTTGGATGCGCGGCGATTGAGCGATTTTCCAGGCCAGTGCGTGTTCACGACCACCGGAGCCAACAACGAGAATTTTCATGATAGGGACTAGGTAAGAATGGTTGGCCGGCGGCTTTAATTTTCAATAACGGCGTTGCTGTAAATCTCTTGCACGTCGTCGAGGTTTTCCAGTGCATCCAGCAGTTTTTGCATCTTGACGGCGTCGTCGCCGGTGAAGACGGTTTCGGTCGCGGGCTTCATGATGATTTCGGCCATCTCGGCCTTGAAGCCGGCTTTTTCCATCGCGGCCTTGACGGCGCTGAAGTCGTGCGGCGGCGTCAACACTTCGATGCCGCCTTCGTCGTCGGTGAGGACGTCATCGGCGCCGGCTTCGAGCGCGGCTTCCATGATGGCGTCTTCGCTCACGCCGGGCGCGTACAGCAACTGGCCGCAGTGCTTGAACATGAACGACACCGAACCTTCGGTGCCCATGTTGCCGCCGTACTTGGAAAACGCGTGGCGCACGTCGGCCACGGTGCGGATGCGGTTGTCGGTCATGCAGTCGACGATGATGGCGGCGCCGTTGATGCCGTAGCCCTCGTAGCGGACTTCTTCGTAGTTGACGCCGTCCAGGGTGCCGTTGCCGCGCTGGATGGCGCGGGTGACGTTGTCCTTGGGCATGTTGGCGTCGGCGGCCTTGTCGACGGCCAGACGCAGGCGCGGGTTGGCGTCCACGTCGCCGCCGCCCATGCGGGCCGCCACGGTGATTTCCTTGATGAGGCGCGTCCAGATCTTGCCGCGCTTTTCGTCCTGACGGCCTTTACGATGCTGAATATTGGCCCATTTGCTGTGTCCAGCCATGATGAATCTTTCCTGCCTTGATGGAACGCGCTCCGTCCGGATGGGCGCGAAATTCGGCGGACTCTGCCTGAACTTCGCGTGAATATCGCGAATTGACGAAGGGGGTTCTAGTTATAATCGACCGAGGATTTTACCATATCGCCCGACCTCCAAGCCCATCACCGGCCTTCTCTCTTATTGATTTTCTATCATGATCAAGCCACTTTTCATCGCCAAAAATCAGACTCAGGAACTGGCCCTGCTGCCCAATCTGGTCAACCGCCACGGTTGCATCACCGGCGCCACCGGCACCGGCAAGACCGTGACCCTGCAAGTGGTGGCGCAGGCGCTCTCGGACATTGGCGTGCCGGTGTTTATGGCCGACGTCAAGGGCGACCTGTCCGGGCTGTCCAAAGCCGGCGTGCTGTCGGCCAAGGGCAAGGAGCGCCTGAGCTCGCTCGGCATGGATGAGCCGGTCTGGGAAGCCTTGCCGGTCACCTTCTGGGACGTCTTCGGCGAAAAGGGCCATCCGGTGCGTGCGACCATTTCCGACATGGGGCCGCTGATGATTGCGCGCATGCTCAATCTGAACGACACCCAGGAAGGCGTACTGCAACTGGTCTTCAAGATCGCCGACGACAACGGCCTGTTGCTGCTCGACACCAAGGACCTGCGCGCCATGCTGCAGCACGTCGGCGACAACGCCGCCACCTTCAAGACCGAATACGGCAACATCTCCGCCGCCAGCATCGGCGCCATCCAGCGCGGCCTGATCGGCATCGAGGAGCAGGGCGGCGACAAGTTCTTCGGCGAGCCCATGCTCAACATCGAAGACTGGATGCAGACCGACGCCAAGGGCAAAGGGGTGATCAACATTCTCGCCGCCGACAAGCTGCTCAACGCGCCGCGGCTGTATTCGACTTTCCTGCTGTGGATGCTGTCCGAGCTGTTCGAGCACCTGCCCGAAGTCGGCGACCTCGACAAGCCCAAGCTGGTGTTCTTCTTCGACGAGGCGCACCTGTTGTTCGACGAAGCGCCCAAGCCGCTGCTGCAAAAGATCGAGCAGGTGGTGCGCCTGATTCGCTCCAAGGGCGTCGGCGTGTTCTTCGTCACGCAAAATCCGCTGGATATTCCCGACACCGTGCTGGGCCAGCTCGGCAACCGCGTGCAGCATGCCTTGCGCGCCTACACGCCGCGCGACCAGAAGGCCGTCCAGGCCGCCGCCGAGACCTTCCGCGCCAATCCGCAATTGAATACCGCGACCGCCATCACCGAACTGGGCGTGGGCGAAGCGCTGGTGTCCTTCCTCGACGAAAAGGGTCGTCCCAACATCGTCGAGCGCGCTTACATTTTGATGCCGGGTTCGCAGATCGGCCCGATCGCCGACGACGAGCGCAAGGCCTTCATTGCCTCGTCCGTGGTGGCCGGCGTCTACGAAAAAGCCGTCGACCGCGAATCGGCCTACGAAAAACTCAAGGGCCGCGCCGCGCAGCAACCGGGCAATGCGCCGGCCGGTGCGCCTTCTACAGTCCCGACCGAGCCGGAATCATCGGGCGGCGGAGGCGGCCTTGGCGACCTGCTCAAGGACGCCGCCGGCGGCTTCTTCGGCAACAGCGCCGGAGGCAAGAGCCGTCGCGAGTCGCCCGTCGAAGCGATGGTCAAGTCCGCGGCGCGCAGCATCGGCTCGCAGGTCGGTCGTGAAATCATTCGCGGCGTGCTCGGGTCGCTGCTCAAGAAGCGCTGACCGATGGCGGTTCCGCAGGCGCAGTCCTCAGCCGGCAATCCCGATGAGCGCGAAGTGCTCGGGCGTTTTCGTCCGCGCCTGACGCTGCAGACCTTCACGCGCGGCGACGGCGTGCTCGGGCTGCGTCCGGGCGGCCTGTTCGGACCGCGCGGCGGCAACGTCACGGTGGCGCAGGTCGACTGGACCTACCAGGCCGGCGTCGGCCTGTACTGGGAAACCGAAGCTCCGGCCAGCCTGATGGACCAGAGCGCCGCCGCCACCCAACTCCTCTTTACTCCGCAAGGCAGGCAAGTCGTCATGCGGCGCAACCTGCACGCCGAAGCCGATGCGCTCGAAGCGATCCAGGCCGCGGGTCTGCTGCCGCTGCCGGCGGACGCCTTGCAATGGCGCGCGGAGGACATGGCGACGCAGCATGCGCAGTTGTGGTCGCTGCTGCTGGAAAACAATTTCGGCGATTTCTGGGCCGACCGCGTGCCGGAGTTGCAGCAGCAAGGCTGGAGCATCGTGGTGCGTCCCGGCTTCGCCCATGAAAGCGTGCCGGTCGAGGCCTGGCGCGTCATCGTCAGTCCCGAATCGGGCGCGATGGTCGGCAAGGAAGTCGCGAGCACGCTGCATCAGGGCCGCACCAAAATCATCGGCGACTTCGGCGGGTTTGCTGACCTTGGTCGCGCCGCCTGGTGGCTGCTGACCATGGGCGTGGAGATCGAAGGCCAGTTCTTCGATCTCACGCCGATGCTGGCCGACCTGCTGCGCCGCGACGCACGCTGGACCGACGTCCAGAAGATCGCCGCCATCGACGATATCTCCCTGATCTCATTGCGCGCGCCGGGCGGCAAGCGTGTCGATGCAATGGCAGCGCCGCTCAAGGTGATCGTGTCCGCGATGCTCGACCTGCTGACCGACGTACGCCGCAAGGACGGGGCGCTGCGCATTTCAGCGTGGGACGCCGGCCGCCTTGACGACATGTGCCGCCGCCTCGGCGAAGACGGCGCCGCGTACAGCAGCGCCTTCCATCTGCATAGCGACGCCGGCCTGCGCGAACTGGCGTTGCGCCTGCGCGCTGCCGGCGAGCCGCCGCCGGTAGCTGCGCCTGCCGGCATGGGAGTGACCTTGCGGCCGTATCAGCTCCACGGCGTCGCCTGGCTGCAATATCTGCGAGAGCATCATCTGGCCGGTATCCTCGCAGACGACATGGGCCTGGGCAAGACCGCGCAGATGCTGGCGCACATCCTGATCGAAAAGCAATCCGGCCGGCTTGATTGCCCGGCGCTGGTGGTGTTGCCGACCTCGCTGGTGTTCAACTGGCAGGCCGAAGCCAGGCGCATGGCGCCGGACCTGCGTGTGCTGGCCCTGCAAGGGCCGCAGCGCGAGGACGACTTTGCGCGCATGGCCGGATTCGACATCGTGCTGACCACTTATCCACTGGTGTGGCGCGACCTCGACGCGCTGGCGCGCCAGCAGTTCCACCTGCTTATCCTCGACGAGGCGCAGACCGTCAAGAACGCCGCCGCCCGCAGCGCCAGCGCAGTACGACGCCTGTGTGCACGCCATCGCGTCTGCATGACCGGCACGCCGTTGGAAAACCATCTCGGTGAGTTGTGGGCGCAATTCAATTTCCTGATGCCGGGCTTCCTCGGCGAGGCATCCACCTTCGCGCGGCTGTGGCGCAAGCCGATCGAGGAAAACGGCGAAACCCTGCGTGCGCAATTGCTGGCGCAGCGCGTGCGGCCGTTCATCCTGCGCCGCCGCAAGGAAAACGTCGCCGCCGAGCTGCCGCCCAAGACCGTGGCGATCAAGCTGCTGCAATTGCAGGGTCGCCAGCGCGATCTCTACGAAAGCGTGCGCGCCGCCGCCGACAAACAGGTGCGTCGCGCGCTGGAGCGGCGCGGCTTCACCGGCTCGCACGTGACCATCATGGATGCGCTGCTCAAGCTGCGCCAGGTGTGCTGCGACCCGTTCCTGCTCAAGGGTGGCAAGACGCCGAAAACCATCGAGCGCGCCAAGATCGAGATGCTGCGCGACATGCTGCCGTCGCTGGCGGCGGAGGGCCGGCGTGTGCTGGTGTTTTCGCAGTTCACCGAAATGCTGGAACTGATCGAGACCGAACTCGATGCGCTGGAATTGCCCTGGCTGTCGCTGACCGGCAAGACGCCGTCGGCGGCGCGCGGCGAGGTGGTGGCGCAATTCCAGCGCAAGGACGTGCCCATCATGCTGGTCAGTCTCAAGGCCGGCGGCATCGGCCTCAATCTGACCGCCGCCGACACCGTCATCCTGGTGGACCCATGGTGGAATCCCGCCGTCGAAGAACAAGCCATCGCCCGCGCCCACCGCATTGGCCAGGACCAGGCGGTGCTGGTCTACAAGCTCATCATCGAAGGCAGCATCGAAGAACGCATTCTGGAATTGCAGGAGCGCAAGTCGGTGCTGGCCGAGGGCGTACTCGGGACTGACGGCGCGGTGACGCCCAAGTTCGGCCAGGCGGAGCTTGATGCGCTGATTGCGCCGCTGCAGGTCGCGCGGCCGGGCTGATCCGGAAATGACCAGGCCGCCACCGGGCAGAGCAGGCCCGTAGCGTTTACAATCACGGGATGTCTTCCACCACGCTTTCCCCCTCCATTTCCCCGCGCCGTGCCTATCTGGCCGGTCTGCTGCTCGCCGTCGTCGGCGCCATTTTCTTTTCCGCCAAGGCCATCGTCGCCAAGCTGATGTACCGCTACCACGTCGATGCGGTGATGGTGATCAGCCTGCGCATGATGTTTTCGCTGCCGATGTTTGCGGTGCTGGCGTTCTGGCAGGCGCGCAACTCGCCGCCGCTGGCCGCGCGCGATTACGCCAAAATTGTCTTCCTTGGCTTGATAGGCTACTACCTGTCGAGCTTCCTCGATTTCCTCGGGCTGCAATACATCTCGGCCGGGCTGGAGCGGCTGATCCTGTTCCTGACGCCGTCCTTCGTGCTGCTGATTTCCTTCACCTTCTACAAGCGCAAGGTCGGCCTGATCGAGTGGGGCGCGCTGCTGGTGTCTTACCTCGGCACCGCGCTGGTGCTGCAGCACGACATCAACACCGGCGGCAACAACGTCGTGCTGGGCAGCGTGCTGGTGCTGGGCGCGGCGATCAGCTATGCGCTGTACCTGATCTTTTCCGGCGAGCTGGTGCGCCGCGTCGGCGCCATGCGTCTGGTGGCCTACGCCATGTGCGTGTCGTCGGTGGCCTGCATCATCCAGTTCTTCATCCTGCGCCCAGCCTCCGCGCTGGTGCAGCCGGTCGAGGTGTACCAGCTGTCGCTGATCAACGCGGTGTTCTGCACGGTGCTGCCGGTGTGCCTGACGATGGTCGCGGTGTCGCGCATCGGCGCGCCGAGCGCGGCGCAGGCCGGGCTGGTGGGGCCGGTGTCGACGCTGTTCCTCGGCGCCATGCTGCTGGACGAACCGATCACGGCGATTCAGTTGACCGGCACCGCGCTGGTGCTGTCGGGGATTTATTTGCTCTCGCGTAAAAAGACTTAACACCCAGTTTTTCAATGCCATCCAGGAGACCGAAATGACAAAAGCAATCAGAATGTTCAAGACCGGCGGACCCGAAGTCATGGAATACGTCGACGTCGAAGTCGGTGATCCCGGCCCCGGCGAAGTCCGCATCCGCCATGCCGCCGTCGGCTTGAATTTCATTGACGTCTATTTCCGCATCGGCCTGTACCCGCAACCGCTGCCGAGCGGCCTCGGCCAGGAAGGTGCAGGCACCATCGAGGCGGTCGGCGCCGGTGTAGTCGATTTCAAGGTCGGCGATCGCGTGGCCTATGCCGGCCGCCCCAACGGCGCCTATGCCGAAGCGCGCGTGATGCCCGCCGACATCCTGGTCAAGCTGCCCGACTCGATCAGCTTCGACACCGCCGCAGCAATGATGCTGCAAGGCATGACCGTGCAATACCTGCTGCGCCAGACCTATCCGCTGAAGGGCGGCGAGACCATCCTGCTGCACGCCGCCGCCGGCGGCATCGGCCTGATCGCCTGCCAATGGGCCAGGGCGCTGGGCGTGACCGTGATCGGTACCGTCAGCACCGACGAGAAAGCCGCGCTGGCCAGCGCTGCCGGCTGCACCCACGTCATCAATTACAAGACCGAGAATTTCGTCGAGCGCGTCAAGGAGCTCACCGGCGGCAAAGGCGTGCCGGTGGTGTACGACTCGATCGGCAAGGACACCTTCCTCGGTTCGCTCGACTGCCTGTCGCCGCGCGGCATGATGGTCAGCTTCGGCAGCGCTTCCGGTCCGGTGTCGCCGTTCGGCGTGAGCGAGCTGGCTTCGCGCGGTTCGCTGTTCCTGACGCGGCCGTCGCTGGGCAATTATGTCGCCACGCGCGAGGCGCTCAACGCCACCGCCAACGACTTGTTCGCCATGGTCGAAGCCAAGAAGGTCAACATCGACATCAACCAGCGTTATGCGCTGAAGGACGTCGGCCAGGCGCACGCCGATCTGGAAGGTCGCAAGACCACCGGCTCCACCATCCTGATTCCTTGAGGACCGGTCGTGACTACCTCCGATCCCGGCAAGAGTCCGATGAACCATCCCGATGAGCAGCCCTCCGGCACCGACGGCTCGCCCAAGTTCGGGCGGCTGCTGGTGGTGCTGATCCTGGCGGTGCTGCTGATCGTGGCGATCACCTTCGGCAGCGAAGCGCTGTATTCCTGATCAGGAAGGTAGAAAGACAGAAATACAGAAATACAGAAATACAGGAAGAGGGCATAAAAAATCCCGGTCTTGCTCAGGTGGCAAGACCGGGATTTTCATTTTCGCCGCTGCTTATTGGGCGGGTGCGGCGGGTTTGACGGTGGTGGAGGTGGTTGCTGTCGGCGCGGCAGGTGCACGCTTGTCCAGTTTCAGCACCACATGGCGAGAGACGCCGCTGGGTCCCGGGAATTCCGAAAACGCGCTGTGCACCATGTACGGCATGGCCATCGGCAGCGTCGCTTCGCGGCCTTCGCTGTCGACCGTGACTTCATACAGCTTGCGGTCGCTGTCGGCGCGCGTGATGGCCAGGTACAGACGGCGTTGGAACACCGGGAAGGCTGTGGTCTGCATCGGCGGCCCCCAGAACGGATCGTAGAACGGTCCCGGACCCCATGGGCCGAACGGGCGTCCGCGCCATCCCGGATAGCCGGGGCCGTACCAGAACGGATCGTAGGCCGGCTGGGTCACCACCACGGTGCCGGCCTGCATGCCGTAGCTGAACGCCACCTTGAGCGTCGCCTTGCTGCCGGGCGCGTCGGTGAAGCCCAGGCGCTGCAGCTCGGCGCGCACCAGTTGTTCGTAATTGCGGTATTCGAGGCTGCCTTCCTGATCTTTGGTGGGCGTGAAGACATAGGACTTGTCCGGCAGGTCGTTGGGCCAGGCGTGGAAGGCGGTGACGTCGCTGGTGATGGTGCTGGCGCAGCCTGCGAGCAGGATGCTGCTTGCAGTGAAGATGATGCCGAGCAAGCGTTTCATGGTGGTTCTCCGGTAATGACGAGGCAGGTGGGGCGAAGGCTTCGGTGAACTGTTGGGCCACTAATCTGTCCCTTTTCTGCCTATCCAATCGGTTGATTGGTAAAATCGTGTTTTGTTCCTAAATGCATTCTATTGCACCTTTCCCGGGATCTCCTCCATGCGCACCGATACGCCTCCGACGATTTACCGCAAAGATTACGCCGCACCGACCTATTTTGTCGACACCGTCGAAATGGGTTTCGACCTCGAGCCTGAACTGACCCGCGTCGCCACCCGCATCGTGATGCAGCGCAACCCGGCCGCCACCGGCAAGGATATCGAACTCTACGGCGAAGAACTCGAACTGGTGCACCTGCGCCTGAACGGCAAGACCCTGACTGCGCGCGACTACCGCATCCAGGGCGGCATCCTGCGCATCGCCGGCGCGCCCGCCAAGGTCACGCTGGAAATCGAAACCACCACGCAGCCGCAGCGCAATACCTCGCTCATGGGCCTGTATGTGTCCAACGGCAATTTCTTCACGCAATGCGAAGCCGAAGGCTTCCGCAAGATCACCTATTTCCCCGATCGTCCCGACGTCATGGGCAAGTACACCGTGATGCTGCGCGCCGACAAGAAGCAATATCCGGTGCTGCTGTCGAACGGCAATCTGGTCGAAGAGGGCGAGCTGCCCGGCGGCCGTCATTACGCCAAGTGGGAAGACCCGTTCAAGAAGCCGTCCTACCTGTTCGCGCTGGTGGCCGGCAAGCTGGTCTGCCAGGAAGAAAAGTACCGGCTGCAATCGGGTCGCGAAGTGTTGCTGCAGGTGTGGGTGGAAGAGGGCAACCTCGACAAGACCCAGCACGCCATGGATTCGCTCAAGAACAGCATCCGCTGGGATGAAGAGCGCTTCGGCCTGGAGCTCGACCTGGACCGCTTCATGATCGTCGCCGTCGGCGACTTCAACATGGGCGCGATGGAGAACAAGGGCCTCAACATCTTCAACACCAAGTTCGTGCTGGCCAATCCGCGCATCGCCACCGATGTCGACTATGCCAACATCGAAGCCGTGGTCGGCCATGAATATTTCCACAACTGGACCGGCAACCGCGTCACCTGCCGCGACTGGTTCCAGCTGTCGCTGAAGGAAGGCCTGACCGTCTTCCGCGACCAAGAGTTCTCCGCCGACATGATCGGCAGCGACAGCGGCCGCGCTGTCAAGCGCATCGACGACGTGCGCGTGCTGCGCCAGGCGCAGTTCCCGGAAGACGCCGGCCCGATGGCGCATCCGGTGCGTCCCGACTCCTTTGTCGAGATCAACAATTTCTACACCGTCACCGTCTACGAAAAAGGCGCCGAAGTCGTGCGCATGTACCAGACGCTGCTCGGCCGCGACGGCTTCCGCAAGGGCATGGACCTGTACTTCCAGCGCCACGACGGCCAGGCCGTGACTTGCGACGATTTCCGCGCCGCCATGGCGGACGCCAACAAGCGCGACCTGAAGCAGTTCGAACGCTGGTACAGCCAGTCCGGCACGCCGCGCGTGGCCGCTTCGGTACGCTATGACGCCAAGGCCAAGACGCTGGAACTGACGCTGGAGCAATCCTGCCCGTCGACGCCGGGGCAAAAGAAAAAGCTGCCGTTCCACATCCCCGTCGCCGTCGGCCTGCTCGACCGCAAGGGACGCGACCTGGCGTTGACGCTGGCCGGCGACAAAGCCGCGAAGTCGGCCAGCGCACCAACCACCACACGCGTGCTGGAACTGACGCAGGCAAAACAAACCTTCACCTTCACCAACGTCGCCGAAAAACCGGTGCCGTCGATCCTGCGCGGCTTCTCCGCGCCGGTGGTGCTGGAATACAACTACAGCGACGCCGAGCTGGCCTTCCTGATGGCGCACGACAGCGATCCGTTCAACCGCTGGGAAGCCGGCCAGCGTCTCGCCACGCGCCGTCTGCTCAGCCTGACTATCGCGGTGCAGGCCGCACGCCAGTCGGGTCACGTGGTCTCGGTCGACTCCGTGCTGAACAGCCTGCAGCATGACAGCGCGCTGACGGATGCTTTGCGAGCCACCCTCAACGACGCCACGCTCGACCCGGCGTTCCGCGAACTGGTGTTGACGCTGCCGTCGGAAACCATGATCGCCGAGCAGATGGAAGTCATCGACCCGCAAGCCATCCACGCCGCGCGCCAGTTCCTGCGCCGCACGCTGGCCAGGGAGTTGAGCGCCGACCTGCTCAAGGCGTATCGTGACAATCACGACACCGGCGCCTACAGCCCTGACGCCGCCGCTTCCGGCAAGCGCGCGCTCAAGAACGTGGTGCTGTCCTACCTGGCCGAGCTCGACGACGAACAGGCCCACACGCTGGCGCAGCAGCAATGCGACAACGCCAACAACATGACCGACCGCCTCGCTGCGCTCGCCGCCCTGACCAACAGCGGCGCCGACGGCAAGGGCAAGGCCTTGGAAGATTTCTACAGCGAGTTTGAACAGGAAGCGCTGGTCATCGACAAGTGGTTCACGCTGCAGGCGACTGCACGCACCGCCGATGTCGAGACCGTGCGCACGCTGGCGCAGCATCCGGCCTTCTCGCTGAAGAACCCGAACCGCGCGCGCAGCCTGATTTTCAGCTTCTGCAACGGCAATCCTTCGGCCTTCCATGCGCTCGACGGCAGCGGTTACACGTTCTGGGCCGAGCAAGTCATCGCGCTCAACGCCAGCAATCCGCAAGTCGCCGCACGCCTGGCGCGCAGCCTGGACCGCTGGCGCAAATATTCGCCGGCGCTGCAGGAAAGAATGCGCAACGCCTTGCGCCAGGTCGCTGACACGCCCAAACTGTCGCGCGATGTCGCCGAGGTGATCACCAAGTCGCTGGCGAACTGATGCCGGCAGCAATGATTTTGAATTGATTTTTAGAGAGAGCATCATGACCAAACGCATCAGCCTTACCCAGCATCTGATCGAGCAGCAGCGCCTGCACAACAAGATCCCGTCCGAACTGCGCCTGCTGATCGAAGTCGTCGGCCGCGCCTGCAAGAGCATCAGCCACGCCGTCGGCAAGGGCGCGCTCGGTGAAGTACTGGGCAGCGCCGGCAGCGAAAACGTGCAAGGCGAAGTGCAGAAGAAGCTGGACGTGATCTCCAATGAAATCCTGCTTGAAGCCAATGAATGGGGCGGCCACCTGGCCGGCATGGCGTCGGAAGAAATGGAAACCATCCATCCGATTCCCAACCGCTATCCCAAAGGCGAATACCTGCTGATGTTCGATCCGCTGGACGGCTCCAGCAACATCGACGTCAACGTTTCCATCGGCACCATCTTCTCGGTGCTGAAGGCGCCCGACGGCATGACCACGCCGTCGGAAAAAGACTTCCTGCAACCGGGCACCAAGCAAGTCGCCGCCGGCTACGCCGTCTACGGCCCGCAAACCGTGCTGGTGCTGACCACCGGCGATGGCGTGCACTGCTTCACGCTGGACCGCGAAATGGGCGCCTGGGTGTTGACCCAGCGCGACATGCAGATTCCCGCCGACACCAAGGAATTCGCCATCAACGCCTCCAACGCGCGTCACTGGTATCCGCCGGTCAAGCGCTACGTCGACGAAATGCTGGCCGGCTCCACTGGTCCGCGCGGCAAGGACTTCAACATGCGCTGGATCGCCTCCATGGTCGCCGACGTGCATCGTATCCTCAACCGCGGCGGCGTCTTCATGTACCCGGCCGATGCGCGTGAACCGGACAAGCCAGGCAAGCTGCGCCTGATGTACGAAGCCAACCCGATGGCCTTCATCGTCGAGCAGGCCGGCGGCGCCGCCACCAACGGCGACCAGCGCATTCTCGACATCCAGCCGGAGAAGCTGCACCAACGCGTCGCGGTGTTCCTGGGTTCGAAGAACGAAGTCGAGCGCGTCACCGGTTATCACAAGGAATAACAAAGAGTAAGCAAGGAATAAGTTTTCCTTGTCGGATCGTCGGACCAGCAAAAAGGGACTTGCAATGCAAGTCCCTTTTTTATTGCACTGACGTTGGTGAAATCTAAGCGGCTTTCTTCAACGCCGCCAGCAAGGTCTTGTTGAACGCCGGGATGTCGTCCGGCTTGCGCGAGGTAATGAAGTTGTCGTCCTGCACCACTTCACGGTCGACCCACTTGCCGCCGGCGTTCTCGAAGTCATCCTGCAAACTCGGCCAGCTGGTCACCGTGCGATCCTTGGCAAGACCGGCCGAGATCAGCAGCCAGCCGCCGTGGCAGATTGCTGCGATGGGTTTGTGCGCGGCGTCGGCCTGCTGCACGAACTTGACCGCTTCCGGCACCAGCCGCATGGCGTCGCCGTTGACCACGCCGCCCGGCAGCAGCACGGCGGCGTAATCTTCCTGATGCGCCTGGTCGAAGGTCTTGTCGACCTTGACCTGTTCGCCCTTGTCGACGTGCTTGAAGCCTTGCAATGAACCGGCCTTGGCGGAGATCACGTCGACTTTGACGCCGGCGGCTTCGAGCGCCTTCTTCGGTTCCAGCAGCTCGGCTTGTTCAAAGCCGTCGGTGGCGAGGATGGCAACACGCTGCTGTGAGGATGTCGTAGATGTAGATGGATTGGCCATGATGATTTCTCCATGTGGGGTTCGTCGTCCCGGCAGCAAATAAATATGGCTGCCGGCAGAACGACCATGCTGCACCCATACGACAACGCCGCCTATCAGCGTAGCGCTGAAGGCGGCGTCGGAATAGCGACGACGAGGATGACGGCGTCAGCGCCGCTGCATCAGCCGCACGCTGTGGATCGCGGTGAAGCCCACCGACATCCAAATCGGGATATACGTCCACAGCTGCGCCGCGCTCAGCGTTTCATCGAGCAGGATGATCGCCACCACCACCAGCAACACCGGTTCGACGTAGCCGAGGATGCCGAACAGGCCCATCGGCAACAGGCGGCTGGCGCGCAGATAGCAATCCAGCGCCACCGTGCTGAGCAGGCCGAGGCCCGGCAACAGCAGCAGGTACATGTCCGGACGCTGCCACACACCGGCAAGGTTGGGGCTGATCGCCAGCGTGTACAGCGCCACCGGCGTGAGCAGGGCAATCTCCATGATGAAGATCACCAGCGAATCCAGCTTGAGGCGGCGCCGCATCATGAAATACGGCGGATACCCCAGCGCCACCAGCAGCGTCGGCCACGAAAACGCGCGCGTCATCCACAGCTCGTGCAGCACGCCGATGACTGCGCACACCACGGCAATGTGCTGCCACACGTCGAGCCGCTCGTGATAATAGAAGCGACCGATCAGCACCATCGCCAGCGGCAGCAGGAAGTACCCGAGCGACACCTCCAGCGCGCGCCCATTCACCGGCGCCCACAGGAACAGCCACAGTTGCACGCCCAGCATCGCCGTCATCGCCACGAACAGCAGCGCCTGCACCGGGCTGCGCAGCAATGCAAGAACGGCATTGCCCAGTTGTGCGCCATGTTTGCGCCAGACGATCAGCAACAGCGCCGGCGGCAAGGTCCACAAGATACGCCAGGCAAAAATGTCGAGCCCGTCCAGCGGCGTCAGCCAGTTGGTGTAAGCGGAAAGAAGGGCGAACAGCAGCGACGCCGTCACCGACAAAGCGATGCCGCGCGCCGTTTCGGAATGATTCATGGGGGAAGAGTGGTAATCGAACAAGGCACCAACATGGTGCGATGGCGATTGTAACGTTGACGCGAAGATGCTGCTTGGACTCATGTGAAGAAAGCATGAAGTCTCGCTGCTTTGGGACAAACGAGCGGTCTTTCCGGCCGATTTTGGAACAGCCGATGTTTGCTAAAATATTGCTTGGGCTGATGTAGCTCAGTTGGTAGAGCAACTGATTCGTAATCAGTAGGTCGGAGGTTCGATTCCTCTCATCAGCACCAGTCCCCCCAGTGGCCGTGACCGGAATTCACGACATCGCAGGCACCTCGTCGGCATTTCCAGCTCCCGCATTTTTCCGCGATTTCGAATATTGCCCCGGCGGCATGCCCGTATGACGGGTGAAGGCGACCGTAAACGTGCTGGATGAACTGTAGCCGACCAGCGCCGCCACCTCGGTGATCGCTTTTTTCTGCTCAAGAAATCTTTTTGCCAACGCCATCCGCCACGACAGCAGATAGTCCATCGGTGTGACGCCCAGGGCCGCGCTGAATCGCTGGAAAAAAGAGGAGCGCGACAGCGCCGATTCTTTCGCCAGAAGCGCGACGGTCCAAGGCTCCTCGGGACTTTCGTGGATGCGCCGGATCGCGTTCGCCAGGCGGATATCGGCCAGACCGCGCAACAGGCCGGGTGACGTCACCGCGTTGTTGGAAGAGCGCAATGCCTCAATCAGCAAAACTTCCAGCAGGCGTTCGATCACCACTTCCCGCGCCGGGCGCTGTGAACGCGCTTCGTCGATGGCTAACTGCACCAGCGCCGTCAGGCGGGCATCGCCGCGAATGAGGATCACCTTCGGCAGCAGCGTCAACAGCAACGCGGCGTCCGGCGACGTCAGCTGACAGAAGCCCACCAGCGATCGCACATCGGCCTCGGCCGATACCGCGCCGTTGCGATGTTCGCCGTTTTCCAGCACCACCGGTTCGGATTGCCATTCGCTCTCAAGAGGGGCTTCGAAGCTGCTCGCCGAAAATGTCGACATCGACGGAATCAGCAGGAAATCGCCCGCTTCGGCAACCAGCTCCGACTCATCGACCGTATAGCGGATCTTTCCTTCCAACACCACGCAGCAGCACAACGGCGCTTCTTCAAGTTTGCCGCGCACTCCCCAACGTCCTGCCCCGGTCACGATTTTGGTATAGGACATCTTGGGCTGGAGTAGGGTGACAACGGACGTCAGGGGATCCACCATGCTGGACTCTCGCAAACAAATCTAGGACTTTGGATTGTAGATGGTTTTGTTCATGCCAGTTATTGTCATGCTTCCCCTGACAATGAAAGGATGCACATGAAAACCGTTTTGATCACTGGCTGCTCTTCCGGCTTCGGTCTGGAAATCGCCAAACATTTCCTGGACCGCAACTGGAAAGTTATCGCCACCATGCGCACACCGAACGACGATGTACTGCCGAAGTCTGAACATCTGCGCGTCCTGAAGCTGGACGTCACTGATGCCGAAAGCATCCGTCGTCTGGTCGAAGAAGCCGGGGCCATCGACGTTCTGGTGAACAATGCCGGCGTCGGCATGCTGGGGCCGTTCGAAAGCACCTCGATGGATGCGGTACGCGAAGTATTTGAAACGAATACCTTCGGTACGATGGCGGTGACGCAGGCATTTTTGCCGCAGTTCCGGGCAAGCAGGTCGGGTGTTGTCGTCAATGTGGCTTCGTCCGTGACGCTGAAGGCCTTGCCGCTGCTGCCTGTCTACACCGCCAGCAAGGCAGCGGTTGTCGCCTTCACCAAATCCCTGGCGCTGGAACTGAACGAGTTCAACATACGCGTCGGCGTGGTGCTGCCAGGCATGGCGCCGGAAACAGCCTTTGCCAGCAACGCCCATGCGCGCGTGGCGCAAGTGTTCCCCGAGGATTACGCCGCGACGATGAATGCGGTGCTGTCGGGATTCCAGAATTATTCTGGTCCGGTGACGCATTCGGTGGATGTTGCGGAAGCAGTCTGGCAGGTCGTGCAAGACGGTCAGAGCGGATTCCGCGTTCCGGCCGGTGCGGATGCGGTTGAATGGTTTAACGAAGTTGGTTAGCACCATGTGAGGGACGTTGAATGGGCGGGAAAAGGGAATAGGGCGGATATTTCAGGCGAATTCGTCGGCACTATTTCTGAGAAGCCGGATCGAAAACACACGGGACAGCCAGCCGGCAGCTTGGCAAAATATCATCGGCAAGATCGCCCCGAGTTATCTATCCGCCCCCATTCAGGAGACTCCACCATGACCAGTAAAACCACACTCTGCCTCTGGTACGACGGCGCCGCGCTGGAGGCCGCGCAGTTCTACGCCGCAACCTTCCCCGACAGCGCGGTCGGCGCGGTCCATCGTGCGCCCGGCGACTATCCTTCCGGCAAACAGGGCGACGTTCTGACGGTCGAGTTCACGGTATTGGGCATTCCCTGTCTCGGCCTGAACGGCGGTGCGGCGTTCCGGCATAGCGAGGCTTTTTCTTTCCTGGTCGCCACCGACGACCAGGAAGAAACTGACCGCCTATGGAATGCGATCGTCGGCAACGGTGGCCAGGAGAGCGCCTGTGGCTGGTGCAAGGACAAGTGGGGTTTGTCGTGGCAGATCACGCCGCGCGTGCTCACGGATGCAGTCATGGGTTCTGACCCGGCTGCGGCCAAACGCGCATTCGACGCCATGATGACAATGCGGAAAATCGACGTTGCAGCGATTGAAGCCGCCGTGCGCGGTTGATTTTTTTGCGGCAGGCATCTGCATGCCTGTCCGCGTTCTTGAATGCACCCAGGGGATCGTCTTCGTCAGAGTGCGGCGGATTCCCCCGGTGATGGATTGCTGATTTTCGCGTCAGCGGATTACTTCTCTTCTTCCAATTCAAGCAAGCGCGCATTGAGCCTGCCCAGCAGCAGCGTCAGCTGCGCAATCTCTTCCCTGCTCAAGGCCTCGAACAACTGATCGCCAAACTGCTTGCGCACCGGCTCGGAGGCGCGCAGCACTTTTTTGCCCGACGCTGTCAAAGAAATGAATTTGGCGCGGCGGTCGCTCTCGTCTGTTGTTCGCTCGACAAGTCCCTCGCGTTCCAGGCCGTCCACGGCTTCCGTAATCGTGCGCGGCGCGAAGCCGAACGCTTCGGCAAGATCGGTCGAGCGCACTTTCCCCTCGCGTTTGATCAGGCTCATGATCTTGATGCGTGCAATGGTCGCACCCTGGCCGGCGAGGCGCTTGTCAAGCGCGCGGTGCGAGCGCAGGTAAAAGTCGCGCAGGGCTTCCGCGGCTTCGGTGTAGTCGTTTGTAAAGGTGGTGGACATATTTTTTGTTAATGCCATATTATATGGTACCTCACTAATTTTTTCGGCAAGCCGATTTGCAAGCATTGACCGACTGACGCCGGCTTTGCTTTATGAAACCAGTTCAGGATAAAACAAACATGACCGACGCGGTAGATAATCGCCCCGATGCGACGCAGAACCCTCCGGATGCAAATCCGAAAGAGGCAAATCCCAAGAGTGACAAGCCCAAGAAAAAAATGAGCCTGCGCGCCAGGCTGATCCTGCGCTCGCTGCTGGTGGTTGTGCTGATCGTCATCGTCGCCTGGTTCATCTACTACGAACTGCGCGGAAAATATCTGGAGAGCACCAATGACGCCTTCGTCTATGCCGACAGCGTGACCGTCGCGCCCAAGGTTTCCGGCTATGTCGAGCAGGTCTTCGTCATCGACAACCAGGACGTCAAGGCCGGCCAGCCGCTGGTGCGCATCGACGCGCGCGACTACGCCGCGCAGTCCTCGCAGTCGAAGGCGCAGATCGATGCCGCCACCGCCAGCGAAGACGCCGCCAAGGCGCAGCTTCAGGAGCAGAAGGCCGCCATCAGCCAGGCCCAGGCGCAACTGAGTTCGGCGGAGGAAGATGCGCGCTTTGCCGTGTCCGAAGTGGAGCGCTACACGCCGCTGGCCGCCAGCGGCGCCGAAACGCGTGAACGGCTGACCACCTTGCGCAACCAGGCGGCGCAGGCGAAGTCCACCGTGGCCTCGCGTCGCGCGGCGCTGGAAGCGGCGCAGTTGCGCGTGCATTCGATTGAGGCGCAGGTACGCCAGGCGCAAGCCCAAGGCGAGACGGCGCGGGCGCAGTTTGACGCCGCCAACGTCAATCTCGGCTCCACCCAGGTCACCGCCAGCGTGGCGGGCCGCGTCGGTGACAAGCAGGTGCGCGTCGGTCAATTCGTGTCGGCCGGGACACGCTTGATGACGGTGGTGCCGACCGACTTCTACGTGGTCGCCAACTTCAAGGAAACCCAGATCGGCAGCATGCGCAACGGCCAGCCCGTGGCGATCAAGATGGATGCCTTGCCGGGCACAAAATTCAAGGGCCACGTGGAAAGCATCTCCCCCGGCACCGGCGCACAATTCTCGCTGCTGCCGCCGCAGAACGCGACCGGCAACTTCACCAAGATCGTCCAGCGCGTGCCGGTGCGCATCGCTGTTGACGCCTCGGCGGAAGACCGCAAGGTCTTCGTCGCAGGCCTCTCGGTCACGGCCGAAGTCGATACCGCCGCGACGGAGCGCACGCATTGAGCTCAGCCTCCAGCCAGAAAGCCGATGCCAGTGCCTGGCTGGCAGTTGCCGCCGGCACGCTCGGCGCGCTGATGGCGACGCTGGACATCTCCATCGTCAATTCATCGCTGCCCACCATTCAGGGTGAGATCGGCGCCAGCGGCACCGAAGGCACCTGGATCGCCACCGCTTATCTGGTGGCGGAAATCATCATCATCCCGCTGTCTTCATGGCTGGAAAAACTGCTCGGCCTGCGCACGTTGTTGCTGGCGGCGGCGAGCCTGTTCACACTGTTCTCGGTGCTGTGCGGTTTGTCGACCACGCTGCCGATGATGATCGTCGGCCGCATCGGCCAGGGCTTCACCGGCGGCGCGCTGATCCCGACCGCCATGACCATCATTGCCACACGCCTGCCGCGCGAACAGCAGCCGGTCGGCAACGCGCTGTTCGGCGCCACCGCGATCCTCGGTCCGGTGCTCGGTCCGGTGCTGGGAGGCTGGCTGACCGAGAACGTCAGCTGGCACTATTCCTTTTTCATCAACGTGCCCGTCGGCATCGCGCTGGTCACCTTGCTGCTGGTGGCGGTGCCGTATGCGCGGCCGAAGTTCGAGCAACTGGCCGAGGCCGACTGGTTCGGCATTGCCGGCATGGCGCTCGGCCTCGGCGGCCTGACCGTGGTGTTGGAGGAGGGCGAGCGCGAGCAATGGTTCTCTTCGCCGGACATCCGCTGGCTGGCGGCGGTTTCGCTGCTCGGATTCATCCTGCTCGCCATCGGCCAGTGGCGCGCGAAGCATCCGGTGATCCAGTTGCGGCTGCTGCGCGATCGACAGTTCGGTTCGGTGGCGCTGATGGCGATGGCGGTCGGGGTAGCGCTGTACGGCACGGCGTATGTGATCCCGCAATTCCTCGCCGGCATCGCCGGCTACAACTCGCTGCAGTCGGGGGTGATCGTACTGCTGTCCGGTGTGCCGATGATTCTGATGATGCCGTTCACGCCTTTTCTCATGCGTACCGTCGACATCCGGCTGGCGGTCGGGTTCGGACTGCTGCTGCTGGCGGCCAGCGCCTTCCTTGAAACTGACCTCAGCCCCCTGTCCTATGGTGGTTCGTTCGTCGCCTCGCAACTGATGCGCGGCGTCGGTACGGTGCTGGCGATGCTGTTCCTGAACCAGGCGGCGATCCGTTCGCTGCCGGCGTCGCAGGCCGGCGACGCGGCGGGTATCTACAGTGCCGCGCGCAATCTGGGCGGCTCGCTGGCGCTGGCCGGCATTGCCGTGATCCAGGATCAGCGCTTGTGGCTGCACAGTCGCCGCCTGGAAGAAAGCATTTCCGCCAATTCAGAGCTGGTGCAGTCGAGCATGGCGGCGCAAGCGCATCTGCTGGGCGGGCAAGACACCGCCATACGCCTGCTCGGCTCCAGCATCCAGATGCAGGCGCTGACGATGACCTATGCGGACCTGTTCTGGCTGCTGGGCGTGGCGATCCTGTGCATTACGCCGCTGGTGCTGTTCCTGCGGCCTCTGCCGACCAACGCCGCACCGGTTGCGGCTCACTGAAAAAAATCATGCGAACACTTCCTCTCTTCCGACTTGTTTCACTGGCGTGCGTCGCCGCACTGGCCGGATGCGCGCTCGGCCCGGATTATTCCGGTCCGCCCGATGCCGCTCCCGTGGCGGCGCAATCGGGCCACTTCGTACGCGGCCAGGATACCGCCAGCGCGGACGCAC
Source organism: Herbaspirillum sp. NPDC101397 (assembly GCF_044767325.1). Lineage (NCBI taxonomy): Bacteria > Pseudomonadati > Pseudomonadota > Betaproteobacteria > Burkholderiales > Oxalobacteraceae > Herbaspirillum > Herbaspirillum sp. NPDC101397. The sequence goes on from NZ_JBIWNS010000003.1 coordinate 433,723, forward strand.
CCGTCAACCGCTGGTGGGAGGCGCTCGGCGATCCGGTGCTCAATGACCTCGTGCAGCGCGCACTCGACGCCAATCCCAATCTCGGCATCGCCCGCGCGCGACTGCAGCAGTCACGCGCCGCGCTCAACCTGGAACAGGCCAATTCACTCCCTAGCGTCGGCGCCTCTGCGCTGGCCGGACATGCGCGCCTGCCGCCGATCAATCTGGGCGGTTCATCGGGTTCTTCAGGATCATCGAGCTCATCCGGCTCATCCGGCTCATCCACCAGCCTGAACCTGTACAGCCTCGGTTTCGACGCCACCTGGGAAATCGACTTGTTCGGCGGACACCGGCGCGCGGTGCAGTCCGCCACCGCCACCGCCGAGGCCGCGGAGGCGTCGTTGGCCGACGTCCAGGTCAGCCTCGAAGCAGAAGTCGCGAATGCTTACATCAACCTGCGCGATCGTCAGCGCCGTATCCAGCTGGCCGACGAATCGATCCGCGCACAGGAGCAGATGGCGACGCTGACGCGCCAGCGGCTGGACCGTGGCACGGCCTCCAATCTCGACCTGATTCGTGTGCAGAACCAGCTCGACGGCACGCGCAGCGACCAGGTACCGCTGCAGGCCGATCTCGAGTCTTATCTGAATCAACTGGCGACGCTGGTGGGGCAGGAGCCCGGCACGCTTGATGACATGCTCGCGGCAAAAGCGGCTGGCGAGATGCCGCTGCCGCCGGCGCAAGTCGCGGTGGGCGATCCGCAGACCCTGTTGCGGCGGCGTCCCGACATCCGCGCCGCTGAGCGCACGCTGGCTGCCGACACCGCCAAAATCGGCCAGGCCGAAGCGGCGCGCTATCCCAGCCTGAAACTCTTCGGCGTCATCGGTCTGGGCGGCACGCATCCATCCGACCTGACCAAGCTGGACGATTTCACGGCAGTGGCGGCGCCGATGCTGAGCTGGAATTTCCTCGACTTCGGGCGCGCCAAGGCGCGTGTCACGCAAGCGGAACGCGTACGCGACGAGGCCGAGATGAAGTACCGGCAATCGGTGCTCGAAGCCTTACGCGATGCCGAGGATTCACTGTCGCGTTTCCGTTACGGCCGCGTGACCGTTGCCACGGTAGCGCGCACCAAGGCCTCGGCCGACCGTGCGCTGGACCTTGCGCAGCAACGCTACCGGGCCGGCACCGGCACCCTGATTGAAGTGCTGGACACTACCCGCCAGCAAATCGCCGCACAACAGAACCTGTCGCAGGCCGAGGCGGCGCTGACGCGGAGTTTCGTCGGCATTCAGAAGGCGTTGGGTTTGGGATGGAGTAGTTGACGGATAGTCAATCTTTCATCGAGAGGTGTGTAACAACTGTAAGGGATTGTTTAAGGGCATCGAGGGATCGAAACTATTCGGCGAGAATGCGGCTCGAACTGCCGTCCACATTCCACTTGCTGCGAAAGTAGCCACCGACGCAGCGACCTTATTTTTACAGGGACTCTCATCATGAAAACAATCCAAAAAATCACAGTCATTTCCATCACGGTCTGCGCGCTGGCGGCGATGAGCGGTTGCAGCAACATGTCGCGACGCGACAAGAACACGGCCGTGGGCGCCGGCATCGGCGCGGTGGCCGGCGCGGTCCTGACCGGCGGCAGCGGCATTGGCACCGCCGGCGGCGCTGCAGTCGGCGGCGTGATCGGACATCAGGTCGGCAGATAAGGGTATTTTGCTTCCCTGAAGATCAATAAAAAAGAGGACCGCGGGGTCCTCTTTTTTTTTGCCTCAAACCGGTTGTACCGGCGTCGCCGCAGTTTTCCCCACTACTGTGGTCCACGGTCGCACCTGCCATTGCGTCACCACGCCGTTGAGGACATAGGGATCCTTGTTGGCGAAATTCTCGGCGACTTCCGGCGAAGCGCCGGTGAACAGCAGCAAGGCTTCGTCTTCAGGATCGGCCAGCGCCCCGCCGAGGATCAGTTCGCCGCGAGCGCTGGCTTCCCAGGCGTACTTGAGATGCTCGCTGCGGAACGGCTGCTTGGCGGTGTTGCTGTCTTTGACGAAGCGATAAAACAGGGCGTAGTGCATGGCGGCCTCTTTTGGATGATGATGGTGGATGATGCAAATTGTACGCTGACATTCTGCGGGCTTCCGGCGCGCCGCAAATAGAGCGTCCACGCGAACTTCCAAGCCGACTTCAAAGCGTGCTTCAGCACCCCTTTCCCGGCTGTGTTCCTCGGTTGCAGTTTCAATAGGCGTCGGGTAACATCATTCGTCCGCCATGCCGGACGAATCAGGAAAATAACCGGCAGCAGGACCAAATTCGTACGCGCATTTGCACAACATCGCATTGTTGGTTTGCGGCAATAAAAACAATCGTCCGCAAGCCGCGCAAAAGAATACTTAATCAGTACACGGTGCACATGAAGGGGGCCGTATTTCAGTCATTCTTACCGCCGGGGGAACGGTGATCCGCCGACGCTTCGCCGGCATCGTCTGTGCATGCAGCATGTTGTTCATGACCTGCGTCGCGGGCGCTGCCCAGGCAGCCGGTCCCGATTGCTCCCGCCCATATACCCTCGCTCTGCACGACCACGGCCTGTTGTATTCCGCCGATACCGACACCGGCATCGATAAGGACTTCGCCGATGAACTGATTCGCCGCAGCGGCTGCAAGGTCGGCGTCAGCCTGATGTCGCGTGCGCGCATCTGGCAGCTGATCGAATCGGGCGCGCTCGACTTCAGCCTGTCAGGCATTGCCAGTCCCGAGCGGCGCCGCTTCGCTTCCTTCGCCTGGTACTTCAGCAACAAGTATTACTTGCTGGTGCGCAAGGATGCGGGCATGCGCCAACTGATCGAATTCGAACGCAGCGGGACCTTCCGGCTCGGCGTGATCCGCAGTTTCCGCTACAGCGCCTCGGCCAACCGCCTGGTCGACAAGCTGGCAAGCGCCAATCGCGTGACCCAGGCCGGCGGCCTCGATCCGCTATACCAGGCACTGATGGCAAATCGCATCCAGGGAATGATCATGGAGCCGTTCGACTATCCGGTGGTGGAAGAAAAGCACATCCGCGACGTCACCGCGATCATCGAATTCAATGACCCCTCGATCCCGCACGGGCTGATCATGTCGAACAAGGCCTTGCCGCCGAGCGAGCGCGACAAGTGGCGCTCGCTGGTGGAGGAGATGCGCGCCGACGGCACTGTCCGCCGCATCTTTGAAAAATATTTCCCACCCTCGCTGGCGGCATCAATGGTCGACTTCAAGGCCGAGCCGTGAACTGGATACGGCAAATCCTGTTGCCGTTGACCATCCTGGTCGCCGGCCTGTGCGTGACTTGGGTCGCCTGGGATCACGAGCGCGACGCCTCGAGGAAAGAGCTGCGCGCGCAATTCGATTTCTCCCTGCGCGAAGCGGTCAGCCGCGTCGAGCAGCGCGTCTCGAGCTATGAACAGATGCTGCACGGCGTGCAGGGTTTGTTCACCGCCAACGGCAAATTTGACCGCACGGCGCTGCATGAGTATGTCGCGTCGCTCAATCTCGACGCCAATTTTTCCGGCATCCAGGCCATCGGCGCGGAAGAGTGGATCAGTAGCGCCGACAAGACCGCGCACATCGCGCGCATGCACGAGCTCGGTTTCACCGATTACGCCATCCGGCCCGCCGGCGAGCGTCCCGACTACGCACCGATCATCATGCGCGAGCCGTACGTCGGTCGCAATCGCGTCACCTTCGGCTTCGATCCCTGGGCCGAACCCAATCGCCGGCGCGCCATGGAAAAAGCGCGCGACTCCGGCATGGCGGCGATCTCCGGCAAGGTCAAGCTGGACCTCGACGCCGACGGCCAGGGCCAGCCCAGCTTTCTGATGTACCTGCCAATCTATGCGCGCGGCATGCCTCAATCGACCATCGCCGAGCGCCGCGCCAGCCTGATCGGCTGGGTGCATGCCTCGTTCCGTATGAGCGATGTGGTCGCCAGCCTGTACGGCGAACAGCCGATGGGCGTGGCGTTCGCGATCTACGACGGCGTCGAACCGTCGACCGACGCCTTGCTGTATCACTCGGCAGTCGGACTCGACCAGAAGAAACCAACCCTGATCAGCGCCACCGAATACCTGGTGGTGGCCGGCCACAACTGGACGCTGTCGATGAACACGCTTGACGACTTCACCACGCGCTTCGGCCGCAACGCCGAAGTGCAGACCGCGCTGACCGGCGTCGGCCTGAGCGTGCTGCTGGCGTTGCTGGCCTGGCTGCTGATGTCGAGCCGGCGCCGCGCGATCCGCCTGGCCAACAAGATGACCAGTGAATTGCGCACCAGCGAAGAACAATTCCGCGCCATCGCCGACTGCACCGTCAACTGGGAAGTCTGGTGGGGCCTGGACGGCAAGCCGCGCTGGATCAATCCTTCGGTATTCCATTACACCGGCTACACCGTCGAGGAATGCATGGCGATGCCGAACTTCAAAGCGCAGTTCATTTACCTGGAAGACCTGCCGCGCGTGGTGCCCGAGCTCGACAAGGGCTTGCTGGGCGAACGCGGTGACGACCTTGAGTTCCGCTGCGTGCGCAAGGACGGCTCGCTGTTCTGGCTGTCGGTGTCATGGCTGCCCATCACGGACGCCAATGGCGTGTTCACGGGTTTTCGCACCAGCGGCCGCGACATTACCGAGCGCAAGCAGGCCGAGGCCGAACTGCGCATCGCCGCAGTGGCCTTCGATTCGCTCGAAGGCATGATGGTCACCGACGCCGACAGCAGGATCCTGCGCGTGAACCAGGCCTTTACCAAGATCACCGGTTACGATGCCGACGAAGTCATCGGCAAGACGCCGCGCCTGCTGCGCTCGGACCGACACAGCCCGGCCTTCCATCGCGCCATCTGGGAAAGCGTGCGTCACTCCGGCGGCTGGCAGGGCGAAATCTGGAATCGCCGCAAGAACGGCCAGGTCTATCCCGAATGGCTGACCATCTCGGCGGTGAAGGGCGATGATGGCGTGGTCACGCATTACGTCGGCACCCATCACGACATCACCGAACGCAAGATCGCCGAAGAGCGCATCAAGGAGCTGGCCTTCTTCGACGCGCTCACGCGCCTGCCGAACCGCACGCTGCTGCTCGACCGCCTCAAGCAGGCGATTGCAGCCAGCACGCGCAACAAGACCAGCAGCGCCTTGCTGTTCATCGATCTCGATCACTTCAAGACACTCAACGACACGCTTGGCCACGACAAGGGCGACCTGCTGCTCAAGCAGGTGGCGCAGCGGCTGGCGCTGAGCGTACGCGCCAACGATACGGTGGCGCGCGTGGGCGGTGACGAATTCGTGGTGGTGCTGGAAAGTCTGCACCGCAATCCGCAGGAAGCGGCCAGCCAGACCAAGGCCATCGGCGAAAAAATCCTCAGCGTGCTCGATTCGCCGTATCAATTGGGCGAGATCGAATACCGCACCACCGCCAGCGTCGGCGCGACCGTGTTCCGTGGCCGCCAGGCTTCGATTGACGAGTTGCTCAAGCAAGCCGATCTGGCGATGTACAAGTCCAAGGAAACCGGCCGCAATTCCATGAGTTTCTTCGATCCTGCCATGCAGACCGTGGTGCTGGAGCGCGCTGCGCTGGAAGCCGGCCTGCGCAAGGCCATCGATGGCGGCCAGCTGGTGCTGCACTATCAGGCGCAAGTGGTCGAAGGCGGCCGCGTGACCGGCGCCGAAGTGCTGGTGCGTTGGCAGCATCCGCAACGCGGCACCGTGCCGCCGTCGGAATTCATCCCGCTGGCCGAAGAGACCGGCCTGATCCTCTCGCTCGGCAACTGGGTCATGGAAACCGCCTGCACGCAACTGGCGCGCTGGGCTTTGCGCGCCGAGACCTCGCACCTGAGCATCGCCGTCAACGTCAGCGTGCAGCAATTCCGCGAAGCCGATTTCGTCCAGACCGTCTGCAGCATCATCGAACGCACCGGCGCCAATCCCAAGCGTCTCAAGCTCGAGCTCACAGAAAGCCTGCTGGTCGACAACGTCGAGGACATCATCCAGAAGATGTATGCGCTCAAGGCTAAGGGCGTCGAATTTTCGCTGGACGACTTCGGCATCGGTTATTCGTCTTTGTCCTATCTCAAACGCCTGCCGCTGAATCAGCTTAAAATCGATCAGTCGTTTGTGCGCGATGTCCTGATCGACCCCAACGATGCCTCCATCGCCAAGACCATCGTCGCACTCGCGCAAAGTCTCGGCCTTGGCGTCATCGCCGAGGGTGTCGAGACCGACGCGCAACGCAATTTCCTGGCCGATGCAGGATGTCACGCCTATCAGGGCTACTTTTTCTGCCGGCCGCTGCCGCTGGACGGATTCGAGCAATTCGTCCAGGCCTTCGATCCGATTTTAGATATGGAGTAACCTCATGTCAGCTTCTTCCAACGCTGCTTCCAAGATTGCCGATTTCCCCATCAACGCTAAATGGCCCGCGCAGCATCCCGAGCGCATCCAGCTGTATTCGCTGCCGACGCCCAATGGCGTGAAGGCCTCGATCATGCTGGAAGAGACCGGCCTGGCCTATGAGCCTCACCTGGTCAGTTTCGACACCAACGACCAGATGTCGCCGGAATTCCTGTCGCTCAATCCGAATAACAAGATCCCGGCCATCATCGATCCCGACGGTCCGGGCGGTAAGCCGCTGGCGCTGTTCGAATCGGGTGCGATCCTGCTTTACCTGGCCGAGAAGACGGGCAAGTTCCTGCCGCAGGATCCGGCCGCGCGTTACGAAGCCATCCAATGGGTGATGTTCCAGATGGGCGGCATCGGTCCGATGTTCGGCCAGCTCGGCTTCTTCCACCGCTTCGCCGGCAAGGAATACGAAGACAAGCGTCCACGCGACCGTTACGTCGCCGAATCCCGTCGCCTGCTCGGCGTGCTCGACCAGCGCCTGGCGGACCGCGAATGGGTGATGGGCGACTACGGCATCGCCGATATTGCGATCTTTCCGTGGGTGCGCAACCTGATCGGTTTCTATGAAGCAGGCGAGCTGGTCGGCTTCCAGGATTTCAAGAACATCAAGCGCACACTCGACGCCTTCGTCGCCCGTCCTGCGGTGATCAAGGGACTGGCGATTCCTGCGCGCGGCTGATCGGCCGGAAGCAAGCCATGTCCTTTGACGGACGCCTGCTGGCCGGCGTCAGCGTGCTGGCGGCGGTGATCGAGCGCGGCACGTTTGCGCGCGCGGCCGAGGCGCTCAACATGTCGGACTCCGGTGTCAGCCGCGCCATCGCCCGATTGGAAGTGCGCGTGGGAGTGCGCCTGCTGGACCGCACCACGCGCTCGATGAACCTGACCGACGAAGGCCGGCGCTTTTACGAACAGGTCGCGCCGCTGCTGGCGGGCATCGAAGAAGCCGCCATCGACGCCTCCGGCTCGGCCAGCGCCGTACGCGGCCGGCTGCGCGTGGACCTCGATCCCTTCTTCTCGCGGCTGCTGCTGGCCGAACATCTCGGCGCCTTCCTCGAAAAATATCCCGACCTGACGCTGGAGCTGACCACGCGCGAACATCTCGGCGACCTGGTCGCCGACGGCATCGACGTCGCCATCCGTTTCGGCAAACCGCCGACCTCGACCACGGTGGCGCGCAAGCTGCTGGAGACGCGCATCCTCACGGTGGCGTCGCCGGCTTACCTGGCAAAGCACGGCAAACCGTCGCATCCGTCCGAGCTGATCAACCACCAGTGCATCCATTTTCGCGACCCGACCACCGGCCGGCCGTATGAATGGGTGTTCCACAAGGGACGCAAAGTAGTCGAGGTCAATCCGCCGGGCCGGCTCGTCCTCAACGATTCCGGCACCATGCTGCTGGCATGCAGCGCCGGCGCCGGCATCGCCCAGATCCTGGCGCTGGGCGCGCAGAATGTGCTGAAGCAGGGGCATTTGGTGGAAATCTTCCCGGACTGGCCCGACGAACGCTTTCCGCTCTATGCGCTGCATCCTTCGCGTCACCGGCCGCCGGCCAAAGTTCGCGCCTTCATCGATTTCGCACTGGAGGCAGTACGTTGATTCAGTTTGATGATGCCTAAAAGGCAACATTAAAAGGGTGGCGCAAGAACTGCTGTGCAGTCCCTGCGTACAGAGGGATTCAAGTATAATTTTTGCGCGATTTCTCCTATAAGAAAAAGAACATATGTCGCGTTGCCGGGCCGAACGTCCGGCAATCGTCTTGCCCTTTCCTTGCCCCACAAATTACGTAACGGAGCACAACGTGCCAGGTTTTCCCATGCCAGCTGATCAACGCATCGATGCAAAACCAACACGCGCCGGCGGCGCCATTTCCGGTCCGCCGCTGCCGCCGGGACCGCTGATCGGTTTCGCTGTCGCGATCTTTGCGGTGATCCTGATCTCTTTCTTCTCTTATCGCGCCCAGGAAGTGCGCGCCAGTACCGCCGAACTGGTGTCGCACACCATCGAAGTGCGGGAGCAGCTGCAGGCGCTGGTGTCCGTGCTCAAGGATGCCGAGACGGGCCAGCGCGGCTTCCTGCTGACCAATACCGAAACCTACCTGCTACCGTACACCAACGCCAAGGCGGCGTTGCCGGGACAGGTGAAACGCCTGCGCAGTCTGATCAGCGACAATCCTGAACAGGTCCAGCGGCTGGATGCCGCCGCAGCCATGGCGAAGGACAAGATGGACGAGCTGGCCGAAAGCATTGAGTTGCGCCGCTCGCTCGGTGCGGAAGCGGCACTGGCGGTGGTGCGCACCAACCGCGGCAAGGTGGCGATGGATCGTCTGCGCGCGATCACCGATGAGATGGAGCTGCATGAACGCAACCTGCTGGCCAGCCGCCAGGAAGAGTGGCGCGATGCGGTGGTGTTCGCCTCCGCAGTGACCTGGATCGGCTCGGGCGTACTGCTGGTGCTGATCGTTGCGGCTGCGGTGATGACGTCGCGCGATTACCGCGCGCGCGAGCGCCAGGTGTGGATCCGTGCCGGACAGATCGGACTGGCCGGCCGTCTGCAGGGCGAGCAGCGGCTCGACGTGCTGGGCGACAACGCGCTGGCTTTTCTGGCCGAATACCTGGGCGCGCAGGTGGGTGCGATTTACATCCACAACGACGCCGACGCGTTCCGCCGGTTCGGCTCCTACGCCATCGGCGAGCGCTCCGGCCATGCCTTGCTGCAACCGGGCGACGGCCTGCTCGGGCAGGCCGCCAAGATCAATCGCACGATGCACATACGCGACGTGCCGGATGGTTACCTGCCGGTGATTTCCAGCCTTGGCGCCAGCAAGCCGCGCGAGCTGCTGATTGCGCCGGCCAGCGTCGACGGCGTAGTGCAGGCGGTGATCGAACTCGGCTTCTTCCGTCCGCTGCACGCTGCCGAACTGGAGTTGCTGGAGCGCACCGCCGAGCTGATCGCCGTTTCCGTGCGCTCGTCCAAGGACCGCACGCGACTGGAAGAGCTGCTGGAAGAAACCCAGCGCCAGGCGGAAGAACTGCAAACGCAGGAAGAAGAGCTGCGCGTCAACAACGAGGAGCTGGAAGAACAGAGCCAGGCGCTCAAGGCTTCGCAGGCACGCCTGGAAACCCAGCAGAGCGAACTGGAAGAGACCAACGCCCAGCTGGAAGAGCAGGCGCAACAGCTGGAAGCGCAGAAGGACGACCTCTCCAAGGCGCAGACCGTGCTGGTGGAGAAGGCATCCGAACTGGAACGCTCCAACCAGTACAAGAGCGAGTTCCTCGCCAACATGAGCCACGAGCTGCGCACGCCGCTCAACTCGACGCTGATTCTGGCCAAGCTGCTGGCCGACAACAAGGCCGGCAACCTGACCGAAGAACAGGTGCGTTTTGCCCAGACCATTTCCTCGGCGGGCAACGATCTGCTGGCGCTGATCAACGACATCCTCGACCTGTCGAAGATGGAAGCGGGCAAGATCGAGATCATTTCCGAGCAGGTGCGGATGGAGAAGCTGACGGATGAATTGGCCGCAACTTTCCTGCCGACTGCGCAGCAGAAAGGCCTGTCGTTCCGCACCATTGTCGAAGCCGGCACGCCGGAACGCATCGTCACCGATGCGCAGCGTCTCGGCCAGATCCTCAAGAACCTGTTGTCCAACGCGGTGAAGTTCACCGACAAGGGCGAGGTCACGCTGACGATTTATCCGAATGCGGAGGGCCGCGTGGCGTTCTCGGTGCGCGACACCGGCATCGGCATCGCCGACGACCAGCAGCATTTCATCTTCGAGGCGTTCCGCCAGGCCGACGGCAGCACGCATCGAAAATATGGCGGCACCGGCCTCGGCCTGTCGATTTCGCGCGACCTGGCGCGCATCCTCGGCGGCGACATCCAGGTGCAGAGCCGTCTGGGCGAAGGCAGCATCTTCACGCTGACGCTGCCGTTGGCGTATTCGCCGGAGGCCTCCAACCTGACGTTGCCGACGCCGGGCGACGCCAACGTCGCGGCGATGCCCCCGGTCGGACATGGCGCCCATGCTTCGTCGGTGATCTCGGCCGCGCGCGCTTCGCTGGCCGCCACGGCGGCGCCCGATGTGCAGGCGCCGTCGCGTGCGGCGCAAGGCCTGCATCCGATCGCCATCGATGACGACCGCAACCGTCTCAAGCCGGCTTCGCGCCTGATCCTGGTGGTCGAGGACGACACCGCGTTCGCGCTGATCCTGCGCGACCTGGCGCATGAAATGGGCTTCCAGTGCATCATCACGCATTCCGCCAACGAAGGCGTGGCCGCGGCCGACCTGTATCACCCGAGCGCAATCCTGCTCGACATGAACCTGCCCGATTTCTCCGGCCTCGGCGTGCTCGACCAGATCAAGCGCAATCCGCGCACGCGCCATATCCCGGTGCATGTGGTGTCGGTCGCCGACTACATCCAGGAAGCCATGGAGCGCGGCGCCGTCGGCTACGCGCTGAAGCCGGTTCAGCGCGAACAGCTGATCGACGCTTTCCGCAAGCTCGAAGCCAAGTTCTCGCAAAGCCTGCATCACGTGCTGGTGGTCGAGGACGATGCGCGCCAGCGCGACAGCATCCGTCAGTTGCTGGGCAACGACGACGTCAACATCATCGGCGTCGAGACGGCCGCCCAGGCGCTCGAACAATTGCGCACCACCACCTTCGACTGCATGGTGATGGATCTCAACCTGCCGGACCTGAGCGGCTATGAGCTCTTGGAAAAGATGGCCGAACAGGAAGACGTCGCCTTCCCGCCGGTGATCGTCTACACCGGTCGTTCGCTGACCGGAGAGGAAGAGCAGGGCCTGCGCCGCTTCTCGCGTTCCATCATCATCAAGGATGCACGTTCGCCCGAGCGCCTGCTCGACGAGGTGACGCTGTTCCTGCATCAGGTCGAAACCACGCTGCCGCCGGAAAGCCAGCGCCTGCTCAAGGTGGCGCGCGATCGCGAATCGGTATTTCAGGGACGCCGCGTGCTGGTGGTGGAGGACGACGTGCGCAACATCTTCGCGCTGTCCAGCGTGCTCGAGCCGAAGGGCATGAAGGTCGAGATCGCGCGCAACGGCATCGAGGCGCTGGAAGCGCTCAAGCGCAGCCTGACGCCGGGCGCGCAGCATATCGACCTGGTGCTGATGGACATCATGATGCCCGAGATGGACGGCATGACCGCGATGCGCGAGATCCGTCGCCAGCCCGAATGGAAGAAGCTGCCGATCATCGCGCTGACCGCCAAGGCCATGAAGGACGACCAGGAAAAATGCCTGGCCGCCGGCGCCAACGACTACATCGCCAAGCCGCTCGACGTTGAGAAGCTGCTGTCGCTGGTGCGCGTGTGGATGCCGAAATGAAGCGCGTGAACCTTGTGAACGCCACGAAAATTGATTGCTGAGCACCGGATGCCGACACGCCACTTCGATATCGAGATGCAGCTGCTGCTGGACGCCATCTACCTCAAGTACCACTGCGATTTTCGCGGTTATGCAGGGGCTTCACTCAAGCGCCGGCTGGTGACGGCGATGAGCCGCTTCCGTTGCGAGACGCTGTCGCAGCTGCAGGACAAGGTGCTTAACGATCCGGAGGTGTTTCCTGCGCTGATGGAATACCTGACAGTGCAGGTCAGCGAGATGTTCCGCGATCCGAGCTATTTCCGTTCGCTGCGCGAAAAGGTGGTGCCGCTGCTACGTACCTATCCGTCGCTGAAGATCTGGGTCGCCGGTTGCAGCGCCGGCGAAGAAGTGTATTCGCTGGCGATCCTGCTGCGCGAGGAGGGTTTGCTGGAGCGCTCGCTGATCTATGCGACTGACATCAACCCGACCGCGCTGCAGAAGGCCGAGGCCGGCGTCTATGAACTCGACCGCATCGCCGGCTTCACCAGCAACCATCAGAAGTCCGGCGCCCGCACCTCGCTGTCGGATTACTACACGGCGGCATACGGCCGGGCGGTGTTCGACAAGTCGCTGCGCCAGTACATCGTGTTTTCCGACCATAGTCTGGCGACCGACAGCGTATTTGCGGAAATGCATCTGGTGTCGTGCCGCAACGTGCTGATCTACTTCAATCGTCAGTTGCAGGAGCGCGCGCTGGGGCTGTTCCGTGAATCGCTGTGCCGCAAGGGTTTCCTCGGCCTCGGATCGAAGGAGTCGCTGCGTTTTTCGGAGCATGCGGCGGCCTTCGATGACGTGGTCCGTGAGGACCGTATTTTTCAGAAGAAGAACGCGCTATGAGCACCATCGCTTCGCTTGCAGGCCGCGTCGACGCGGTCGTGATCGGCACCTCGGCGGGTGGTGTGGAAGCGCTGTCGCATCTGTTGCCGGCGTTGCAGCGCGGCGCACAGGCGGCGGTGTTCGTGGTGTTGCATTTGCCGCGTGAACGGCCTAGCCTGCTGGTCGACATCTTCGCGCCCAAGTGCAGGATGACGGTGCGCGAGGCATCCGACAAGGAGCCGGTCGAAGCCGGCACGATATACTTCGCGCCACCCGATTATCATTTGCTGGTCGACGAAGGTCCGCAGTTGGCGCTGTCGTCGGATGAACTGGTCAATTTTTCGCGGCCGGCGATTGACGTGCTGTTCGAGTCTGCAGCCGATGAATACGGCGAGCGCCTGCTCGGTATCGTGCTCACCGGCGGCAACCAGGACGGCGCCGCCGGCCTGCAGGCGATTCGCGCGGCCGGGGGCATGAGCATCGTGCAGCAACCGGAGACCGCGCAGGTGCCGTACATGCCGGAACTGGCGCTGGAGCGTGGAGCAGTGGATTACGTATTGACGCTGGAGCAGATTGCCGCGTTACTGGGAACCCTGTAAGGGAAAAAGAAAAAATGAACAATCAAAACAAGGAAACCATGCTGCCCCGCGTGAAGTTTCTCCTGGTCGACGATCTCGACGAAAACCTGCTGGCCTTGTCGGCGCTGCTCCAACGCGACGACGTCGAGCTGCTGCAGGCGCGCTCCGGTTTCGAAGCGCTGGAATACCTGCTGGTGCATGACGTCGCACTGGCCTTCATCGACGTGCAGATGCCGGACATGGACGGCTTCGAACTGGCCGAGCTGATCCGTGGCAGCGAGCGCACGCGCAACGTACCGCTGATCTTCGTCACCGCCGGTGCGCGCGATGAGCGTCGCATGTTCAAGGGCTATGAAAGCGGCGCGGTGGACTTCCTCTACAAACCGATCGAGCCGCATATCCTGCGCAACAAGGCCGAAGTGTTTTTCCAGCTGTATCGCCAGAAGCAGCAGCTGGCGCTGGAGTTGCGCGAACGCACCGAGACCCTGCGCCTCAATGAAATGTTCGTCGCCATCCTCGGCCACGACCTGCGCAATCCGCTTGGTGCGGTGCTGACCGCAGCGTCGCTGATCCAGCGCGCATACAAGGAAGAGGTCGCCCAGAAGGCCAGTGCGCAGATCATCAACAGCGGCAAGCGCATGGGGCGCCTGATCGACGGTATGCTCGACCTGGCGCGTGCGCGCCTGGCGGGCGGCATTCCGCTGACACGCCAACCGGTCAGCCTGGATGAGGTCATGCAGCGCGTGGTGCAGGAGCACCAGGCGGCGTTTCCCGAAAGCAGCATCGAGTTGCAGATCCAGGGTGATCCGGCCGGTCACTGGGATCCCGATCGCCTGGGCCAGGTGGCGGCAAATCTGCTGGGCAATGCCATCCGCCATGGCAAGCCTGGTGAAACGGTGCAGGTGGTGCTGGACGGCCGCGAGCCGGAGCAGGCGATGTTCTCCGTGGCCAACGCCGGCGGCATTCCGCCGGAGGTGCTGCCCAACATCTTTGATCCGTTCCGCAGCGGCGCACCGCGTGGCGGACAGAATGAAGGGCTGGGACTCGGTCTCTACATCGTGCAGCAGATCGTGCAGGCCCATCAGGGCGACATCGACGTGCAGTCCGGCGCGGGCGACAAGACCGTCTTCACGGTGACGATTCCGCGCCAACCTGGCTGACGGCGACAGCAAATGCGCCGGTCCGTGCAACGCGGCCGGCGCATCGCCATCTGTTCCACCATGTATCAAGTCAAATGCGGCCCGGCCGCTTTTTCCCCAGAGCGTGAATCCCTATAGTGCATTCCAAGGCAACGCGAGATCACCCCGATCCGCACGCCGACACCATGCTTATTTGCACTATTTGCGGTCCATCACTCTTGAAGGAAACATCATGTCTTATCAACCCAAAACCATCGTCATCACCGGCGCTTCCAGCGGCATCGGCTTCGCCCTGGCGCAAGCCTATCTGAAGCGCGGCGACTACGTCGTCGGCAATGCGCGCACCGAAGAGCGTCTGCAGGCTGCGGCCGCCCAGTTCGAGAACGCCGGCAACTTCTTCGGCGTGGCGGGCGACATCGCGCTGCCGGCGACCGCGGAGGAAATCTTTTCGGAAGCGCTGGACCGTTTCGGCAAGGTCGACGTGCTGATCAACAACGCCGGCATCTTCATCGCCAAGCCGACCATCGACTACACCGAACAGGACGTCGACAGCATCGTCAGCACCAACCTGAAGGGCTTCTTCTACATCACCCAGCAAGCGGTGCGCCACATGGTCGAGCATCGCAGCGGCCACATCATCAACATCACCGCCAGCATCGCCATGCAGCCGACTACCACCGTGCCGGCGCTGTTGCCCGTGCTGATCAAGGGCGGCCTCAACCAGGCCACGCGTGCACTCGCGCTGGAACTGGCGGCGCACAACGTCAAAGTCAACGCGGTCGCGCCCGGCATCATCGAGACGCCGTTGCATGCCCCGGGCAGCCATGATTTCCTGAAGGCCCTGCAGCCGACCGGTCAGATCGGCCAGGTGGACGACATCATCGGCGCGGTGCAATACCTGACCGATTCCAACTTCACCACCGGTGCGATTCTGCCGGTTGATGGCGGCGCCAGTTCCGGTCGCTGGTAAGGACGTTCACCCTAGCGCTGCAGTTTTTCCATCAGGAAATCGACGAAGGCGCGCACGCGTGAAGACATGTGGCGCGCATGCGGATACAGCATCACGAAGGGGCGGGTGACGCCGCCGTTTCCGGTCAGGACCTCGACCAGGGCGCCGGCGCGCAAGTCTTCCGCGACCACGAAGCGATAGGTCTGGAACAGTCCGGCCCCGGCGCGCGCCAGCGTGACGCCGCCGAGCACGTCTTCGGCGCAGCCGTAGTTGCCGCTGGTGGGCACGTCGATGTCGGCGCCGTCCTGGCGCAGCGTCCACGGCAGGCGGCGGCCGTTGCTCGGCAGATCGAACTGGATGCACTCGTGCGCATGCAGTTCGTCGATGGTGCGCGGCGTACCGGCCCGGTGCAGGTAGTCCGGGCTGGCGACGATGACGAGTTCGGCATCCTCCAGCGTGCGTGCGATCAGGTTCGAGTCATCCGGCGCCTTGCCGCGCACCGACAGGTCGTAGGCGTCATCGGCGAAATCGACGTTGCGGTTGCTGATGTGGGTTTCGACGGCGACGTCGGGATAGCGTGTACGGAATTCCGGCAGGATCGGCAACACGCGGTAATGCGCATACGGCGTCGGCAGGCTGATGCGCAGCGTGCCGGCCGGTTTGCCATGTAATCCGCTGACGCGGCGTTCGGCGTCGATCAACGTGGATAGCGCGTCGCGGCATTGCTCGAAATACAGCTGGCCTTCTTCTGTCAGGCGGATCTGGCGCGTGGTGCGTACGAACAAGCGCACGCCCAGGCGCTCTTCCAGGCGCGAGACCGAGCGGCTGACTGCCGCCGGCGTCACGCTGGCGGCCACGGCGGCGGCGCTGAAACTGCTCAGTTCCGCAGCCAGGCAGAACAACTCGATGCTGCCGATCTGGAGATCGTCGAAGGGGCGTCTGGTGCCGGTTTTCATGCGAGGGTCCTGTACGGAGATATTTTCTTGATGGAATAGTCCGGATGGTAAACCAATTGCCGTCCGGCCACCGGAGGCCGGCGGCATGAATATACCGGGCGTCGTATTATCGGCGTACTTGGAATTTGCACAATCAGAACAAACCAGACCAATGAGGAATCCATGGCCCTGAACCAAACGTCTTCACTTGATCGTTTTCCGCGCTACCGATTGCTCGACCAGGCCACGCCAGTGGAAAAGCTGGAGAATCTGCGCCGCCTGTTGCCGGAAACGGCGGCCGTCAACATCTTCGTCAAGCGCGACGACCTGATGTCGCTGGGCGGCGGCGGCAACAAGCTGCGCAAGCTGGAGTTCCTGATCGGCGCCGCACTGGCCGAAGGCGCCGACACGCTGGTCACCGTCGGCGGCCTGCAATCGAATCACGCGCGCCTGACTGCCGCTGCGGCGGCAAAAGCCGGCTTGCATTGCGAGATCGTGCTCGGTCGCCTGGTGCCGCGCACCAACGAAGAATATGCGCTGGGCGGCAACGTGCTGCTCAACGACATTTTTGGCGCACGTGTCGAGATCGCGCCTGATGGCGTGGCGCCGATCGTACGTGCGCGCGAACGCGTCGCCGAACTGATCGCAGCCGGCCGCAAGCCCTACCTGATCCCGACCGGCGGCTCGACTGCGGTGGGCAGCCTCGGTTATGTCGCTTGCGCGGAAGAGTTGCTGCAACAGGGCGACGCGCTGGGCGTGCAGTTCGACGGCATCGTGGTGCCCAATGGCAGTTCCGCAACCCACGCCGGCCTGGCCGCCGGGCTGGTGCACGCCGGCAAACCGGCGACGCTGGTGCAGGCCTACAGCACCCTGGCGGAAGCGGCAACTGCGCAGGCCACCACGCTGACGCTGGTGCGCGAGACGCTGGCGCTGCTGGGAGACGACAGCATTATTGCCGACACCGACATCCTGGTCGACGGCAGCCAGCGCGGTCCGGGTTACGGCATCGCCACCGACGCCATGCGGGAAGCCTTGCTGGCCGTGGCGCGCACCGAAGGCATCCTGGTCGACCCGGTGTATTCGGGCAAGGCTTTCGCCGGCATGCTGGCGGCGATCAGGGCAGGGCGTTACCAACCGGGCGCTAATATTTTGTTTGTAATGACTGGTGGCACGCCCGCGTTGTACGCGTATCGGGATGCGCTGCAGCCTGCATAAATTCAAAATATTTCTCACGGGAAAATTCGCGTCGGCATTGCGGGCATGATCTCAGGGGGCATGCTCGTTTTTCATTTCCAGCTGTCTCCACGCGCTATTTCCGCAAGGCATCCCCGACGCGTTTTCGCTATCTGCCGTACAATTCGTTGTGCGCTGCAAGATGCGCTGAACGCCAGCACCCACGCGCATTGACATGTCATTCGCCGTGACGCTGCAGCCTGAAATCATCAGAAATATCCCATGGAACAACTCGTCGTCTACATCATCCCGCTGTTCCTTGTGCTGATCTGTGCGGAGCTCGCCTACGGCTATTTCCGCGGGCGCAATACCTATCGCCTCAACGACGCCATCAGCAGCCTGAGCCAGGGCCTGATCGGCCAGTTGGTGGGATTGGTCACGCAATTGTTCCAGATCGGTTTTTACACCTTCGCCTATCGCTTCGTGGCAATCGCGCCGCATGCGCGCTTCTGGCATGGTGCGGCCGGCTGGATTGCGGCGATCCTGCTGTTCGATTTCTTCGACTACTGGCTGCATCGCATGGGCCATGAGAACGCCGTGATGTGGGCCGCGCACGCGGTGCATCACCAGAGCCAGGATTTCAACCTGTCGACGGCGCTGCGCCAGGAGAGCACGGTGATCCTCATCGGCTGGCTGTTCTACCTGCCGATGGCGGTGCTGGGCGTGCCGCCCGAGCAGTTCGCCATCGCCGGCCTGATCGTGCTGGTGTATCAGTTCTGGATTCATACCGAACACGTCGGCAAACTAGGCTGGTTCGACAAAATATTCTCCTCGCCGTCCAACCATCGCGTGCACCATGCAGTCAACGACCAGTACCTCGACAAGAATTACGGCGGCATGCTGGTGATCTGGGACCGGATGTTCGGCACCTTCGCGGAAGAGAAAGAAGCCTGCGTCTACGGCACGCGCACGCCGCTCAAGAGTTGGGATCCGTTGTGGGCAGTGACCAGCGGTTACTGGCAGCTGGCGCAAACCGCGGCGCGCCTGCCGCGCTGGCAGGACAAGCTCAAGCTGTGGTTCAAGCCGCCCGGCTGGCTGCCGGCCGGGGTGACGGCGGACGGGCCGGCGTTCGATCTGGAAGCGGCGCGCGAGCGCTATGATCCGAAGTTGTCGCGCGGCGCGGGTATGCTGGCGGTGCTTCAATTCAGCCTGTTGCTGGCGGCCAGTGCGGCATGCATGTGGGTGTCGGACGATCTTTCCTACGCGCGCCTGCTGGAACTGTGCTGCGCCTTGCTGGCGGCGTTCTGGGCGCTGGGCGCCTTCATGCAGCGTCGCATCGGCGTCGTTGCGATGACGGCGATTGATGTTGTTGCGGCGCTCCTTGCCGCTTGCATTCTGCTGTAGAAACCTAACGGCGCAGACTGCGCTTCAGGCTGTCCACTGAGATTTTCTGGACGGCCTGATTTCCTTTTTTGTCTTTTCCCTTTTCTTCAGCACCCGCGCACGCGCTGCAACTGTCGCAGCCGGTCGCCGGCGCATGCTCCGTCGCTTGCATCCGCGCAGCCATGCCGTGCCAGCCGCGATCCCGGCACCATGCAGCAACGGCAGTCGCCATGCCGTGCTTCACCGATTTCGGCAGATAGCGCTGCAGCACATGCCAGCAGGCAGTCAACACGATGGCAGCGACGATGAGGTTTTGCATGATGGTCCTCGTTTTTACAGGAAGGCCGTGGCCAGCCGGAACGTCGCCAGCGAAGCCAGATAGGCCAGCGCGAACATGTAGCCGGCCATCGCCAGCGCTGGTTTCCACGAATTGGTTTCGCGCTTGACGATCGACAGCGTCGAGATGCATTGCGGTGCAAACACATACCAGATCAGCAGCGACAGCGCCGTCGGCAGGCTCCAGGTCTGCGTCAGCATCGGCTCCAGTGCAGAGGCCAGCTGGTCGCCGCTGGCCGACAGCGCATACACGGTGCCGAGCGCGCCGACCGCGACTTCACGCGCGGCCAGACCCGGGATCAGCGCGATGGCGATCTGCCAGTTGAAGCCGATCGGCGCGAACAGCGGTTCGAGGAAACTGCCAATGCGTCCCGCCAGGCTGTACTGGATGGCCGGGCCGACGGCGCCGTCCGGCGCACCGGGGAAGGTCGACAGGAACCACAGGATCACCATCAGCGCCAGGATGATGGTGCCCACGCGCGTGATGAAAATGCGCGCGCGTTCCCACATGCCCAGCGCCAGGTTGCGCAAGTGCGGCACGTGGTAGTTGGGCAACTCCAGCAACAGCGGTTGCTGCCGGCCTTTGGCGATCACGCGCTTGAACACGTAAGCCACCGCCATCGCCGAGACGATGCCGAGCACGTACAAGCCGAACAGCACCAGCCCCTGCAAATTGAAAATCCCGACCGCGCGATCCGGAATGAAGGCGCCGATGATCAGCGCATATACAGGCAGCCGCGCCGAGCAGGTCATCAGCGGCGCGATCATGATGGTGGCGAGGCGGTCGCGCGGATTCTGGATGGTGCGCGTGGCCATCACGCCGGGAATCGCGCAGGCGAAACTTGACAGCAGCGGGATGAAGGCGCGTCCCGACAAGCCGACGCTGCCCATCAGCTGGTCGAGCAGGAAGGCGGCGCGCGGCAGGTAGCCCGAATCTTCCAGCAGCAGGATGAAGAAGAACAGCACCAGGATCTGCGGCAGGAACACCAGCACGCTGCCGACGCCGGAGATGATGCCGTCGACGATCAGGCTGCGCAGCAATCCTTCCGGCATGTACTGCGTGACCAGCGCGCCGATGCCGTCGACGCCGCTCTTGATCATGTCCATCGGCAGCGCAGACCAGCTGAACACCGCCTGGAAAATCGTGAACAGCAGCACCAGCAACAGCACATAACCGAACACCGGATGCAGCACCCAGGCGTCGATGCGGTCTTCGGCGGTGCGCGCCTGCGCACGTTCGGTGACGGTGGCGTCGAGAATGTTGCGCACGGCTTGCTGGCGTTCGGTCGCGCTCATCGGCGTGGCCGCATCGCCGAAGCGGCGTGAAATCCAGGCATCGGGATTGCTGTCCGGATGGCGGTTGCGCCAGGCATCGACGGCATCGGCCAGGGCGCTCGCGCCTTGCTGCTGCACAGCGACGGTTTCAACCACGGGAATGTCGAGCTCGGCGCTGAGCCGGGCGGCGTCGACGTTGACGCCACGTTTGCGGGCGACGTCGCCCATGTTGAGCGCCAGGATGGCAGGGCGTTGCAGCCGCAGCACTTCGATGGCCAGTTTGAGGTTCAGGCGCAGCTTGCTGGCGTCGGCCACCAGCACGATCAGGTCGGGCAGCGCTTCGTCCGCGCGTTCACCGAGCAGCACTGCGCGCGTGACCGCTTCGTCCGGCGTCAGCGCGCTGAGGCTGTAGGTGCCGGGCAGGTCGACCAGCCGATAGGCCGCGCCGCTGCCGGAGACGAAGCGCCCGGCCTTGCGCTCGACCGTCACGCCGGCGTAGTTGGCGACTTTCTGGCGCGCGCCGGTGAGGCGATTGAACAGCGCGGTCTTGCCGCAATTGGGATTGCCCACCAGGGCAAGGTTAAGTGGGGGCGTGAGCGTGTCGGAATGCTGCATGGTGGATGTCTTGGGGCGGATGAGTCAGGCCAGGCGGTCGATGTGGATCAACTCCGCTTCATGGCGGCGCAACGCAAAGGTGGTGTTGCCGATGCGCACCGCGATCGGATCGCCTGCCGGAAACGACAGCGCCACAACACGCACGATTTCGCCGGGCAGGAAGCCGAGTTCTTCCAGCCGTTCACGCAGCGCAGATTGTTCGGCGCCTTGCGGCGCAGCGAGGAAACGGATGCAGGCTTGCTCACCCTTGGCGAGATCGGCAAGGGTAGTGGATAGGGCAGCAGATGCTGCAGTGGCTGAGGAGGAAGTCATGAGCTGCCTGGTGTCCGTGCAGCAACGCAACTCTGCAAGGTCAATCAATAATAGTTCTCATTATCCTCTGATTTGACGATGCAGGTTTGCGGCAAAATGTCGCAGCAAGCATGAGCGCAGCGCATCCTTTTTGCTTTCCGCAACGTCTTATCAGCGTGAGCCAGGCGCCGCTGACAAGACGTCGCAGCGGGCTAAGATCAACGCCGTCAGGCACGGCACTTTCCCCGGAGTCATTTCATGCAGAAAATATTGATAAGCTACAGCACCAGGCCCGAACGCGCGGACGAGAATGCCGATCTGATCCGGGACGTCTTCGATGAGCTCCGGAAGGCGGCGCCGGAGAGGCTTCGCTACATGGCATTGCGCGCAGCGAACGGGCAATTCTTTCATTTTTTGCAAGCCCCCGAGGGTGTCGAGCCGTTTGCGAAATCGGAGGCGTTCGCATCCTTTCAATGGGATATCAGAACACGTTTGCTTGCGCCCGCACAGAGACTCGACGTGACGGTCGTCGGTAGTTACGGCATGACGGATGATGATTCCTGAGCGTCAGGAAACAAGAGACATGGCTTTCATTTCAGACCAGCAAGAGGCGGGACTGTTGTTCGACCGGAAGCTCGGTGACATGCGTCCCAAGCTTCATCGCTATTGCGCACGCATGGCGGGTTCCGCCGTCGACGGTGAAGATATCGTTCAGGAGGCGCTGATCAAGGCGGTCGAGGCATATGGCCGCACGCCGATCGACAATGCGGAAAGCTGGCTCTTCCGTATTGCGCACAATGCCGCGATGGATTTCCTGCGCCGACGCCGCCGGCAAGAAGCCGTTCATTCCGAAGAAGATCCGGAATCGGCAGTCGACGAAACGGCATCGGCCGTTTCCCGGCATGCAGCGGCAGCCGCCTTGCGCACCTTCATGCACCTTCCCGTCGCCCAGCGCGGCGTGGTCATCCTGATGGATGTACTGGGCTATTCGTTGCGGGAAGTAGGGGACATTACCGGCCTGACGATTCCCGCGGTCAAGGCTGCGCTGCATCGCGGACGGGGCCGTCTGCGTGAGCTGGTCGACAACCCGGGCGAGCGCCCGGCTCTGGACGATGCGGACTTGGATCGCCTGGCGGCTTACGCCGACCGTTTCAATGCCCATGACTTCGATGCCGTGCGCAACATGCTGGCCGACGACGTTGCACTGGAGCTAGTCAGTCGCACCCGCATGAGCGGTCGCAAGGAAGTATCGCGCTACTTCGGCAACTACGCCGGTATCAACGACTGGAAATTGCTCCCCGGATTGGTTGACGGCCGGCCGGCTCTGCTTGTATTCAATCCGGGCATGCCGCAAGCACCACCGTTCTACTTCGTGACCATCGAATGGGAGGGTGGACATATCACGGGGATACGGGATTTTCGACATGCGCGCTACGCTGCCGAATGTGCTGAGATGACTTCGCTTACCTATCGGAGAAAACTTGATGAGCCATCCTGAAATGCAAATCCATCACGTTCTTGAACGTTACCAGTCAACTGTTCTGGCCAAGGACCTCGAGGGATTCCTTCGCCTCTACAGTGATGACATCCGCATCTTCGACACATGGGAAAACTGGTCCCACGAAGGAAAGGATGCCTGGCGCCGCGTGGTCGCGAACTGGTTTTCCTCGCTCGGCGAGGAAACCGTCTCGGTCGGCTTGGAACAAATTCAGGTGACGGTCGGGGCAGATCTGGCGATAGCCAGCGCGCTGGTCACTTACACGGCGTTCTCTCCATCCGGCCAGGCATTGCGATCCATACAAAACCGGATGAGCGTGGCGTTGGCGAAAGAGGGGCGGGACTGGCTTATCGTCCACGAACATACTTCGGTGCCGATAGCGTCTGGCGACATGCGCGCCGTGACGGTAAAAACGGTCTGACACTTTCGCGGCGGTCACCATGCGCATCCTTTTCCTGCTGCGATTCGTCTTAAGGAAATGGGGAGGCCGCCATTGCGATTGACGCTGCCTCCTCCTTTTTTCAACAGTGAAGGAGTGCAGTCGAATGAGCCAGGACAGAATCGAGATTTACGGCATCCCGCAAAGCAACTTTACGCGCGCAGTCAGAATGGTATGTGCGGAGAAAGCGATCGACTACGATCATTTTCCTGTCCATCCGCACTCTGGCGAAGCGAGCGCAATCCATCCCCTGGGAAAAGTCCCGGGTTTGCGTCACGGTCAGGTAAGGCTGGGAGAGTCCCGGGCAATCGTGGCTTACCTCGATCGCCTTCATCCGCAAGCGCCGATGATGCCGGCAAGTCCCGAGGCGCCGGCGGCGGAAGCGGAAGCCGAGCAATGGGTGTCGATCGTCATGACCGCCATGGATCCGGTATTGATCAGGCAATATGTGTTTGCCAATCTCTTCCCCAAGACAGCGGATGGAACGGTTGACCGCGCTACCGTCGACGCTGCGCTGCCGGAGTTGAAGGCGTTCATCGTCCTGCTTGACGGCGCCCTGGCTGGGAAAGCTTTCCTCGCCGCTGCGCGCTTTACCTTCGCCGATGCGCTTCTTCTGTCGACCTTGGCCGCCGTGCGCCTGTTTTCCGAGGGCGCGCAGGCAATTGCCGGCGCCCCGCATCTCGCGCGCTACCTGGAGTTGCATTCTTCCCGCGCCAGTTTCATCGCCACCGATCCCTGGCACGCGGCCATGGGGGGCAACGCATGATCCTGATCACGGGCGCCGCAGGGCTGAACGGTGCGCATATCGTCAACCAGTTGCATAAGCAACGGGTGCCGTTTCGTGCGCTGGTGAGAGACCGCGCAAAAGCATCGTCTCTCTTGCCGGACAACGTTGACATTGCCGAAGGCGACATGTCCCGGCCCGAGACGCTTGGTCCGGCGTTGGAAGGCATCGACAAAGTCCTGCTGATTTCATCGGGCGACGAGCGCATGCTGGAGACCCAATGCAGTTTCATCGACGCCTGCAAGCGCGCCGGGGTGGAGCATGTCGTGAAATTCTCGGGCAATGAAACGGGCTTCGATCGCTCCAGATTTCGTTTCACGGAGATGCACGCGCAAGCCGAGCTCTACCTTGAACGATCAGGGCTGCGCTGGACGCATTTGCAGCCTTGCGGCTTCATGCAGGTCTACCTGCGCGAGGCCCGATCCATCATGGAAAGCGGCGAATTGCGTCTGGCGGCGGGGGATATTACGCTCGCTCCCATTGACGTCCTCGACATCGCCAGGATAAGCGCCGCCGTGCTGCAAGCGCCAAGGCAGGACGGCCGTCGCCATTTGATGACAGGGCCGGAGGCGCTGCCCATGTCCCGGATCGCCGCGCTTATTTCCATTGTTGCGGGCCGGACCATCGACTACGTTCCGATTACGCCGGAACAACGTCGCCAGGAAATGCTGGCCGCAGGCGCATCCCCTTATTTTGCAGATGCGCTCTTCGAGCAGGCCACTGAGCGGTTGCGTAATCCCCAAGCCATTGTGCACTTGGAGAGCCATCAGGAATTCAATGTGACGCCAACATCTTTCGCCAATTTCGTCAAACGGCACGCTTTCGTTTTCCAATAAGCCCACTCTCGCAGACAGAATGAAATTACGTCGCCTGCCGTCGATTCAGCCTCCCCGGCTGATCCTCGCAGGCGCCGTTCCCTCCCGATTGCCTCGCTGGGATCCTTTTTCGTAGTCGCTAGAAATAGTTTGCCAATCGGAGAACCATGATGATATAGTTTGCCATATGGAAAACTATTCAGCCTCACTCAATAACGTATTCCACGCATTGGCCGATCCCACCAGGCGGTCCGTGATTGCCAGGCTTGGTAGCGGCTCGGCATCGATCAAGGAGCTGGCGGAACCCTTCGGTCTGGGGTTGCCGTCGTTCCTGAAGCACATCAAGGTGCTTGAAAACAGTGGCCTTATTGCTTCGGAAAAAGTAGGGCGGGTGCGAACCTGCAAACTGAAACGCGCCAACCTGATCGCTGCCCAGAAGTGGTTTGACGAGCAACGCGCAGGCTGGGAAAGCAGATACGACAATCTCGACAATTTATTGATTACTCTGAAAGGTGAAGACGATGACACTTAAACTTCAATTCGACTTCCTGGTCGACCAGGAAAAAAGCACCATCACGATCAAAAGAGAGTTTGCCGGCAAGCGCCAGCTGGTCTGGGACTGCCATACGAAAAGTGAATTGCTCGACCGCTGGTTCGCCCCCAAGCCATTGACCACCAAAACCAAGTCCATGGACTTCCGCGAAGGCGGGCATTGGCACTACGCCATGGTGGATCCGACCGGACAAGAGTACTGGGGCCGGGTTGACTATCTGACGATTCAGCCGATCGACAACTACACCTCGTTTGACGGATTCAGCGATGCTACCGGTGCAGTGAATCCAGCCTTGCCCAGGGCCAAATGGAACGTTACCTTTTCCGATGCCAAGGCGCATACCCTGGTGGAAACGGTGGTTGCCTATGCGTCGCCCGAGGCTCTGCAGCAAGTCATCAACATGGGATTGAAAGAAGGTCTGGCCTCGACCCTGGAGCGTCTGGACGAGCTGCTGCTGGTCCTCAACTAAGCGTTGGAAGAAAGCCGATCTGATGTCCGCGTCAACACGCAATCCCGGTGATGGCGGACATCGACGCCATCGACCGAGGACGGGGCATGCGTCTGTTGCGACGAACTCAGCAATAGCCATGTAAATAGTCATACCAAAAGGACCTCACTTGACTCGCTGCCTGTCTTTGCTTCTCTCTCTCGTTCTGTCCTGGAATGTTGGTGCGACCACGCTTGAACGTACGTCAGGTGAGAGTGTTGATGCATTCCTCGTGCGCACGGCACCGCAAGGCATGCAGCCCCTGCAAAAGCCGGTCGTGACGAATGCGTTGGGTTTTTCTGCGCCGGTACTGCTGGTCGCCTACGGAGATGCGTCCACTGACGGCTCATCGCCCAACTTGCAGTTGTTCCTGTTCGTTCCAAGCCAATCCGATTCCTATGAGCGCGTGTTGATTGACACCTATGAACCGGAGGGCGCAGACCCGCATATAGAGTCCCTGTTTTTTGCCGGTACCGACAAGACACCGGACAAGAAGCTGTTTGTCATCGTCTCGTGGGAGCAGAATCATGCGACCGTCAAAGGGGCGTTATATCAAACGTTCATCTATGCACTGACGCCGAAGTCCTCCGGCGCCCAGCCGCAATATCTCAAGTCATTGAGTGACAAACTGAGCGGCGGCTGCGATTGCCGGCGCTCCGACGGACCTGCAAGCAAAGCAAAGTACAAAACTGCCGCCGAGGTCAAGGCGGGCTTGCTCAAGATCAGATGATTGGTGCGTGCAAGCGGTCAGGGACGGCTGTTTGCAACTATGAATTTGCGACTGCCATTGCATATTGAACCGTGAATGGTTGACCCCCGACGTTCGCAATCGGCCAAAAGGGCCGTCCAGCACCTCACGCAATTCCTTTTAAGCGACCCCCCTTGTGAACTATCGCGGCTTGCCTCCAATTTGATAATTTAGTAAAATGAGAAGCATTATCAATAAAAGAGCTTATCGTGGATTTCGCAGCGTCGTCACCCGCAACTGCCCTCACACGCGAGGTGAGCGCTCTCTATTGCCAGCACCACGACTGGTTGCGGTGCTGGCTGCAGCGAAGGATCGGCAATCGTTTCGATGCTGCAGATATCACTCAGGACACATTTGTCCGTATCCTGCTGAATGGGCATTCGCCCGCCCCTGAACAATCACGTGCGCACCTGACCCAGATCGCCAAGGGGCTGATGATCGACATGCATCGTCGACGCATGCTGGAAACAGCGTGGTTGGAATCCTTGGCGAGCATGCCGGAGCAACATGTACCATCGGCAGAGGCGCGGGCGATCATCCTCGAGTCGCTGGTGCGTATCGACGTCATGCTGGATGACATGCCTGCAAAGATCCGTGCAACCTTCTTGCTTTCTCGCTTCGACGGCTTGACCTATTCCGAAATTTCAACCGCACTCAACATCTCGGTCGCGACAGTGCGTAAATACATGTTGAAGGCAGTGCAATCCTGCATGGCCTGCCTGGATGGCGGCCCCTGACATGACGAGTCCCCCCATCAAGGTCGCGCAGATTCCTTCAGCGATAATGCAGCAGGCTTTGGAATGGCAAGTGAGCTTCTGGTCGGGCGAAAGCGGCACCGACGAACACCAGCAATTCGAACGCTGGCTTAGCACCGGCCCTCAACAACAAGATGCATGGCGCCAGGTACAGGCAATGAACACACGCCTGAACGAAATAGCCGGGCCCTCAACCGCGGGCGCTCTTCGCATCAAGCGCCAGCAATTGGTCCGCCGTCGAACGCTGAAGACATTATTATTCATCAGCGGTAGCGGATTGGCACTCTACGGTGCGCGACGCACGCCTCAATGGCAGGCACTGGCTGCCGACTACCGGACAGGCCGCGGTGAGCAACGCGAAATCACGTTACCCGACGGTGGACGCCTGACACTCAATACCGACAGCGCAGTCGATATCGCTTACGACAGCGATATTCGCCGTATTCGTTTACAACGTGGCGAGATCCATGTCGCTACGGCCGCCGACCAGCAATTACCTGTACGCCCGTTCGTCGTCGAAACCCGGCAAGGACGGGCCCGAGCGATCGGCACGCGCTTCACGGTGAGGCAGGAAGATGGCAGGTCAATCGTCGCCGTCAGCCAGGGACTTGTGGAACTGCGACCGCAAGATGTCGAGGCGGTATTGCTCGTGAACGCCGGAGAACGTGCCTCATTCGACAGTAGCAGCCTCAGCCCTCTTCAGCAAACGCCACCGGGGAGCGAAGAGTGGCTGCGCGGATTGATGATGGCCGAACGCATGCCGTTACGAGACTTCCTTGCCAATCTTGCGCGTTACCGCAGCGGCATCGTCCGATGCGATGACTCGGTGGGCGAGCTGGCGATATCGGGCGTCTTCTCGGTACGCGACACGGATCAGACGTTAACAGCATTGACCCAGATATTGCCGATAAGAATTACCTACGCTACCCGTTATTGGGTCTCCGTCTCGGCGCGATAAAAATACTTCTCCTGACCGTAGCACTTTTCCTTTTTCGTTCGGAATAGAGACATGGCCTCTTTCTGGAGGCCGGTTCATAAAACACGCCAACGAAGGGGAAATCACATATGTCTTCAGTCACGATTGTCCGAACACGCCGGCACCAAGCTGGCCTGCCAAGCTTGTCGCCACTCTCCAGGGCGATCATTGTCGCCTGCCTGTCCATCGGCGCCGTCGGACTTGGGGGAACGGCCTATGCCCAACAGGCCCGGCCGGCAGACACCTCACCTCAAATGTACAAGATTGCCGCCGGCACGCTTGATCAGGCGCTCAATGCCTTTGGAGCCCAGGCCGGCATCCTGATCTGGATCGACGCTACGCGTACGCAAGGCAAAACTTCGGCGGGACTCAACGGACAATACGGTGTGGAGGGCGGTCTGGCCGCTCTGCTGGCCGGTAGCGGCCTGCAGGCCGTGAAGTCGGAAAAAGGCGGCTATGTCCTGCAGGACGCATCTTCTTCCCCGACCAGCAATGGCACGCTGCCAACGGTAGAAGTCTCGGCCGCGGCGGACAGCGGCGAAAACAACGCCTATCGCACGCGCAGCATGAATCTTGGCGCACTCGGCGCCGGCAGCTTGCGCAACACCCCTTACACAGTGGATGTCGTCACGCGTGAGCTGATTGAAAACAAACAGGCGCACTCCCTTTCCGATGCCGTCAAGGGCGACGCAGGCATCGCTTCCGGCAGCAACTACACCAACGGCACCGGTGATGTGCTGCTGATTCGCGGCACGCTGCTCAGTTATCGCAATAACTACAAACTGGATGGCATGGACTTGATTGGCTTTCTGGGAGCCCCCCAGCTTCCGGTTGAGGTGATGGAGAACATAGAAGTGCTGAAAGGCGCGGGCGGTTTTCTCTACGGTTTCGGCACGCCTGGCGGCATCGTCAGCCTGTCACTCAAACGTCCGACCGACGCGCCGGTGCGTATGCTCAACACGCAGATAACCGACAGCGGCAAAGTCCTGGTGCATGGAGACCTTGGCGGACGTTTAGGCGAAGACGGCCGCTTCGGCTACCGCATCA
The DNA here is from genome assembly GCF_044767325.1 of Herbaspirillum sp. NPDC101397. Taxonomy (NCBI): domain Bacteria; kingdom Pseudomonadati; phylum Pseudomonadota; class Betaproteobacteria; order Burkholderiales; family Oxalobacteraceae; genus Herbaspirillum; species Herbaspirillum sp. NPDC101397. The sequence continues at coordinate 463,105 of NZ_JBIWNS010000003.1, forward strand.
ATCTGATCAATGAACAAGGCAATACCTACGTGAAGGATGGAGGAAAGATTGATCGCCAGACGGCATCGCTCGCCTTCGACTGGCGTCTCACGCGCGACGTGGTATTGAGTGTGGATGCACTCCACCAGGAGCGGCGAGTCGATGCCGTGTATTACCAGCTTGTGCCCAACGCCAGCGGTGCCGTAAGCAATGCGATCTCGGCGCCGCCTGCTGCAGTGGACGGCAGCAAGCGCCTGGCCTCACCATTTGCGTATAGTCAAGTGCGGAGTACCTCGCTTGGAACTTCATTGTCCTGGCAATTCGCCCCGGAATGGAACGCCAAGGTCTCATATCGCAAATGGGACCAGGACATGCAGAGCGACCATAGCTTCTTGTATGCCAACGCTGCCGGAACCTATTCCGAGATGCAAATCTCGCTTCCGTCCCAAGTGCGCTCCGAGCAGACACAGGCGATGGTGACCGGCTCCTTCGGTGGTGATTTCCTGCGCAATGATGTGACTCTAGGGGTTTCATATTCGGGCATCTATGCCCAGGAATCCAATGACTTCAAGTCCGCCGTACTGGGCACCGGGGTGTTGGGAACCAACACCAACTATGCCAATCCGGGATTGAGTACCGTGTGGACTGGAGGCGGCTGGCGCTTCCCAGAGCAGCAAAAGAGCGCGTTCATCTCAGATATTGCGCACTTCGGTTCGCAGGTGGACTTGATCGGCGGCTTACGCCACAGCAGTTTCCGGTCGACCACATACGACAAGGGCGCAGTTACGCCGACATTGGCCCTCGTATATCGTCCGGTCAACTGGCTGTCTACCTACGCCAGCTACGTAGAAGCACTGGAACAGGGCTCGGTGGCTCCCACTGGCACGATCAATGCCAATGAGGTGTTTGCCCCGCTCAAGAGCAAGCAGACCGAAATCGGCGTGAAAGCTGAACTGGAGAACTGGTCTGGCAGTGCAGCGCTGTTTCGCATGAACCAGGCACTGACCTACATCACCTCTGGTGGCGTCTATACGCAGGATGGCCAAGCTCGTTATCAAGGCTTGGAGTTATCCAGCAAGTTGCGTCTGGATCGTCGCTGGAACATCTTGGCCAGCGCGGTGTTTCTCGACGCTCGCAATACCAGGACCAGCGGCGGCACGTTGGACGGCAAGCGTACTCCAGGGGCATCACGTCAGCAGTATTCACTCTATAGCGAATATTCCCTGGCCGACATGCCGGCCACCTTCACCGGGGGAGTACGGTATGTCAGCGCCCGTGCTCTTGACACTGCCAACAACTGGGAGCTGCCCGGATACACTGTCTGGGATCTCGGCGCTCGCTACGTCACGCATTTGGGACAGACCAAGACTACCTTGCGCCTGAATCTGGATAACGTCGCCAATAAGGCTTACTGGCTGATGGCGGGCTCAAATCGCCTGATCCAAGGCGCACCTCGCACCGTGAGCCTGAGCGCACAGTTCGATTTCTGACGACGAGATTGGCGCATGCGCCTATTCAATCCACGGGCCGTCCTCCTTGTCGTGCATCGCTATGCCGGCTTGGGGATGGCCGCGTTCCTCCTCGTCGCCGGCCTCACAGGCTCGCTGTTGGCCTGGAATGACGAACTGGAACGACTGATCAGTCCGGAGCTCTTTCTTGCACCGGTGCTAACCGGTGCTGCACCATTGGACCCTTTGGAACTGCGTGCCGTCGTCCTGCAGGCCTACCCCAGTGCACGGGCGGCTTATCAGCCATTGAGAGTGGAACCAGGCCACGCGCTGCAATTTTTTTTGACGCCTGGTTCCGACGCTGACGGCAAGCCACTGCCGCTGCCGGACAACCAAGTCTTTATTCACCCTTACACAGGCGCCATTCTCGGCAGTCGCAATGCCAACGATCTTGGGCAGGGGCGTAAAGCCTTCATGCCTTTCATCTATCGCCTGCATTACACCCTGACGCTTGGTGTACCGGGCGCCTTGCTATTCGGGGTAATCGCACTAACCTGGACTGTAGATTGCTTCATCGGTTTCTACCTGACCTTGCCATCTCGTGCGCGCAGTGCCAGTCCCAAGTCGTGGTTCAGTCGCTGGAAGTCGGCATGGCGTGTACGTCGCGGTAGCGGACTGCACAAACTCAGTTTCGACCTGCACCGCGCAGGTGGGCTATGGCTATGGCTGATGCTGTTCGTTCTCGCGCTCTCCAGCGTCGCGTTGAGCCTGCCTGCGGTGTATCAGCCAGCCATACGCCAATTGCTTGCCCATCAGCCCGACGAACGATCGATTTCGCGGATCGCTCAACCTGAATGGCGGCCACCCATCAACTGGCAGCATGCGCGTCAAATTGGTCGTCGAGAAATGGCCGCACGAGGTCGAGAAATGGGCTTCTCTCCCGGCCCCGAAGAATGGATGTATTACGACGCCAGTCGCGGAATCTATCGCTATGCAGTCACCAGCAGTCGCGACATTCGCGAGCGCTATGCCAACACGAACCTCTACATCGACGCGTTCAATGGCGAAGTGAGAGGAATCTGGCTCCCCACTGGTTCGGCTGCGGGCGATACGGTCACCACCTGGTTGACCAGCTTACACATGGCAACTGTGGGAGGTCGTCTGTACAAGGGGCTCCTGTCTTTGGTTGGCTTGCTGGTTTCTCTGTTAAGCGTTACCGGCGTCTATCTCTGGTGGAAAAAATACATCGCCCGGCAAGTCTCCCGACGCAGAGTGTGACATCAGGAGGGGGCAAGGCGCTCGGCGTCCACGCCAGCATACGTGGTGATGAAGTCTGCCATTTCGGCAGCAGGTCTTCGCAGCCGGCCCGCGCACGGGCATTCATTGATCTTGCTGTTCAACGGCTCAACGATAACTCGGAGTACGTGCTCACTGAAAGAGATTTACAGACCAGTGGGTGATGGCCGTCAAATAGGCGAAGTTTCGTCAATATGAGGCAGAGTGACTTTCCCCCGCGTGTCGATTTCAGACGCAGCGCTTGCGCGCTAAGTTGATCTTTGGCTATCGAGTTTAGCGTTTGTGTTCGCGTTGTTGAACAATGTCATGTCCATCTTGCTGAACTGTGTGACCAAGCTCAGTGAAATATGCAGCTCGCGGCCAGGAGCAGCCGTTAAAAAATTAGAAGGCCCGCGAAATACGCCATTGCTGATGAGCGACAATGGCGCATTTTCAATAGTTGGCGGCAGACCTTTCAGCTAGCGGATTCGTTGATCATCGATGCGCCATATTCGAACATCGTGCAGCGCATAGTCTTCTGGTGTGTTCCATTTCTAGGCCTTCCTAGCTAGTGGCAGAAAGCATATTGAGAGAGACGCGGTAACCCACTTCCAAACGTGCTGGCTGCGTGTCGGGAGCGAATAAGCGAACGTCCTTGTAACCAAGCTGAATAATGCAGAGGCCAGTAAAGCGGGAGATCGACCGAGATCGGGAATTCGTTACGCATTTTCCGGTATTTCAGCGAGAACCCGATACGCCTCTTCTGGTATGTCAGCAAGTCTGGACGGATGCACCTGCCCGCTAAGCCCATAGAATTTCTGAAAACTCATGATTAACGGCGACCACTTATCTGGATCAATGCGATTTGCGTGGCCGGCCATGAGTAAATCCGGACGCACATGAACGCGCTGGATGCGGACTTCGATCAAACTGATCGCGCCGCGGAGTTCATCATTGTCTTCGCCGATGCCGTGAGCTGCGGCAAGGACTGCTTCGAGCTGGATAGGGCATTCCAGTGCACGCGACGCCTTGACGGTATCAGATTTCACTTTCGTCATTCCGGCGCGGCCGAACTTGTCGGGCTCGTAGACATAGCCCAATGCCTTTCTGAATTCTGAAACAGGATTGGTCCCCGTAGTTCGTGCGATGCGGTCGACGGCGCTCACTTCGTTTGTCGAGGGAAGATTCAACACACATTCGCCCGTGCGAAGCAGATTGCGTGCAGTCTGGGATGCGGATGCGATGCCCAGAACGCCTCGCCAGCCCAGCCAAAATACCGACGATATGGGTGCGAGATTGTGCGTGCCATCTTGGTTAACAGTGCTGACCAAGGCGACGGGTGTTCCGAGATAGAGGATGTTGGGTTCTGCAACTACGTGAGGAGTATTCATGGGAGCCTTGGTTCGTGAGTGGATGACTTCATTGTGCACCCCGTCCGCTGCATAAACACTCCACTTCTTGCTTCTCAATTCGTCTCTATCTGCGAATGCCGGCTTCGATCCTGATATCGTTTCCGATATCCGAAATCGGCCAGAAGCGGACCTCAAAAAACACCATACTCGCTATTTATCGTCAAACTGCTATTCTCTGATATACATAAAAATGCATACGAAGTTATCCGACACATAAGATTGGTTCTCGTTAAGCGTGTAGGGCAGAGTCGCTCGATTCAATGATGGCTGGGTACAGACTGTTCGTTGCCGGTAGCGCTGATGGAACCCCTTGGGAGGGGTGAAATGAAGTCCATATTGACTGCGTTGGAAAAGCTCAGCCTAAGCTATAAACTCGCGCTGGGTTTTGGCGGGATATTGCTGATTATTCTGGGCTTGGGTCTCAAGGACCTCCAGATGCAGACCGAACAGAGCGCGTTGATCGAGGACATCTACGAAACCGACCTGCTTGGCATTTCCAACGCCAAGGACGCCCTGATCCATTTGTCGCAGCGCGGCCGCGCCTTGCGTCAGGCCATCCTGGCGCCCGATGCTGCGAGCCGGGAACAAGCGCTGGCCCTGGTCGACGAGGCACAAACCAAACTCGATGTCGCGTTGAAGGAACTGCGGCCGCGCATCGTGCTGGCAGAAAACGCGGTCAACCTTGCCGACTTTGAAAAAGCCCATGCAGTCTACCGCGCACGAGTCGAACGGGCGGTCCAACTGCTGAAGAAAGGCAACATCGCGCAGGCGCGCGAGATCGTTGCCGATCCGGAATTCCAGAACTATGGATTGGTGGCCAATATCGCCCTGAACCGCCTGACCGAACTCAAGGAAGACAGTGCGCGGCGGCGGATCAGTGAGCAAGGCGATCGCTATACATCGCAAACACGGTTCACGGTCATCTGGCTGTGCATCGGCCTGGCCCTGGGTCTGCTGTTCGCCGTCCTGGTCGGCCGCTCGGTCCGGCTGCCCAGCCAACGGTTGCGCAGAGCGCTGCAGGAGCTTGCCGCCGGAGAGCTTGAGCGTACCGTTCCTTATACCCACTATCCAAATGAAATAGGCGTCATCGCGCATTCGATCCAATCGCTTCAAGCAGAGCTGCGCAAAGGCAAGCGGTTTGAGGAAGAAATCAAGCGCATGAATTTCCTTACCGACGTGGCCCTGGATCAGACCAAGAGCGGGATATGGGTGGTGGATTTCAAGGACCCCGAGCATGTCTTCATGCCGGAGCGGACCGCTCGCCTGCTAGGTGAAGAAATCAAGCCGGACGGCGGCTTGTACCGGTTGGACAAGGAGTGGTTCGAGCGGGTTGTCGATGCCGACAAGACGCTGGGGCCGGACCAGGCTTGCGCCGAGCTGACCAATAGCCGCTATCGGGCGGCTATCAGCGGCGAGACCGAAAAATACGAATCGATCTATGCCTATAAACGTCCGGTGGATGGCGAAGTCATCTGGCTGCACGCGCATGGCCGGCCGGTGCGGGATGAGAAGACCCAGAAAATATTGTTCATGTATGGCGCCTACCTGGACATCACCGAGCAAAAGGCGGCCGAACATGAGCTGCATCAGGCCAAGGAGCAGGCGCTGACGGCCACACGCGCCAAGAGCGAGTTCCTGGCCAATATGAGCCATGAAATCCGCACCCCGATGAACGCCATCATCGGCATGTCCCATCTGGCGCTGCAGACCTCGCTCGACAAGCGTCAACGCAACTACATCGAGAAAGTGCAGCGGGCGGGCGAAAATCTGCTGGGTATCATCAACGACATTCTCGATTTCTCCAAGATCGAAGCCGGCAAGCTGACCGTCGAGCAGATCGAATTCAGTCTTGAAGATGTGATGGACAATCTCGTCAGCCTGATCGGCCTGAAAGCCGAGGATAAAGGCCTGGAGTTGCTGTTCCGAATTGACTCGGACGTGCCTGGCGACCTGATCGGCGACCCCCTCAGAATCGGCCAGGTATTGGTCAACCTCGGAACCAACGCCGTCAAATTCACCGATGCGGGTGAAATTGTGGTTGCAGTCGAACGCATTTCCGGCGACGACGAGTCCGTCATGCTGCATTTTTCCGTCAAGGATTCAGGCATAGGCATGACCGTGGAGCAGTGTGAAAAACTGTTCCAGTCCTTCAGCCAGGCGGACGCATCGACGACGCGCAAGTACGGCGGCAGCGGGCTTGGTCTCGCCATCTCGAAGAATCTGCTGGAACTCATGGATGGACGGATCTGGGTCGAAAGTGAAATCGGACGTGGATCCATATTCCATTGCCATGCCCGTTTCGGGTTGCAAAAGAACGTCAGGCCGCGTCGCATGTTCCACGCCGAAGAGCTGCTGGGAATGCGGGTGCTGGTGGTCGACGACAACGCCATGGCGCGTGAAATCCTGTCGACAATGGCGCGCAACTTCGGCCTCGAAGTCGACGTCGCTTCCGGCGGCGCGCAAGGCGTCGAGATGGTCCTGCAGGCGGAACGGCAATCCCTGCCTTACAACCTGATGCTGATGGACTGGAAGATGCCCGGCATGGACGGCATTGCGACGGTGCAGCGCTTGCGCGCCACCAGTCTGGCGCAAACGCCTGCGGTCATTATGGTGACCGCATACGGACGCGAGGACGCACTGCTCAACGCGGCGGAACAAGGCGTGGAGCTGAGCTCGGTACTGACCAAGCCGGTCACCTCTTCTTCCCTGCTGGAGGCCATAGGCCTGACGCTCGGAAAGGGAACGCTGATCGAGACGCGCGCCAGCGAGCGCAGCCATCACTACAAAGAGGCCATGGCTCACCTGTGCGGTGCGCGCCTGCTGCTGGTCGAGGACAATGAAATGAACCAGGAGCTGGCCAGCGAACTTTTATCCAATGCCGGAGTTGAAGTGGTGGTGGCCGGCGACGGGCAACAGGCAGTGGATATTCTCGCCAGGGATGACCGCTTCGACGGCGTGTTGATGGATTGCCAGATGCCGGTGATGGATGGGTATGAGGCGACGCAGCTTTTACGCACCAATCCTGCATTTTCCAGGATGCCGATCATCGCAATGACCGCCAACGTGATGATGAGCGACAAGCAAAGAGCCCTTGATGCGGGCATGCAGGACCACATCGCCAAGCCGCTCAATGTCGGCGACATGTTTTCAACCCTGGCGCGCTGGATACATCCGCAGGAACCCGGCATCGACAAATTGCCGGGCAGGGACATGGCGCAGGAAGCGCACATGTTCCCGGCAATCGACGGCGTTGACGTAAAAGCGGGTCTGGCGACAACCATGAACAACCCGTCGCTATACCGCCGTTTGCTGAGCAAGTTTCGAGCAGGCCAGGGCAATTTTTCACAACTGTTCGAGGCAGCCTGCAACGACGCGGATCCCTCCGCACCGGGGCGCCTGGCCCACACCCTGAAAGGCACCGCCGGCAATATCGGCGCCAGGGAAGTTCAGGCGGCGGCCGCGGCGCTGGAAACGGCCTGCATGACCAACGCTTCTTCAGCGGTGACAGGCGATCTGCTGGCCCAAGTACTGCGCAAGCTGCAACCCGTAATCGCTGCATTGACGGCCCTTGAAGATGCCGGCCCGGCAAACGTGGCATCGGTAACGCACATCGACGCCACGCTGTTGCAAGCGCAGACGGGCCACCTGAAGCGGCTCTTGGCCGATAGCGATGCGGAAGTATCAGACCTTTGGCAGACGCATGCCGAGCTCTTCAAAGCCGCCTATCCGCGGCATTGGCATCGTATTGAAAAAGAACTGGAGAACTTTGATTTTGAGGTTGCACTGACCGTTGTCGAAGCCGCAGAACAGGAATATCGTACTTGAAGCTCCACCCGAGGAGACGTTGATGAGCACAAACGATGATGAACTGACCTTGGTCACCAGGCAGACAATACTTCTGGTGGACGACACGGCGGACAATCTCACGCTGATGCACGATCTGCTGAAGGACCGCTACAAGGTCAAGATTGCAAACAACGGTGCAAGAGCTTTGCGCATTGCACAGGCAGAAGCGCCGCCCGATCTGATTCTGCTCGATATCATGATGCCGGAGATGGACGGCTACGAAGTGTGCCGTCTCCTGAAAGAAGACGTCCTGACGCGCGACATCCCGGTGATTTTCCTGACCGCAAAATCAGATCCTGCCGATGAAAAGATGGGACTGGAACTTGGTGCAGTGGACTACCTGACCAAGCCCATCAGTCCGCCCATCGCATTGGCGCGGGTCAAGAATCATTTGTTGCTGAAGGCAAGCGCCGACTTCTTGCGCGACAAAAGCAAATTTCTCGAACAGGAGATCGAAAGCCGCACGCGCGAGGTGTTGGCAATTCAGGATGTGACTATCCTCGCCATGGCCTCGCTGGCCGAAACCCGCGACCAGGAAACCGGCAATCACATTCGCCGCACGCAGTTCTACGTCAAGGCGCTGGCGGAGAAGCTGCAGGATCATCCGCGCTTCCGCGCGGTGCTCACCGAGAATTACATCAACATCTTGTTCAAGTCCGCGCCATTGCACGACATTGGCAAAGTCGGCATCCCCGATCGCATCCTGCTCAAGCCGGGACGTTTCGAAGCGCATGAATTCGAAATCATGAAAACGCATACCACGCTGGGGCGCGATGCGATCGAGCATGCAGAACGCGCTCTCGGTACGCCGGTCCCATTTCTGTCGATGGCCAAGGAAATCGCTTATGGACATCAGGAAAAATGGGATGGATCGGGATATCCGCAAGGATTGAGCGGGGAAGACATTCCCCTGTCGGCGCGCCTGATGGCCGTCGCAGATGTCTACGATGCGCTGATCAGTCGCCGCGTCTACAAGGAAGGCATGCCGCACGACAAGGCAATCCAGATCATCATCGACGGCAAAGGCAAGCACTTCGATCCGGATCTGGTGGATGCCTTCATTGAGTTGCAGGACGAATTCCGCGCCATCGCGGTTCGCTTTCACGACACGGATCATGACATGGCGGAAAAACAGCAACTGATGGAGAGATTGCTGGACGAAAAATCATGAGAGTATTTTTTTCGAAGCAGGATCTTTGGCGCAGGACCGTGCTGCAACGACTACTTCATAGGATTTTTAGTCTGCAACCGGCCAGGAGTGGGCGCTCATTCGACGTGGGAAGCTTGCTCGTTTGGCATCCGTAAAGATGCATCATTCGTGGTGCATATATCCGTGGCGCGAAGTTCTCAAAAATTAAGGAAAAACATGTACTTTCGGAAGTTGCTATTCACAGGTCTTTTAGCGGTGTGCGCATGTGCGGAATCCCAGAGCATTTCAGAGAAGGCGAAAAATGATGAGGTCATCGTCCGAGACAACAATGACCCGGCGATGAGAAAGGCAATGTCGCGAGTCGCAGAAACGCTTCCTGCGTTTCTAAAGCTCGCATCCAATCCAAAGCCCGGAACATCTCGTTATTCTCTAAAAGTCGGAATTTCGGACGGGCGTAACACGGAATACTTCTGGGTTGGCAACTTCTCCCGCAATGAAAATGCGTTCACAGGAACGCTTAACAACGAGCCACGTTTAGTTAAGAACCATAAGTTGGGAGAACGAATCACCTTTACGCCGAAGCAGATTGCAGACTGGATGTATGTGGATGAGCGTAGTAACAAAATGGTAGGAAACTTCACCGCATGTGCATTGCTGTCGAAAGAGCCGCCGGCTCAAGCGGCAGCATTTAAACAGCAATACGGTCTTTCCTGCGAAGAGTGAAACCTGGTGGATATCTGCAATCGGCCAGAAACGGACGTCTAATTAAAGAGCGAAGCTTTCATCTTTCCAACTTCGAACGACTTTTAGATTTCTGATACATTCGTTGCGGTTTGACACTTTAAATTAAGAAAATGAAAAAAATAATCATTGCTCTTGCGCTCGGGGGAGCGCTCACCGGTTGTGCAGGTTTTCTACCGCCCCAACACGACGCACTGCTTGCGAGAACAGCCTCCTGTTGTAATGACCTCTCAAGCCTTCCATACCGCGACTTGGTGGTCGGTCAAAGAATTCGCGACAGCCTTGGCCCGCATACGCCGGTCTTCTCGTTCGTGGAGGGAAAAAGCTTTTTCCTTCCTCTGCACATGGTGAGCCCGGATAGACGCACTCTGGTTATCCGGACTTACGGACAAAATATGCTGTACAACCGAAACGGACATGTCTTCGTCCCTCGCATCACGTTTCTGACACACGAGCATCGCATTATCGCGTCCGTCGCCCCCGATTTCACTGTACAAGGTCCCAGATTCACGATAGGCGAGTCGGCCTGGCGCGCCGATGTTCCAGTTCCTCAGACAGCAGAGTTCGCTGTAGTGCATAGCACACCTAAAGAGCGAGAAAGGGTAATGCGTATGCGCGACAGTGACCAGGCTGGAGGTTATCTTTACACGCGCACCGGCCCTGCTGGAGAGGTTGAGGTCGAACTTCAATGAGATATCCTCAAAGCTTGCCGTCTGGTCAGGCCTATCAAATCGGAGCTCTCTAATTAGACTGCAATCGGCCAAAAACGGACTATCGCAATGCTTATCATTAGAGAGGAACTACGCCGTGCATGACGATTTTGTTCTCTATCTGGAAAGCCCAGGCGATAGGCCGGCATACTACAAAATCGCTGATTATCTTTGGGGAAAAGCTGCGAACATAGATTCGGATGGGAACAGTAGTCATCCGGACGATACCCAGTGGACTGAGGTCTCACTTATTCTTCGCAGCGGGAACGAACGGGACCTAGTTCATGTTGACCCAGTATCTGTTACGCCTCTTGTCTTAGAGATTCGTTCTCCCGATGAGGAAATCACAAAGCGCGTTGCCGCCTACCTTCAGGAAGTTGCTGGTGGCGTGATTTTACAAAAGCCGCCAAAGCTTGCCTGACGCACAGCGCATACCTTCTGTCGGCCAGAAGCTGCCCTTCTAAACACCTTTGACTTACACAGGGAGATAGATAACGATGAGTGAAAAGAATTCTCTACCCGAGCTATTGAATCAAGCCAATCAACTGCCGTTTGACTACGCCGATGGTGAGGGCATTGAATTCGAACCATACGGAGCGTTCTTGTCGCCGGAGGAAACGACCCGTTGGTTCCGAGCTTGGACAGGCAATCCTAGTGCAGATGCATCAAAATTCCGAGTGTTTGGCCAAGATGGCTCAGGTGGCTATGTCGCGTTCTGGACAGTGCGAGATGTCCCTGACTTGTTGGGGCAGCCAATTGTGTTCTTGGGCTCCGAGGGCGAGACCGCTATCTTGGCTCGCAACTTCTATGATTACCTTTGGCTTCTGGCGGCAGGGCTCGGGCCTAGTGAGGCAACGTCATTTGCAGATGGTCCCCGCATGGTACAGCCCGAACTGAAGTCGTTTGCACTTAAGAATGCAGCTCCACCACGAACTGCTGCGCAAGTACTGCGAGACGCAAGGGCCGAATTTCCGAGCTTCGCTCAGCATATCGAGGCCCAATGCCGATAACCCAATTTCCTAGGAGCGCCTTGGCGCAACAGCATAGATTGGACCGGACAATGAAGAGCCTCCCTCAAAATTTCATGCTCCTCCTTCGTGAAGCGCTAACCGCTTCCTGGGATAAACGAACCGCTTATTTAGAAGTGGAGCAAGTGGGAAATCCGGCCCTAGGTCAGTGCTATCCAACGTCACGGACGGTGCAGCACTACTATCCCGAAACCGAAATCATCAAAGGGAAGGTGTGGACCGGGAAAACGCTAGATGTCCACTTTTGGAATGGGCTTCGTATTGGCGCTGACTGGTATCACATTGACTTGACCTGGCAGCAGTTCCCGACCAGTTCAATCATTCAGGAATTCGTAGTCATCAAAAATCACGAATTTAATGACAGTGAAGCGACAATGCAACGCTGTGAGTTGCTGTTAAAGAGGGTTGATAGCTATTTAAAGGCTCGCTTCGAGGCTGCGTGAGAAATCCTCGCCAGGAACAGACGTTCTGGATACCCAGATTTTCAAACGGGGGTGAAAATTTTCTCCAAGACGAAATATGATTTGAAGGGATGTTATTTGGATATCTCAAGAACAATAATCATCGGAAACTCAGGCTCTGGAAAGAGCTGGTTGGCGGAGCGCTTGGCGAAAAACAATGGCGGTGCCTGCATAGATTTAGACTCCGTTAATTGGCTGGGAAGCGGATATAACCGAGCCAGAGAACGAAGCGAAGCAATTGAGCTAACTAAAGCCGCCGCCTCGCAAGAGCGATGGGTCATTGAGGGCATCTATGGATGGCTAGTTGATGAAGTGATGTCAAGTGCAACAGCGCTAATATGGCTACGCTTAAGCGAGGAGGAATGTCTGACCAATATCAAGTCCCGAGGTCGACGGGGAAATGCCAGCGAACGGTCCTTCGTCGACTTGCTTGAGTGGGCGGACACTTATCGTACTCGGACAGGCTCAAGTTCCTTCAACGCTCATCAGCGTATTTTTGATGACTTTCCAGGCCCCAAAATGATTCTTCTTAACAGGGACGAAGTAGTTGCGCTGGCCGATTCTTAGGGTTGGCCGCAATCGGCCAGAAGCGACCATGAAGATTTTTTTGTAAATTCCTAAATAAGTGTCATGCCTATCATTTTCGGTCCCAACAACTCACGCTATTCGTATACAGGTAGTCCGTGTCCCCACACCGACCTTGCCTTTGAGTCAAGCGCGAAAACGCTTAGCGAAGCACTTAAGGCGTACGAAGACCATTTCGATGTATCTGTAGTGCCATGCGTAACTCCGATTGACCCGAGTGATACGGAGGTGAAATATTTTGTTTTTACGAACAATAAGACATCCATTTCAAAGTACGTGGACATTCATGTTTTTCGCGGAAATGATGAAATCTGCCCTAAACAGAATCTTGGCTTCGAACTTCTCGGTGATGACATGGTTGAAATGGGAGAACTCATCTGTTGAAGACCAGAAGCGGGCTGCCTAAATCTCGATTGCAGACATTGTTGGAAAAGACTCGTCGCGCATACATTGCACGAAAGTCCGCAATCGGCCAGGAGCGGCCATTGAGTTATCGTTACAATGCTAAGCGAGGAGAAGAAAAATATGCTCGATAAGTGGATCAAGACACTATTGTTCCCTGAAGCGGAAAAGCATTGGCAGAGAAAAATCGATGATCGCTTTGTTCTTGTCTTTGATACCGATGCGAATACTTTTTTCCTGTACGACAACCACGAACTAAGCTGCCAATTTACTTGGGCCGATATACTTGAAATTCAAGTACTTCGGAGAAGTGAGTTTCCTCCCTTGTCCTGGAAGATCATTACGGATCACGGCGAGTGGCTCATACCGATTGGGGGAAGATATGCTGAATTGTTGGAAGAAAAAATTAATCATCTTCCAAATTACTCGCGACAGCAGAATGTAGAATTGCCTCCCCCATCCGGCTATAGAACAGCTACATCTCAATGGAGAAGAAACAATACGCTGCCGTTTCGTCCAGATGTTGATTGGGAAGATATCGGCTACTTATAGTCAAAAGATTATTCTCAAATTCATCGCAAGAATTACCCCGGATAAAAGTGACAGCAATCGGCCAAATCTGGACGTCACTGTTCCGGCGGAAGTTAAAAAAACAGATATAGCGCCATGACCAACGAATTCAGAGATCTACAAGGAAGATATACGCAACTTTGCCAGTTACTGGCGCCATATCGGCCACGATATCGTAATCAAAATAAAATCCAGACTCATCGACAAGACGATGGGTCGCCGCACATTGAGATAGTTGATGGCTTCTATCATTACGTGGTCACTGAGCGCGGTACGGAATATGAAAGAAAAATAGCTGCAGATGAAGACGAGCTTCTATATTGGCTATTGAGCGATGTAACAACTGCTATTTCCGTGGAGATCGAAGTGCAGAATAGAGTTCTTGGTCAAGATTCTAGGCGTCAATGGTTTGCAAAGAACGTTGAGCTTCTAAGCCGTCTCAACGAAAAATGGGCGGAGCGGAAGAAATCTGAATACACGCAGGTACTTGCTGAACACCCATTCCGCGATGAAGCCTAAAACTAGTCGGGTCTGAAATCGGCCAGAAGAAGACATCTAATCTACCTCGCGGAACAGGCCCTTACCAGCAATGTTAAATATGGACGCAATTAACCTTTGGGCTGCGCTGCGGTCATTACATCCTGAAAGAACTGAACGTTTGGTCGAGGCAGTTGGCCCTGTGTTCGGTACTGCAGAGAGCTTTATTGAACATCTAGACACACTGCGTCAGGGGGCAGCAATTGCAAATGGCCGATGCGGCTACATTGGAAACCCTTACGAGCAAATTGCAGAGGATTTTGAAGTACTTGTGTGTGTTGCCAAAAGAGATTTTGGGCCAAAACAGTGACCAAAATTTATTCGTACAGTTAGCATAAGCCCATCGGAAGATGGCAGCTGTCGGCCAGAAGCGGACGTTCCCGCCCAAAGAAAAAGCCTGCTAAAGCGGTTTTTTTCATGTGCGGACCTCCTGATTACAAGTCAGAGCTAGATTTCATTAAAAGCAAATACCTGGATCTTTTTTCTCTGTAATCAATGAAAAGACACGCCTCTCACGAAATAAAAAAGATTGCGTTTTGGTTCGCGGGTGTCGCCTCGCTGTGACATGGAAACCTCAAGGACGAGCAACTCCAAGAGCAGCCTAATTCTGCGTCAAGGCACGATGGTTGCGCTCGCGTCTTTTACCACCACCAACGCACGCCCGCGGAAGCACCATAGCTGGCATACGCTTTGCCGGTGACCACCGATAGTTGTCCGAAGGCGCTGGTGGTGTCGTTGATCGAATAGTTCAAACCGCCGCTGACGACTGCCTCATCGCGTGCCTGGGCTACGCCGCGTACAGTGAAGTCGAATCCGCTGGCATTGGCGAAAGCAAGCTGCATCGTCTCGGCGTTGCTGCCCAGACGATGACGCCATGCCAGATCAGTTTGCCACCCCAGCGGCGATCCGGCGCCAGGCATGCTGCGCAGGCGAACGCCCAGACTCGCCGAGGTTTGTGTACTGTTGCTTGCGCTATAAGCCAGTACTAAGGCGTCGCTGCCGCTTTCAGTGGTCTCCGTAAAGGCCGGGCGATGCAGACGCGCCACCGAAAGCGCTGCGTAGGGTTCTACGGTGAGCGCCGCCATTGGGAGCGCCATACCCGTTTCGGTATACATGGCAACGCTTTGCACGTTGAATTGGCCGCGCGTCAGGCCGTTGAGAGCGCCAGCCGAGGCCTGGCGATATTGCACGTTTTTCCACCAGCCATAGCTGGCTACGCCTTTGAAGAAGACGTTCGATGCATCCGGCCGGTAACGTACATATAACGCAGCCTGGCCACCGTCACTGCGTCCTCCACCACCAGTATCGGTATAAGACAGCGAGTCCGCGTTGGCAGTGAAGGCAAAGCCCAGCAGCCAATTCGACGATAACGCATGATCGTGACCGAATGCGAAAGCAGTCGAATGGTTGCGATAGCCACTGGCACCAGAGCTGCTGCTTGACTGGCTTTGCTGACTGATTGAGGTACTGATCCAGGGATCTGCGTCAACCGTGGTTGCCGACCCGGCGACCGTTGCGTCAACCGCCGCCAGACGCTGCCCGATGGCAGCGTTTCCCTGACTGATATTGGCAGCGGCATTCACGGAAGCGATGCCAGCCGTATCGCCGCTCAGGCTTGCCAGGTTGCGTTGGGCCTGCGAGTCGGAAGCGCCCAGCAAACTGGTAGTGACACTGTTGCCGCCGGCGGCATAGATACGGTCCAGGGCATTGGCTACCGCCTGTTGATTGGAGGAGCCTGCATGACTGCCAAATCCCCTCGACTGGAAACCCGTATTGCTGAGCAGTTGCACGTTAACCGCATTGCTGCCGTAACTCACGACGGGGACCAGGTAGGCAAAATTATTGGTGACCGTACTGAAGGTCCCGCTGCGCGTACCGCTATAGCTGGCGACGGTGTAGCTGCCGCCCTCGCTGTAACTGCCGCTGCCGGCGACCAGTCTGAGTACGCTGCCGCCGGCGAGGTTGAGGTTGCCGTTGACCGTCACCTTGCCTGAATTCCCCGGGGTGGATCCCAATGTCACCGCATAGGTGGCGCCACTGCCGACGCCGAGGTCGCCATTGACATGCAAACCGCTGCCGAGGGTAGTGGATGCGAGCGTCGCGCCGCTGCCCAAGGTCACCGCGCCCACTGTGCCGTTGCCTAGCAAGGTGGCGCCGTTCAGAACGGAGACTGCTCCGCTCACGGAGCCATCGACCTGCAGTGCTCCGCCGTTGACTGTTGTCATGCCGGTATAGCTATTGGTACCGCTCAGGATCTGGGCGCCACTGCCGGTTTTGGTGAAGCCGCCGGAGCCGCTGATGGTTCCGCTGAAAGTCGTGTTGCTGTTGTCGCCACCCGTAGTCAGGGTGCCGGCGCCCAGTGTGACTGCACCGGCGCCGCTCAACGAAGCGATACTCTGGTTGAATCCGTTCAGGTCAAGTGTGCCGGACGACGCGACCGTCATTGCGCTATTGGCCGACAAGGCATTTGTAAGACCGGCCCTCAGGGTGATTCCTCCGCCCACGGTAGTGGCACCACTGTACGTGTTCGAACCATTCAGCGAAACCACGTCACTGCCATTGAAGCTGACGGATCCGCTACCCGTAATGTCGCCCGAAAGGGTGAATGGAGATGAGGAGAAGAAGAATATTTGTGCGCCGCTGCCAACGACGAAGTTGTTGCTCAAGAGGCTGGCGGTGCCGCTGTTATTGATGGTCACGTCAGCTCCCGTGGCCAATTCGATGTTGCCCGAGATGGTGCCGCCCAGCAGATGCAACAAGGCGCTGGTTCCGGTAAACAGGATCGCATCGGCGCGCGTCGTACCGTTGCCGGACATGCCCCCGGCGATCGTACCGTAGGCATCGATTGTTACATTGGCTCCTGCAACGATGCCGGCGCCACCGGCGGCACTCCCGCCGCCATTTCCACCGGTAATTTGCGCCCCAGCCTCATTGAGAATGAAGACGCCGGATACAGCCCTGACACCCACTCCGCCGCTACCGCCGGAGCCACTGAAACCTGAGCCGGCACTGCCACCGGTTCCGCCAGTGATGCGTCCGAAATTGTCGAGGGCACCCGAGGTCGACAACAAGGCCCCATCGCCGCCCCCGCCACCGCCCCCGGCGCCAGTCCCGCTGCCGCCATTGCCGCCCTGGCCACCGCTGACAGCCCCGCCGACGGCAACATTCACAGTAGTCCAGCCTGCTGCTGACAAGAGACCGGCGCCACCACCGCCACCACCGCCGGCAGAGGTATTATTTCCGCCGTTGCCACCAGCACCACCGCTGACGGTCGTTACAGATGCATTCGCTCCATCCAGGTACAGCCCGGCGCCACCGCCGCCGCCGCCACCAGCGGTTGCAGAAACGCCCGGCCCACCGTCTTGCCCAGTGCCACCCGTCACCGGGCTACCTGAGTTGTAACCTCCCGACATGCTCGCTCCGAGAGCACCGCCGCCACCGCCGCCACTGCCGCCGCCTCCGTTCCCTCCCGAACCGCCCGCGCCGGTGCCTGTTGGACTTGATCCACTGGTACCAAAAGCACCGCTGCCGCCGCCGCCGTTGCCGGTGCCTCCGAATGGTCCACCACCGCTTGCTCCTGCTGCCTGGACGCCTTGCAAGCCCAGTACGTTGATAGCCAAGGTGCTCAACACAGCAACCAAGAGAGGCGCCATACGCCATTCTTCAGGGCCTGGTGCCGGCTGAATTTTTGCCTTGCTGCAAGAAGGTATGACGCGAGCGTCCATATTTGCCATCCCGTTTATTATTCTGACAAAGGTACGCTGTCAAAAAACTGAGATAGCGGCGCGTGCCGCAGCGATCCAGCCAAGCAGACGTATGGACGTGATGCTGACATCCTATTTATGCGGCAACAATCCTTGAAAATAGGTAGATCGCGATAGGGACCTGGAAACTGGCTAGTTCTGGTCATCGCGAATACCGCAGGGATTCCGGGCCCGGTACGAAAGCCCCCCTCCTTAGAATTGGGTATTGCAGCGCCGGGCACGATTGGCTAACTTGTCACGATTCAGGCAAGCTATCAACAAATCTCGCCTTCTTCCGCGTCCCTTTTTACGGTATCCATTTTTGACTCAGCCATCTTCTCCTGCCGGCGTCGAGCCGGCATCGATTCTCCCCAGTCCTCTGCTGATCGTGGAGGATGAGCCGGCCATGCAGTTACGGTTGCGCGGCATCCTCGGCATTCTTGGCTACGACGACGAGGCATTGTCGTTTGCCGGCAGCATCGGCGATGCCAACGCGCTGATGGCATTGCAACCGTTTGCGATGGTGCTGGTCGATGTCGGCCTGCCGGACGGCAACGGCATCGACCTGATTCGCACCCTGCATGCCGTCGACGCCGCCTTGCCCATTCTGGTAATCTCCACATGGAGCACCGAACAGACCATCGTCAGTGCTCTGCAGGCCGGCGCAACCGGCTACATGCTCAAGGATCGCGACGACTTTGAAATCGGTCTTTCCATACGCAGCGTGTTGCGCGGCGGTGCGCCGATTGATCCGTTTGTCGCCAAGCACATCCTGCAACTGATCGATCCGGGTGTGGGCAAGGCGCAGCAGCACCCGCCATCGTCAGCACTCTTGCGATCACCCCTGAGCAAACGTGAAATCGAGATTCTTGAACTGGTCGGCAAGGGACTGGCCAATCTGGAGATATCCGATTTGCTTTCAATCTCACGATCGACTGTCGAATGCCATATCAAGAACATCTACAAGAAACTGGCCGTCAACTCCCGCACACAGGCCATCTTCGAAGCGCGCGCACACGGTTTGCTACCCTGATTTCTTTACTCTCGGGCGTCATCCTGCTGCTTTTTCCGGCCTCGGCCATCACCGCTACGACCGCTGCCGCTTTTCAGCGCATCGAAGCTGTTCGCGCCGATTGGAACGCACAAACGCCTCCCGCGACCGGTTGGACCACCGTCACGCTGCCGGACGACTGGAGCCTGCGCTGGCCGGGCTTCGACGGAGTGGTCTGGTACCGCCTTAGCTGGGAGCAGACCGATGCGACAGCGCCGGTCGGACTGATGATGGATTATCTGAACATGGCCGGTATGGTTTCGCTCAATGGTGTCCAACTCAGCCGCGACCAGAGCCTGACCGAACCGTTGACGCGCGCGTGGAATACCCCACGCTACTGGCAGGCTTCGCCGCCTTTGCTCAGGAGCGGGCAAAACATTCTGCTCATCCGAGTTTCCGGCCTCGCCGCCTATCAGCCTGGTCTTGGCCCGGTGACGCTTGGCACTCCCACAGACATCAGCGCGCGCTACACGCATGAATATTGGCTGCGCCACGACTTGCAGTTGTTCAGCCTCGCAGTGAGCGCAACCCTCGGCTGCTTTTTCCTGGCGCTCTGGATATTGCGGCGGCGCGAAGCAGAGTTCGGCTGGTTTGGTCTGATGTCGCTGACTTGGTGGCTGTACGCGAGCAACCAGATCAAATTGACTACGTGGCCTTTCGCCACTACCGATGCCTGGCAAGCTGCCGTATCGATCCTGTTTTTGGTGTACAGCGCCAGCTTCACCATGTTCGTTTTACGCAACGGGCCTCGCCGCCATCGACGCACCGAGCTTGCCGTCTGGGCAATGGTTGTTTTCGGCAGCATAGCCATGTGCCTTACTCCGCATGGCCGGATGCAGGAGATGCGGGCGTGGCTGGCATTGATTCCCGTACTGACTTACATCGCCAGCTGCTTCCTGTTTTTTTATTTCGCCTGGCGTCAACGGCGCGTCGAGCAGCTGATTCTGGCTGCGTGTCTCGCTATATTCATTGTCGTCGGCATCCACGACCTGTTAGTGTTTCTCAAAATACTGGACAGCAATATCTACTACAGCGCGTTCGCATCTCAGATCCAGATGGTTGCCATGGCGCTGGTGCTGGGGTGGCGTTTTGTAGCAAACCTTTCTCGTATCGAATGCTTCAACGAAGAGTTGCATGTCAAGGTCGAATCGGCAAAAGAAGCGCTGGCGCAGACATTGAAGCGCGAACATGAACTGCAAGTCGTGAACGTGCGCCTGGGTGAACGCCTCAACCTCGCCCATGACCTGCATGACGGTCTGGGCGGCACGCTGGTGAGCAGCATCGCCACGCTGGAACATGCGCCGGAGAGCATCCCCTCCTCGAGGTTTTTGACGATCCTGAAAGAGCTGCGCGACGACTTGCGCATCATCATCGATACTGCCTCCAGTTACCAACTGGACGAGACCTCATTGGCCGAAATGCTGGCACCATTACGGCATCGCTTCGGTGTCCTCTTTGAAAGTCAGAATATCGTCTGCCGCTGGCAACTGTCAGGCATTGAGGATTGCCATCTACCTACGGCGCAAAGCCTGGACATCATGCGCATCCTGCAGGAAGGTCTCACCAATGTTCTCAAGCACAGCCGGGCAAGCAGGGCCCATGTCGAGCTGCGTGGCGATGCCAGTGAACTAGTGTTGAGGATCCGGGACAACGGTATAGGTTTCGATTTTCCGATGCAGGAAAGCAAAGCCGGTACAGGAATGAAAAGCATGCAACTGAGAACTAGCCGTCTTGGCGGCACGTTCGAAGTGCGACGCATTGACGGCGAGACAGTGTTGAACATCACGCTTCTGCACCGATATGCCTGATTCGAGAGATATGCCTGCCGTAGCGACGGTTGCCAAATGGTTTCGCTGGTATTTAAACCGTGCCGTAACCGGTTATTGACAGTGGTGCGTTTCGCTAGCTTGCAACTGCAGACCGTAGATTCGTTTTGATATTATTCGATGTCCCCAACCGGCCAGGAGCAGACTTTCTCCTCCCAACCCACTCGGGCATCGGCTATTCCCTCTAATTCTGTGATGATCTGCTCTGGTATCGGTTTTATTGTGTATTCGCTAGTTCTGCGAGCTTATCGGACCAATTTTTGGTGTGATCTGTCCCTAACACTTTCCGTTCATTCTCAGTCCGGCCGTGCTTGTGATACAGAGCGTTGAGCATTTCTAAGAGCGTTTCTTTTTGTTTTTCATCGATTGGCCCCTTCTTCTTGTTGTTAGCGTAGGCTATCTCCTGCTGCATCAATTGTTTGTAGTTGGCTGGCGACTTCATTTTCTCGATGGGAAGCGCGGCGTCATACGCTGCCAACCCAGCCTCCAAAACAGCACGCCAATCTTCAGTTTGGGCGGCCCTAACACTGAGTGGGTCCCAAAACTTTTTGTCCATTTCATTCATTTGACCTGCCGCTGCAAGACGTTCATTTGATGTATAGCGGCCAGAGTAGTCATAGTAAATAGCGGCAAGTTCGTTACGAGATAGTGCGGGAAACGGGCTGGGCGCCTTGCCAATGACATAGGCAGTCGCTTGCTTCGCTTGCGCAAGCCGCGCAGGATCATCACTCTTCGGCACTTCCGCATTCGCGCGATCCAACTCCGCTTGGTTGTGGAAAGTCAAACTTGCTACTGCCTTCTCATACTTGGCATACAGTTCTCCTCGCGGTAGCGCTGCATCGGCCTCAAATGCCGCCATGTCAGGTGGGGGTAAAACTCCGACCGACTTTTGCTTGGTAATTGCTCCTTCAGCTAATTTTGAAAGCTCAACTTCTTCACTGGTATCAGACTTAGCCAGCTCGAGCCCTTGACTTGAGAGGGTTACCTTAGCGGCTTGTGTTGCTACGGTCTCGGATGTACTTTGACCCGCAGCAAGGTTGCTCGAAACTTTTTTGTCGCCAGTCACGTTAATACTGGCCGTAGAGTCAGTATTTGTTTTTGAGGCAATTTGAATAGACATCAAGTCTCCAACTATTGAGCAATTACGCAATCTCTGATCGAAGATTTGCGAGCGATAAAGGGGGGGAGTTGCAAAAGACAGCTGTCAGTTCAACGTCAGAAATAGCCCTAACTTTATGCACAACGCACAATATTTGGAAAATAAATTCCAATACTACTTGGTATGTGAAATAAAAAATCCGATGATTTGTTTTTGATGAACGAATAATTTATTCTCTTGAGGACGCATAGCCATGGAGCTCAATAGAACGACTGAATGTGCCTATTCGTAATTCTGTGGGCTATGCGAGGCCACATTCAATTTCCCGTTTGGAGCAAATATGGAGAATTCAAATGAAAATAGGGACGATATATGACGTTGCTTTTTCAACGGACGGCTATGAAATTGAATACGAAAATAATGTGAAATGCATAAAGAAAACGCCGAAATCATATCGAGTTAAACGAGCAGACGGCACGACAAGGCTAGTAGGGCACGATTCTATTCTGGAGCTGAAAGAAGTTGCTGGTCTAACAGATTAGAACTACCAACCTTCATCAATTGGATGGCCGCAATCGGCCAGAAACGGACCTTCACCGCGTGGCGACAGCACATTCTCAAATCCTGAAAACACATGACCACACACATCCAAGTAGACCCCGTTGATGGCTCGGTGAAGCTGCCCGAGCTAGCGCTTGTCATTCGCCCAGGTTTGGTTCAATCTCGTGCTGAGACGATGCTCGCTGAATTTAGCAAGGGAACGCTCGACCATGGAAATGGGTACTCATGGTCGAGTTTTCATGGGCTAACTCTTGAAGGAATGCTCTGTGGACTCGCTCTTGGCTTTCACCATGGCACGCTGACCGAGGTCCATCTGGGAGTGGCTTTGCCGGACACGGAGAAGAACTGCGGCTGGCCGACGAGAACAGCCATTGACAAAGAAATCGCGTTTATGCGAAAGGTATTCCATCGCCAATTAGGTCGAGAATTCGGCGACAGACTTGAAGCCTTTAGCTGGGGCGTTGCTTGGAGCGGCTTCGACCCCAAGGGATTCACTGCAACGGCCGGTATCCGTTATGCATGAGTACCGGCACCTGTCGGCCAGAAACGGACGCAGAGAAATAAATGGAGATATGAAGGTGTTTATCTACCTACGTAAATTACGTTGCCTACGGGGCCTTTCGCTAATCCTTGTTTGCTTCTGGATATCATCACCAGCTTTCGGCTTCGATGATGTTATGCAAAAAATGGAAAATTTTGCGGCCATCCAAAAAAATAGCCTTAGCCAGTTGCAATATTGGTCGGGAAATCGATTCGAAAAGATTGTTGGTCAATTGAATTATCAATATCCGAACTACAAAATAATGGGAGTTTGCCAAGCAAGTGTGATGTCTCCAGGTGAAAGAGATTTTGGAATCGCACTTGTCAATGTGGAGAAGAAGAGCGCAGTTTATCTGGTTGCATTGGTTGGTGAAAATGAAAAGCTTTCACTCACCGAGCTATTTCAATTTGATATCTCCTTCAGCAATCGCGGAAATATTCAAGGGCGCGGTCTGGAAGTCATATGTCCGTCGTGGACGGAAATTTCAAGAATTAAATTTGACTACTCCAAGAGCAGCGTCGCTGCCGGAAGATACTCTAATTTGAAGGTGCGGACAAAATTTGATGCAATCTGTGGAGCACCTACTGATGGAGATGTGGAATATGTTTGCTTTCAGTATGACACTGGAGCAAGACGTTTCTATGAAATTGGCTACTGGAAAAACGAATGTTCCTTTGCTCGCAGCATTGACCCTGTCTAACTGATCCACTTTCCATTGCCGGGCGAACGCGGCAACGCGATCATAAGAGCCTTCAAATCCCAACGCACACAAGTCTGCGTGCATCTGCTTGAGACTGCGCTTTTGCTTCCGAGATTTGGTGGATTCGGTTTTAAGCCATGCGGATAGTTTGAATGTGTACACATCCAGAGCACTGGCTGAACGCCGGTCAGCGTAGGCTGGCTCTACAGTTTCAGAGCGCAGGTAACGTCTAACGGTGTTCCTGGAGATGCCAAGTCGCTTGGCGATCTCCCTTAGCGATATCTGGTCACGTAGGTGCCAGCGCCGAATAATTCCTAGTAATGCCACGTCGATCACTCCAATCTCCTACCTGATTGCTTAGGTAGGATTGTGTCTCAAACGTGGGTCAATTTTCGATGCAAAATTCCCAGCAAAGTGGGTCAGTTTTCGATGCAAATCTACAGTGCTTCCGGCCGACAGTCTTCAACGCTTCCGATCCGCGCTATCCCGGAAGACATTGCAAATCTGAACACGGTATTCCGAGAAAAAAGACTCTCGTCCTTTCTTCTTGGCCTCCAGATGTTGCGGATGCGTCGCCCATGCTTGCATGCCTTCTTCGCTGGAAAACTCCACAATCGTTACGCGTTCTCCATCTGCTGCGACAAATCCCTTATGTGAAACATAGTCGGGGATTTGCGCCACCAACAGGCTCATGCGTGAGGCCCAGGCTTGATATTCTTCTTGATTTTCTGCACGCAGTCTTGATCGAAATACCGTTAGCAACATGTCGTCTCCAATGATTTCCGCCTTCTGGATGAAGGCTGATTGGCGAATAGTAGCGGCTATAGATATTCTTTAATATTGAATTAAAATGAAATTTTTATTTCCAAAATAAGAATATGAAACTCTCGGATCTGCGTGTTTTCCTGGCTGTCGTCAACGAAGGAGGGATCACAAATGCGGCATCTGTGCTGCATCGCGTGCCATCCAACGTCACTACCTGTATTCAGAAACTGGAAGCAGATCTCGATATTTCTCTCTTTATTCGAGAAAAAAATCGGCTTCAGTTGTCCGGTCATGGAAAGTTGTTGTTTGGCTATGCCGTGCGTTTGGTGGCGCTGGCGGAAGAAACCAAGGCGGCGATGCACGATACAACCCCGTCCGGTGTACTGGCGCTGGGAGCGATGGAAAGCACGGCCGCGATACGATTGCCGTCCCTGCTCGGAAAACTGAATGAAAGATATCCTCGGCTTTCGGTGGAGCTGAGAACCGGCGCCCCCCGACCGCTCACCGCGCGCGTGCTGAGCGGAGAGCTTGACGCGGCGCTCGTTGCGGAACCTGTATCGGACACCCGGCTCAATAGCATCTTGGCCTATACCGAACCTTTGGTGATTATCGGTCCCCCTGGTCATCCAAAGATTCGCTCCGCCAAAGACATGCGAACAAGCACGTTATTGGCTTTTGAACCTGACTGCCCTCATCGGCAACGTCTGGAAGCATGGTGCGCCAGCGACGATGTCGCCCCTCTGAAGATTCTGGAATTGGGTTCTTATCATGCGATTCTTGGTTGCTGTATTGCCGGCATGGGCGTTGCCCTCATACCTGCGGCGGTTCTTGAGACCTATACCGAACGATCGAGACTCTCGGAGCACTACCCCAAAGGAAAAATACACTCGGTCAACACGATGCTCATATCGCGCAAGGACTCCGTGCAACCCAAAGTGAAGGCTTTGGCTCAACTCGTGCAAGAACAAAATCAGCGTTGAAAGGATGGGACGTCACGTGGTGCGGCGATACTGCAACGGCAGGAAAATCCTGACTGGAAAATGATCGGGCGATCGCGCTATCGTCTTCCACCGAAAGATCTTCGTCGACACCGTGTCCGCACAGTCGGATGTTTTCAAAAATGCATCTTTTCAGCGCCTTCCCCCGGCCGTGTGCGGCCATCAACCGGGGCGAGCTTCGTTTGCGTGAATTCGTCACCCCATCAGAGTAGAATCGTTCCGAAATGCAAGGTGTTGGGCTTTCAATCGACCTGATTCGAAAAGCATATGACGCAAACACAATCAGAGAATATTTCCTTATTCCTGCCGACGATGCCGGCAAGCGCCGGCGAACGCAGGCTGGCCATTGTCCTCATTGCCCTGTCCGCCGTCTTCTTCGTGGTCTGCATTCCGTTTGCCAAGATGCCCCTGGCGAAAGTGGATGCCTTCATTCCCATCTATGCTTCGGCGCTGTGCATCAACGACGCCATTACGTCATTGCTGTTGTTTGGTCAATTCCTCATTCTGCGTTCCCGCGCGATCTTGGTCCTGGCGCTGGCTTATGCGTTCACGGCGCTGATGACGGCAATCCATGCGCTGTCGTTCCCGGGCTTGTTTTCGCCGTCAGGTCTGCTCAGCGGCGGGCCGCAGACCACGGTATGGTTCTACATGTTCTGGCACGGCGGCTTTCCGCTGTTTGTCATTGCCTATGCCTTGCTCAAGAACCGGGAGGCCGTACTTCCGGGACGGCGCTTCATTGCCCTGAGCCTCGGCGGCGTGTTCCTGCTGGTATGCGCCTTGGCGTATCTGGGAACGGCAGGCCACGATTATTTGCCCGTGCTTTTATCCGAAGGCAAGTACACGCCCGCATTCACCGCCACGGTGCTGGGGATCGGCGGCGCATCCCTGGCGGCGCTCATGCTGCTCTGGCGGAGACGGTCTTTTTCGGTCCTGGATTTATGGCTTCTGGTGGTGGTCTGCGCGTGGATATTCGACGTCGGTCTGTCCACCATATTCAATGCCAAAAGATTCGATCTCGGATTCTATGCCGGTCGCGTTTACGGCCTGCTTGCCGCGAGCTTCGTCCTGGGCATGCTGCTGCTTGAAAACACGAATCTGTATGCGAAGCTGGTCAGCATGCATGAGCAGCAGCGGCGCAAAACGGCCGAGCTGGAGCTCCTGAATCGCGACCTCGAGGCATTCGGTTATTCGGTCTCGCACGACTTGCGAAGTCCGTTGCGGGTCGTCGGCGAGTTCGCGCAGATACTGGAAGAGGAATACGCCGGCGTGCTTGATGAGGAAGGGCGGCGCTACGTCTCCATCATCAGGAAAAGCAGCGGCAAGATGACGTCGCTGGTGGAGGACTTGCTGGCGTTCTCGAAGATGGGCCAGCAGCCCCTGGAAACGGAGATCGTGAATTCCGATGCGCTGGTGAACGACATCGTCGAGGACTTCAAATCGGCGCATCCGCAGCGTCGCATCCGGTTCGATATCGTTCCTCTGCCTGCAGCCCTGGCGGAAGGCAGGATTCTTCGCCAGGTATGGTGGAATCTCATCGAAAACGCGATCAAGTATTCTCGTACAAGGGAGGTTTCCATCGTGACCATCGGCTACAAGGAAAGTACGCCGCCCGTTTACTTCGTGAAAGACAACGGTGTCGGCTTTGACATGGCGTATGCGCACAAATTGTTCGGCGTCTTCCAGCGTCTTCACAGCAGCCAGGAATTCGAGGGAACGGGCATCGGCCTGGCCATCGTGGAGCGCATCATCACCAAGCATGGCGGAAAGATCTGGGCCGAGTCGACGGTCGGAACCGGCACCACCTTCTATTTCACGCTGGCGCCCGACTCGCGGGTTGGCATGGGGGCCTGAACGTCCTGCGGGGGATCGGTCAGTTGCGTGAAACGCCAGTGGGAGGCGGGGAGGTTGCAGGTGCTTCCTGAGTCGCGGCCGGCGTCGTGCAGATATCCCACAGCGACACCGGAATCCGGCCGATGTCCTTGGCGAAGACGAACGTCACGCCGACCAGGAGCGTGCCGGCCACGAGCAGGATTGCCATGACTTGCATGTTCGACAGGCTGAAGCCGGAACGGCTGTGGTCTCTGGAGTGCTTGGACATGATGGTGACGGAATGCGGAACCCGAAGTATAAAAAATTTCGCGCGGTTGCGCTTGCGTCAAATTGTCACACCCTGCGGTCATGTCCGGCGTTCTCTGCCTTCCTGCAGCCCGGAAAACGCCGCCGCAGGCGTAAAATGACGCCATGGATACCCCGCAACAGCTGAGTTTTCGCACCTATGGCGCCGATGGCCCATTGCATCACCACGACCACGTGCAGATCGTGCTGCCGATGCAGGGCGAGATGGATATCGAAGTCGACGGCCGCGGCAATACCCTCGACGTCACACGGGCCGCCTTCGTCGCGCCCGACATCAATCATGCGCAATCGGCGCAAGGTCCCAACCGTTTCCTGATCCTTGACTGCAAGCTCGCCGACATCGGCGCCGATGCCGCCGAACGGCTGCGGCGCCAGACCTTTCTGCCGGTGCCTGCGGCGGTGCGGCGGCTGGTCGAGTTCATCGACCTGAGCCGCGCCAGCGGCGGCGGATTGGTGTTGCCGGAGTCGGTGGTGCGTCACTGCACGCCGTTGCTGCTGGAGGCGCTGACCGCGATGCCGCAACGGCAGTCGCGTTTGCATGGCTTGCTGCTGCGCATCGACGCCGCTCCCGGACAAGCGTGGACTGCGGCGCGCATGGCGCGGGTGGCCAACCTCAGCGTGAGCCGCCTGCATGCCTTGTTCAAGAGCGAACTCGGCCGCACGCCGCAGGAGTGGCTCTCGGACGTGCGCCTGCGCTTCGTGCAGGATGCACTGGCCGGATCGGATACGCCGCTGGCCGAACTGGCGCTGCGCGCCGGCTATTCCGACCAGAGCGCCCTGACGCGCGCAATGCGTCGCACCACCGGCATGACGCCGGCCGCGTATCGGCGTGAACATCGCCGCGAACATCGGCAGTAATTTTCTTCTGTGATATTTCCTCCTGCAATAGCCTCAGCCCATTTTTGAAGAGTCGCGGTCAAGACGCGCGCCGCCGCTTTGCCTATCCTGCCGGAAGTGAATCGAACAAGGCGGAATATGAAAAGCAATATCCTGGTCGGCGTCGGCAACGGCGTCGCGGCGGGGGCGTTCTGGGGGCTGGTGTTTCTGGCGCCGCAGGTGCTCGGCAGCTTCAGCGCGCTGCAATTGTCGGCGGCGCGCTACCTGGCCTACGGCGTCGTCGCGGTGCTGCTGCTGGCGCCGCGCTGGCGCGCCCTGGCGGGGCGGCTGGGACGCGCCGAATGGCTGGCGCTGGTCTACCTGAGTCTGCTCGGCAACATCCTGTATTACCTTTTCCTCGCCAGCGCCGTGCAATGGGCGGGCGGGGCATCGACCTCGCTGATCATCGGCCTGCTGCCGGTGGTGGTGACGCTGGTCGGGGCGCGCGATGAGGGGGCGCTCAAACTGTCGTCGCTGATGGCGCCGCTGGCGCTGTGCCTGTTCGGCGTCGGCCTGGTCGGCGTGCAGGCGCTCTCCGCAGAGCACGCCGCGACGGACCTGGCGACACGCGCGGCGGGTCTGCTGTGTGCGTTCGGCGCGCTGGCGTCGTGGTCGGTCTACTCGGTACGCAACAGCCGCTGGCTGGCGCGCCGGCCCGATATTTCCTCGCACGACTGGTCATTGCTGACGGGCATCGTCACCGGCGCGCTGGCCTTGCTGCTGGTGTTGCCGGCGTTCTCGCACGGCATGGACGGGCACGACGGCCGCGACTGGCTGCGCTTCTGGGCGGTGGCCACCGCCGTGGCGATCTTCGCCTCGGTGGTCGGCAACGCCTTCTGGAATCGCGCCAGCCGGCTGCTGCCGCTGACGTTGACCGGGCAGATGATCATTTTCGAAACCTTGTTTGCGCTGCTGTATGGTTTCCTGTGGGAACAACGCTGGCCGACCCGCCTGGAAGTGCTGGCGATCGTCTGCCTGGTGAGCGGCGTACTGTGGTGCGCTTCGCTGCACCGCAACCATGCGTGCGCGCCGGTGCAGGCCTGAGGGAGTGAAGATACTGGCGGACAAGGGCTGCCAGCTGATAACATCAGGATTCGACGCTGGAATATAAAAAGTAAAAGACAGTTGCTTGCAATCCTGAATACTTCTACTCCATGCCCAATTTCATCGACCCCACCGACTTCGAAGCGCTGAAACAGGACGACGCCTTGCCGTCGCCCAGCGGCGTTCGCCTCAACATCATGCGCATGTGTCGCCAGGAAGACGTTTCCCTGGTCGAGCTGGTCACGCAAATCCAGGCCGATCCGGTGCTGGGCGGGCGCATCATCAAGATCGGCAACGGCGCCTCGATCAACAAGGGCCGTCCTATCGTCGCCATCAGCAAGGACGTGCTGCTGATGATCGGCCTGGATGCGGTGCGCCAGCTGGCGTTGGCGATTTCGCTGACGACCGAGCGCCGCGACAGCGGCTGCGCCGGATTCGACTACGACACGTTCTGGGCGCGCACGGTCGCCATGGCCTGCGCGGCGCAGGCGCTGGCCGAGTACTACGGCGAAGCGCCGCCGACCGAAATGTTCGCCAGCGGCCTGTTGGCCAATATCGGCAGCCTTGGCCTCGCGGCGGCTCGTCCCGCCGACTATGCCGGCGTGCTGGCGAGTGTTGCGAACATCGCGGATGATGACAGCAGCGACGAGAAATTGCGCGACGCTGAAAAAGCCGCCTTCGGTTATACCCATCTCGACCTGGCCGCCGCCATGATGCAGGACTGGAGCATTCCGCGCCTGTTCTGCGAAGCGGTGCTGCATCACGAAGCGCCGTCGCAGTCCGGGCTCGACGATGAGTCGCGCCAGTTGCGCCTGGCGCAGATGCTGCACGTCGCCGGCGCCATCGCCGATTATTGCGTGGCGTCCGAAGACGCGCGCGTGCCGGCGCTGCAGGCCTTGCTCGACGCCGGCCCGCCGCTCAACGGCGAGGTCGACCACGTGGTTGCGCTGTGCGACCGCGTCGGCCGCGACTGGGTTGAATGGAGTTCGATGGTGCGCATTTCCGCGCAGGCATTGCCGCCGACGCGCGACGTGATGGCGCAGTTGCGCGAAGAGTCGGGCCAATAACAAGCCGTCTTTCCAGAGGCCGTGCCGGCTATTTGTTGTCGGCCGGCGACAGCTCCGGGTACATCGCCGCTGCCAGCAGGCACACCGTTTCCACCGCATCCGCACGCGCCAGGTCGTGCACGACGGGGCGTTGCTGCAGCAACCCCGCGCAGGATGCCGCCGCGGTGACGCGGCGTTCAAACAAATCTTCCATGGCTTGCAGCCAGTTGTCGAGTTCGGCGCGCGCTTGCATGTCCGCTGCACTCGCCGGTTTTCTTTCATCCAGCCAGATATGCGTGGCCGCACCCGCCAGCCGGCGCGCCAGCGCGACGCCGGTGCGCGCGTTATGGATCCGGCGCGACTCCAGGTCGCCTTCGCGCAGCAAGCGTTGCAGCAGCAGGCCGCTTTCGATATTGACCACGCAGGCTTCACGCCGGCGTGCATGCATCTGCGCCGCCTCCGGCTGCGCTTGCAAGGCGCCGCGCAGGTAGGCGAGGTTGACCACGATCATGTGCGACAGGCTGCGATGCAAATTGGCCTGGCGGCGCTGCGGCCATAGCAGGTAAGTGGCGACGATCGCCACCACTGCGCCGATGACGTTGTTGCCGGCGCGCAGCAGCGCATTGCTCAGCTGCAGTTGCGGATCCGCGGCGACGTCGGCCACCAGCACGAACACCGGCGTCAGGAACAGCGAATACAAGCCGTAGCTGACCGGCCGCAAGCCCATCGACAGCGCTGCCATCGGGAACACCAGCAAGGCCAGCGCCAGCGGAGAATGGATGAACAGGCACAGCGCCACCGCCAGCACGCCGCCGACGATGCTGCCGATGGCGCGTTCCATGCTGCGCGACCAGCTGTCGGCGATCGAGGGCTGCATCACCAGCATGGTCGCCATGGTCGCCCAATAGCCGAACGGCAGATGCAGCAGATGCACGATCAGGTAAGTGATGCCCGCCGCAACAGCGCAGCGCAGACCATGCCGCACTTCCACCGAACCGCTGCGCAGGTGCGCAGCAGCCGTGCGCAGCGCCGCCAGCGCACCACGGCGCAATGATCGCGCCGGCACGGCAGGACGTGCCGCGCGTTTCCAGTCCGCCAGCACGGCCAGGCCTTCCGCATCGTGCAGGTCGCGCAATTGCAGCAGCTGCGCCACCTGCGACGGCGCGCGGCCGGTCAGCTGGCGCAGGCGCAACATGGCGCGCGCGTCGCCGGTGTTGCTATGGGCCTGGTTGCGTTTGTCCGGCGTTGCTGCGATGCCGCTTTGCACGCTTCGCAGCAACAGCGCCATGGCATTCAGGATGCGGGCGATGCGCCGGCGCGACTGTGCATCCTGGTGCCGATAGACCGACAGGCGCAGGTCGCACAGCGCCGTGATGCAGTCGAGCAAGGCATCGGCGCGCGCCAGTTTGATCAGGAGGACTTCGTACAACTTTCCCGTGTCGCTGCGATCGGACGGCAGCGCCGCCAGCGCGGCACGGGCAGCGGCGATGTCGGCGCGCACATGGCGACGGGTCTGGGCCGCGGCTTCTTCGCGCACGCCGGAAGCGCCGTCGCTGCCGCCAATGTCGGCAAGTTCGGCCAGTGCACCGTAGACGCGGGCGACCGACTGTCGCGCCGGCGCAAACGGATGGATGCGCCACACGCTCAGGCCCAGCAGCGTGGCCCAGACGCAGCCGGAAAAATAAATCAGCACATGGCTCTGTTGCAGCGGCAGCAGCGCCACCGGGAAATCGGCCAGAATCGCCGACACCCCGGCCGCCAGCATCAGCACCAGGCCGGTGGCGGCGCCGTAGATGCGCGCGAAGCCGGCGATGCCCGCGCAGACCATGATGGCCAGCAAGCCCGCCGGCATGCCCATGCCGCTCAGGGTGGCGGCGAACATCCCGCCCAGCGTCGACGCCAGCGCGAAACCGCCCATCGATGCTAAGCGTGCGCGATTGGTGCCGGCGCTGTCGGCCAGGCAGGTCAGGAAGGCGCCGATGGCGGCCCAGGAGAACAACGGATTGTGCAGCCACTCGCCGACCAGCAGCATGGTGCCGGCCGCCACCGCCGCGCGCAGTCCCTCCGACAGGCTGGCGTGGCGCATCGGGAAGTTGACCGACCAGCGGCGGATCCGCAAGGACCAGGGCGACGTGAGCGACGTGGCGAAGAAGGAGAGCGGCGGCATGCTGGCGGTTGGCTGGGCGGCACTGGATAAGGGAAGGCCCCAGTATAGAAAACGCCGCTATTGCCGGTATGACTTAATTTCGGCAAATGCAGTCGGAATTTTCATGCACCTTTGACGGCTTTCTTGCCCGCAACAGGCGGACCGCCGGCGAACAATTCCTCGCTCAGCGCCAGCCAGGCGCGTGCCGCATGCGACAGATAGCCGCCGCGGGTGACGTAGGCCACTTGCCATTGCACCTCGGGTTCGGCCAGTCGCACCGATTGCAACTGGTCGGTGGCCAACCGGTGGACAAAGGGTTCCGGCAGCAGCGCCACGCCCATGCCGGCCAGCGCCATGGCCACCAGCCAGTCCCATTGGCCGCTCTGGGCCGCCACTTCGGGCGCGATGCCGGTGTCGCGAAACATGTTGCGCAAGGTGCGGGTGAGGCCGAACTCGTTGTTCAGCAGCACCAGCGGCATGTCCTTGAGGGCCTTGCAGGGCAGCGTGCTGCGGTTTTTCTGGAAGCGCCCGGCCTGCGCCACGGCCCAGATCGGATAGGCCGCCACCGGCGTCATTTCCAGCTCCAGCTCGGGCGCGATGGGCAGCACCGTCATGCCGATTTCCAGCGTGCCGGCGGCGACGCGCTGCTCGATCTGCGGACCGGTGTCTTCCAGCAGCGTGATGGCGATGTCGGGATGGCGTTCGCGGAAGGCCTTCAACACCGGCGTGCAGAGGATGTTCACCATCGGCGGGATGCCGATCTCCAGATGGCCCTGGCGCAGGTTGCGGGTGTTGAGGACTTCGGTGTTGAGGCGCTGCACGCCCGCCAGGATCTGCTGCGCCTGTTCATACACGACGCGCCCGGTGTCGGTCAGCTGCAGGCTGCGCCCGGCGCGGATCAGCAGCGGCGCGCCGATTTCGTCTTCCAGCTGGCGCACCATCTTGCTGACCGTCGACTGCGTCACGTGCAGGGCGTCGGCGGCACGGCTGAAGCTGTTGAGCCGGACGGTTTCTGAAAAGTAACGCAGGGCGCGAATGTCCATGGGATGGCCGGATCAGGTATGCGAAAAACGACTGGTTGAGCGGAGTTTAAATCATACAGTGCATGAATCGCCGATTCTATACTGGTCGAAAAAATGAGAGCAGAAATCCGTTCTGTCTTTCCAGAATCGAGCAGGAGAACCAGATGCATTCCGAACGTATTCCGCCGGCACTGGCCGGCAAAGTCATGTCCGCCACCGAAGCTGCGAGCCTGTTCCGTACCGGCATGACCATCGGCATGAGCGGCTTCACGCGTGCCGGCGATGCCAAAGCAATCCCGCGCGCGCTGGCCGAGCGCGCCCGCGGCGAAGCGTTGCGCTTCACTTTGATCACCGGTGCCTCGCTGGGCAACGACAGCGATGGACTGATGGCCGAGGCAGGCTTGCTGGCGCGGCGCATGCCGTTTCAGGTGGATGCGACGCTACGGCGCAAGATCAACGCCGGCGAGGTCATGTTCATCGACCAGCACCTGTCGGAAACCGCCGAGCAGTTGCGCAGCGGCATCCCGGCGCCGATAGACATCGCCGTGATCGAAGCGGCGGCGATCACCGACAAAGGCATCATCCCAACCATGTCGGTCGGCAATTCCGCCAGTTTCGTCGAGCAAGCCAGGTCGATCGTCATCGAGCTCAACACCAGCGTGCCGATGGCGCTGGCCGGCTTGCACGACATTTATTTGCCGCAGGTACGGCCCGGACGTCGACCGATTCCGCTGACCAGTCCCGAGCAGCGCATCGGCCGCGACGCCATTCCGTTCGACCCGGCTCGCATCGCCGCCATCGTCATCACCGATACGCCTGACAGTCCGTCCAGCGTGTTGCCGCCCGATGCTGAGACCAACGCCATCGCCGCTCACGTGATCCGCTTCCTCGAAGAAGAAGTCGCGGCCGGGCGCATGGGCGAAGAACTGGCGCCGCTGCAGGCCGGCATCGGCACCATCGCCAACGCCGTGCTGCACGGGCTGACGCAATCGTCGTTCCGCAACCTCACGATGTATTCCGAAGTGCTGCAGGACAGCGCGATCGAACTGCTCGATTCGGGCCAGCTGCGCTTCGCCTCGGCGTCGTCGATCACGCTGTCATCGGCAATGAACGAGAAGTTCATGCGCAATCTCGACCATTACCGCTCGCGCATCGTGCTGCGTCCGCAAGAGATCAGCAATCATCCCGAGCTGGTGCGTCGGCTTGGCATCATTGCGCTCAACACCGCACTTGAATTCGATCTCTACGGCAACGTCAACTCGACGCACGTCGGCGGCACCCACATGATGAACGGCATCGGCGGCTCGGGCGACTTCGCGCGCAACGGCCAGTTGTCGATTTTCGTGAGCAAGGCTGCGGCCAAAGGCGGGACCATTTCCAGCGTGGTGCCGATGGTGTCGCACGTCGATCACACCGAGCACGACGTCGACGTGCTGGTCACGGAATTCGGCCTGGCCGACCTGCGCGGCCTGGCGCCGCGCGAACGGGCGCCGCTGATCATCGAGCATTGCGCGCATCCCGATTATCGTCCGGCCTTGCACGACTACTTTGCGCGCGCCTGTCGCGCCGGCGGACATACACCGCATCTGCTCGCCGAAGCCTTGTCGTGGCATGAGCGTTATAAAAATGACAAAACCATGCGGCGTCGCTGAGCTGCCTTGATGTTGTCATTTTTTTATGTAATTAAAAATTAAACAACGCATCAAAAAAATTCATGCGCCAGCTGTAGCCGCACCGGCGGGAATTCCCTGTGGCGCCTCTAAAAAATCATGGCGATTTGAAATCGTTTGTGAGACGATTGCCAATAAATAACTTTGTTGACACCAACGTAACTTTTAGTAACGTCAATACAAGTCGTCCGATGCATGTCGGGCAAGAAACAAACAACAAGAACGAGCCGATAGCAAAAAAGCAAAGAGCAAAACAGTACGGCGCAGGTCACTGCGTCGCGGGGATGTACCGATTGTTGCTGACGTGTTTTTCCGGAGAGAGAAGCCGTTTATGAAGCTATTCAGAAAAGGCCTGCTGCTGGTTGCTATTCCCGGCATATTCGAGCTTGGCTTGCTGGGGATCCTGTACAAGAGCCAGGAGAACGCCACGCAGGCCGAAGTCTGGGCCTTGCATACCAAGGACGTCATCATCCAGGCTGCGGAAGTGCGTGAGCCCGTGCTGCTGCAATCGGCGCGCCTGCGCGCGGCCATTATCCTCAACGACCCGGCCGGGCTTGAGAAAAACGACCTGTGGGACAGCATCGAAAAGGAGCTCGGCGAACTGCGCGGGCTGGTGGGCGACAACGTTGAGCAATTGCGGCGGGTGGCGCAGATCGGCACCTCGGTGCAGGAATACCGGCAGTGGACCGACATCCAGACCGAGCTGCTCAAGAACAACAAACGCGATGAACTGGTGGCCGCCTTGCGGGACCCCAATGCCTTGCGGCTGATCCAGGTGATCCAGCGGCAACTGGTCGACTTCATCAAGATAGAAGAAAACCTGGATCAGCAGCGGCTGAAAGCGGTGTCCGAGGCACGGCTCATGCAGAACATTGCATTGGTGATCGCCTTGCTCGGTGCGGTGCTGGCGGCAGCGCTGGCGGCGCGGATTTTCAGCCGTGACGTCGGCGGTCGGCTGGCCGTGCTGACGGGCAATGCCCACAAGCTGACCGAAGGCGGCGTGCTGGCCCAGCGCGTCGGCGGCAACGATGAAATCACCGAACTCGACAAGGTGCTGCACGAGAGCAGCGCGCGCCTGCGCCAGGCCGAGGAAGCCGCGCGCGTTTACCGTGAAGAGCTTGAGCACCATGCGCGCGAGCTGACCACCGTCAACGAAGACCTGCAGCGCCAGACGCAGGACAACGAGATGTTCATTTACAGCGTATCACATGATCTGCGCTCGCCGCTGGTCAACCTGCAGGGCTTCAGCAAGGAGTTGCATCATTCGGTCGGCGAGCTGCACGAGACCATTGACGCCAGCGACCTCAACGACAAGGACAAGCAGCGCATCCGCGACATCATCGAAGATGACGTCGAAGTATCGCTGCGCTTCATCCGCACGGCGGTGACGCGTTCGGCCGCGATCATCGACGCCATGTTGCGGCTGTCGCGCGTGGGGCGCGTGGAGTACCAATCGCAGGAGACCAACGTCAACGAAGTCGTTGCGCGCGTGATTGACGCCATGAGCAACACCATCCGCGAACGGCAGGCGCTGGTGGTGTCGCAGCCGCTGCCGCCGTGCTATGGCGACCCTACCGCGATTGAACAGATCTTCGGCAACCTGATCGGCAACGCCGTCAACTACCTCGATCCCAAGCGCGCCGGCACGGTCGAGATCGGTGTGCTGCCGCCGGATCCGGGGCAGCCGGCGTTTCGCACCTACTTCGTGCGCGACAACGGTCTCGGCATTCCGGCTGATTATCTGGGCAAGATGTTTTCCGCTTTCCACCGGCTGCATGCGGACGTCGCCCAGGGCGAGGGCGTCGGCCTGGCCCTGATCAAGCGCATCGTTCTGCGCCACGGCGGCAA
The DNA here is from genome assembly GCF_044767325.1 of Herbaspirillum sp. NPDC101397. Taxonomy (NCBI): domain Bacteria; kingdom Pseudomonadati; phylum Pseudomonadota; class Betaproteobacteria; order Burkholderiales; family Oxalobacteraceae; genus Herbaspirillum; species Herbaspirillum sp. NPDC101397. The sequence goes on from NZ_JBIWNS010000003.1 coordinate 500,321, forward strand.
GATCTGGGTCGAATCGACCGAAGGCGTGGGCACCACCTTCTACACGTCACTGCCGGTGCAGCCGGCCCAGCAACCCCAACAAGCACTGCAGCCCGCAACCCAATTGGCTCAAGGAGAAAAAGCTCATGGCTGACAAAGACGAAGTAGGCATCCTGCTGGTCGAGGACGATGACGGCCACGCCTTGCTGGTGGAAAAAAACCTGCGTCGCGCAGGCTTGTCCAACGGTTTCCTGCGCCTGAAGGACGGCCAGGAAGCGCTGGATTATTTCTTCAACGCCGAGGGTTCGCCGGCACGGGAAAAGTTCGAGTCGCTGGTGGTCCTGCTGGACGTCAACATGCCGCGCGTGAGTGGCGTCGACGTGTTGAAAAAGCTCAAGGAAAATGACATTACCTCGGCCATCCCGATCATCATGCTGACCACTACCGACGATCCGCGCGAGATCGAGCGCTGCTACGACTACGGCTGCAATCTCTACATCACCAAGCCGGTGGAGTACGAAGCCTTCATCGAAGCAGTGCGCCGCCTCGGTTTCTTCCTGCAGATCATCAAGGTGCCTCCGGTCGGGCGCGGTGCTGCATGACTGCATCCGAACCTGCCATTCTGATTATCGAAGACGATGAGGGCCTGCGCATGCTGGCGCGCCGTCGTCTGGAAAAACGCGGCTTCAAGGTTGGCAGCGCCGGCAGCATCGCGCAGGCGCGCAGCCTGTTGCGCGACGGCGCCTTCGACCTGCTGGTGATCGATTACCAGCTCGACGAGAACATGAGCGGACTCGACTTCTACAACGAGCTGTGCGAAGAGGGTGTGCGGATTCCCGCAGTGATGTGCAGCGGATTTTCGGACGATGCTCATTTCGGCGAAGCCTTGCGCTGCGGAATCGCTCATGTGCTGCCGAAGTCGCAGGATTATCTGGATGAATTGCCGGATGTGGTGCAGCAGGTCCTGGACAGCCGGCCGCAGGATTAGCCTGCTTGCTGCAGATCGATCGGCTGTGCCGCCGGGTGCTCGTCTCCCGTGCGCAGGCCAATGCACTTTTTTGCACGGTTACCGGCTGCTGCGTGCAGGTCTGTCATGGTACGATTCCGACCCTCAGAAACAAGTCCATTGAACCGGCATGTCGAAACAGTTTTTGCTTGAAAGCCCCAGGGACACCGGCGACGACCGCGTGACCTTCATCATCCGCAACAACGGCACGATGCTGCCGGGTTTCGTGACCCGCGCCGCGCTGATTTCCATCGGCGGGCTGACCAGCAACAATATCGTGGCGCTCTACAGCGAACATCGTGCGCGCATCGCGGAAGCCGTCAAGAAGCGCATGGCGCAGCCCGGCCTGGTGCCGTACATCGCGTTGACGCTGGACGAGTTGCAGCAAGCGCTTCCCCCTCAGGCCGCCCCGGCCGCTCAAGCTCAATAGTGTCCTGCGGCAACGCCGCAAGCCGCACGTAAGCTGGGCCTGATATTTTCACGGCAAATCAACAGTCAAGAGTTGCCGTCGTGCTAATCTACGTTTGCGCAAAAAAGCGCCGGGCGTCCGCTGCTACCTCAGCGACCAGCGCACTGTAAACAGATAACGCGCCATGATCGCGACGATCGACCGGGACGAGCGGTCGGCCCTCTTCCGTCTCGGGAAGGGGCTCAGAACAACAATCATTGGAGACACAGGCTGCGCCACCTGACCGGGACAGGTCGGGGCATGGCCTGATACGGGAATCAGCTTGAGAGCTTTGCAGAGACGACTATCGAATGCGTTCGTCGCCATTCAGGCGCGCTATCGCCGTTCGCCGACGACGCGCACGACGCACCTTGCGCACGTGGCGCAGGCAACGCATCTGCGCACGCATGCCTACGCCAGCCTGTACCAGCAGCAGGTGCGCGCACCGTCGGCCGAGCTCGAACGCAGCCTGCGACACTTTTCCGAACAGTCTTTGGTCGGCGTCTACATGTTGCGCAACGACGGCACCGTGCTGCACGCCAACGACAAGATGGCCGCCATGCTCGGCTACCAGCACGGCGCCGAGCTGGTCGGCATGCCGGTGGCGAGCCTGACCGCACCGGAAGACCTGGCGCTGCTGCAGGAAAACATGCAGTCGCGCCTGCAAGGCGGCGTCGCCACCGTTCAATACGCCTACCGCATCCTGCGCCGCGACGGCACCCGTCACTGGGTGGAGGTGCATGGCAGCATCTGCCCGCACGAAGGCGGCATCGCGCTGGTCGAAACCGCGCTCGACGTCAACAAGCAGGTGCAGTCCGAATGGCAGTCGCGCATGGCCGACCGCGTCTTCGAATCGACCAGCGAAGGCATCCTGATCACCGATGCCGAGTTCCGCATCCTGGCAGTCAATCCTGCTTTCACGCGGATCACCGGCTATCGTCCGGAAGAAGCGATGGACAAGCGTTCGCGCATGATGACCGGTCCCGGCGCCCAGGCTGAAATCAACCGCGGCATGCTGGAGCGGCTGGCGCACGACGGGCACTGGCAGGGCGAAATGAAGGACCGGCGCAAGGACGGCAGCTGGTATCCGGCCTGGCTGTCGATCTCGGCGATACGCGACAACCACGGCGGCATCAGCAATTACGTCGGCGTGTTCACCGACAACACAATTCGCAAGGAAGCCGAAACTAAACTGGCCTTCCTGGCCGACCACGACAGCCTGACCGGCTTGCTCAACCGCAGCAGCCTGATGCGCATTTTTGCCCAGCAGATTGAAGCGGCGCAGGCGGCCGGCGAGACGCTGGCCTTGTTCTTCGTCGACCTCGATCGCTTCAAGACCGTCAACGACACGCTTGGGCATCATGCCGGCGATCAGTTGCTGGTGGCCGCGGCGGAACGATTGCGCGAGCAGCTGCGGCCGGACGACGTGCTGGCGCGCTTCGGCGGCGACGAATTCGTCGTGGTGCTGGGCGGCTCGCCGCCGTCGGCCATGATTGCCGCGATTGCGCAGCGCCTGATCAACAGCATCCTGCAGCCGTTCACGATCAACGGCCACGAGATGTTCATCAGCGCCAGCATCGGCAGCGCGGCCTATCCGGAGCACGGCGAGGACGCCATCACGTTGCTCAAGAATGCCGACATCGCGATGTACCACGCCAAGGATCGCGGCAAGAATGCGTTCCAGCTGTTCAACAAGGAAATGAGCAATCGCGCGCTCGAGCAGATGCTGCTCGAGAACAGCCTGCGTCACGCCATCGAACGCAAGGAATTCGAACTGTATTACCAGCCGCAGTTTTCGGCGCAGGACGGCGCCATCTGCGGCGCCGAGGCACTGATCCGCTGGCGTCATCCGACGCGTGGACTGGTGGCGCCGGGCATGTTCATCACGCTGGCCGAGCAGACCGGCCTGATCGTGCCGTTGGGCGCCTGGGTATTGCGCGAAGCCTGCCGCCAGGGCAAGGCCTGGCTGGATCGCGGCTATCAGTTCGGTCGCATTGCAGTGAACCTGTCGCCGCGCCAATTCTCTTCGGACGACCTGCTCGCCACCATCGACAACGCGCTCGACCAGAGCGGCCTGCCGTCGGCGATGCTCGAGTTGGAAATCACCGAAGGCGCGATCATGCAGAATCCTGAGGACGCGGTGATGCTGCTCAAACGCATGCGCGAACTGGGCGTGACGATTTCGGTGGATGACTTCGGCACCGGCTATTCGTCGCTGGCCAGCCTTAAGCAGTATCCGCTCGATACGCTCAAGATCGACCGCAGTTTCGTGAAGGGCATCCCGGCCGACGCCGACGACGTCGCCATCACCGAGGCCATCATCGCCATTGCTCACAAGCTGCACCTGAAGGTGGTCGCCGAAGGCGTCGAGTCGCAGGAGCAGCATGACTTCCTGCGCGCAGCCGGTTGCGACATGGTGCAGGGCTACCTGCATTCGCAACCGCTGACGGCCGGAGAAATCGAGCAGCGCTGGTATCTGGGCGGTGAGCAAGCCGAGACCTGAAACACTTACCTCTTCCATTCTTCCCGCAGCAACGAACCGAAACGAGTAAGCAAACTCTTTTTTGTTCGTTGACCCTGGCTTCCCCGGTTTTTAAGATGGCGTGTTTTAGTGAACACTAACGCTCGGGGATGGCATGAATACGTGGGGAACTGCAACAAAAACAAGGACGCGCAAGGGGATACGCAAAATCGTTGCCGCACTGGCGGCAGGCGTTCTGGCAGCGCTGGCCGGCGCAGGCCAGGCCGGTGCGGCTGAGCCTAAGCATGGCGGCACGCTGAACTGGATCGTCACGCCGGAGCCGTCGTCGATCCTGCCGCTGACCACCACGGCCGGCGGCAATACCGAACTCGGTCCGAAGATCGTCGAAGGTTTGCTGACCTACGATTTCAACCTCAATCCCAAGCCGCTGCTGGCGACCTCGTGGTCGATCAGCAAGGACGGCCTGCAATACCGCTTCAACCTGCGCCACGGCGTCAAATGGCATGACGGCAAGGACTTCACTTCGGCCGACGTGGCGTTCTCGATCCTGACGCTGAAAGTCGTGCATCCGCGCGGTCGCGCCACCTTCGCCAACGTCACCGAGGTGCAGACGCCCGATCCCTTCACCGCCGTGATTGTGCTGTCGAAGCCGTCGCCGACACTGCTGACCGCACTGGCCGGCGCCGAGTCGCCGATTGTGCCCAAACACCTCTACGACAAGACCGACATTCTCAACAGCAAGTACAACAGCGCGCCGGTCGGCACTGGTCCGTTCATCTTCAAGGAATTCGTCAAGGGCAGCCACATCGTCCTGGAACGCAATCCGAACTACTGGGACAAGCCCAAGCCTTATCTCGACAAGGTAGTCGTGCGCTTTATCCCTGATGCGCTGGCGCGCGCCGCCGCGCTGGAGTCGGGCGCCGCCGATCTGGGCGGCCAGGCGATCCCGCTGTCCGACGTCGCGCGTTTCAGCAAGCTGCCGAAGATCACCGTAGACACCACCAACTGGGCCTACATCGGTTTGCAGCAGCAGCTGTATTTCAACCTCGACACACCGGTGCTGCAAAAGATCGAAGTGCGCCGAGCGATCTCGCAGGCGATCGACGTCAATGCGCTCAACAAGGTGGTCTGGTACGGCTACGGCAAGGTCTCTGCATCGGTGATCGGCACGCTCAACACCAGGTACCACAATCCAGACATCAAGTACTTCCCGTACAGCCCGAAGGAAGCTGAAGCCGCGCTCGATGCAGCCGGTTTGAAACGCGGCGCCGACGGCATCCGTTTCCGCCTGCGTCTGTTGTACAACCCGTTCCAGGAGCGCCGTGCAGCCGACTTCGTGCGCCAGTCTCTGAGCCGCATCGGCATCGACGCCAACATCGAGAACTATGACTTCGGCACCTATGTCACCAAGGCCTATACCGAACGTGCTTTCGACCTGACGCTGGAAGCGCTGGCCAACGTGTTCGATCCGACCGTGGGCGTGCAGCGCGTGTTCTGGTCCAAGAACTACAAGGTCGGCTTGCCGTTCTCGAACGCGCCGCACTACGTCAATCCGGAAGCCGATCGCCTGCTCGAAGCAGCCTCGGTGGAAATCGACGAAGCCAAGCGTCGCCAGCTGTTCCTGGATTTTCAGAAGGTGGTGCATGACGATATTCCGTCGATTGAATTCGGCGCCAATCCAAGCATCACGATTGCGGCGAAGAAGGTGAAGAATTACGCACCGACGGCGGAAGGTCTGCGCGGCAGTTTTGCGGATCTGTATTTCGACTGAAGGTCGGGATCCGCCAACGCGCCATGAAAAAGCCGGCCTCGAAGGGCCGGCTTTTTTACGTTCACCGCATCACTGCAATGCCGTCTTATTCCGTGTTCTGCCGTGCATATTCCTTGCGTTTCATGGCGAGATACTCGTTCTTGTCGACTTCATGCAGTTGGCGCGGATAGCGTTCGGTGGCGCTGAACCAGGTTTGCAGCCGTTGCTCAAGTTGCTGCGACTGAGGCGTCGCCAGCCCGCTCAGGAAGGCGTCGATGGCGAGGTAGTAACGCATCGTGTTGCGCTCGACCGTGCCGCGCATGCCGCCGACGTAGCCGCTCTTGTCTGACTTGTCCTGTGTGAAGCCGACTTTGTCGCTGCCGGCGGTGGCGAGATAGGCGCGCAGCGCCACGCGGCTGGCCAGCCCGAACGAATACGAATAAGTCAGGTGCAGGAAGCTGCGGCCGTCTCCGAGCGGCACCGCTTCCAACTGGATACGATAGTCGCGCGTGTCGAGTGGGCCCTTGTCGGCGGCCAGGCGCACGTCGAAGTAGTCGTCGCCATTGGACGGCACGCGGTAGTTGAAGTCGATCCGATAGGCGTCGTCAATGGCCTGATCATGCTTCTTGCCGACACGCATGCTCAGCGTCGCAGGATTCTGGCCGGGACCGGGACGGCAGTATTTGGTGTTGAGATGCAGGATCAGGACGTCGCACCAATGCGCCGGTGTGGTCAGCGATGCGCGCACCTGGGAAAACGGATAATCGACCACGGCGTAGATGTCGCCCTTGATGCTGGACGAGCTCTCGGTCGAGTTGATATACAGCGGGCGTGAAAATTGGTTGTTGGTCAATTGCGGCTGCAGCGCCTGGTACCTTTCCTGCAAGCCGGCGCCACCCGGCGGCTCGGCTGCGATGGCCGAGGCGCACACCGCCAGCGACACCGCCAGCAATGTAGCCACGACGGTAGCCGTAATGACGGCGCGCAGGCTCTGCGTCAATTGTCGTGAGATGGGTTGTTGCATACGGATCTCCTGTCTTTCTTTAACAATCTGGCGCCGTTACAGCCAGCGCGCCCACAGTCCGGCGCCGAATTCCTTCATGCGGTCGCTGATCGGGCGGTCCTTCCAGGCTTCCAGCGTGATTTCCTTCGATGCATCGATGTCGCGGTCGAACATGGCCTGCATCTGTGCACCGAATTGCGGACCGAGGATGACGGCGTTGATTTCCTGGTTGTAGATGAAGCTGCGCCAGTCGAGGTTGGTCGAGCCGATGGTCGACCAGACGCCGTCGATCATCGCGGTCTTGGAATGCAGCAGCGCATCCTGGCGCTCGTAGATCTTGACGCCGCCTTCCAGCAGCTCGCTATAGAACGACCGCGAGGCGTACAGCACCAGTTTCGAATCGCTCTTGCTCGGCAACACCAAGCGCACATCGACGCCGCGCTTGACCGCATCCTTCAAGGCATCACGCAGTTGCGGATCGGGGATGAAGTAGGCGTTGGTCAGATAGACCTTGGATTCGGCGTGCTGGATGGCCGAGATGAAGGTGGCGTAGATCACGCTGTAAGGATCTTCCGGGGCGCTGCCGATGCCGCGCACGATGTCAGGTCCCTTGTTGTCGACCTTGGGGTAGTAGTTCTTTTCGGCGAGCTTGGGACCATGCTGCTTTTCCCAGGTGTCGATGAACATCTTCTGGAATTCAGCCACCACCGGGCCGTCCATGCGCACCTGGGTGTCGCGCCACGGCACCGTGTTGGCGTCGTCGCCTTCCTTCGGCTTGCGCTTGCGGAACGAGCCGCTGGAATACACGCTGCTGACGTTGATGCCGCCGACGAAGGCGGTCTTGCCGTCGACGATCAGCAATTTGCGGTGGTCGCGCTGGTTGACTTCCCAACCCTTGCGCGCCTGCGCCGGATTGACCGGGTTGAATTCCAGCACCTGGATGCCGGCATCGATCATCGGCTGGAAGAATTCGCGCGGCGTGCTGAGCGTGCCGACGCTGTCGTACATCAGGTTGACCTGGACGCCGTGCTTCTGCCGGTCGATCAGCAGGTCGGCGAACTGCTTGCCGGCCTCGTCATCTTCAAAGATGTAGGTTTCCATGTTGACGTGGTCGCGCGCCTCGCGAATGGCGGCAAACATCGAGGCGTAGGTGGCCGGACCGTCGATCAGCAGCGTGACCTTGTTGCCGGCCACCAGCGGCGAGCCGGTGATGGCTTGTTCGATCGCGAGGTGCTTCTCGAGGATCAGGTTGTCCTGGTTGGAATCCTTGAACTTGTCGAGCACCGCCTTGCTTTGCTCGGGAGTGAGGATGCCGCGTCCGCCCTTGATCTGGATGACCTTGGCCGACTGGGTGTCCATGTCGGGAACGACGCGTGGCAGCGAACTGCATGCGGCCAGCGCCACGACAGCGACGGCACCCAGGAGCAGGCTGTGGAGCCGTGCGATCGGGATGATGCTTTTGTTGAAAATCACGTGATTTTTTTGTGTAGTCATGACTGTCCTGCAAGGCGATGGTCGGGGATCCGACAATGTCATTCGGAGTATATGCCGCGAGAAAACCGGTTTGCAGCGTGAATGCCACGTTCTGGGCAGGAATCGGCGCTGTCCTACACGAAAACGAGAGGACTGCCTACGCGCACGAGGAGCCGGAGGCCGGGTTGCGGCGGCGCAGCGTGCGGTTTTTTACTTTTTGTTTATTCGGACCGTGTTTCTTTTTAGGACTTCTTTATGCGGCGGAGACTAATCTGGCGCTGTTATTCACGACACGAAAGCAGGTCCGCTATGCCCCCCATGGTCTGGAGAAAACGCTCGTCCGCGTTCACGCGATTGCTGTTCCCGGAAGTCTTGCCGTCCTTGCTGCCGTCTACGCCGGCGGAACCGCAACCGCAGCCCAACGAGCCGTCGCGCCCCGGACCGCGCAAGACGCTGACCTTGCCCAAACAGCGCGAACGCCTGATGCACATCACGGTGACGCGCGAAGAGGTGACGCACTTGCGCGAAGTGGTGATGCAGAGTTGCGGGCATTGCGTCTGCTTCATGCGCATGTCGCCGCTGGACCATGCGCGCCGCATGTGTCTGTGTCTGTGCGTACAGGCGGAGGCGGTGCCGATGGTGATGGATGCGGTGATGTGGGCGTTGCCGCAAGCCGAGTTCGGCTTGCGGCAAGCGTAGGTCATGCAAACGAGTTCGGCTTGCGGCAAGCTTGAAAATTACGGTCAGTAGACGTCGCGGCGATAGCGGCCCTGGGCGATGAGGTCTTCCAGTGCCGCTTCGCCGAGCAGGTCGGTCAGCGCGGCGTCGACGCCGGCGGCCATGCCTTCCAGGCTGCCGCAGACATACAGCACCGCGCCTTCGTCGAGCCAGGCCTTGAGCGTATCGGCGGCCTGGCGCAACTTGTCCTGCACGTAGACGCGCTCGGCCTGGTCGCGCGAGAACGCGATGTCGACGCGGCTGAGCATGTCGTCCTGCATCCATTGTTCGATCTCTTCGCGATAGAGGAAATCGTGGGCGCGGTGACGTTCGCCGAACAGCAGCCAGTTGCGGCGCTGGCCGCCGGCGATGCGGGCGCGCAGATGGCCGCGCAAACCGGCCAGGCCGGAACCGTTGCCGATGAAGATGGCCGGGGTCGGTTCGGGCGCCAGCGCGAAGTTGCTGTTTTCCAGCAGGCGCAAGTCGATGGCGCTGCCCAGCGGCGCGTATTCCGTCAGCCAGCCCGAGGCCAGGCCGAAGCCGTCTTCGTGCGCGACCTGGCGCACCAGCAGGTGAACCCGTTCGTCATCCTGCACCGAGGCCACCGAATAGCGTCGCGACGCCAACGGCTGCAGGCTGTCGGCCAGGGCTTGCGGCGTCAGGCCGGGAGCGGATTTTGCAACCGGCAGCACGCTGCACGAGAGCGCTTCGGCCAGCGTGCGCGTGATGTCCTGATGACGAACCACGACGTCGCCGTCAAGGCCGGTGCGGCGGAGGAACAGCGCGACGCGGTCGGACGCATGGCGCGGCAGGATTTCCGCCAGCGCACCGGATTGCCATTGCGCGTTGCTGTCGGCGGGCGCGTCGAATTCCAGGTGATAGATGCCCTGGCCTGCGCTGCCCGGATTGAGCAGCTTGCGTTCGCGCAGGATCCAGCCGGCGTAGGACGCCTCGGCCGGTGCGGGTGCGGCTTCTTCCAGCGGTGCGCCGCCGGTCAGCACCGCGAGTTCACGTTGCCAGGCAGCTAGTGCGGCCGGCGCAGTAGGGGCGCCATCGTCGACTTCGATCATTGGGAAGAACGCCTGCGCGCCCTGGCTGCGGAGCCAGTGATCGAGGCTGTGGCCGAAGCCGCAGAATTTTTCATAATGGCGATCACCCAGCGCCAGCAAGCCGAATTGCACGTGGGCCAGGGCGTTGCCCGGCGGTTGCGCAAGTTGCCGCGCGAAGCGACGTGCGCCGTCGGGCGGTTCGCCTTCGCCGAAGGTGCTCACCACGAACAGTGCACGATGGAAGTGGCGCAGGCGTTCCGGATCGAGCGTGGCCAGCGATTGCACGGTGACGGCGACGCCGGCCTTTTGCAGCGCGGCGGCGGTGTGCAGCGCGATGCGTTCGGCTTGACCCGCTTGCGTGGCGTAGGCCAGCAATATTCCTTCCTTGCTTTCCTTGCTGCCGGCGGTGGCGCCGCCGGGGCTGCTGATGACCGCCTCGCGGCTGCGGTCCAGCAGGGCGCGTTCGGCGCGCACCGCACGCTTCTTGCGGCGGCGGTCGAGGTACAGCATCCAGCCGGTGATGCCGAACAACGGCATGATCAGCGCGGCAATCGTCATCACGATGCGACCGGGCATACCGAAGTAGGTGCCCATGTGCAGCGGATAGATCGCGCCGATGAACAGGCCGCCTGCGTCCTTGTCGGCGAAGCGTTCATTGAGTTTGATGTCGCCGGTCTGCGGCAGCACGTTCAGGCGATTGCGGGCGCGCTCATGCGAGGCGTCGGGCAACAGGTAATTGAACTGGACCGGTTGTGTGGTCTTGTCGGACATGCGGATGTTGACCAGCGTGTATGGACCGGCTTCGCGCAGGAACACGTTCCACGCCAGCGTGAGGTCGAGCGGCGCGGCTTCAGTCTTGTCGGCTTTCTCTTTTTCCTTCTCTTTATCCATCCCCATGTCTTTGGGCTTTTCACGTCTGGCTTGCGGCGCTCGCACTTCCTGCCCTGCCAGGCTATTGACGCCGGACTTGAACCAATCGAACGCCCAGTACATTCCGGTAGTCGTGAAGATGACGTACATCACCAGCGCCCAGGTGCCGATCACCGAGTGCAGGTTCCACAGGAAGGAGCGGCCGGAGAGGCCGAAATCGAGCTTGAACCAGGCGCGCCAGTTCAGCGCGCGGCGCGGCCAGCGCATGTACAGGCCGGACAGCGCCAGGATCAGCAGGCACATCGAGAGGCTGCCGGCGACGATCTTGCCGGCATCGGTCGGCAGCAGCAGCCAGCGGTGGAAACGTTCGGTGAATTCGAAGAATTCGTTACCGGCCAGCGGCGGCAGCAGCGCGCCGGTGTAAGGATCGGCGTAGCGCATTTCACCGCGGCGCACGCCCGGCGGCGGGGCGAAGTTGATGCGCACGGAGGCGCCCGGTTCGACGGACGCGATCAGCACGGCGACGCGCTCATGCGGAACCTCGGCGCGCAGGCGTTCCAGGATCTGCGGCGGCGTCAGCACTGCTTGTTGGCGCACGGCCACATGGACGATGCCGGGATTGAGCCAGTCGGTAATTTCTTCGCGGAAAGACAGGATGGCGCCGGTCACGCCGATGAACATCAGCACGGTGCCCGCGGTGATGCCGATGAACCAGTGCACCTGGAACCAGATTTTCTTGAACATTGTTTTTCTCTTGTGGGCTGGCGGTCGGCGAGCTGGGCAGCGTGGCTTGTCGACGCCAGCGGACGGCGTTTTCGCTAAAGCGCTCTATTATAGAGGATTGGAGAATGAGAATTATTCCAAGAAGTATCTCATTGTTGCAATATCAACTCTGCGCAGGCTCATCCTTTTGCAACACCATGCTGGCCAGGATCATCGCCGCCACCAGCAAGGCCACCGGCAGCAGGCCGCGATGCAGCAGGAAGCCGGCGATCTGCGTGCCCAGGCCTGAGAGCGTCAGCGCCAGGAACATCAGGAAACCCGAGGCCAGGCTGGTCAGCGACTTCGGCACCGACAGCGCGCGCGTCACGGTGGACGGTCCGCGCAGGCCGAGGCCGGCGCAGAACAGCATCCAGCACACGATCAGCGGCGCCACGTGGCGCTCATCCAGCACCCCCAGCGTGATCAGTCCCGCCACCGAAATCAACTGAACGATGGCGCCGGCGTTCATCAGCTTGAACGTGCCGCAGCGATGCGCGATGGCGCCCGCGCGCGAGGCCGCGACGATGAAGGACGACACGCCGCAGACTTGCATCAGCGCAAAGGCGCCGGGACCGCGGCCGCTCCATTGTTCGATCAGGTGCGGTGCGCTGGCGACGAAGGTGACCAGCGCACCGAAAGTCAGGCCGTACACGGCGGCGTCGCGCAGGTAGACGCGATTCTTCAGCAGCACCGCGTAGCTGACGGTTTCATCGGCGTCGTGCAAGACCTGCTTGCCCGGCACCAGTTTCAGGATGAACGGCAGCAGCGCCAGCGCGAGGATTGCCACCAGCCAGAAATTGCTGCGCCAGCCCGACACCAGCAGGATGCCCGTGCCGATCACCGGCGCGACGGCGGGGATGACCGATTCGGCGATGCTGACCCCGGAAATTGCGCGCATGGCATCCGCATCGGCGAAGCGCCGCCGCAGCAGCACCGGCACCACCACCGTGGCGGCGCCGGCGCCGATGCCTTGCACGGTGCGGTAAACGATCAGCGCGTCGACATCCGTCGCCAGTGCGCACGCCACACCGGTGGCGGCCAGCAAGGCGACCCCGGCGAGCAGCGTGTTGCGCATGCCGAGCTTGTCGGCCAGCGCCCCCCACAGCAACTGCGACAGCGCCAGCGCAATCATGAAGGAAGAAATCGTCGCCTGCACGGCCGGCACGTCGCTGCCAAGATCGTGGGCGAGATGCGGCAACGCAGGCAGGTAGAGATCGGTGGCCAGCATGCCGACGCCGGTGAGTGCGGCCAACGGGATGATTTGCAGCAGAGGAGGACGGGACATCGATAAAGCGTTTCAGGCAGAGGCAGGCGAGGGCTGAGCGGAATCGTTCAGGTGCGTTCAGATGCGGCCCGATTCCGGAGAGGTGTCATGATAACACCGCGATCTCGGGCGACTTCAGTGCTCCCTTCAGAGGTGCCGGCCTCAGGATTGAATCATGGCGATGAGCGCGCGCGCCAGTTCACCGTTGCCGTCGCCCAGCTGATCGATCACGTCGAGATGATGGCCGCCGGCCGGTTTCACATGCCGTACCGAATTTCCGGCGGTCGTCAGGCGCTGCGCATAGGCCGCGAGCTGGCGATGGAATTCGGCCGACTCGATGCCGCCTGCGGTCAGCACCACCGGGATCGGCGAGGGCGGCAGATGGTGCACGGGGCTGAATTCCCGGACCTGCTTTTCATCCAGCTGCATGGTCTCGTTGAGATAAGACAGCCTGATCGGCTCGAGGTCGTACAGCCCGCTGACGCCGCACAAGCCCTTGATTGGATGCGCCGACAGATTGGCGTCGCGCCAGTCGGTGCCGGCCAGCATCGCCGCCAGATGGCCGCCCGCGGAGTGACCGGCGACATGGATGCGGCGCGTGTCGAAGCCGAACGCGGACGCTTGCCGGTACAGCCAGGCAAAGCCGGCGCGCACGTCGGCGACGATATCGTCCATGTCGACTTCGGGCGCCAGGCGGTAATTGAACATGGCCACCGCGATGCCGGCCTGCAGGTAAGGCGCGGCGATGTGGCTGAAGTCGTCCTTGTCCAGCGAACGCCAGTAGCCGCCGTGGATGAATACAAGCAGCGGTGCGTTTTGCACGGCAGCCGGAAAATAGTCGAGCACCTGCAGGCGATGGTCGCCGTAATGCTGGTTGATCAGCACCTTGTGCTGCCGGCGAAACGCCTCTGCATCGCGGCTCCAGCGATCGAAGATATCCTGGAAGCGCGGGATGCCGGCGCGCGCGTTGTACTGGCGATCAAGTTGTTCACGGTCGTATTGCAGGTAATGCATGCGGCGTCTCCTATTGTCTTAGAGCGGCTGACAAAACGCCGCTGGCGGCGTTGCTTCTGCTAGCCGTACTTTCGTACTGTCTTCGTCGGCGCGCCTTGCCAGCGGCGTTTTGTCAGCCGCTCTTATTGCTCCGCAAAGTGCTCGGCAATGAATCCGCGCAGCCACTGATTGCCTTCGTCCTGGTTAAAGCGGCGATGCCAGAAGATATTGGTCTGCAGCGACGGCAGCCGCAAGGGCGGACGAATGTATTGTAGGTTGAATGGTTGCGCCGCGCTCTCGGCGAGTTTCTGCGGCACCGTCACGATCAGGTCGGTGGTGCTGACGATGTAGGGAACGGCGGTGAAATGCGGCACGCGGAAATTGACGTTGGCGCGGATGCCGGCCTTTTCCAGATTCTGGTTGATGCGGTCGTATGGACTCTCCAGCGACGACACCACCAGATGTTGCGCCGCCAGGAAATCCTTCATCGTCACGGTCCTGCCGCTCAGTGGATGGCCCAGGCGAAACATGCTCACATAATTCTGGCGAAACAGCCGGCGCTGGTACAGCGCACCCGACACATTGTCGAAGGCGCCAATGGCCAGATCGACACGACCCGATTCCATCTCGCTCTTGAGGTCAATGGCGCCGGCGCGCACAGTGCTGATCTGGATGCCGGGCGCGAGGCGGGCGCAGGTTTCGATCAGCAGCGGCATGAAATACACCTCGCCGACGTCGGTCATGGCGATGGTGAAATGGCGCGCGCTGCCGGCCGCGGAAAACGCTTCCTGCCGGTTCAGCGCCTTCGATACGTGCATCAGCGCCGCCACCACCGGGTCCGCCAGTTGCTGTGCGAACGGCGTCGGCTGCATGCCTTGCGCGGTGCGCACGAACAGCTCATCGCCGAAGGTGCGGCGCAGGCGCGCCAGCGCATTGCTGACGGCCGGCTGCGACAGGTTCAGGCGGCGCGCCACCGAGGAAATCTGGCGATCCTGGAACACTTCCTGAAACACCACCAGCAGGTTGAGGTCGATATCTTTGGGTTCGATCATGCTCGCGTCATGTGTTCGTTATTTTTCCGACCACTATTCATAATATCAATGGGCTACATTTACCCATTTATATCGTAAAAGCCGGATCATTGCACCACTCATAAAAAAACGCGGCATCGCCCGACATGTTGTCATGCGGGCAAGTCGCGACCGTCCACAACCAATAAGGAGGAGCAAGGATGCAATCCGATGTCATCAATGTCGACCAGGTCGTCGAGCAGAGCCGTTTCGGCGCCTTTCAATTCGGCCTGCTGCTGCTCTGCGGACTGTGCCTGATCATCGACGGTTTCGACATCCAGGCCATGGGTTACGTCGCCCCCGCCATCATCGGCGACTGGCACGTCAACAAGGCCAGCCTCGGTCCGGTGTTCGGCGCCGGCCTGTTCGGCATGCTGCTCGGCTCGCTGGTGCTCACGCCCGTGGGCGACAAGTACGGCCGCCGTCCGGTGCTGATCGTCTCCACCTTCTTCTTCGCCATCTGCATGCTGCTGACCACGCGCGTGCAGACCATCGACGAGTTGCTGGTCCTGCGCTTCATCACCGGCTTCGGCCTTGGCAGCATCATGCCCAATGCGATGGCGCTGGTCGGCGAATTCAGCCCGAACAGCTCGCGCGTGACGCGCATGATGCTGGTGTCGTGCGGCTTCACGGTCGGCGCGGCGGTGGGCGGCTTCGTCAGTGCGGCGCTGATCCCGGCCTTCGGCTGGCGTTCGGTGTTCTTGGTCGGCGGCCTGATCCCTGCGGTGCTGGGGGTGGCGATGCTGATCTGGCTGCCGGAGTCGATCCAGTTCCTGGTGCTGCGCAAGCGGCCGATGAAGCAGGTCGCACGCTGGCTCAATAAGGTGCAGCCGGGTTTGCAGGTCAATGAAGGCAGCACCGTAGTGGTCAAGGAAGCGCGCAACGACGGCATGCCGGTGGCGGAACTGTTCCGCGAAGGGCGCGCCGGTGTCACGCTGCTGCTGTGGCTGATCAGCTTCATGAACCTGATCAACCTGTATTTCCTGTCCAACTGGCTGCCGACCCTGATCAAGGATGCCGGCTATTCGACCGGCGCCGCGGTGCTGATCGGCACGTCGCTGCAAGTCGGTGGCATCGTCGGCACGCTGACACTGGGCTGGTTCATCAATCGTTTCGGCTTTACCCGCGTGCTGGGCAGCTGCTTCGTGGTGGCGTGCGTCTTCATCGCGCTGATCGGTCATGTCGCCGCGACGCCGGTGCTGCTGTTCATCTGCGTGGTGGTGGCGGGCTTTTGCGTGGTCGGTGGACAACCGGCGGTCAACGCGCTGGCCGGCACGTTCTATCCGACCCAATTGCGTTCCACCGGCATCGGCTGGGCGCTCGGCATCGGCCGCATCGGCTCTGTGCTGGGGCCGGTCATCGGCGGCCAGCTGATCGCCATGCAATGGGCCAACGGTTCGCTGTTCATGGCTGCTGCGGTGCCTGCGATCATCTCTGCGCTGATGGTGGCGCGCCTGCATTGGTATCGCCCGCAATAGTTATCGGAATCGGTTTTTTGAGAAGGACGCATCATGAATACGCGTGCAGAATCTTTCATCGCCCAAGCGGCGATCAACACGGTTGGTTACCAGACGGGATTTGGCAACGAGTTCGCGACCGAGGCGTTGCCCGGTGCGTTGCCGGCCAACCAGAACTCTCCGCAGCAAGTTGCCTATGGCTTGTATGCCGAGCAGTTGTCCGGCACGGCCTTCACCGCGCCGCGCGGCCACAACCGTCGCTCGTGGCTGTACCGGATTCGTCCGGCGGCGATGCATGAGCCGTTCGAACGCATCGATAATGGACTCGTCGGTCGCTTCGACGACGTCGAGACGCCGCCCAACCAGTTCCGTTGGGATCCCCATCCCATGCCGGACGCGCCCACCGATTTCGTCGCGGGCCTGATCACCATGGCCGGCAACGGTTCGCCCGATGCGCAGACCGGTTGTGCGATTCATCTGTACGCGGCCAACCAGTCGATGACCGACAGCTATTTTTATTCCGCCGACGGCGAATTGCTGATCGTGCCGCAAGTCGGCCGCCTGGAACTGCTGACCGAACTGGGCGCCATCGACATCGAGCCGCAGGAGATTGCGGTGATTCCGCGCGGCGTGCGCTTCCAGGTCAAACTGCCCGACGGCAGCGCGCAGGGTTACGTGTGCGAAAACTTCGGCGCGCTGCTGCGCTTGCCCGACCTTGGTCCGCTCGGCTCCAACGGCCTGGCCAATCCACGCGACTTCCTGACGCCGCATGCCTGGTATGAGGACCGTGAAGGCGACTTCAGGCTGATCGCCAAATTCGGCGGCAACCTGTGGCAGGCCAAGATCGGTCACTCGCCGCTGGACGTGGTGGCGTGGCACGGCAACTACGCGCCGTACAAATACGACCTGCGCCACTTCAATACCATCGGCTCGATCAGCTACGACCATCCCGACCCGTCGATTTTCCTCGTGCTGCAGGCGCAGAGCGATACCCCGGGCGTGGACACGCTGGACTTCGTGATTTTCCCGCCGCGCTGGCTGGCGGCGGAAAACACCTTCCGCCCGCCATGGTTCCATCGCAACGTGGCGAGCGAATTCATGGGCCTGATCCACGGCGTGTACGATGCCAAGGCAGAAGGCTTCCGTCCCGGCGGCGCCAGCCTGCACAATTGCATGACCGGCCACGGCCCCGACGCCGCCACATTCGAGAAGGCCAGCCGCAGCGACACCAGCACGCCGAACAAGGTCGGCGACACCATGGCCTTCATGTTCGAGACGCGCAATATCATCAAGCCGACGCGCCACGCGCTGAGTTCGCCGACGCTGCAAAAGAATTATTACCAGTGCTGGATGGATATCAAAAAGAACTTTGACCCGCACTTCAATCCACAACACCGCCCGGAGCAACAATGAGCATCATCCTGAATGAAACCCACGACGCCGGCTTGCGCAGCTGGGTCGCCTCGGCCAATGCCGCCGGCAGTGATTTCCCGGTCCAGAATTTGCCGTACGGCGTGTTCCGCAGGAAGGGAAGCGACGAAGTTTTCCGCGCCGGCGTCGCCATCGGCGACAGCATCCTCGACTTGCGCGCGGCGTTTGAAAGCGGCGCCTTCGCCGGCTTCGGCGAGACCGTGCACAAGGCAATCGTTGCAGCGACTGCGGGAAGCAATCTGAATCCGCTGATGGAGCTCGACGCTGCGGCGTGGTCGGCCTTGCGCCTGGCCTTGTCGACGCTGCTGCGCGAAGGTTCGGTGCACCAGTCGCAACTGCAAGCGGCGCTGGTGCCGCAGGCCGAAGCCGAACACGCCTTGCCGGCGCAGATCGGCGACTACACCGATTTCTATACCTCGATCCATCACGCCACCGCGATCGGCAAGCTGTTCCGCCCGGACAATCCGCTGCTGCCGAACTACAAGTGGGTGCCGATCGGCTATCACGGCCGCTCTTCCTCGATTGCGGTGTCGGGCCAGCAGTTCCGTCGTCCACTCGGCCAGCTCAAGCCGCCGACGTCCGACGTACCGGTGTTCGGCGCGTGTAAACGCCTCGACTATGAAATGGAAGTCGGCGTGTTCATGGGGCAGGGCAACGCCATCGGCGACGCTATCGGCATCGGCGCCGCCGAGTCGCATGTGTTCGGCCTGTGCCTGTTGAACGACTGGTCGGCGCGCGACGTGCAGGCCTGGGAATACCAGCCGCTCGGTCCTTTCCTGGCGAAGAATTTCGCCTCGACGATTTCGCCGTGGATCGTCACGCTCGAAGCGCTGGCGCCGTATCGCGCCGCGTGGACGCGCGACGCCGAAGATCCGCAGCCGCTGGCTTACCTCGATGCCCCGGACTTGCGCGAGCACGGCGCCTTCGATGTGCAACTCGAAGTGCTGTTGCAAACCAAGGCCATGCGTGAAGCAGGGACTGCGCCGCAACGACTGTCGCTGGGTAATTTCCGCGACGCTTACTGGACCGTATCGCAACTGGTGGCGCACCACACCGTCGGCGGCTGCAACCTGCGTGCGGGCGACCTGCTCGGTTCGGGAACGTTGTCGGGACCGACGCCGGAATCGGCCGGTTCGCTGCTGGAGCTGACCGCCGGCGGCAAGCAATTAATCAATCTGGACAATGGCGAAACGCGCATCTTCATCGAAGACGGCGACACCGTCATCATGCGCGGTTGGGCCGGACGCGAGGGTTTGCCGCGCATCGGTTTCGGCGAAGTTGCGGGCACCGTGCTGCCGGCGCGCCAGGTTTGATAAAAACAAAAAGGAGACAGCGACCATGACGATTCATCTCTACAGCTATTTCCGCAGCTCTGCGTCGTATCGCGTGCGGATCGCCCTGCATCTCAAGGGCCAGTCCTACGACACCGTGCCGGTGCATCTGCTCAACAACGGCGGCGAGCAATATGCGCCGGCATTCAGCGCGATGAATCCGCAGTCGCTGGTGCCGGTGATGGAAGAAGAAGGGCGTCACATCACGCAGTCGCTGGCGATCCTGGAATATCTGGAAGAGCGCTTCCCAACGCCGGCATTGCTGCCGCCGGGTTTGCTGGACCGCGCCCACGTGCGCGAGATTTCGCTGGCGATCGCCTGCGACATCCATCCGCTCAACAACCTGCGCGTGCTGCGCATGCTCAAGCAGGAGCTGGGCGTGAGCGAAGAGGTCAAGCAGCAGTGGATACAGCACTGGATCGCGCTCGGCTTCGGCGCGCTGGAGAAGCAACTGGCCGCCAGTGCGCAACGCGGCCGCTTCTGTTTTGGCGAGTCACCGACCATGGCGGATTGCTGCCTGATTCCGCAGATCTTCAACGCCCGCCGTTTCAATGTCGACATGACGCTGTATCCGACGCTGGTTGCGATCGAGGAAGCCTGTAGTGCACTCGAGGCCTTCCAGCTGGCGCAGCCGTCGGCGCAGCCCGACGCCGCCTGAATCTCCCTCAGCCTCGCTGGAGGCGCTGCCGGCGGCGCAGCGCCACGCCGGCAATTTCCGCTTCCCTGATCTGGTCTTGAAACCTTCCGACGCAAAGCGCTTGCCGGGATTTCAAGTAATGCCTGTTGGAAATTTGCCAAAGTCTGCCCTTTGAGCGTACCGCGCATCCCGGAAATGGCGGTGGTGCGGGAGATTGCCGGTATAATTTTCTGCGCTGCCGATAATAAAAAAAGACGCATCATGTCCGATGGCAAAAAAGCAATATTGCAGGCGCTCGCAGCGCCTGCCCATAAAACGATTCAGTCTGACTCAGGGAATCACGTTGTCGTGATGACGGGGAGCGGGAAATGACATCGACCTGACATGCCGCAGGGCCGCGCCGCACAAGATGGCAGTGGCCGGATGCGCGCAATCAGCCGATGTTCATCACCACGTTCACGCATGCGCGGCGCTGTTTCCGGGGGGCGGTTTTTCTTCGCTGGGGTTCAAGTATGCAAGTGGTCAGCCGACCTTATCGCTGGGCGATTTACGGTTTGCTGGTGGTCGTGATCGCCGCCGGCATCGTGCTGTTTTTCGCGATGGCGCGCACGGCCAAGGATATTCGCGCGTCGACCACGCCGCTGCTGCAGGAAAAAATCCCCACGCTGCGCCACCTGTCCGATTTTGAAAGCGCGCTGCTGCGTTACCAGCTGGCGCTGAACAAATACTATGTGGCGTCGATCGGCCGCGACCGCTTCGACACACTGGAAACCCAGGCCGGCGAAGAAATGGCCGACAACTTCGATTACGTGCGGCGCGACTTGCAGCAGGCGGCCCAGATGGGTAGCCTGCGCAGCAACTATGACGCCGTGCTGGCGATGGGACCGGCGCTCGAGAAGATCATGCTGGCGCCGCCGGTCAACCGGGAAAAGGCGCGCCTGCTGCTGGGCGAACTCAACGTCAAGACCAACAACATCCGTGGCCTGCTCGGCACGGCCAAGCACGACGTCGAAGCCGGGATATATGAAGTGGGCGACCTCGCCAACAGCGGCGTCGACGAGATTACCCGATTGGTGCATATCTACAGTGTCGGTATGCTGCTGACCGCCTTGTTCATGATGTATCACGTGTGGGCGCGCTTCCGTTCGGAGAACGTGCTGGCCTTCCAGGCGGCGCATGATCCTCTGACCGGCCTGGCGCACCGTGGATCGTTCGAGCGTCGGCTCAAGACCATGGCAGATCAGCCGCATACGGTGGTGCTGGGCATGATCGACCGTTTCGAGCGCGTCGTCGGCGGCCTTGGTCACGCCTTCGGTGATCGTCTGATGCAGGAAATGGCGACCCGCATCAAGCGTGCGGCCGAACGTCACGGCGGTGAAGTGTTCCGCCTCAACGGCGCCAATGTGGCGATCCTGTACAAGTCCAACGGCGACAACCTCAGCTTCCAGGAGGCCCTGTCGAGCCTGCAGGAATACATGCGCCAACCGTTCGAGTTCGGCCAGCATGAGATTTTTTCCAGCATGAGCATGGGCGGCGCCGAGTATCCGCGCGACGGCGCCGAACCGGCGCACCTGCTGCAGAACGCCGACGCGGCGCTGCAGGCCGCGCGCGACGCCGGCGGCGATTGCTTCGTGCAGTATTCGAATGCGCTCAACACGCGCGCGCAAGAACGCTTGGCGCTGGAAGCACAACTGCGCCACGCGATCGAACGCAATGAACTGGAACTGCATTTCCAGCCGCAGCAAGGGCTGGCGGACGATCGCCTGGTCGGCTTCGAGGCGCTGGTGCGCTGGCGCCGCAACGGCGAACTGATCTCGCCGGCCGACTTCATTCCGCTGGCCGAAGAGTCCGGCCTGATCGTGCCGATCGGCGACTGGGTGCTGGCCGAAGCATGCCGCCAGGCCAAGATCTGGAGCCTGGAGACGCCGCGCAAATTCGTCATCGCAGTGAACATCTCGCCGCGCCAGTTCCATCATCCATCCTTCCTGCGGCGCGTCACCACGACGCTCGCCGAAAGCATGATCGATCCGTCCTTCATCGAACTGGAAATCACCGAAGGCATCGTCATGCGCGATGTCGAACGCACCATCGAGTTGCTGGAAGACCTGCGCAAGCGCGGCCTGACGCTGGCGATCGATGACTTCGGGACGGGTTATTCATCGCTGGCTTACCTCAAGCGTTTCTCGATCGACAAGCTCAAGATCGACCAGTCCTTCATCCGCCACCTGCGCCCCAACAGCGAAGACGCGGCGATCGTGCAGGCAGTCATCAACCTCGGTCACCATCTCGGCTTGTCGGTGATCGCCGAAGGCGTGGAAACCGTGACCCAGCGCGAATTGCTGCGCGCCTGGGGCTGCGATGAAATCCAGGGCTATTTCTACGGCCGGCCGTTGTCGGCTGACAAGGCCACGCAGTTCATCTTCGACAATTAATAATTAAGCCGGCGGACGGCGCGGCACCAGCAGGTTGCCGGTCATGACCAGCAACGATTGGTTGTCCTGGTTGAAGGTGGTGACGCGGTGCTTGAGGAAGCCCTGTTGCGGTTTCGATTGAGAGAATTTCAGTTCCAGCACTTCCACCTCGATATGCAAGCGGTCGCCCGGACGGGTAGGGCGCGGCCAGCGGAACTCTTCAAAGCCGGCACCGATGATGCCACCATGGATCGGCAGGGTTTTCACCAGCAGGCGCATGGTCAGCGCCGCGGTATGCCAGCCGCTTGCGGCCAGTCCTCCGAAAAAGCTTTGTGCTGCAGCGGCCTCGTCGAGATGGAAAGGTTGCGGATCGTAGCTGGCGGCGAACGCCTTGATGGCATCGGCGCTCAATGCCTCGTCGGCGGCGTGGCTGAATTTTTGACCCGGCGTAAAGTCTTCCAGATACATCAAATTGACAGACATTGGCGGTCTCCCTTGACTTGTTTTATAATGTAGATTGCAAAATGATAGTTAGTTGTTCATCCGAATGATAGCCAGCCAGATGGGACTTGTCCATGGAACGTAAAAGCTTCGGCAACATGCAGTGCCCGGTAGCCCGCACGCTTGAGCGCGTGGGCGAATGGTGGAGCATCCTGATCCTGCGCGATGCGCTGCACGGGCTGACCCGCTTCGACCAGTTCCAGAAGAGCCTGGACATCGCGCCCAACATGCTCACTCGCCGCCTCAACTCGCTGGTCGAATCCGGCCTGCTGGAGCGCCGCCAGTACAGCGAACGGCCGCCGCGCCACGAATACATCCTGACCGACCTG
Organism: Herbaspirillum sp. NPDC101397; assembly: GCF_044767325.1. Taxonomy (NCBI): domain Bacteria; kingdom Pseudomonadati; phylum Pseudomonadota; class Betaproteobacteria; order Burkholderiales; family Oxalobacteraceae; genus Herbaspirillum; species Herbaspirillum sp. NPDC101397. The sequence continues at coordinate 523,284 of NZ_JBIWNS010000003.1, forward strand.
GGACGTGATTTCCGCTCCATTCTGGTCGCGCTCAACACCTGGGGCAACAAGCATTTTGCGCCGGAAGGCCCGAGCGTGCTGCTGATCGATTCGACCACGGGCGAAGTGGCGGAACCAGTGATGATCGACGGCAAGAGCGGCAAGCGCCTGAATTCACCTGATTTCGTGTTTGCGCCGGGGCCGCAGGCCAACGAAGGCATGAAGGCACGCATCAACTTTGCCCGCGAACGGGCCGCCGAAGCTGCTGCCAACGATGCGGCAGCGACGCCGGAAGCTGCGCCTCCTGCCAAGCCTGCAAAGGCGCCGCGCAAGAAGGCCGCTGCGCGCAGCGCTTGATTCACCTGTTTCGGTTGTCTCCATGGCGTCGTTGTTGCGACGCCATTTTTTTGTCCGGTTTCAACGCACGCGCTTGACAACCCTCTCTTCGCTCATTAGTATGCATATACATTGATGCATATGCATTTATTTGGATCGTTTAAATAGGCCGGAGCTTCATGTTTAACCAGTGCACCTGTACCCGCCTGCGTCGGCTGACGCGGCGGATCACTTCTATATACGACCGTCATCTGCTGCCGGACGAACTCACCATCAGCCAGTATTCGTTGCTGAGCAGGGTGGGCAAGCACGGCTCGATCGCCAATCTGCGTCTGGCCGCGGAAATGGGCATGGATCGCAGCACCTTGAGCCGCAACATCAAACCGCTGATGACGGCCGGCTGGATCGCCACGATCGACATGCCGCCAGACGAACATGTCGACAAGCGCTCGTTCGGACTCGGCCTCAGTGACGCAGGCAAGGCCAAGCTGGCCAAGGCTCGTCCCAACTGGGTGCAGGCGCAGCTGGAGATTGACGGCCTGCTCGGCGAGGATTTGCATGCAGCCCTGTCCGGCATGATCGACGAGGCTTACGACAAATTGCAGGAAGCCTGATCCCGCCAATCGGGCAGACGGTTTCAATACAGTTTTAATACAAGCACCATCAATGCCTTGCCGCATTGATGGTTTTTTATTCACCATTATTTTGAATGAGCGTCATGAATAAAGTCACTCAAGCCATCGCGCAGCGCACCTCGCACCGTTTCAGTTATGCGTGGGTGGTCGTCGCCGTGATCTTCCTCGTCCTGCTGACCTCGGCCGGCATCCGCGCCACGCCGTCGGTCATGATCCTGCCGCTGGAGCATGAATTCGGCTGGAACCGTTCCACCATCTCGCTGGCGATTTCCTTCAACATCGCCTTGTACGGCCTGATCGGCCCGTTCGCCGCAGCCGCGATGCAACGCTTCGGCATTCGCCCCGTCGTGATGGGTGCACTGGTGCTGCTGTCGATCGGCACTGCACTGAGCACGCTGATGCAGATGCCGTGGCACATGGTGATGACGTGGGGTCTGCTGGTCGGCTCTGGTACCGGGGTCGCCGCCAACACCTTGGGCGCAACGATTGTCAGCCGCTGGTTTGAAATGCGCCGCGGCCTGGCGATGGGCTTGCTGACCGCCAGCGCGGCTACCGGCCAGATGGTGTTCCTGCCGCTGATGGCGTCGATGGTCGAGCATTACGGCTGGCGTTCGGTGGCTTTCCTGGTGGCGATCGTCGCTGCCGTGGCGGTGCCGCTGGTGGCGTTGTTCCTGCCGGAGCGTCCATCCGACGTCGGTCTGCGTCGTTACGGCCAGGCGGCCGATGCGCCGGACGATGCTGCGGTGAAGCAACGCAATCCGCTGGCGATCGCGTTCGACGCGTTGCGCCAGGCGATGAAGGTGCGCGATTTCTGGCTGCTGTTCTTCAGCTTCTTCGTCTGTGGCATGAGCACCAACGGCTACATCGGTACGCAGTTCATCGCGATGTGCAACGACTACGGCATTTCCGAAGTCGGCGGCGCCAGCATCCTGGCGGCGATGGGCATGCTCGATCTGGTCGGCACGACCTTGTCCGGCTGGCTGTCGGATCGCTTCAATCCGCGCGTGCTGCTGTTCTGGTACTACGGCTTGCGCGGCATTGCGCTGATCTTTCTGCCGTATGCGTTCGGCCTCGATTATTTCGGCCTGACCGTGTTCGCGATCTTCTACGGTCTTGACTGGATCGCCACCGTGCCGCCGACCGTGCGTCTGGCCAATGATGTATTCGGCCGTCTGGCTGCACCGATCGTGTTCGGCTGGATCGTTGCCGGTCACCAGCTCGGCGCCGCTGCCGCCACCACGATATCGGGCTTCATGCGCGCCAACCTCGGCGACTACACGGCCTCGTCGATGCTGATGGGAGTCGCTTGCCTGGTTGGTGCGGTGATGGTGTTGCGCATCAAGGGGCACCAGCATGACAAGCCGGTGGCGGTTCCTGCATAAACCGCTTTTTCCGTTTCACGCAAAAACGCCCGCTTCACGTTGATGAAGCGGGCGTTTTTGTTTCAGCGATGCTGCCCCATTATTTGGACAGCGCCTTGCGCAGGCTGGAGGTTGCGAGATCGACGGCACTCTTCGCCGCAGGGGTATCACCCAGCGCATTGAGCATGACGAAGTCGTGGATGGTGCCGAGGTAGCGCACCTGCGTCACCGGCACGCCGGCCTTGGCCAGCTTGGCGGCATAGGCTTCGCCTTCGTCGCGCAGCACGTCGTTTTCATCGGTGATGACCAGTGCCGGCGGCAGATCCTTCAACTGTTCCAGCGTCGCGTTCAGTGGTGCGATATGCGGATCCTTGCGGTTGGCGCCGGCCGGCAGGTAGGCGTTCCAGAACCACTTCATCGCTTCCTTGGTCAGCCATGGGCCGTTGGCAAACTGGTTGTACGAACCGTTTTCAAAATTGGTGTCGGTCACTGGATAGAACAGCACCTGGTACTTGATCGCCGGACCCTTGCGTTCCTTGGCCAGCAGGCTCACGACCGCAGTCATGTTGCCGCCCACGCTGTCGCCGGCAATCGCCAGGCGGTTCGCATCGACGTTGAATTCCGCAGCATGTTCGGCGACGTATTTGGTCGCGGCGTAGTCCTGTTCGATGGCGATCGGATAGCGCGCTTCCGGCGAGCGGTCGTAGTCGACGAAGACCACGGCAACCTTGGCGCCGTCGACGATCTGGCGCACCAGGCGATCGTGCGTGTTGACGTCGCCCATCACCCAGCCGGCGCCGTGGAAGTACATCACTACCGGCAGCGTTTCCTTGTTGCCTTGCGGACGCAGGATGCGGATGCGGGTGCTGCCGGTCGGCCCGACCGGGATCACGCGGTCTTCGATGTCGGCAGCCGGCTTGGCGACCTTGCCGGACTGTGCGCCGGCCAGCAGGTTGCGTGCTTGTTCAGGTGTCAGCGTGTAGATCGGAGGACCGCCGGCGGCGGCCAGCGCGTCGAGGAAACCCTGGGTTTGCGGTTCGACGGAGGCGGCCGATGCAGATTGGGCGGCCGAAGCGGCGGCGAGTGCGATGGTGCTGAGGGCAAGCAGTTGTTTGATCGATTTCATGATGTTTCCTTTCGGGGGCGGGGTTTTGTATTCGAGCAATTAAATTGTGTGCAATATATTTGATGCTTTGGCAAATGAAACAAGTCATGCATGCGCTTGCCTCGTTGGGGTGAGGAGCAGTGCATGGAACGAATAATAGATTGATGAAAATTAAATTGCAAGCAATTTAAAATAAAAAATTCCAGAGCGTCGTTTTTGCCGGGCCGGGAATGGGAGGAGGCTTGCGCCACGCAGGCGCAAGCAATGCGTCAAGTCAGCATCAATCCCACTGCGGCGCAAAGTCCGGATTGGCAAGGCGCTCACCCTTGTCCAGCCTTGCGATGGCGGCCATCTCGGCGTCGCTGAGGCGGATGTTTTGCGCTGCCAGGTTGCTTTCCAGATTGACTCGTTTAGTCGACGACGGAATCGTCGCAAAGCCTTGTTGCAGCGACCAGGCCAGTGCAATCTGGGCCGGGTTGGCCTGGTGCGCCTTGGCGATCCCGATGATAGTCGGGTCCGTCATGACCTTCCCGTAAGCTAGCGGCATGTAGGCCGTCAGGTGGATGCCCTGGCTGCGCGCGAAGTCGACCACCTTGCGGTTTTGCAGGAAGGGATGGATCTCGATCTGCAGCGTGGCGATTTCTGCAGCCCCTACGGCGTCAATGGCTTGCTGCAGATGCGCGATGGTGAAGTTCGACACGCCGATCAGCCGGGTCAATCCCTGCGCCTTGGCTTCGGCCAACGCTTCCATGTAGGTCGCGACGGCGATGCTGTCGTTGGGCGCGGGCCAGTGGATCAGCGTCAGGTCGAGCTGGTCCATCTGCAGTTTGGCCAGGCTTTCCTTCAGGCTGGGGATCAATTTGTCCTTGCCGAGGTTGTCGGTCCAGATCTTCGTGGTGACGAACAAGTCCTTGCGCGCAACGCCGGCGGCGGCGATGGCTTGGCCGACCTCGGCTTCGTTGCCGTAGATCTGCGCGGTGTCGATGTGGCGATAACCGAGTTCGAGGCCGTTGGTAACGGAGTCGATGACTTGCTGGTCTTTCAGGCGGAAGGTGCCGAGGCCGAATGCGGGAATGGTGCTCATGGAATTCCTTGGTAAGTGAGATGGGCGCGCGACATGGCCGGCGCGCAAGGGAGGGAGGCTTGCGGTGCTTACTCCATGGACAGCAGTATGCGGGCAAAGTGCTGTTGCAAAAATACGGTGCAAGGCAAAGCTTTATTGCGCCTGAGGCAAATATCGACGGCCCTGAACGCCTCTGTTTCTATTTTCGAATATTTCGATGATTGACTGTCATTCTTTCCGTTTTTCTTTCCCGCATCGTTCGCCCATACTTCGCTCCATGGTGAACGGCACAGACAAAGACGGACACCAACGAAGCACTCACCCTTATCGAATTAATCGTCAATAACCTCAGGAGAACATCATGGCAATCGCAAAAGCACAACCAGGCAAGACACTGTTGAACCCAACCAACCACACGCTGATCATGATCGACCATCAGTCGCAAATGTCGTTTGCGACCCATTCGATCGACATGGTCACGCTGCGCAACAATGTCGCACTGGTCGCCAAGGCCGCCAAGGAATTCAAGGTGTCGACGATTTTGACCACCGTTGCCGAAAAATCCTTCTCCGGCCCGATGTTTGATGAAATCAAATCGGTGTTCCCGAACGAAGAAGTGATCGACCGCACCAGCATGAACACCTGGGAAGACCCGCGCATCGCCGACCGCGTCAACGCCATCGGCAAGGAAAAGATCGTGCTGGCCGGCCTGTGGACCTCGGTATGCATCGTCGGACCTGCGCTGTCGGCGCTGGACCAGGGCTTTGAAGTCTATGTGATCACCGACGCCAGCGGCGACGTGTCGAATGAAGCGCATCAACGCGCCGTCGAACGCATGATCCAGTTGGGCGCACGTCCGATGACGTCGCTGCAATACCTGCTCGAACTGCAACGTGACTGGGCCCGCACCGAGACCTACAATGAAACCGTCACCACCGCGATCGCCAACGGCGGCGCCTACGGCCTCGGCCTGATCTACGCCAAGACCATGTTCAACGCTTCCGAAGGCCATTAATTCTTCGGCACGTATTTCCGGGATCCCGCTTCCCCCACGAACGGGATCCCGTAGTTTTAGACCTCCCCTGACAACACAACGCCAACGAACAATCCCAGGAGTGAACATGAGCGCCGACCTGATTCTGCTGAACGGAAATTTCCACACCATCGACAAAGCACAACCGCTGGCAAGCGCCGTGGCGATCAAGGACGGCAAGTTCCTGGCCGTCGGCGACGCCGAAGCCGCCATGCGCCATCGCGGCAACGCCACCAAAGTGGTGGACCTGAACGGCCGCAGCGTCGTGCCGGGCCTGAACGATTCGCACATCCACCTGATTCGCGGCGGCCTCAACTACAACCTGGAACTGCGCTGGGAAGGCGTGCCTTCGCTGGCCGATGCCTTGCGCATGCTGCGCGAGCAAGCCTTGCGCACACCGCATCCGCAGTGGGTGCGCGTGGTAGGCGGCTGGACCGAGTTCCAGTTTGCCGAGCGCCGCATGCCGACGCTGGAAGAAATCAACGCCGCCGCCCCCGACACCCCGGTGTTCATCCTGCACCTGTACGACCGCGCCTTGCTCAACCAGGCTGCGCTGCGCGCCGTCGGTTACACCAAGGACACCCCGAATCCGCCGGGCGGCGAGATCCAGCGCGACGCCGCCGGCAATCCGACCGGCATGTTGATCGCCCGTCCCAACGCCATGATTCTGTACGCGACGCTGGCCAAGGGCCCGTCGCTGCCGCTCGACCAGCAAGTCAATTCGACGCGCCAGTTCATGCGCGAACTCAATCGCCTCGGCGTCACCAGTGTGATCGACGCCGGCGGCGGCTTCCAGAATTATCCGGAAGACTACGCCATCATCGACCAGCTGGCGCGCGAGCAGCAGCTGACGGTCCGCATCGCCTACAACCTGTTCACGCAGAACAAGGGCAAGGAGCTGGGCGACTTCCAGCGCTGGACCGACATGATCAAGCCGGGGCAGGGCGACGACTTCTATCGCCACAACGGCGCCGGCGAAATGCTGGTGTTCTCGGCGGCCGACTTTGAAGACTTTCTCGAGCCGCGTCCCGAACTCGCCGCAGGCATGGAAGACGAACTCGAAAAAGTCGTGCGCCATCTGGTGTCCAACCGCTGGCCGTTCCGCCTGCATGCGACTTATGACGAATCGATCAGCCGCATGCTCGACGTCTTCGAAAAAGTGAATCGCGACATTCCGTTCAACGGCCTGCACTGGATCTTCGATCATGCTGAAACCATCTCGCCGCGCAACATCGAGCGCGTGCGCGAACTCGGCGGAGGCCTGGCGATCCAGCACCGCATGGCGTTCCAGGGTGAATATTTCGTCGACCGCTACGGCAAGGAAGCCGCCAAGGCGACGCCGCCGGTGGCGCGCATGCTGGACATGGGCGTGCCGGTCGGCGCCGGTACCGACGCCACCCGCGTCGCCAGCTACAACCCGTGGACCGCGCTGTACTGGCTGGTCTCGGGCAAGACCGTGGGCGGTCTGCAACTGGCCGAAGCCGGCTTGCCGCGTGAAACCGCGCTGGAACTGTGGACCGCAGGCAGTGCCTGGTTCTCCAATGAACAAGACAAGAAGGGCCGCATCAAGGCAGGCCAATTGGCTGACCTGGTGGTGTTGTCGGCCGACTTCTTCAGTGTCGCCGAAGAAGATATCAAGGCCATCGAATCGGTCATGACCGTGGTCGGCGGCAAGATCGTCTACGGCGCCGATGAGTTCGACCCGCTGGCGCCGCCGGCCATCCCGGTGCTGCCGGACTGGTCGCCGGTGAAGAACGTGCCGGGCCACTACAGTGCACGCAAGTCGGGCACGCAGAGCCAGCAACAACAACGCCGTTCGATTCTGCCGCATCAATGCGCAGGCGCTTGCAACGTGCATGCACACTCGCACGATGTCGCGCGCCGCTCGTCGGTGCCGGCGTCGAATTTCTCAGGCTTCTGGGGCGCGCTCGGTTGCAGCTGCTTCGCGTTCTGATCGGAGAATGAACATGACTTATTCCAAAATCATCTGGGGCCTGTTGCTCTCTTTCGTGGTCGGCTTCTGCTGCCACCTTGCACAAATCCCGGTGCCGTCGCCGCCGGTTCTCAGCGGCGCCTTGCTGGTGTTCATGATGAGCAGCGGCTACTGGCTGGTGGATCGTTACCTGGCCGCCAAGGATGCGAAAGCAAAGCAAGCTGAGGTGCAAGCATGAGCGCGCTGTTCACGGGCGCCGTGCTGGGCACGCTGATCGGCGCCGTCTGCCGCTGGTTCGGCTTGCCGTCGCCGACGCCGCCGACACCGGTCGGTGCTTCGCTGGTGGTGGCAATGACATTGGGTTACGTGCTTGCCGGCTATGTGCTGGCAGGACATTTCTGATCAAGGAGAATCGACATGCAAACAGTTCACACTGCATCAACCGTAAAAGAAAATTTGTTCCTGCGCCTGCTGTGGGCGCCGGCCCAGGACCTCGGCCTGCTGTTCCTGCGCCTGAGCGGCGCCTTGCTGCTGCTGTACGTGCACGGCCTGCCGAAGATCATCAACTTCGCCGGCGAGCTGGCGCACATCGACGATCCGCTGCACGTCGGCCGCGCCTTCACGCTCGGCTTCGCCATCTTTGCCGAAGTCCTGTGCCCGGTGCTGATCGTGCCCGGCATCCTGACGCGGCTGGCCAGCGCAGCGGTGCTGGTGCTGCTGGGCGTATCGATGTTCCTGGTGCATCCCGACTGGAGCGTGGCGGAAGGCCAGTTCGGCTGGTTGCTGATGATCGTGTTCGGCAGCATCGCCTTGATGGGCGCCGGCCGTTATTCGATTGACGCTGCTCTCGCACAAAAAATCGAGGATTGATATGGCTGCGCTGAATAGTCCCGTCCGCCCCGCCGGATTGCGTTATCTGAATCGCGCCACCTGCCAGGGCATCGCCATGAGTTTCCTGGCGGGCTATGTGGATACGTTGGGCTTCGTCGCCTTGTTCGGATTGTTCACCGCCCACGTCACCGGCAACTTCGTGCTGATCGGCAGTGAACTGGCGAATCCCTCGCACGGCGTGTTGATCAAGTTTCTGGCTTTTCCCGCCTTCATTCTGTCGGTGGTCATGACGCGGCTGGTAGTGATTGCGCTGGAGCGCAGCGGCAAGCCGGCCTTGCCCTGGGTGCTGATGCTGCAACTGATGTTCCTGCTGGCGTTCATGGGCTTCGGCCAGAGCATTGCGCCGGTCGGGGTGGCCGATGCCCGCGCCACCGCCGCCTTGCTGGCAGGCATGTTCGGCGCCGCTGCCATGGGCATCCAGAACGCCGCTGCCCGCTTGATTTTGCCGCAGGCGGCGCCAACTACCGTCATGACCGGCAACGTCACGCAACTGGTCATCGACGTGACCGATATTGTGCGCGGTGCCGCGGATGACGCTGTACGCCAGCGCTGCATCAAGTTCTTTTGGCCTATCGTGGCGTTCGGCGTGGGGGCGATCGGCGGTGCCTTTGCTTATCGCCAGGCATTGTTCTTCGCGCTGTTATTGCCGGTTGCTATCCTGATGGCGATGATCGTGGCTGAATTCAGGGCGACATCTGCCACGCAGGCAGGCAAGGCCTGAAGCCTGCTCCGATTCGCTTCGACCCGCTTCGACCTATAATGTGCGCTTGGGGTAATTCGAACGATAAAAACAGCAGCAAGCAGGGCAGGCCGACAAGGCGAAAGGCAGTGGAACAGCGATGAGCTATTTGTATCACCTGATTGAACAGTACGGTCTGATCATCGTATTCCTGAACGTGCTGACCGAGCAGCTGGGCGCGCCGATTCCTGCTTATCCGACGCTGGTGATCACCGGGGCGCTGGCCTGGCGCGGGCAGTATCCCATCGTCTTGCTGCTGCTGGTGGCGGTGGTCGCCGCGCTGATCGCCGACTATGTCTGGTATATGGCCGGTCGCCGTTACGGTCGCCGCATCATGTCGACACTGTGCCGCATTTCCCTTTCCCCTGATTCCTGCGTACGCCAGACCGAATCGATCTATTCGCGCTGGGGCGCACGTTCGCTGCTGGTCGCCAAATTCATTCCCGGTTTCGCTTCGATCGCCAGTGCGCTGGCCGGCACCGTCGGCACCTCGCGCGGCAAATTCCTGTTGTACGACGGCGTCGGTGCAGCCTTGTGGTCGGGGCTGGCAATCTTTCTCGGTGCACTGTTCAACACCGCCATTGACGATGTACTGAGCGTACTGGCCGAACTCGGTCAATACGGCATGATGCTGGTGCTGATCGGCTTCGCCGTCTTCGTCGCCAGCAAATGGTGGCAGCGCCGCCGCTTCCGCAAGTCGCTGGAAATGGCGCGCATCTCGGTCAGCGAGCTCGATGGCCTGCTCAAGAGCGGAGTGCGTCCGACCATCGTCGACGTGCGCTCGCCGGCCTCGCAGCAGATCGGCCGCATCCCCGGCGCGCTGACGATTTCCAACCAGGAGATCCAGACCTTCGCGTTCGAGGCGCCGATGGAAGATGAGGTCATCGTCTATTGCGCCTGCCCCAACGAAGCCTCGGCCGCACTGGTCGCCAAAGCACTCATGCGGCGCGGCTACAAGCGCGTGCGCCCGCTCACCGGCGGCATCGACGCCTGGGTGGCGGCGGGTTATTCGATCGAAGCCTGAGCGGCGTTCGCTCTCTCTTTTCTGCGGAAATAATCCATGTTCAGAATCAGTCTCGATGCCCTGTTGATTCTCGATGCGATCGACCGGCGCGGTTCGTTTTCCGCCGCCGGGCTGGAGCTGCATCGGGTGCCGTCGACGATTTCCTATACGGTGTCGAAGCTGGAGCAGGACCTCGGCGTGCAGGTATTCGACCGGCAGGGACCCAAGGTCGTGCTCACACGCGCCGGTGAAGAATTGCTGAAGGAGGGCCGCTACTTGCTCAAGGCGGCGGAAGACCTCGAGCATCGCGTGCGCCGCGTCGCCTCCGGGTGGGAAACCGAATTCACCATCGGCCTCGATTCGCTCTACTCGGCGGCATCGCTGGAGTCTGACATCGTGGCGTTTTATCAGGTGGCTGATCGTACGCGCCTGCGCATTGCGCGCGAGTCGCTGGCCGGCACCTGGGAAGCCTTGCTCGATCGCCGCGTCGACCTGCTGATTGCCGCGCCCGGTGAAGGACCGGCAGGCGGCGGCTATGTAGCGGAGCAGATCGGTACGGTAAAGTTTGTCTTCGTGGTGGCGCCGCATCATCCGCTGGCGAAGATGGACAAGGTCCTGAGCAAGGCCGACCTGCATCCTTACCGCGCCATCAGCGTTGCCGACTCGGCGCGCAAGATGCCACCACGCACCGTCGGCCTGCTGTTCGGACAGGACACCCTGACGGTGCCGGACATGCGCAGCAAATATGCCTTGCAGCTGGCCGGCGTGGGTTTCGGATTCTTGCCGGAGCCGTGCGTGCAGAAGTCCATCGCCTCCGGTGCGTTGATCGCGAAGGAAGTCGAACAGCCGCGCGCGGAAGAAACCTTCTCGCTGGCCTGGCGCGTCGGCGAAGACGGCGCTGCGCTGACCTGGTGGCTCAAGCGCATGCGCGAGACCGGAGTCCTCAATCGCATGCTGTCGCAGATCGCCGACGGCGGTCTGTAGATCTTGCGGACGTAAAAAAAGCGCGACGGCTTGTGGCCGTCGCGCTTTTTTATTGGACCGGCAGTTTATGCCGCGACCAGGGTACCGATGGTTTCGCGAGTTTGTGCGATGGCTTTTTCAACAGCCGCTTCACCCATGCCCAGGCCTTCGCTGTGGACGAAGGTGATGTCGGACATGCCGATAAAACCCAGCACGGCGCGCAGATAGGTTTCATGGAAGTCCATCACCTTGGCCGGACCTTCGCTGTAGACGCCGCCGCGCGAAGTGAACACGTAAACCTTCTTGCCCTGGATCAGGCCGACCGGACCGGATTCGGTGTACTTGAAGGTCACGCCGGCACGCGCCACGTGATCGATCCAGGTCTTCAGCGTGGAGGTGATCGAGAAGTTGTACATCGGTGCGCCGATGACGATGATGTCGGCGGCATTGACTTCCGCGATCAGTTCTTCGGAGACCTTGACCAGTGCTTGCTGCTCGGCGCTGCGTTTGTCGGCCGGCGTGAAGAAGGCGCCCAGTTTTTGTTCATCCAGATGCGGGATAGGATTGGCGGCGACGTCGCGTTCGACAACTACGCTGCCAGGTTGCGAAGCCTGGAGCTTGGCGACGAATTCGCCTGCGACCTGACGCGAGATCGAACCGCTGTTGCGGGCGCTGCTATTGATGAACAGAATGTTTGCCATGATGTTTTCCTTGTATGGGTACGGTAAGACAACGCGCTGCAGGGAGTGCAGCGCGTCGGTATTTCTGATGTTTTAGTAAGGCAGATCGAACAGCAGGAATTCTGCTGCTTCGGCCTTTTCAAACGTGATCAGGCTTTCTGCGCTGATTTTCAGCGCGTCGCCGCCCGACAACTGAGTGCCGTTGACGGTCAGCTGGCCGCGGATCAGATGGACGTAGCCGAGACGCTTGGCGCCGAGTGCATGTTCCAGCTTGGCGTCGCCGTTCAGGATCGAGGCGAAGATCGATGCATCCTGATGGATCAGCACCGAGTTGTCGCGACCGTCGGACGAAGCGATCAGGCGCAGTTGTCCCTGCTTTTGCTCCGGAGTGAAATTCTTCTCTTCGTAGCTTGGCGGGATGCCTTTCACGTTCGGCTGAATCCAGATCTGCAGGAAGTGCACCGGCTCCGTCTTGGAGTGGTTGAACTCGCTGTGACGCACGCCGCTGCCGGCGCTCATGCGCTGGACGTCGCCGTAGTGCAGGACCGAACCTGTGCCCATGCTGTCCTTGTGTTCGAGCGCGCCGTCGAGGACATAGGAGATGATTTCCATGTCGCTGTGGCCGTGCGTGCCGAAGCCCATGCCGGGCGTGACGCGGTCTTCATTGATCACTTGCAGCGGACCGAAGCCCAGTTGTTGCGGATCGTAATAATGACCGAACGAAAATGTATGGTGCGAATTCAACCAACCGTGATCGGCGACACCGCGTTCGTTGCTTTTGCGAATTTGAAGCATGTTTTTCTCCGTCGGTTAGTGCAGGCAAGGGCGTTTTCCACCTTGGAAAACTGCCTTCTTGTTTGCATGATTAAGTGGGCAGAACGGAGTATGCGCGGGGCAAAATGAAAAGAAAAACGGAAAGATTGGCGTGCTATCATCGAATTATTCGATGATAAGTATAAGTTGTTGATAAATAAAGAGTTATTTGTTTTTATTGCTTCGTTTTATCGCCGGTTTCAGGTAATTTTTGACGATCTATTTCAATAAATATCGAAAATTCGCTGTGCCGAAGTCTTATATAAAAGCCGTGCGTATCGGCGTGCCTTCGCGCAGGGTCTTGGTGACCGGCGTCTTCTCGCAGATTTCACCGAGGCGCGTGAGCTGCTCCGGCGTCAGCGTATTGCCGAAGGTGACGGTGCGCTCGATGTTTTCCAGGCCGCAGTCATCGCGTGAAAAGCGCGCATCAATGTGGATGGTGCCCAGGTCCCAGCCCTTGCGATCGGCGTACATGCGCAAGGTCAGCGAGGTGCACGCGGCCAGCGCGGCCAGCAGCAATTCGTAAGGCGCCGCGCCGGTGTCGGTGCCGCCGTTGCTGGCGGGTTCGTCCGCCTGCAACTGATGGGTGCGGGCGCGGATGCGTTGCGCGTAGCCGGCGTCGTTGTGCAGATGGATGGTGGCCATGATGTTCTCCCTGATTGACGTTGCGGCGCCGGTCGGCGATTTACCCTTCAGGCGGCATAAGTCCTATTCCCGCAGCCTGCATAATCCCTCGAAAGTCCGATCCTATAATCAATTCTCGACAATTGAGGAGATCACCATGTTAATGGAAGCGACAAAAAATAAGTCAGTTTATCAACCGCGACAGGAAGGCCTTATTTTCCCCAAGGAGCCTGTTTTTGCATCGAAGGCCGACGAGCGTCAGCACCGCAAGGAACGCCTCGCCGCCGCTTGCCGCCTGTTTGCACTGCATGGCTTCAGCTTTGGCTTCGGCGGCCACCTGACGGTGCGCGATCCGGAGTTTCCGGATCTGTTCTGGACTAACCCGGTCTGCGTGCCGTTTTCCATGGTGAAAGCATCGATGCTGGTGCAAGTCGATCATCGCGGCAAAGTCGTTCAGGGAGACTATGCGATCAACCATGCCGGATATATCCTCCATTCCGCCATCCATGAAGAGAATCCCGATATCGTCGCGTCCTGCCATGCGCATACCGTGCACGGGGGCGCATGGGCATCGATGGGACGCGCGCTCGATCCGATCACACAGGACGCTTGCATGTTCTACGGCGACCATGCCGTGCTGACCGACGGCGCCGGCAAGGTGCCGGTATCGGAAGAATCCGGTAATCCTGTCGCCAAGGCGTTCGCCAAGAATAAGGCTGTCATCCACCAGAACCATGGTTTGTTGACGGCCAGCAGGCACAGCATCGATGATGCTTGCTGGCATTTCATTGCGCTCGACCATGTCTGCCGCATGCAATTGCTGACCGAGGCTGCACCGATCCGGCCGAAATTCATCGCGCCGGAAAACGCCGAATACTCGCGCAAGCATCTGGGCAATGAATTCATCGGCTGGTTGCATTTCCAGACGCTGTTTGCGGAAGTCTCACACACGCAGCCGGACCTGTTTGATTAAGGCATCGCAGGCTGAAATCTGTGCTGAATTACCCGCCGTCGCGGCATGCAGCGACGGTGGGACTATAAGACAGGGCGCGAAGATACGCGCCCGTAAAAATCATCTGGAGACCACATGACAACCGCTTACACCGGCGCCGCCCTGGCGCAGGCCGATCTCGCCGGCAACGTCTATCGCAAAGCTTACTGGCGGATGCTGCCGCTGATCCTGCTGTGCTACCTCGTCGCCTATCTGGATCGCGTCAACGTCGGCTTCGCCAAGCTGCAGATGCTCGATTCCCTCAAGTTCGACGATGCTATTTATGGTCTGGGATCGGGTATTTTTTTCATCGGCTATCTGATTTTCGAAGTGCCGAGCAACATGATCCTGCGCAAGGTGGGCGCGCGCATCTGGATCGCCCGCATCATGATTACCTGGGGCATCATCTCGGCCTGCATGCTGCTGGTCAAGACGCCGATGCAGTTCTATATCGCACGCTTCCTGCTGGGCGTGGCGGAGGCCGGTTTTGCGCCGGGCATCATGTACTTGCTGACGCTGTGGTTTCCGGCGCGGCGGCGAGGGCGCGCCATGGCGATCTACGTGATGGGCGCGCCGCTGGCGTTCATCATCGGCGGCCCGGTGTCGGGCTGGATCCTCAGCGCTTTCCAGCACGTGGCGCCATTTGAGGCGTGGCAATGGCTGTTCTTGGTGGAAGCGATTCCGGCGTTGATCCTGGGCGTCGCGGTGTACTTTTTTCTGATCGACGATTTCCGCAAGGCGCCCTGGCTGAACCAGCAGGAGAAGGATCAGATCGACGCCGACCTGCGTGCCGACAACGCCACCAAGATCGATCACGGCAGCGTCCGCGCCTTTCTCGGGAATGCGCAGCTGTGGGTGTTCGTGCTGATCTACTTCTGCCTGATCATGGGACTGTATGCCGTGGGCTTCTGGATGCCTTCGCTGATCAAGCGCTCGGGTGTGCTTGATCCGTTCTGGATCGGCATTTACTCGGCGATACCCAACATCGTTGCCGCCGCATGTCTGTACCTGTCGTGTCGCAGCGCCGATCTGACGGGCAAGCGCCGCGCACATTTTGCCGCCTTCATGTTGCTGGCAGCAGTAGGTCTGGCGCTGGCCATGGTGCTCAACGGCGGACCGGCGACGACCTTGTTCTGTCTGTCGTTGGCCGCCGCCGGGGTGTACTCTTGCATCAGCCTGTTCTGGGCATTGCCGACCAGCGTGTTCGTCGGCGCTTCGGTAGCGGCGGCGCTGGCCTTCATCAACTCCTTCGGCAACATCGCGGGATTCGTCTCCCCTTACCTGGTGGGATGGCTGAACGTGGCGCTGGGACGCACCGAGGTCGGCATGTACGTCATCGGCGTCTTCCTGGTGGCTGGCAGCATCATCACCATGTGTCTGCCCAAGAGTCTCGATAAATAGGGCAGGCCGGCAACATTGTGCGAGGGCGCTCCGAATCCGGAGCGCCCTTTTTTATGGCGCTTTCCAGGGCGGTTGCTTGAATTTTTCCAGCAGATAGTTGACGAAGGTGCGCACGCGTGGATGGACGTGGCGTTCCTTGGCGTAGACCGCGTAAATGGCGGTATCGTCAGGCGCCTGGAAATCGGTCAGCAACGGCACCAGCAGATTTTTACGGATGGCGGGAATGGCGAAGTGTTCCGCCATGCGCGTCAGGCCGACCCCGGCCAGACAAAGTTCGACCGATGTCATGCCGGTGCTGAACTGGAAATTGCCTTGAATTTCGACGTGGGTGCGTTCACCGTCGATCATGAACGGCCAATGATTCAGATGATCCATCGGCGCTTCCCAGCGCAGGCAGTTGTGGCGGTGCAAGTCTTCCGGGCGGGTTGGCGTGCCGTGCCGGGCGAGATAGGACGGCGCTGCCACGACGATGCGTTGCAGGTGGCAGAGTTTCCGGCTCAGCAACATGGAGTCCTGCAATTGCCCCATGCGGATGGCGACGTCGAAGCCGCTGCCGATGAGGTCCACCAGCGTGTCCGACAAGGCCAGCCGGATACGGATGCCCGGATAGGTCTGCATGAACTCGGGCAGCAGCGGCACGATCTGGTCCATGCCGAACGAGGTTGCGGTGGTGACCCGCAAGTCGCCCGCCGGTGCTGCGCCGGTGGCCGAGACCAGGCCTTCGGCTTGCTCAATCTCGGCGATGATCTTGTTGCAGGCGGTGAGGAAACCCTGGCCTTCTTCGGTCAGGTGGATGCGGCGCGTGGAGCGCCGCAACAGGGCCACGCCGAGGCGCTGCTCGAGGTTGTTCATGGTCTTGCTGACGAAGGGCTGGCTGGCGTCGAGGGCCAGCGCGGCAGCCGTAAAGCCGCCATGCTCGGCTACCGCCTTGAAGATCTTCATTTCGACCAGCCTGTCGTCTTTCATCTTGTTTGTCCCTGGCAGTTGCGCCTGCGTATTCATTGTATGCATTAAAAAAGCCTGCACGCTGGCAGGCTTTTTCACATGCGAAAACCGAGTTTGCTTATGCGAAATTCTTCGCTGCGAAATCCCAGTTCACGATGCCCCAGAATGCTTCGGCATACTTCGCGCGTGCATTGCGGTAGTCGATGTAGTAAGCGTGTTCCCAGACGTCGATGGTCAGCAGCGCCTTGCTGTCGGTGGTCAGCGGTGTGCCGGCGCCGGTGGTGTTGACGATGTCCAGTGTACCGTCGGCTTTCTTGACCAGCCATGTCCAGCCGGAACCGAAGTTGGCCAGGCCTTGCTTGGTGAATTCGGCCTTGAAGGCGTCGAAGGTACCCCACTTGGCGTTGATGGCGTCAGCCAGTGCGCCGCTTGGAGCGCCGGCGCCCTTTGGCGTCAGGCCGTTCCAGTAGAACGTGTGGTTCCAGATTTGCGCTGCGTTGTTGAACACGCCGCCGGAGGACTTCTTGATGATCTCTTCGAGGGAGAGGTTTTCGAATTCTGTACCTGGGATCAGGTTGTTCAGATTGGTGACGTAGGTCTGATGATGCTTGCCGTAGTGGTACTCGAGCGTTTCTTTTGAAATGGTTGGCGCCAGTGCGTCCAGTTCATAAGGCAGTGCCGGGAGGGTATGTGCCATGGTGAATCCTTTCGGGTATCGGTGATTGAAACGAATTTTTTATTCTGAGTTTGTGATTCTAAAGCGGATAGCGATTCTTTGCATCCTCGCGACAGGCTTTTGCGGGTGTCGGACGCCTTAAATTGACGTAGGAAATTCAGGCGTTGGCCATGTCAATAGGGATGATTCTCAATACGCCTTGAATTCCGTGTCAGTCCAGTGTCGGCTGCACGCTGGCGATGCCGACTTCGGCGCTGCCGTCGGCCAGTCGCAGCGTGACGTTGCTGCGCGGTTGCAGTTCGGAGGGGGCGCGCAGGACCTTGCCTTTGGCGTCGGTGACGATGGCGTAGCCGCGTTCGAGCGTGCGCTGCGGATTGAGCAATTCAAGCTGGGACGATTGTGCCGCGAGAGTTTGTCGCTGCCGTTGCACCAGCAGCGCGACGGCATTGCCGATGCGGCGTTGATGACCGCCCACCAGCAGACGCGCAGCGCGGGTGTCGGGCAGGCGATTTTGCAGGCGCGTCTGCAGATGCTGCAACTGGTAGCGCACACGCGTGACCGGCGTGCGTGTGGCGTGTTCGAGGCGGGCCTGCAGCGCGCGCAGCTTGACGCGTTCGTGTGTGATGTAGGAAGCAGGGCTGACCAGCCGGCGCGACATCCAGTCGACGGTCTGTCCATGCTCGGCGAGACGACGCTTGAGTGCGCGCGTGAGGTCGGCGGCATGATTGTGTACCTGCGCCAGCCACTCGGCGCGCGGCGTCGCGCACAACTCGGCGGCGGCGGTCGGGGTCGGCGCGCGCAGGTCGGCGGCGAAGTCGGCGATCGTGAAATCGGTCTCGTGGCCGACACCGGAAATCACCGGCACCGGGCACGCCGCAATTGCGCGAGCCACGGCTTCGTCATTGAAGGCCCACAGATCTTCCATGCTGCCGCCACCGCGACCGACCAGCAGCACGTCGCACTCTGCGCGTTGGGACGCGATCTGGATGGCGCGCGCGATCTTCGCGCCGGCGCCTTCGCCCTGCACCGGCGTCGGATACAGGATCACGCGCACGTGCGGCGCACGGCGGCGCAATGCGGTCAATATGTCGTGCAGCGCCGCGGCTTGCGGGCTCGTGACGATACCGACGCAGCGCGGGAAGACGGGCAGGGGACGTTTGCGATCGGGATGGAACAGGCCTTCGTTCTCGAGTTTTTCCTTCAGGCGCAGGAAGGCTTCATACAAATTGCCGACGCCGGCACGGCGGATCGCTTCGACGTTGAGCTGGTAGTCGCCGCGTGGCGCATACAGCGTGACCAGCGTGCGCACTTCGACCTTGTCGCCTTCGCGCGGCGAAAAGCCGGCATGCTGGGCGCGGCCCTTGAACATCACCGCACGCACCTGGGCGGCATCGTCTTTCAGGGTGAAATACCAATGGCCGGACGCCGCGCGGGTAAAATTGGATATTTCGCCGGATACCCAGACCAGAGGAAAGGTCCGCTCCAGCACACGCGCGACCGCCTGGTTGAGCGCCGATACGGCGAGCACGGGCGGGCCGGACGGCGGGGCGGAAGGGGAGGGGCTGGAAAAATCGTCGTGGTTCATTGGCTGGCGTAAGGTCAGTGCACGGTTTCTGTACAGAATGGAAAAAAGCTTTGAAATCAAGGGGCTTGCATCATTGCAAAGCGCTTGTTCACAAAGTTATGCACAGGAAATGTGGGTAAAGTGCACAGGATTTTAAATCGGTTCCGCTGCGGCGTCCGGCGAAACCTTTGCAACCGCTGTATCTTGGCCTTGCCCGGCGGGTTGCAACGCGTTACATTCTGCACCGGAAAATGAAGCAGGGTTTAACCCGGTAGCATTCGTCATTACATCATTGTATTAAAGGAGTCTCTCTTGTTCGCAATCATCCAGGCCGCAGGCTGGCCGATCTGGCCGTTGTTGATCGCCTCCATCATCGGCCTCGCGCTGATCATCGAACGACTCCTGTACCTGCGCCGCTCGCGCGTGCTGCCGGCCGACCTGCTGCCGGAAGTGGTGCGCGTCTATGAAAGCGGCCGCGTCAACGACGACGTGATCGACAAGCTGGAGCAGAATTCGCCGCTGGGCCAGGTGCTCGCCGCCGGCCTGCGCAACGTCGACGCGCCGCGTGAAGTCATGAAGGAAGCCATCGAAGAAGCCGGCCAGGCCGCCGCCCACCGCCTCGAGCGCTATCTCACCACGCTCGGCACCATTGCTTCGCTGGCGCCGCTGATGGGCTTGTTCGGCACGGTCATCGGCATGATCGAAATCTTCGCCTCGCAAAACGCCGCCGGCACCAATCCGGCCCAGCTCGCGCACGGTATTTCGATCGCACTGTACAACACCGGATTCGGCCTGGCGATCGCGATGCCGTCGCTGGTGTTCTACCGCCACTTCCGCGCGCTGGTGGACAGCTTCGTGGTCGACATGGAGCAGCAGGCCGTCAAGTTCGTTGACGTCGTGCACGGCTCGCGCCAGTAAAAAGGAAGTCTCATGAATTTTCGCAAAGGCCGCGCGCGGGAAGAGTTGGAGATCAACCTGATCCCGTTCATCGACGTCCTGCTGGTGATCGTCATCTTCCTGATGGTCACGACGACGTACAGCAAGTTCACCGCCTTGCAGATTACCCTGCCCACCGCTAACGCCGAGAAGGCGCTGGAGCAGCCGTTCGAACTGAACGTTGCAGTCGACGCGCAAGGACGCTACGCCATCAACAACGTCCCGATTGCTGCACGCGACGCGGCCGGACTGGCGCGCGAATTGCAGAGCGCGGTACAGGCTAACGCTGCCAATACCGATACCAGCGGCGGCAAGCCCGATCCGGTGGTGATCATCAATGCCGACGCACTGGCTGCGCACCAGACCGTGATCAACGTGCTGGAAGCAGCTCGCACGGCCGGTTTCGCCAAGGTCACGTTCGCTGCGCAGACCGGCGGCAAGTAAGCCGCACGCGCGCCTCTACCTTTGTCCGCACCTTCCTCCCTCGAATCGACGCTGACGCGCGCCTGGCTGCGGCGCGGCTGGCTCGCGTGCCTGCTGTGGCCGCTGTCGCTGCTGTTCGGCGCCGTCGCGCTGACGCGGCGCGCGCTGTACCGAGTTGGCCTGAAACAGGCGACGCGCCTGGATGTGCCGGTGGTGGTGGTGGGCAATGTTTTCGTCGGTGGCACCGGCAAGACCCCGCTGGCCATCTGGCTGGTGCAGGCCTTGCGCCAGGCCGGTCATACGCCTGGCGTGATTTCGCGTGGGTATGGTTCTGCGCAGGCTGAAGCGCGTCCCGTTACTTCAGGTTCGAAGGCCGCAGAGGTCGGCGACGAACCGCTGCTGATCGCCGAGCGCGCCGGTTGCCCCGTGATGGTCGGCCGCAGCCGGGTGGCGGTGGGGCAGGCTTTGCTGGCGGCGCATCCTGAAGTCGACGTGATCGTTTCGGACGATGGCTTGCAACACTACGCACTGGCGCGCGATATTGAAATCGTGCTGTCCGATGCACGCGGCAACGGCAACGGCTGGTTGCTGCCGGCGGGGCCGCTGCGTGAACCGGCCTCGCGCCGGCGCGACTTTACGGTATGCAATGTCGGTACCGCCGGCGAAGCGCCGGCCGGCGCGTTCGCGATGCGCCTTGAAACCGATCAGGTCGAGCTGCTGAAAGACCGCACCTGCCGCCAGCCGCTTGCATCGCTCAGCGCTGCCGAAGGTGTGGCCGCAGTGGCGGGTATCGGCAATCCGGCGCGGTTTTTTACGACACTGAAGCAGGCCGGCCTGAACTTCGAGCGGGTGGCATTGCCCGACCATTACGATTTTGCCCACAACCCCTTCGCCGCGATGTCGGCGGCGGTGATCCTGATCACCGAGAAGGATGCAGTAAAATGCAGGGCTATAAAGGCCATCAAAAACGATCCCCGCATCTGGGTCGTGCCTGTGACGGCGCGCATAGACGGCGCGCTGGCTGAACACATTGTGGAGAAACTCCGTGAACGCCCGACTGCTTGATATCCTCGTGTGCCCTGTTTGCAAGGGCCCGCTCGAGTACGACAAAAAAGCCCAGGAACTGATTTGCAACGGCGACAAACTGGCTTATCCGATCCGCGACGGCATTCCGATCATGTGGGCTGACGAAGCGCGCGATCTGGGCGCCGCGCCTGCCGGCCTTGCTGCGGTCGAACCGGCTGCTGAATAAAGAACAAGTTTCCGCAGTTTCTGTTGTCGTACGTTTGATTGCTGATTGATTCCTGCCATGTCCTTTACCGTCATCATCCCCGCACGCCTCGCTTCCACCCGTCTGCCGAACAAGCCGCTGGCCGACCTCGGCGGCAAGCCGATGATCGTGCGTGTGGCCGAGCGGGCGGCGTTGTCGGGCGCGACGCGCATCGTGGTCGCGACCGATCATCGCGATATCTACGCCGCGTGTGAACAGCACGGCATCGACGTCGCCATGACGCGTGCCGATCATCCCTCGGGCACCGATCGCATCGCTGAAGTCGCGGCGGCACTCGACCTGGCCGAAGATGCCGTGGTGGTCAACGTGCAGGGCGACGAACCGCTGATCGATCCCGGCCTGATCGCCGCCACCGCCGGCCACATCAAGGCCGACGTGCCGATGGCGACGGCCGCGCATGCGATCGAATTGCTGCCGGAGATGTTCAATCCGAATGTCGTCAAGGTAGTGCTGGACAAGGAAGGGCGCGCCATGTATTTCTCGCGCGCGGCGATTCCATGGCATCGCGACGGTTTTGCGCAGTCCAAGGACAGCCTGTCCGACCTGCACAGCCATGAGTTCGCACCGTTGCGCCACATCGGCCTGTACGCCTACACCAACAAATTCCTGCAGGTCTATCCGACGCTGACGGCGTCGCCGATCGAGCGCATTGAAGCGCTCGAGCAATTGCGCGTGCTCTGGCACGGATATTCGATCGCGGTGCATGTGACCTCGCTGCTGCCGGAAGCCGGCGTCGACACGCCCGAAGACTTGGAGCGCGTGCGCAAGCATTTCGAAGCGCCTCCCGACAGTCCGCTGGTGGCGGCTATTTCCGCGCTGTAACGTCCATAGCTTATCGGCGAGACAATTCGTCTCGCCGATAAGTCGCTGCCGGCGCGGTTTTGTAAGTCTCCTGTCATTCTCCATGGTGATAATTGCGGTTGGCGAGCTGCCTAAAAAATAGGCGTTTGTCATGATTCAGTAAGATTTTGTGGTAAGTTTCGTTCAGAGCAAGATGCAAGCGGCGTCACAGAGACAATCGCCTTCGATGGCAACAGTTGCACTGATTGCCATCGCAATAGAATTCAAAACTTCAATTTAGGAAAACATATGCGCCTCATCCTTCTAGGAGCGCCTGGTGCCGGTAAAGGTACGCAAGCCACTTTTATCAAGGAAAAGTACAACATTCCTCAGATTTCGACGGGCGACATGCTGCGCGCCGCCGTTGCTGCCGGCACGGAACTCGGCGTCGCCGCCAAGAAGGTCATGGACGCAGGTGGTCTGGTTTCCGATGACATCATCATCGGCCTGGTCAAGGACCGCCTGAAGCAGCCTGACTGCGCTAACGGTTACCTGTTCGACGGCTTTCCGCGTACCACGCCGCAAGCCGACGCCATGAAGGATGCCGGCGTCAAGATCGACTACGTGCTGGAAATCGACGTGCCCGACAGCGCCATCGTCGAGCGCATGAGCGGTCGCCGCGTGCATCAACCTTCGGGCCGCACCTACCACGTCAAATTCAATCCGCCGAAAGTCGAAGGCAAGGACGATGTCACCGGCGAAGCGCTGATCCAGCGCGACGACGACAAGGAAGAAACCGTCCTGAAGCGCCTGTCGGTGTACCACGAGCAGACCGAAGTGCTGGTCGGTTACTACGGCAAGTGGGCCGAATCGGGCCAGCCTGGCGCACCGCAGTATCGCAAGATCGCCGGCGTCGGACCGGTGGAGCAAATCAGAGAGAGTGCATTTGCCGCTCTGGCGTCATAAAATGAAGCGGACCATGTGTCCGCTTTTTTTATGTCCGTAGCAGATACCGCGGATGCAGCAGTTTAGTGATAGACAGACTGAAAACAGGGGAGTCAGACGTAAGCGATACGGTGTAACCAGGGGCGGCCCATCAAATCCATAAAAGAGGCCACGTAAAGTATTGCAGTGCGCAGTGTCCGCCATGACGTCCAAGAGACGTTGCTGCGGAAGGTCGTGATTGTTGACTTTGTCGTGAAAAAACAAGGAGGAGACATGATGGCAGGAGCCCTATGGTTTGCCGTGGCATGCGGCGTGGTCGCAGTGATCTACGGTCTTATTTCCCGCAGTTGGATTCTCAAGCAGGACCCCGGCAACCAGCGCATGCAAGACATCGCGACTGCCATTCAACAAGGTGCGGCAGCCTATCTCGCGCGCCAGTACCGCACCATCGCGCTGGTCGGCGTGGTGCTCTTCATCGTCATTGCATTGATCCCCGGCCTGGGCTGGATTACCGCGATCGGTTTCCTGATAGGCGCGGTGCTGTCGGGCGCCTGCGGCTTCATCGGCATGAACGTGTCGGTGCGGGCCAACGTGCGCACCGCGCAGGCAGCCACCAAGGGCATGAACGAGGCGCTCAACGTGGCGTTTCGCGGCGGCGCGATCACCGGCATGCTGGTGGTCGGGCTTGGCTTGCTCGGTGTGGCGCTGTTTTTCTGGTGGTTGTTCCTGCATGGCGAAGGGCGTGCGGCGTCCTTGCATGATGCCTTGCGGCCGATGATCGGGCTGGCGTTTGGCGCATCGCTGATTTCCATCTTCGCCCGGCTCGGCGGCGGCATCTTCACCAAGGGCGCCGACGTCGGCGCCGATCTGGTGGGCAAGGTCGAGGCCGGCATCCCCGAAGACGATCCGCGCAATCCGGCGGTGATTGCCGATAACGTCGGCGACAACGTCGGCGACTGCGCCGGCATGGCGGCCGACCTGTTCGAGACCTATGTGGTGACGCTGATCGCCACCATGCTGCTCGGCAGCCTGGTGATCAAGGGCGGTGAAGTGCTGGCGGTGCTGTATCCGCTGGCCCTGGGCGGCGTCTCGATCCTGGCGTCGATCGTCGGCTGCATGATGGTCAAGGTTGCGCCCGGCAAGAAGATCATGTCGGCGCTCTACACCGGTTTGTGGTGGGCGGCGATCCTCAGCCTGATCGGCTTCGCGGTGGTCACCTGGACCATGGTGCCGCCCGAGCTGCGCGTGCCGCTGATGGGTTCGGCGGTGATCGGGATCGTCCTGACCGGCCTGATGGTCTACATCACCGAGTACTACACAGGCACCGATTTCAAGCCGGTCAAGCATATCGCGCAAGCCTCGACCACCGGTCACGGCACCAACATCATCGCCGGCCTGGGCGTGTCAATGAAGTCGACTGCCTATCCGGTGCTGGCTGTATGTGCGGCGATCCTGGCGTCGTACTGGCTGGCCGGGCTGTACGGCATCGCGATTGCGGCGACATCGATGCTGTCGATGGCAGGCATCATCGTGGCGCTGGATGCCTACGGTCCGATCACCGACAACGCCGGCGGCATTGCCGAGATGTCGGGCATGCCGGAATCGGTGCGCGCCATCACCGATCCGCTCGACGCCGTCGGCAACACCACCAAGGCCGTCACCAAGGGCTATGCCATCGGTTCGGCCGGGCTGGCCGCGCTGGTGCTGTTCGCCGACTACACGCATGCGCTGGACGCGGTCGGCAAGAGCACTTCGTTTGACCTGTCCAATCCGATGGTGATCGTCGGCCTGTTCATCGGCGGCCTGATTCCCTACCTGTTTGGCGCGATGGCGATGGAAGCGGTGGGCCGCGCGGCCGGCGCCGTGGTGGTCGAAGTGCGCCGTCAGTTCAGCGAGATCAAGGGCATCATGGACGGCAGCGGCAAGCCGGAATACGACAAGGCGGTCGACATGCTGACCTCGTCGGCGATCAGGGAAATGATCGTGCCCTCGTTGTTGCCGGTGATCGTGCCGATCATCGTCGGCCTGTTGCTGGGACCGGCGGCGCTGGGCGGATTGCTGATGGGAACCATCGTCACCGGCCTGTTCGTGGCGATTTCGATGACCACCGGCGGCGGCGCCTGGGACAACGCCAAGAAGTACATTGAAGACGGCCATCACGGCGGCAAGGGTTCCGATGCGCACAAGGCGGCCGTCACCGGCGACACCGTGGGCGATCCGTACAAGGACACCGCCGGCCCGGCGGTCAATCCGCTGATCAAGATCATCAACATCGTCGCGCTGCTGCTGGTGCCCTTGCTGCCGGCACCCGCATTGACGGCTGCCACTGCGGCCGCAGCGGTTCCGGCTGCGGTGACGACAACCACAACGACAACGGAATCTGTCGTGATCGCCGTACCCGTGGGAAAATAGAAGTCCACATCCCATCAGGATGACTAAAAAACGACCGGCATGGGTACTCCATGCCGGTCTTTATTATTGGAGAAGAGACATGCAGATTGCGGGACAGGTATTTGTGGTGACGGGCGCGGCATCGGGTTTGGGGGCGGCGACCGCGCGCATGCTGGCGGAGAACGGCGGCAAGGTGGTGCTGGCCGATTTGCAGGAAGAGGCCGGGCAAAAGCTGGCGGCCGAACTGCAGGGTGAATTTGTGCGCTGCGACGTCACCACGGAAGAGGACGGCCTGAAGGCGATCGCGACGGCGCAGCAACTGGGCAGCCTGCGCGGCCTGGTCAATTGCGCGGGCATTGCGCCGGGCGCCAAGCTGATCGGCAAGGACGGCCCGCATACCATGGCCTTGTTCCAGAAGACACTCAACATCAACCTGGTCGGCACCTTCAACATGGCCCGCCTGGCGGCAGACGCCATGAGCAAACAGGAGCCGCTGGAGCAGGGCGAACGCGGCGTGATCATCAATACCGCCTCGGTGGCGGCGTTCGACGGCCAGATCGGCCAGACCGCATATTCCGCTTCCAAGGCGGCGATCGTCGGCATGACGCTGCCGATGGCACGTGACCTGGCGCGCAGCGGGATCCGTGTGATGACCATTGCGCCGGGGATTTTCGAGACGCCGATGATGATGTCGATGCCGCAGGAAGTGCTGGATTCGCTGGGCGGCGCCGTGCCGTTTCCACCGCGTTTGGGCAAGGCGGTCGAGTATGCGCACCTGGCCAAGACCATCATCGAGAACCTGATGCTCAACGGCGAGACCATCCGTCTCGACGGCGCTATTCGCATGCCGCCGAAATAGAATAGTTACGTAATTATTCCATGCGTATTTTTAGCAACATGTGGAATTTTTGCAAATCAACATGTGCCGCAAGCGCGTGTGCCCTGCTAAGCTGTTGGCATGGAGTCAACAGATAAAAAAACAGGACTGATCCTGACCGGCGGCGGTGCACGTGCGGCTTACCAAGTCGGTGTTCTCAACGCCGTGTCCATGATTTTGCTGGAGTCCGGCTGGCCGGGGCATCAGAATCCTTTCAAGATCATTTGCGGCACCTCGGCCGGGGCGATCAACGCGACCGCGCTGGCGTGCCGCGCCGACGATTTCGGCGAAGGTGTGCGCGAGCTCGTCAACGTCTGGTCGAATTTCGAGGTAGAGCAGGTCTATCGCGCCGACTCGCTCGGCGTGATCCGCTCCGGAGCGCGCTGGCTGTCGCTGTTCTCTTTCGGCTGGCTGCTGCGCAAGTGGCGCGCCAATCCGCCCAACTCCCTGCTCGACAACACCCCGCTGGTGACCATGCTGCACCGCCTGCTGGATTTGCCGCGTCTCGATGACGCGCTGGCCAGTGGCAACTTGCATGCGCTGGCGGTGACGGCCTCGTCCTATACCGGCGGCCAGCATCTGACGTTTTATCAGTCGATGCAGGAAATCGAACCATGGCGACGCACCCAGCGCGGCGCCATCCGTGACCAGATCGGCGTCGAGCATCTGCTGGCGTCGTCGGCGATTCCGTTCATCTTTCCTGCGATTCCGATTTTCTACGAAGGCCGGCGCGAGTATTTTGGCGACGGCTCCATGCGCCAGGTTGCGCCGATTTCCCCGGCGATTCACCTCGGCGCCAGCAAGATCCTGGTGATCGGCGCCGGCCGCATGGGCGAGCGTTCCGAAGCGCCGACCCAACTGGCGCAATATCCCAGTCTGGCGCAAGTAGCCGGCCATGCGTTGTCGAGCATCTTCCTTGACGGGCTCGCGGCCGACATCGAGCGCACCAACCGCGTCAACCAGACTTTGTCGATGCTGACGCCGGAGCAGCGCGCCAAGACCCCGCTCAAGCCGATCGAGGTGTTGGTGATTTCGCCGTCCGAGCGTATCGACGAGATCGCCAGCCGCCACGTCAACAG
This sequence comes from Herbaspirillum sp. NPDC101397, assembly GCF_044767325.1. Lineage (NCBI taxonomy): Bacteria > Pseudomonadati > Pseudomonadota > Betaproteobacteria > Burkholderiales > Oxalobacteraceae > Herbaspirillum > Herbaspirillum sp. NPDC101397. Next base: position 550,741 of record NZ_JBIWNS010000003.1, read on the forward strand.
CCTGCCGCGGCCGGTGCGCGTGATGCTGGGCGGCATCGGCGCGACCGAAGTGCGCGGCGCTGCGCTGGCCTCCTATCTGTTGTTCGAGCGCAGCTTCACGCAGGAGCTGATCAGCCTCGGCGAACGCGATACCTACGCCATGCGCGACCAGGTTCTTGCATTTTTTGAACCAGATCGGATCGCCGCGCTCCAAGCGTGAGCCCGCTGCCGGGCACGTTCATCCGAAGATTCGGGTTGCTTGGTTTGAAGCAAAACGTTACTCTACGCAATGGTATTGCGAATAATTAATACTTCTGCAACATAAAATGCGAGCCTGCTCTTGAAGACATCATTTCTGAAACAGTGGTCTGTTTTCCTTGCTGCGCTGCTGTTATCTTGCTCCGTATTCGCAAAAGGCCCCGCTTCCCTGGGCGTCGACGACGTTGCACTCAGCCAGTTGCCGCCCGAGGCGCAACAGACGCTGGTCCTGATCAAGCAGGGCGGACCTTATCCCTATGCGAAGGACGGCGTGGTTTTTGGCAACTACGAAGGGGTTTTACCGAGGCAGAAGCGCGGGTATTATCACGAATTCACCGTGAAAACGCCCAAGGCACGCAATCGCGGCGCGCGCCGGATCATCTCCGGCGGCAATCCGCAAACGTCCGGTGAGTACTATTACACCAAGGATCATTACCAGACATTCCAACGTATCAGGGAATGAAGGAGGCGATCTTGGTTGCAGCATTCATTGCAAAATCTGAGGGAGAAATGAGTTTATTTAAAACGGTGCCGCCAAATGTTGTGCAGTCTATCCGCGCTTTTCGCGTGACCGACTTGCAGGAAGAGGCTGCTCGTCTTGGGCAACACTTTCTGTACGCCTATTGCGCCGAAGCGACGACCAAGCAGCAGGTCCTCGCAATTATTGCCGGCGCCTTTCATTTTCCCCGCCATTTTGGCAAGAATTTCGACGCCCTCGGCGACTGCCTGACCGACCTGACGCACAAGGCCGGCCAGCAACCGGGATTCATTGTTGTCATCGAGCAATTGCCGAACACACAGAAATTCGACAAAGAAGCCCGCGAAACCTTGCTGGACGTGTTCCGCGACGCTGCCGACTTTTGGGCCGACAAGAAAGTCGCATTCCGCGTTTTTTATTCATTCCAGTAATTTTTCCACTTCCCGCTGTCGCGCCGGCGCCAATTTTTGGCAATCCGGCCTCGGGCAGCGGTTACAATGCCGACCATGAGAAGCATTGTTATCCTGATTTCCGGCCGTGGCAGCAACATGGAAGCCATCGTCCGGGCCGCCCAGGCTGAAAAATGGCCAGTTTCCATCGCAGCAGTCATCAGCAACCGCACCGACTCGGCAGGACTTGAGTTTGCCCGCCGGCATGGCATTGCCACCGCAGTCGTCGCCAACAAGGACTATCCCACGCGCGAGCAGTTCGATACCGCCCTGCGCGCCGCGATTGACGTGTTTGCGCCTGATCTGGTGGTGCTGGCCGGTTTCATGCGTATCCTGACTACACCGTTTGTCGAGCACTATGCCGGCCGGATGCTGAACATCCATCCGTCGCTGTTGCCGTCCTTTCCGGGACTGGCCACGCACCGGCAAGCGTTGGCGGCGGGCGTCAGGCTGCATGGCGCTACCGTGCATTTCGTCACGCCCGACCTCGACCACGGCCCGATCGTGGCGCAGGTCGCCGTGCCGGTGCGCGGCGCGGACAGCGAAGAAACGCTGGGTGAGCGCGTGCTGGAACAGGAACATCTTATTTACCCGCGCGCTGTGCGCTGGTTCGTCGAAGGCAAGCTCAGCCTGGACGGCAATCGCGTCCGTCTCGATCCATCCGCCGAGCAAGTCTGAACCACATTTTTTGAAGGAAGCAGTATGAGATTGCCACCCGCAATCGTTCCCCACACGGAAGAAGTCTTGCGTGAAATTTTGCGTTTCACCGGCCCCGCCGATGTCACGTTGTCGCGCTACTTCCGCGAGAATCCCAAGCTCGGCGGCCGCGAACGCGGCGTCATCGCCGAAGCGGTGTACGGCCTCTTGCGCAACAAGTCGGTCTTCACCAATTTCGCCGAATCCGGCGTCGGCCCGATGATGCGCCGCATGGCGCTGCTCGGCCTGGTCGACACGGTCAGCATCGAATCGATCGCCGGCCTGTCGCCGGAAGAAGTCGAGTGGCTTACACGCACCGCCCAGATCGACCGCAATAAATTGCCGCTGGCAATGCGCGCCAACATGCCGCCATGGCTGCTCGACAAGCTGATCGCACGCGACGGCGAAGCCGCCGCCATGGAAATGGCAGAGGCATTGAACCAGCAAGCTCCGCTGGACTTGCGCGTCAACGCCATCAAGGCCAACCGCGAAGACGTCATGGCGGCATTGGCTGCGGCGCCGATCCTCTGCGAGGCGACACCGTATTCGCCGCTGGGTCTGCGCGTGATCAAAAAGCCCGCACTGCAGAACCTGCCGCTGTTCAAGGACGGCGCCATTGAAGTGCAAGATGAAGGCAGCCAGCTGCTGGCCCAGATCGTCGGCGTCAAGCGCGGCGAGATGGTGGTCGATTTCTGCGCCGGCGCGGGCGGCAAGACGCTGGCGCTGGGCGCAGCCATGCGCAATACCGGTCGCCTGTATGCCTTCGACATCTCGGAAAAACGCCTGGCCAAGCTCAAGCCGCGCCTCGCGCGCAGCGGCCTGTCCAATGTGCATCCGGTCATGATCGCCCACGAGAATGACGCCAAGGTCAAGCGCCTGGCCGGCAAGATCGACCGCGTGCTGGTCGACGCGCCCTGTAGCGGCCTCGGCACGCTGCGCCGCAATCCCGACATGAAGTGGCGCCAGACCGTCGAGACCGTCGCCGAAATGAACGTCAAGCAGATCAGCATTCTCACCAGCGCGTCACGCCTGGTGAAAGCCGGCGGTCGCCTGGTCTACGGCACCTGCAGTTTCCTCAATGAAGAAAACGAAGACATCGTCGCCCAGTTCCTGCAAGCCAATCCGGACTTCACGCTGGTGCCGATGAACACGGTGCTGGCCGAACAGAAGATCGACCTGGACACCGGCGAATACCTCAAGATGCTGCCGCAGGTGCATCACACCGACGGTTTCTTCGCAGCCGTACTGGAACGCAAGAAGTAATGCTGCGGATGCTGCGGGTCATGGCCATGCTGCCGGGTCTGTCCGGGTTGTCCTATCTGCGGCGACATGCAAGCCATCTCGCCGCGTTCGCTCTGGTCGCCTGCGCATGCCTTCCCGCTGCACAGGCTTTCGATGCGGGCGGGCAAGCGCTGCCCGCGCAAGGCACGCTTGAAACCGCCTTCACGCCGGGCGACGACATCGAAGGTTTGCTGACCGATGCCGTCGCCAAGGCGCGCCGGCAAGTGCTGGTGCAAGCCTACATCCTGACCAGCAAGCCGCTCACGAATGCGTTGATCGCCGCCCGCAAGCGCGGTGTCGAAGTGCGCGTGCTGGTCGACGCCGGCCAGCTCAACAAGCTCGGCCACGAACGCATCGCCGCCATGCTCGCCGCCGGCGTTACGGTGAGGGAAGAGACCAAATATAAAAGTGCGCACAACAAGGTCATCGTCATCGATGCCGCCGGCGCCGACGCCACCGTGATCACCGGTAGTTATAATTTCACCTGGTCGGCACAAAACAAGAATGCTGAAAACATCCTGATCGCGCGCAAGAATCCGCCGCTGGCGGCAAGGTACGTCGCCAACTGGACGCGTCATTTCGAGGAAGCCGACGCGTATCGGCCCGACCGCTAGCCGCCAGCGCCACGGCCTTCCACCGCCAAGAAAGATCATGTCAACTTTGCTGACCGATTTCTATGACTACCTGTTCGGCGAGCTGCCGCCGACGGAGCTGTTGCGCCAACTCGCGGTCATTGCCTTGTGCGTGGCCTGCGGCTGGGGTTTGTCGCGCGGGCTGCGCAAACTGTTCACGCTGTCCGGTGGCGACGAGCAGAGCGTGGTGCACATCGGCATCAAGAGTTTCATGCGCGTGCTGTCGCCGCTGCTGATCCTGATCCTGCTGGTGCTGGCGCGACTGGTGCTGATTCGCCTGAAGCTGCCGGTGACGCTGTGGCACGTGATGATCCCGCTGATGATTTCGCAAGTGGCGATGCGCTTCGTGTTCTATGTGCTGCGTCGCATCTTCGTCAAGGAAACCACCGCCGGCGCCTTCCTCCAGCTGTTCGAAAAAGTATTCGCCACGCTGGTCTGGATCTGCGTGCTGCTCTACATTACCGGCCTGTGGCCGGATCTGGTCGATTACCTCGACACCACCATGCTGCCGCTGGGCCGCCACAAGACCTCGCTGCTGACCATCCTGCAGGCCACCGCCTCGGTGCTGGTGACGCTGATCATCGCGCTGTGGGCCGGCGCCATGCTGGAAGACCGCATGATGAAGATCAGCACCATGCACTTGTCCCTGCGCACGGTGGTGGCGCGGATGGTGCGGGCGGTCCTGATCCTGGTGGCGATCCTGGTCAGCCTGTCGGCGGTCGGCATCGACCTGACGGTGCTGTCGGTATTCGGCGGGGCGCTGGGCGTCGGTCTGGGTCTGGGTCTGCAAAAGATCGCCAGCAGCTATGTATCAGGCTTTGTGATCCTGCTTGAACGCAGCCTGGCGATCGGTGATATGGTGAATGTGGACCGCTATTTCGGAAAAGTGACGCAAATCAACACGCGTTACACCATTCTCGAAGGGCTGGATGGCATTGAATCCGTGTTGCCCAACGAAATGTTCATGTCGACCCCGGTCCAGAACTACTCGCTAAACCGAAAAATTATACGTTTGGCAACACAAGTTACGATCTTGTATCAGGACGATATCGAAACGGTGTTGTCTATGCTGGAGAAGGCCGCATTTGCAGTGGAGCGGGTATCCGACCAGATCCTGCCGCAAGCCTTGCTGCTCAAAATCGGCGAGGACGGTTTGCAGCTGGAAATAGGTTTTTGGATCACGGATCCAGAAAACGGTCGTCTGAATGTGCTCTCGGACGTTAACAGGGCTATCTGGAGGGTGTTCAAGACCCATGGCATCCAGGTGGCGCATCCAAAACGCGACATTCGGTTGATGGATGAGCGCAGTTTTGAACAAAGCGTTGCCGGTTCGGCATCTTCAGTGCACAAGGATGCACAATCAGGGTACAATGCCGGAAAATAAAAGAATATAAGTGCTAGATGGTGGCAACTTCACTCGGCAAGTTGCTTAGCAAGCTGTATTGGGCAAGCCCGTTGGCAAACTCATTTGCCGTGAAGTTTTTCTTTTTTGGAGTGGTAATGACAGTAGATTCGATCCTGGACTTTCTTTCGAACGGCTTGCTGCACGCAACCGGTTGGCAGATTTTCTTTTACACCCTGATTGTGACCCACATCACGATCGCGGGCGTCACCATTTATCTGCATCGCTGCCAGGCGCACCGTGCGCTGGATCTGCACGCCATTCCAAGTCACTTCTTCCGCTTCTGGCTGTGGATTACCACGGGCATGGTCACCAAGGAGTGGGCCGCGATTCACCGCAAGCATCACGCCAAGTGCGAAACTGAAGAAGATCCGCACAGCCCGCAAGTACGCGGCATCAAGAAGGTGCTGCTGGAAGGCGCCGAGCTGTATCGCACTGAATCCAAGAACGCCGAAACCATGGAAAAGTATGGCCATGGCACGCCGGATGACTGGGTCGAGCGTAACGTCTATACCCGTTTCGGCTGGCAAGGCGTCGGTCTGATGCTGATCATCGACGTCATGCTGTTCGGCGTTATCGGTCTGACGGTCTGGGCTGTCCAGATGCTGTGGATCCCGATCACCGCCGCCGGCATCATCAACGGTATCGGTCACTTCTGGGGCTATCGCAACTACGACTGCAACGACGCTGCGACCAACGTGTTCCCATGGGGCATCATCATCGGCGGCGAAGAACTGCACAACAACCATCATACTTTCGGCACGTCGGCGAAACTGTCGTCGAAGTGGTATGAGTTCGACATTGGCTGGATGTATATCCGTATTCTGGAGATGATGGGCCTGGCCAAGGTCAAGAAGGTTGCGCCGGCGCCGAAGTTCGATCGTCAGAAACTGGTCGCCGATTTCGATACGCTGCAATCCGTGATCGCCAACCGCTACGACGTCATGTCCAAGTACGCCAAGTCGCTCAAGCGCGCCTGGGCTGACGAAATCGAACACCTGGCGGAAAAGGCCAAGCTGGAATCGCGTTTCCTGAAGTCGTCCAAGAAGCTGCTGCAACGTGAACCGGCCAAGCTGGAAGACGGTCAGAAGCAACAATTGTCCGAGTTGTTCACGCACAGCAAGGCGCTGCAGACCATGCACGAAATGCGCGTGGAACTGGGCGCGATCTGGGGCCGTTCCAATTCGACCCGCGAACAGTTGCTGCAGCAGTTGCAAGACTGGTGCGTGCGTGCTGAAGCCTCGGGCATCCATGCTCTGCGTGACTTCGCATTGCGCCTGCGTAGCTACGCTTGATTTGTATCGATCGGCTGTGAGTAAAGTTCTTCCTGCAATTTTGCTCGCAGCCGTCGCCGCTTCGGCGGCGCTTCCCGGCGCAACGCTGGCGAAGACTACTCTTCCCAGTTTCACTCTTCCCGACGTCAAGATCCAGAGCCAGCAACGGTTGATTTATCGTTGCGCCGGCGATGTGCGTTTACCGGTGCGCTATCTCAATACCAGCGCAGGCGCCTTCGCCTATTTGCCGGTGGCGGGTAAGCGTCAGCTGTTCGTCAGTGTGGTTGCGGCTTCGGGCGTGAGATACGTTGCCGGACGCTATGTCTGGTGGAACAAGGGGAACGAGGGATTCCTGTCTGATGAAACGCTGGGCGAAGATGCCGAGCACATCCTCAAGGATTGCAAACAAATTGAAAATTGGTGAGAGCAGGGCAGTAGGTTTTCCCTGCTATCAGTTTCACCAGACGCTGCGCATTCCTCAGGAATGCGCAGGCAATAAAAAAGCCCCGGATGCAAATCGCGGGGCTTTTTTTACGACAAGAGAAAAATCAATTACTTGATCTTGGTCTCTTTGTATTCAACGTGCTTGCGAACCTTGGGATCGAACTTCATGATCGCTAGTTTTTCAGGTGTCGTACGCTTGTTCTTTGTCGTGGTGTAGAAGTGACCTGTACCTGCGGTCGACTCCAACTTGATTTTGTCGCGGCCGGATTTAGCCATGATAGATTTCCTTTACTCTGCTAGTTAGACTTTTTCGCCGCGAGCACGCATATCGACCAAAACGGCATCAATGCCGACTTTGTCGATCACGCGCAGGCCGGCGTTGGACAAGCGCAGGGAAACCCAACGGTTTTCCGACTCGACGAAAATGCGGCGGTTTTGCAGGTTAGGCAAAAAGCGGCGCTTGGTCTTGTTGTTCGCATGGGAGACGTTGTTGCCGACCATCGGCCCCTTCCCGGTGACTTGGCATACACGTGCCATGGAGTGCTCCTTAAAAATTCCAGAAATTGGAAAAAAAGAGAGTATAGCCAAAAAACATTGATTATTCAATGACTTGCGAAAAACAATTGTGTCGTTGTTTTGAATTAAATTTAACAATTGTCGGTCCGTCCTGAAACGCTGGTTCTCAGAGCTGCCCATGCTCCGCAAACGAATGCGTACGCCGCCCGGCCACCACGATGTGATCCAGCACACGCACGTCGACCAGGCCCAGCGCCTGTTGCAGCGTCTGCGTCAGGAGCAGGTCAGCGCTGCTAGGCTGGGGCTCGCCGGACGGGTGATTATGGGCCAGGATCACGCCCGCAGCGTTGCGCGCCAGCGCTGCCTTGACGATTTCACGCGGATAAACGCTGGCTTGGGTCAGCGTGCCGCGAAACATTTCCTCCGCCTCGATCAGGCGATTCTTGACGTCGAGAAACAGCACCACGAAGCTTTCATGGGCCTTGCCGTGGAACAGCAGCCGCAGATAGTTGGCTACCGCCTGCGGTGAACTGAGTGCTGTCCCGGACGTCAATTCTTCAGCCAATGCACGCCGGGCCAGCTCCAGCACAGCCTGCAACTGGGCGTATTTGGCAGGTCCCAGGCCGTTGATGCCGCAAAAATCGGCCAGCCGGGCGGCAAACAGTCCCTGCAGCGAGCCGAAATGTCCGACCATGTCGCGCCCGAGGTCAACCGCGCTTTTGCCGGTCACGCCTACACGCAGGAACACCGCCAGCAATTCGGCGTCAGACAGGGATTGCGGGCCTTGCCGGATCAGGCGCTCGCGCGGGCGCTGGTCTTCCGGCCAATCGGTGATTGCCATGGGGTCCTTTTAAAACACTCAAAACACTCGAAAGTCGAGGGGTTTTTTACGGAGCTTCGCAACGTGGCTTACAATAGCGGGCTGTCGCATCAACTGATGTTGTATCGATCCGGCACGCCACTTTGTCACGTTTATTGAAGATTGTTCATGTCCAACGCATCTGTCCCGGTCGTCACCGAAACCGCTTATCTCACCCTGCATTACCGCCTCGCTTCGCTGACCGGTGAAAACATCGTCAGCACCTTCGAGGAAAAGCCGGCCACACTGCAATTCGGCCAGGGTCAACTGGCGCCGTTCCTGGAGGCTTGCCTGCTGGGATTGCCGGAGGGCGTTCATCAGACTTTCGAGCTGGCGCCGGAGCAGGCTTTTGGACCGCGCAACCCGGAATTGATTCAGCGCATCTCGCGCGCCACGCTGGAAGAAAACTCGTCGATGGACGCAGATTATCGCGTCGGCGACCTGGTCGATTTCGCGGCGCCGGGCGGCGGCCGCTTTGCAGGCGTGTTGCGCGAGATTGATGCGCAAGGCGCGCTGTTCGATTTCAATCATCCGTTGGCCGGGCAAACACTGAAATTTGAAGTAAAAATCATCGGGATTCTGTAAGGTGCTCGATATGGACAAGCAAGAATCTGAAATTTTATTGGCTCAGCCGCGCGGTTTCTGCGCCGGCGTCGATCGCGCCATCGAAATCGTCGAGCGTGCGTTGACGCAATTCGGCGCACCGATCTACGTGCGCCATGAAATTGTCCACAACGCCTACGTTGTCGCCGACCTGCGCAACAAGGGCGCGATCTTCATCGAAGAGCTGGCCGACGTGCCGGCCGGGAACACCGTCATCTTTTCCGCGCATGGTGTCTCCAAGGCGGTGCAGGCTGAAGCCCAGAAACGCGGCCTGACCGTATTCGACGCCACTTGCCCGCTGGTCACCAAGGTCCACATGGAAGTCGCCAAGATGCGCCGCGAAGGTCGCGAGATCATCATGATCGGCCACCAGGGCCATCCTGAAGTCGAGGGCACCATGGGCCAGACCGAAGCCGGCATGTATCTCGTGGAAACCGTCGACGACGTCCTCAAGCTGCAGGTCACCGATCCTGATCTGCTGGCCTATGTGTCGCAAACCACTTTGTCGGTGGACGACACCACCGACATCATCGCCGCGCTCAAGCAACGCTTCCCGAATATCGCCGAGCCGAAAAAAGGCGACATCTGCTACGCCACCACCAACCGCCAGGAAGCGGTCAAGTTCATGGCGCCGCAGGTCGACGTCGTGATCGTGGTCGGCAGCCCCAACAGTTCCAACTCCAACCGCCTGCGTGAAGTTGCGGAAAAGAAGGGCGTGCCCGCCTACATGGTCGACAACGCCGAGCTGATCAAGCAGGAATGGCTGGACGGCAAGCGTCGCGTCGGCGTCACCGCCGGCGCCTCGGCGCCTGAAGTACTGGTGCAGGCCGTCATCGATCGGATCAAGGAAGGCTCGTTGCGCAGCGTGCGCATCCTTGAGGGCATCGAGGAGCATGTCACATTCCCGATGCCCAAAGGTCTGGGCGGTGGTCGTTCGGTAACCGGCAACAGCTGAACAAGGAATTTCCCGGTTTGCTCCGGGCTTCAAAAGAGCGCACCCCGGTGCGCTTTTTTTATGTCGTGAATCACGCGGATCAACAGGCCGGGCGGGCACTTGCGCGGTTTTTCGTGTTGTAGCCTGCGCTTAGGTATAATCCCGCTCCAACCGCGAGGCCCCACAAGGCGCACTCGCTTTTTTGATCGTCCCCAATACCTTTCGACAAAGAAGGAGCGTCCCTGATCATGACCATCCGCATGAGCATCCCCGTGAATTTGCCCCAGCTTGTCCTTGCACGCTCCATCTTGACGCGTTCCTCCCCCAATTCCCGTTTGACCTCGTAAGGCCACAGCGCCGATGGCGGCCGCCATGGCCGTCTCCGGCAGCTTGCAAGCGCTTGCGACATTCGGCCGATCGGGAACGCTTTTTGCTCTATCGCTCGCATGCCTGGGCCCGAGCCCGGCTTTGCCCTCGCAGGCATTTCATTGATTCGTTACACATAGTTAGGAAGCATCCATGGACATATTCATCCAGCAAATCATCAACGGCCTGGTCTTGGGGAGCATGTACGCCCTGATCGCCCTGGGCTACACGATGGTGTACGGCGTGCTGAACCTGATCAATTTTGCGCACGGCGACGTGCTCATGATCGGCGCGATGGCAGGCTTGAGCATCTTGAAGCTGGTGCAGCACGTGGCGCCGGACTTGCCGGGCATCGTCAAGCTGATCATCGCCATCATCGGCGCGATTCCCGTGTGCGTGATCGTGAGCATGATCATCGAGCGGGTGGCTTACCGTCCGCTGCGCAATGCGCCGCGCCTGGCGCCGCTCATTACCGCCATTGGCGTGTCGATCCTGCTGCAGACGCTGGCCATGATGATCTGGGGCCGCAGCCCGCTGCCGTTCCCGCAGATCATGCCGTCGGATCCGGTGCACATCGCCGGCGCGCTGATTTCGCCGACCCAGATCATGCTCTTGCTGCTGGCATTGGCCGCCATGATCGGGCTGGTCCTCATCGTTGAGAAGACCAAGATGGGCCGCGCCATGCGCGCCACGGCGGAGAACCCGCGCATTGCGGGTTTGATGGGCGTGGACTCGAATCGCGTGATCGTGGTCACCTTCATCATCGGCGCGGCGCTGGCGGCCATTGCCGGCGTCATGTGGGCGGCGAATTACTCCACCGCGCAATTCGCCATGGGCTTCGTGCCGGGCCTGAAGGCCTTCTCGGCAGCGGTGCTGGGCGGCATCGGCAACATCTACGGCGCCATGCTGGGCGGCATTCTGCTGGGCCTGATCGAGAGCCTGGGCGCCGGTTACATCGGCGACCTGACGGGCGACTTCCTGGGCAGTAACTACCAGGACATCTTCGCCTTCATCGTGCTGATCATCGTTCTCACTCT